>JBASCW010000156.1:0-17095 GCA_049651845.1 Burkholderiales bacterium | reverse complement strand
GTCGCGCACCGAGCTCGACCGGCGCAAGATCCGCGACCGCATTTCCGAGCTGGAGAAGGAGCTCGCCGCGATGGGCGCCGAGCGCAGCACGCAGCGCGCGCGGCGGCAGGAGCGCCCAGGCCTGGCGCGCGTGGCGCTGGTCGGCTACACCAATGCGGGCAAGTCCACGCTGATGCGCGCGCTCACGGGCAGCTCCGTGCTGGTCGCCAACAAGCTGTTCGCCACGCTCGACACCACGGTGCGCGCGCTGCAGCCCGAGAGCGTGCCGCGCGTGCTGGTCAGCGACACCGTCGGCTTCATCAAGAACCTGCCGCACGGGCTGGTCGCGTCCTTCAAGTCGACGCTCGACGAGGCGCTCGAGGCCTCGCTGCTGCTGCACGTGGCCGACGCGAGCGATCCGGGCTACGAGCGGCAGCTCGCGGTCACCGAGGGCGTGCTCGACGAGATCGGCGCCAGCGAGGTGCCGCGCATGCTGGTATTCAACAAGATCGATTGCGGCGGCGACGCAGCGGCGCTGCGCGCGCGGCATCCGGATTGCATCGTGATGAGCGCGCGGCGCGCGGACGACGTCGCCAGGCTGCGCGACGCCATCATCGCGTTCTTCCAGCGCGACCTCGTCGAGGCCGAGCTGTTCCTGCCCTGGTCGGCGCAGCAGCTGCGCGGGGAGATCTTCGCGAATTGCCAGGTGCTCGAAGAGCGTACCGGAAGCGACGGCGCGTACTTGCGCGTCCGCGGCGAGCCGGAGACGGTGAACCGCCTGCGCGGCCGGGCCGGCCGGCCGGCTAGCGCAGGATGACCCAGAGCGGGTAGAGCAGGAACGCGCCGAGTATGAGCGCGAGCAGCAGCACGCGCAGCAGCACCTCCATCGGATCGCTGAGCAACCGGTAGGCGAACCAGCGCAGCGCCGAGCCGCGGTGCTGGAGCTCCCATTCGCGCTCCCATTCTTGCCGTGCGCGCGCCGCGAATGCCGTGGATTCGTTCCTCAGGATCTCGCGCGCGCGGTCGAACGACTCGTCCGGCACCCAGAGCGCGCCGAAGGACAGCAGGTGGGTGCGCGTCTCGTGCACCGGGATGCGGGCCCGGCGCAGCAGCGACATCAGTTCGTCGTACTGCGCGTCTTCGAGATAGCGCGTGTCGACGAGCCGCTTCACGCGGCCCGGCGCGCCCAATACGCGAAGGTGCCGCGCACGATCGAGGGCTGCAGCAGGAAGGCGCGCGCTTCTTCGGCGAGCGCGGGCTTCACTTCCTTGAAGCCGCCCGCGGCCATGGCGCGGATCTGCATGCGCGCGGCGCGCTCGAAGAACACGGCGAGATAGGTCGCTTCCTCGATGCTGGAACCGGCCGCGAGCAGGCCGTGGTTGGCGAGCAGGATGGTCTTCGCGGCGCCGAGCGCGCCCGAGATGATGCGGCCCTCGTCATCGGCCACCGGCACGCCCGGCCACTCGGGCAGGTGCGCGGTGCCGTGCAGCATCGCGCTATCCATATGTATTGTTTTTAAAGAAGAAGAAGTACAAGAAAGAGCAGAAGCAAACGGTGCATGCGTATGCACGATTGCCTTCACGTCGGGGCGCTTGCGGTAGATCCAGACATGGAAGCGCACGCCCGGGTTCGCCCGCCCGCCAGACAGCGGCTTGAGGTCCTCGTCGACGAGCACCATGTTTTCGGCCGTCGCCTCCTCGAAGCCGAGGCCGAATCTGAGCGTCCACCAGCTGCCCGGCGCTTCGCCAACCGCGGTGACTTGGCCGGCCAGCCCGGATTCGTGGCCTTCTTTGGCGAGGATGCGGCAGCAGGCGGCGAGCGCCTCGCGCGGCGACAGGTCGAGGACCCCGAGGTCCTCGTCCATCTCGCGGCTCACGCGCTCCAGGAATTGCGCCTTGTCCAAGTTTTCAGTCTCGTGACGGAATTCCACCTCGTGCGCGGCAAGTGCCCTAGTTACCTGATTTCATTCAGGCTTGCAAGGTTTTGCGGGTGGCAGTTTGCGCTTTGTGCGGTGCAGGAGCAGACTTCGCGCCCTCGCTTCCGAGAATTCTGTTCCCCTGGCCCACAGAGCGTCCCTCACGAAGTCGACGACCCCAGCACTGACGCTGCTCGCGCTGGGTGTGGTCTTCGGCGACATCGGCACCAGCCCGCTGTACGCGGTCAAGGAGACTTTCGCGCCGAGCCACGGCATCGCGCTCGACGACCAGAACATCCTCGGCGGCCTGTCGACGATCTTCTGGGCGCTGATGACGGTGGTGTCGCTCAAGTACGTGCTGCTCATCATGCGCGCGGACAACCGCGGCGAGGGCGGCATCATGGCGCTGCTCGCGCTCGCCTCGCAGGCGATCAAGGACCATCCGGAGTGGCGCACGCCGATGCTGCTGATCGGCGTGTTCGGCGCGTCGCTGTTCTACGGCGACGCGGTGCTGACGCCGGCGATCTCGGTGCTGTCGGCCGTCGAGGGCCTGGAAGTGGGCACCTCGGCGTTCAAGCCCTACGTGGTGCCGATCGCGGTGGTGGTGATCGTGGCTCTGTTCGTGTTCCAGGCGCGCGGCACCGCCGTGGTCGGCCGTCTGTTCGGACCGGTCACGCTCGCCTGGTTCCTCGCGCTGGGCGCGGCCGGCCTGTACGGCATCGTCCAGCATCCCGGCGTGCTCGCCGCGCTCAGCCCGACCTACGCGATCAGCTTCCTCACCGAGCATGTCGCCGAGTCCTTCGTCGTGCTGGGATCGGTGGTGCTCGCGGTGACCGGCGCCGAGGCGCTCTACGCGGACATGGGGCACTTCGGCAAGGGGCCCGTGCGCATCGCCTGGTTCGGCCTGGTCGGGCCAGCGCTGGTGCTGAACTATTTCGGCCAGGGTGCGCTGCTCATCAACCAGCCCGAAGCGGTGCAGAACCCGTTCTTCCTGCTGGTCCCGGGATGGGCGCTGTATCCCATGGTCGGCCTTGCCACGGTCGCCACCGTGATCGCGTCGCAGGCGACGATCTCGGGCGCCTACTCGATGACCAAGCAGGCGATCCAGCTCGGCTTCCTGCCGCGCATAGCCGTGGTGCAGACCTCGGCGCGCGAGCAGGGCCAGATCTACATCCCGGGCATCAACTGGCTGCTGCTCGCGGCCGTGCTGGCCGCGGTGATCGGCTTCGGCTCCTCCTCGCGCCTGGCTTCGGCCTACGGCGTCGCGGTGACCGCGACCATGATGGTGGATACGCTGCTGACCTTCTTCGTGATCCGCTACCTCTGGCGCTATCCGCTCTGGATCTGCGCGTTCGCGACCGGCTTTTTCGTGGCCATCGACATCGCGTTCTTCGGCGCGACGCTGCTCAAGGTGGTGGACGGCGGCTGGTTCCCGCTGGCGATCGGCGCGATCGTGTTCACGATGATGACCACCTGGCGGCAAGGACGCAGCATCATGTTCCACCGGCTGAAGTCCTCCTCGGTGCCGCTCAAGCCGTTTCTCGATTCGCTGTTCGTCGATCCGCCGCACCGGGTGCCGGGTACCGCCGTGTTCCTGACCGCGACCCCGGACGCCACGCCGCACGCGCTGCTGCACAATCTGAACCACAACAAGGTGCTGCACGAGCGCGTGGTGTTCCTCACCGCCAGCGTCGTCGACGAGCCCTGGGTGCCGTTCCAGGAGCGCGTGCGCGTCACCAAGCTCGGCAACGGCTGCTGGCGCATGAACGTGCACTTCGGCTTCATGAACGAGCCTGACATCACGCAGACGCTGGAGATCGCCTCCACGCTGGGGCTGGAGTTCGACATGATGAGCACTTCGTTCTTCCTCAGCCGGGAGACGGTGGTGCCGGTGGCCGACCCGGCGAGCGGCATGGCGTTCTGGCGCGAGAAGCTGTTCGCGATGATGGCGCGCAACGCCGGCAACGCGGCCGACTACTTCAAGCTGCCGACCAACCGCGTCATCGAGCTCGGCACCAAAGTCCAGATCTAGGCCGGCCCCGCTACTTCACTTCATCAGGCCGGGCAGGTAGGTGGAGAGGACAGGGAAGGCGACGAGGATCGCCAGGCGCACGCAGTCCATGGTGACGAAGGGCACCACGCCGCGGAACACGGTGCCGGTGCTCACGCGCGGCAGCAGCGTCTTGAGCACGAACAGGTTCATGCCCACGGGCGGGGAGATCAGGCCGATCTCGACCACGACCACGATCAGCACGCCGAACCAGACCGGGTCCACGCCGAGATGCACGATGAGCGGGAAGAACACCGGCACCGTGAGCAGGATCATGGACAGCTCCTCCATCGCGGTGCCCAGCAGCACGTAGATCAGCATGATCGCGGCCACCACCAGGGTCGGGCTGATCTGCCAGTGCGTGATCAGCGCGATGAGGTCCTTCGGCATACTCGTGATGTTCACGAATTCCGCGAACATCAGCGCACCGATAAGGATCAGAAACAGCATCGAGGTGGTGCGCGCGCTTTCCACCAGCGCGGCGTAGAGCGATTGCCAGCTGAGCGAGCGGCGCGCGAGCGCGAACACCATGGCGCCGAACGCGCCCACGCCCGCGCCCTCGACCGCGGTGAACACGCCGCCGTAGATGCCGCCCATCACCAGCATGAACAGCGCGATCACGCTGGTCACGCCCTTGTAGGCCAGCGACAGGCCGAACACGGCGAGCGCGCCCAGCACCGCGGCGTCGTCGGATTCCAGCAACCCGACGCTCGCCGAGCCGATCACGCCGAGGCCGACCAGCGCGAACCAGCCTACGCCGTGCAGCGTCGCGAAGCGCTCCTTCCAGGACAGGCGCTCGCCGCGCGGGCCGGCCCTGGGATCGCGCCAGGTGACGTACTGGACGGCGACGCACAGCAGGAAAGCGGCGAGGATGCCGGGCAGGATGCCCGCGGCGAACAGCTTGCCGATGCTGGTGCCGGTCATGATGCCGTAGATCACCATGATGGTGGAGGGCGGGATCAGGATGCCGAGCGTGCCGCCGGCGGCGATCGCTCCCGTGGCGAGCTGGTCCGAGTAGCCGAACTTTTTCATCGACGGGTAGGCGACCTTGGCGAAGGTGGCGGCGGTCGCGATCGACGAGCCACAGATCGCGCCGAAGCCCGCGCAGCCGAGGATCGTCGCCATCGCCAGGCCGCCTCTCAGGTGGCCGATGAAGGCGTAGGCGGCGCGGAAAAGCTCCTGCGACATGCCGGCGCGCGTCACGAAGTTGCCCATCAGGATGAACAGCGGAATCACCGACAGCGTGTAGTTGCGGCCGGTCTCGTAGAGCTTGGTCTGCACGGTCGCGAACGCCGCCGTCCAGCTCCAGTCGCGCATGTAGGCGTAGCCGACGATGCCGACGACGCCCATCGCCAGCGCGATCGGGATGCGCAGCAGCGCGATCAGCATCATCGCCAGCAGGCCGGTCAGCGCCTCGGTCATGCCTGCCGCCTCACGTGGTGGCCTGGGAAGCCTGGCCGTTGCCCGGCTCGAATACCTTGTAGAGGTGCACCAGGCCGGTGAGGGCGATCATCATCGCCATGAAGTAGACGAAGGGCCCGACCGTGATGCGCAGCACGTCGGTGGTGTCGCCGTAGCCGGCGATCTTGCCGGCCTTGAGCCAGACCTGCCAGGTGAGGAAGAACATCAGCGCGGCGCAGGCCGCGTGCACCAGGCGCACCAACACGCGCCGCGCCGACGGCGGCAGCAGCCGGTCGATGAAGTCCATGGTGACGTGCTCGTCGGCGTGCGACACCAGCGGCAATCCCGCGAAGATCAGCACCAGTAGCGTGAGCTCGGTGATCTCGAAGGCGCCGCGGATCGGCCGGTTCAGCAGGTAGCGCGCCACCACGTCGGCGAACGTGAGCAGCATCATCATGAACAGCAGCGCCGAGGCGGCGACGCCTAGCACCGCGTCGGCGCGCCGTTCCCAGGTGTGTGTTGGCGTGGTCACAAAAGGAAAGGGCGCGGATCGCGCCGCGCCCCTCGCCGTTCCGGTCCGGTTACTTCCCGGCCTCGACCTTCTTCAGCTCGGCGCGGAACTCGTCGAGGATCGCCTTGGCGTTGGGTACCTTGGCGCTCGCCTTCTTGATCCAGTCCTCGATGATGGGTCCCGAGCGCGTCTTCGCTTCCGCGATCATGGCCGTGTCGGCCTGCACGATGTTGGCGCCGGCCGCCTTGAGCGCGTCCAGGCCGATCTTGTCGGCGCGGTCCCAGGATTGGCCGTTGGAGCGCGCGGCGAACTCGCCGCTCATCTTCTCGACGATGTCCTGGTCCTGCTTGGAGAGTTTGTTCCACTTGTCCTGGTTCAGGAAGAAGCCGAACGCCGAGCTGTACAGGCCGCCCGGGAACACCGTCGCCTGGCCGATCACCTTGTCCAGCTTGAACGAGACGATGGACTCGAACGGGAAGAACACGCCGTCCGCCACGCCCGTATTCAGCAGCTCGTAGGACTCGGGCGCCGGCTTGAAGAAGGGCGAGCCGCCGAGCGCCGTGATGACCTGCTCGGAAATGCCGCCGCCGGTGCGGATCTTCATGTTCTTGAAGTCGGCGAGCGTCTTCATCGTCTTCTTCGTGAACATCTGGCCCGGGCCGTGGGTCCAGACCGCCATCAGCTTGACGCCGTTGTACTCGCCGACCTTGTGGAAGTGCTTCCAGTAGATGCGGCTGTAGGCAACCGAGTTGATCTCGGCGGTGGCGCCCGCGCCCGGCAGCTCGGCCATCAGCGGCAGGATGTGGCGCGCCGGCGTGTAGCTTGCGGTCACGTAGGAGAAATCGACGAGGCCGTCCTTCACCGCGTCGAACGTTCCCGGTGGCGCGGCGGGCGCCTTCGGCAGTTCCTGCACCTTGATGCGGCCGGCGGTCGCCTTCTCGAGGTCGGCCGCCCAGTTCCGTTGCCAGACGCTCAGGTGGTGGGTCGGCGGTACCCAGGTCGAGAACGTCAGGGTGGTCTGCGCCAGCGCGGACGCGCAAGGGGCCGCAAGCGCCGTGCCGATCGCGGCGGCCAGCGCGGTTTTCCGTAGGCTGATCATGTACTCCTCCTTTGAAACCTTAGTGTAGCAGCGCCTCCGCCATCTCGCGCAGCTTGCCCTTCTGGATCTTGGTGGCGTTGGCGCCGGGCGTGACCGGGAACGCGTCGACCGGGAACACGCGCTGCGGAACCTTGTAGCGGGCGAGGCGCGCGGCCACGTGCGCGACCACGGCCGGCTCATCGAGCGCCGCTCCTGGCTGGAGCACGACGAACGCAACCGGCACCAGGCCTTCGGTGCGCGGCACGCCGACGACCTGGCAGGCGGCGATGCCGGGTGCCTCCTGCACCACCGCCTCGATTTCGGCCGGACTGACCAGGAACCCGCCGAGGCGCAGGGCGTCGCCGATGCGCGCGAGATACAAGAAGCGGCCGTCGGCGAGCGTGCAGCCGAGGTCGCCGGAGCGGTAGTAGCCATCCTCGGTGAATGCATCGCGGGTCGCTTCCGGGTCGCCGTGGTAGGCCGCCATGCGGCTGCCGGGTGCGAGGAACTCCAGCTCGCCCTGGGCGCCGTGCGGCAGCAGTACGCCGGATTCCGGGTCGCGCACCCGTACGCGCGCGGCCGGGCTGACCGGCAGGCCGCCGCCCTGCATGCGCTCGGCGGCGGGCGCGCGCTCGTCCTGGCGCGCGAACAGGGCCTGGATCTCGCTCGTGCCGTAAAGCCCCACGAGCTTCAGCCCCGTGGCCTCTGCGCGCTGCACGATGTCGCCGTACGCGGGATTGAACGCTGCGTAGCCGAAGAAGCGCAGGCACGATACCTCGGCACCGCAATCGAGCAGCTGGGCGCAGGCTTCGTCGGTGCCGATGGCATGCGTGACGCGGTGCGCAACGAGCGCTGCCGCCGCTTGCCCGGGCTCCCACGCCGGCGCCATGACGAACGGGCGGCCCGCGGCGATCGCGGCCATGGCGCCGCAGAAACCGAACACACCGCACAGCGGTGGCGCGAGCAGCAGCGCCGACTGCGCATCGAGGCCGAAGCCCCGCACCACGTCGAACGCGTGGCTCAGCACAGTGCGTTGATCGTGAAGCACAAATTTCGGCGCCCTGGTGGTGCCCGAGGTGGTGAAGATGGCGCAGCCGGCTTGCGGTGCCGCGTCGCTCGCGTGCAACGGCGCGCCGGCAGCGAGCGTGGCGTAGTCATGCGCGGGCTTGCCGAGCACCGCGGCGGGCGCGGGCGCGCCGGACTCGTCGTAGACGATCGCGGCCTCGAGCGCGCCGAGCGCGCGCGCGTCGCAGGCCGCGAGGATCCCGGCGAAGTCTATCCCCTTGAATCGCGGCCAGAACAGCAGCACGCGGGCCCGCGAGCGCTGCAGGATGTCCGCGAGCTCGTGGCTGCGGAAGCGCGTGTTGACCGAGACCGCGATGGCGCCGAGCTGCGCGCAGCCGAAAAACGCGGCGAGCCAGGCGGGCAGGTTCGGCAGCCAAAGCGCAATGCAGTCGCCCGCGCGCACGCCGAGCTTGCGCAGACCTTGCGCGAGGCGCGCGCTTGCGTCGGCGAGTTCGCGATATGAAACCGGACGGCCGCGATCGAGGAGCGCGGGCGTCGCGCTGTTGAGGCGTTGCGCGAGCAGCGCGGGCAATGTGTCCGGAATCAAAATGAAAAATCCAGAAAATGCTTCGCGTTCGGGAAAAATTTCTCAGCGCACAAAAAAAATTCTCTGCGGCGATTGTATTCGCGAATCGATGCCGATATCATGCTCGCTCGCCAGTTCGGGGAGAGAGGATGCCATCCGTTGTCACCAAGTCTGATCTCGTCCACGCGGCGGCGCGCGCCGGCAACCTGAGCAAGACGGCGGCCGGCGAAGCAGTCAACGCAGTGTTCGACGCGATCGTCAATAACGTCGCCAAGGGCAAGCGCGTCACGGTGGTCGGCTTCGGCACTTTCCTGCCGCGCAAGCGCAAGGCGAGGAGCGGGCGCAGCCCGGCCAACGGCAAGGAGATCAAGATCAACGCCAAGACCGTGCCCGCCTTCGCGGCCGGCCAGGGCTTCAAGGACGCGGTCGGCGACCGCTAGGGCCCGCGGCCACCTTCAAGGGTTGTGAGGTTGTCCTCACAGCCCTTTGTTTTTTCGGGGATTGCCAAGCACCGGGGTCCTTGGCAGAATCCTCCGCACCCGAAACCGCGCGCCACGGCGCACACACAGACATACATATATGGACGGCCCGCTCATCCTCTCCTTGGACAACCACGGCGTTCCGCATCGCTGGATCAGCTGGCAGCAGGCCTGCTTCTACTACGCGAAGAACCTGGTTGCTTGGACGCTGGGCGAGGAAACCTTCACCTTCCGCGGCGGCATCTCGCGCATGACCGGCGAGCGCTCGAGCATCACCGCGCACTCGATCGTCGCCATCAAGGGCAAGGCGCTCGCCGCGCGCGGCTTCAACCAGGTGCCGCCGCTGAACAACCGCGAGCTGTTCCGGCGCGACCGCCACATGTGCGCCTACTGCGGCGGCGAGTACAGCTTCTTCAGGCTCACGCGCGACCACATCCGGCCGCTGTCGCGCGGCGGGCGCGACACCTGGATGAACGTGGTGACCGCCTGCCGCCAGTGCAACGGCCAGAAGCGCAACCGCATGCCCGAGGAAGCCGGCGTGGAGCTGCTGTACGCGCCCTACGTGCCGAACAAGGCGGAGTACCTGATCCTCACCAATCGGCGGATCCTCTCCGACCAGATGGAATTCCTCAAGCAGCACGTGGCGGCGCACTCGCGGCTCGTCCTCGCCCCTGCCTGATTTCTGGCGTAACAGCGGCTATCACCTGCTCGCGCGTGACGCGTCCGGCCGCCTCGCGGTCACGGACGACTACCTCCGCGCCTATTACCTGAGGCCGGAGGTTCACCCGGTCGAGGAGTCCTGCGAAGCCGAGCGGGCGCTGCACGCTTCGCTGATGAACGCGCCGCGGCGCCCCGTGCCGCCGGCGGCGCTCGAGGCGCTCAAGGATGCCGACGCGCGGCACAACTACGAAATGGTGCTGCGCTTTCGCGACCGGCTGCTGCAGGCCGGCAACGTCGAAGGCTGCTACATGAACGTGTTCAAGGGCAGCGTGGACATTCCGCCCCTGTTCGTGGAGCAGATGGCGCACGTGGTGCTGCGCAACATCCTCGAGGGCTGCGACGACTCGCTGCGCCTGCGCGCGGCCGAGATCTTTTTCCGCGAGCAGAAGGCGACCATACAGGACGGCCACGTGCTGCTCGCCGACCTGGAAACGGTCGAGATGCATGCCTCGGGCTCGAAGTACGGCAGCCTGGGCCGGCTCATCGTAGAGGCGCAGGGTGCGACCGCTACGGCGAACCTGGACGTGCTCGACCGGCAGAATGCCGCGCTGTACTGGGAGCGCGAGTCGCGACACGACACCGTGATCAGCCTGACCTACGGCCGCGCCGCGCTGGATGCGTTCTGCCGGGTCATCGAAGCCTGGATCCGGCACTTCCTGCAGATCGAGGTGCGCGTGCAGGGGATCCGCCACATCGAGGAGCCGCGCTGGGCCTGGCACATCGGCCTGGACGCCGAGGCCACCGCCATCCTGAACGCGCTCTGGGCGGGCGAGGAGGTCGAAGCCGGCCGCATGCGGCGCATCCTCGCGCTGTTTCGCCTGGACTTCGCCGAGCCGGCCGAGATGCGCCGGGACATCGCCGGCCGTTCGGTCTATCTCGCGCTGGCCGCCGACGAGGAAGGCGCCGTGAAGATGAAGCCGCAGAATCTCATCCTGAACCTGCCGCTGAGCGGTTCCGAATGAAACCCGAATACTGGGACCGGGCGAAACGCTCGCTCGCGCAGCGCGACCCCGTGATGGCGGCCATCATCCGGCGCCATCCGCGCGTGCACCTCGCGCCGCGCGGCGAGCCGTTCCACACCCTCGCGCGCGCCATCGTAGGCCAGCAGATCTCGGTTGCGGCAGCGCAGAGCGTATGGAACAGGTTTTCAGGGCTTGCTCTTGAAATCGTTCCCGAAAGAATTCTTCAACTAAGAGCGACCCAGTTGCGGGCTTGCGGCCTCTCGGAACGCAAATGCGAGTACATCACGGACCTCGCGCAACGCTTCGCCGACGGCCACGTGCACGTGCACAAATGGCCGGCGATGAGCGACGAGGAGGTGATCGAGGACCTCACGCAGGTGCGCGGCATCGGCCGCTGGACCGCGGAGATGTTCCTGATGTTCAACCTGCTGCGGCCCGACGTGTTCCCGCTGGATGACCTCGGCCTGCAGAAGGGACTGCGCATCGCGTATCACGGCGGCAGGAAGATTTCCCTGAAAACCATGCGCAGCCGTGGGGAGACCCTGCGGCCCTGGCGCTCGGTCGCCACCTGGTACCTGTGGCGGTCGCTCGACCCCGTGCCGGTCGAATACTGATTTCGAAGGGGGCGTAAAATCGCCCCCCTATGAAGACCGTGTTTCTCGACTTCGAACAGCCGGTGGCCGAGCTGGAAGGACGCATCGAGGAGCTGCGCTACGCGCACGAGGATTCGGCGGTCGACATTTCCGAGGAGATCCAGCGCCTCACCAAGAAGAGCCAGGCGCTGTCCAAGGAGATCTACGCCAGGCTCACGCCCTGGCAGGTCGCGCAGGTGGCGCGCCACCCGCAGCGCCCGTATACGCTCGACTTCATCGGCATGATGTTCAGCGGCTTCGAGGAGCTGCACGGCGACCGCAGCGCGGGCGACGACGCCTCGATCGTCGGCGGGCTCGCGCGCTTCGACGGCGAGCCCTGCGTGGTGATCGGCCACCAGAAAGGCCGCGACACCAAGGAGAAGATCCTGCGCAACTTCGGCATGCCGCGGCCCGAGGGCTACCGCAAGGCGCTGCGCCTGATGCAGCTCGCGGAGAAGTTCTCGCTGCCGGTGTTCACGTTCGTCGACACCCCGGGCGCCTATCCCGGCATCGAGGCCGAGGAGCGCAACCAGTCCGAGGCGATCGGCCGCAACCTGTACGCGATGGCGAGCCTGAAGACACCCGTCATCGTCACGGTGATCGGCGAGGGCGGCTCGGGCGGCGCGCTGGCGATCGCGGTGGGCGACGTGGTGCTGATGCTGCAGTACGCGACCTATTCGGTGATCTCTCCCGAGGGCTGCGCCTCGATCCTCTGGAAGAGCGCGGACAAGGCGCCCGAGGCGGCCGAGACGCTCGGCATCACCGCCACCCGCCTGAAGACCCTGGGCCTCATCGACCGCGTGGTGCCCGAGCCGCTGGGCGGCGCGCACCGCGACCCGCAGGCGACCGCGGCGTCGCTGAAGAAGGCGCTCGCCGAAGCGTTGCTGCAGCTGCTGGAGAAAAAGCCGAAGGAGCTCGTGGAGGAGCGCCTCGAGCGCATCATGGCCTATGGCCGCTACAAGGAAACCGCAGAACGTTGATCTCGCGGCGCTCGCCTCCATGCGAGGCAAGCGCGTGGCGGTGGGACTTTCGGGCGGCCTGGATTCGGTGGTGCTGCTGCACGTCCTGCGCGGCCTCGCGCCGCGCCTGGGCTTCCGGCTCTCGGCGGTCCACGTCCATCACGGCCTGAGCCCCAACGCCAACGACTGGCAGCGATTCTGCTCGAAACTCTGCCTTGATCTGGAAGTTCCTTTCAAGGCCATCAAGGTCAAGGTCCGGAAAAGCAAGCTGGGATTGGAGGCGGCGGCGCGTGCAGCGCGCCGCGCAGCCCTCGCCGAGGCGCCCGCGGACGCGATCGCGCTCGCGCACCATCTCGACGACCAGGCCGAAACCGTCCTCTTCAACCTGTTGCGCGGCGCGGGCGTCGAGGGCGCAAGCGGCATGCCTGCGGTGGGCAGGCTCGGCCGCAAGAAGCTGCTGCGGCCGCTGCTCGGCATGCCGCGCGGCGCGATCCGCGCCTACGCCGCCGAGCACCGCCTGGCCTGGATCGAGGACGAGTCGAACGCGGACGAGGCGCTCACGCGCAATTTCCTGCGCCGGCGCGTCGGCCCCATGCTGGAAACGCGTTTCCCGCGCTGGCGCGAGAACCTCGCGCGCGCGGCGCGGCATTTCGCGGCCACGCAGGTGGACGCGCGCAGCCTGCTGCGCGCCTACCTGAAGGGCAAGGGCCTGCGCGCGCCCAGCGAAGCGAAGCTGGTGGAAATGCTGAAGCAGCTGGGCGCGGGGAAGGGGGCCATTGAGCACGAAGGCAAGGTTCTTCGTCTTTACCGGGGTAAGACCTATGTGACGAAGAAGAATCCGGACAGCCCCTTTCTGCCCCTGACCTGGCAAGGCGAATCGCGAATCAACATTCCTGCACTCGGAGGTGAGCTGCGCTTCAGACGCGCGCGTGGCCGCGGCATTGCCCGCAAGGCTCTCGACGGCAAGGCGCTGCAGGTACGGCTGCGCTCGGGCGGCGAGCGGCTGCAGCCCGATCCGCGCCGCCCGCGCCGCACGCTCAAGAACCTGTTCCAGGAAGCCGGCGTCCCGCCCTGGGAGCGGGCGCGGCTGCCGCTGCTTTATTGCGGCGACGCTCTGGTATGGGCGCCGGGGCTCGGCGTGGACGCGAAATTCCTCAGCGTCGGCCGCGCCCTGGGGATCGTGCCGCGCTGGCGGCCTTCGCTTTCCTAGTGGCGAAAGCCTCGCGCGCGGCGCGCGCTTCGGCGCTGGCCGCAGCGAGCTGCACCTGGTCGTGCGCCATGTGGCTCGCGGCGTGCGCGCCGATGCTGGCGTAGGCGTTGACCGACTCCTTGGTCATGCGCACCGAATTGCGAGGCAGGGCGAGGACCTGCTTGGCGAGCGCGCGTGCCGCGGCCAGCGCCTTGCCCGGCGGCGCTACGTAGTCCACCAGCGCCATCTGCTGCGCGTCGGCGGCCGGGATGCGCTCGCAGAGGATGGCCAGGCGCTTGGCGCGCGCCGGGCCCACGAGGTTCACCAGCCGCGGCAGCGTGCCCCAGGTGAGCGGGATGCCGAGCGCGATCTCGGGCAGCGAGACGAAGGCATCGGCCGCGATCACGCGCCAGTCGAGCGCCGCGACGAGCGCGAGGCCGCCGCCGATCGCGTAGCCCTCGATCGCCGCGATGGTGATCTGCGGCAGCTCCTCCCAGGCGCGCGCCATGCGGTAGCCGAGCGAGGCGATCTCGCGC
Source organism: Burkholderiales bacterium (assembly GCA_049651845.1). Taxonomy (GTDB): domain Bacteria; phylum Pseudomonadota; class Gammaproteobacteria; order Burkholderiales; family SG8-39; genus RBG-16-66-20. The sequence continues at coordinate 3,093 of JBASCW010000156.1, read as the reverse complement.
TGCTGGTCGAACGGCAGCTCGCCGTTGCCCCAGCGCCGCGCATCGCGCAGATCCGCACCCGCCGAAAACCACTTGCCGGCGCCGCGCACGATGACCACGTCGAGGTCGCGCCGCGCGGCGAGCCTGCCGGCGCAGCCGATCATCTCTCGCATCAGCTGCGCGGACATCGCGTTGCGCGCTTCGGGGCGATTCAGCGTGACCGTGGCGACGGCGCCTTTGCTTTCGAGTTTCAGGGTGCGATACATGTAGATAAGCCCTTGTTTTTATGATGAACTGCGCCCGATCATGCTATACTCTTCGATCAATCAACCGCTTCACTGAGGACCCTGGCATGGCAGTAGAACGCACCTTTTCCATCATCAAGCCCGATGCGGTCGCGAAAAACGTGATCGGACAGATTCTCGCGCGCTTCGAGGCCGCGGGCCTGAAGATCGTCGCAGCGCGCATGATGCACCTTTCGCGCGCGCAGGCCGAGGGCTTCTACGCCGTGCACCGCGAGCGGCCGTTCTTCAAGGACCTGGTGGCGTTCATGATCTCCGGGCCGGTGCTGGTGCAGGTGCTGCAGGGCGAGAACGCGATCCTCAGGAACCGCGAGCTGATGGGCGCCACCGACCCGAAGAAGGCGGACGAGGGAACGATCCGCGCGGATTTCGCTCAATCCATCGACGCCAACGCGGTGCACGGCTCCGACGGCCCGGAGACCGCGCGCACCGAGATCGCGTATTTCTTCCCCGGCTACGAGGTGTTTCCGAGGTAAGGCCATGGCCACCAATCTTCTCGGCCTCGACGCGCGGGGCATGGAGCGGTTCTTCGCCGGTCTGGGCGAGAAGCCGTTTCGCGCGCGCCAGGTCCTGAAGTGGATTCACCGCCGCGGCGCCGCCGATTTCGCGTCGATGAGCGACCTCGCCAAGGAGCTGCGCGCCAAGCTCGGCGCGGCGGCCGCGATCGAGCCGCCCGCGGTGGTCGGCGACAGCACTTCGGCGGACGGCACGCGCAAGTGGCTGATCAAGGTCGACGGCGCGAACGCCGTCGAGGCGGTGTTCATCCCCGAGGAGGGCCGCGGCACCTTGTGCGTGTCCAGCCAGGCCGGCTGCACGCTCGACTGCGCCTTCTGCTCGACGGGCAAGCAGGGCTTCAACCGCAACCTGAGCGCGGCCGAGATCGTCGGCCAGCTCTGGCTGGCGAACGCGGCACTCGGCGTGCACGCCGGCGGCACGCGCGCCGTGAGCAACGTGGTGTTCATGGGCATGGGCGAGCCGATGATGAACCTCGACGCGGTGATCCCCGCGGCGCGCCTGATGATCGACGACAACGGCTACGGCCTGTCGCGCCGGCGCGTCACGGTGTCGACCTCGGGCGTGGTGCCCGGGATGGACCGGCTCGCGGCCGAATGCCCGGTCGCGCTCGCGGTGTCGCTGCACGCGCCCGACGACGCGCTGCGCGACCGCCTGGTGCCGATCAACCGCAAGTACCCGATCCGCGAGCTGCTCGCCGCCTGCAACCGCTACCTCGAGCGCGCGCCGCGCGACTTCATCACCTTCGAGTACGTGATGCTGGACGGCGTCAACGACTCCGATGCGCAGGCCAAGGCGCTGCTCGGCATCGCTGCCCGGGTGCGCTGCAAGTTCAACCTGATCCCGTTCAATCCGTTCCCGGATTCCGGCTTCCAGCGCACCTCGCCCGAGCGCATCCGGCGCTTCGCAGAGGTGCTGCAGCGCGCGGGCCTCACCGTGACCACGCGCAAGACGCGTGGCGAGGGGATCGACGCCGCCTGCGGGCAGCTCGCGGGCGAGGTGGACGACCGCACGCGGCGCAGCCGCGGCATCCCGATCGCGGAGCTGCGCGCATGACCGCCTGCCCCAAGCGACTGCTGCTGGGGGCGCTCGCCGCAGGCGCCGCGCTGCTCGCCGGCTGTGGTTCGCTCAATGTATCGTCGTCGCAGGAAGAGCCGAAGATCGAGTCGGCGGGCGTCGCCGGCGATCCCGGCGATCCGCGCAACCGCGCCAAGATCCATACCGAGCTCGCTTCGCTCTACTACGGGCGCGGCAACATGGCGGTCGCGCTCGAAGAGCTGCGCATCGCCACTGCGGCCGACGCCAACTATGCGCCCGCCTACAGCATGCTCGGCCTGGTGTACATGGAGCTGCGCGAGAACGCGCTCGCGCAGACCAACTTCGAGCGCGGCCTGCGCCTGTCGCCCAGCGACCCGGACATCAACCACAACTACGGCCTGTTCCTGTGCTTCACGGGGCGCGAAGCCGAGTCGATCAAGTATTTCCTGCAGGCGGTGCGCAACCCCCTGTATCCGACGCCGTGGCGCTCGTATGCGGCCGCCGGCCAGTGCGCGATGCGCAAGGACAATCTCAAGGACGCCGAGGACTACTTCCAGCGCGCGCTCAGGCAGGAGCCGAACGACCCGATCTCGCTGCTGAACATGGGGCAGCTGCGCTACAAGCAGGGCAACCTGGACGACGCGCGCAAGCACGTGGCGCGCTTCAACAAGGTGGTCGAGCCGACCGCCGAGTCGCTCTGGCTCGCGCTGCGCATCGAGCGCAAGGCCGGCGAGCGCGTCGCCGAGAACTCCTACGCGAACCAGCTGCGGCGCCGCTACAACGGCTCGCGCGAGTTCCAGCTGCTGCAGCGCGGCGACTATGACTGAGCGCAACGACGCCGGCGACGGCGTCGGCGAAGAGCTGTCGCGGGCACGCGCGGCGCTGGGCCTCACGGTTGCCGACGTCGCGCAGCAGCTGAAATTCGCGGCGCGCCAGATCGAGGCCCTCGAGCACGACCGCTACGAGGCACTGCCCACGGGCACGTTCGCGCGCGGCATGGTGCGCGCCTACGCGCGCCTGCTCAAGCTCGATCCCGAGCCGCTGGTGCAGCGCATCGCCGCGCGCGTCGCGGCGCCCGACAACACCGCGGCCGCGCCCTCGGCGCACCGGCCGATCCCGATCACCGACAGCGCGCGGCGCACGAACCTCGTCTACGCGGCGCTGTCGCTCGCGATCCTGGCCGCGATCGCTGGCCTGGCGTTCGAGTGGCAGCGCGAACGCTCGGGCGCAGCGCGCCTGCGCTTCGTCCCGGCCGCCGCGC
>JBASCW010000155.1:0-3168 GCA_049651845.1 Burkholderiales bacterium | reverse complement strand
GCGCCGGTGGGCGCGGGCGGCGTTCGCGCGAGGCGGGCGCCACCGGCGGCGGCGCAATCACCGGGTTGGGGCGTACGCGGGTGTCCTCGGGCGGCATGGCGGGTTCGCGCCTAGCGGTAGGTGTCGCCGAGCCGCAGATGGTTCGTCGATGCGCGCAGCAGTTGCTCGAGGTCCAGCAGCCACGGCTGGGTCAGGCGCCGGATTTCCGCGTCCTCGGCGAGCACCTGCCGGATGATCGCGGCCTTGCGAAGCAGCGCGTCGCCGCCGAGCTTGCGCGCCGCGTCCGCGGCGTGCAACGCCTCGATCAGTCCGGCGCAAACCTTTTCCTGCTCGATCAAGGCATCCCAGTCGGAATCCTGCGCGGCGCGCAGCATCCGGCCGCTGGCCCCCGCGACCTCCTCGTAGTACGACAGCGCGTCGCGCTCCATGCGGATCAGCGCGCGGCCGCCGGCCGCGTGACCGCGGACGGTGCCGAGGAGCGCAGCTGCGCCGCAGCGGGCATCGCTTCCCAGGCGTCCTTCAGTTGTCCGAGCAGCTGCGCGGCTTCATCCAGGCCGGCCGGGTCGTTGCTTGCGCTCGCGATCAGCATGCGCCCGGCGACGTAGTCGTACAACGAACGCAGCTGCCGCGTGAGTTCGCCGCCGGCCGCCTCGTCCAGGCTCGCCTTGAGCCCCTGCTCGACGATCTGGATCGCCCGCGACACGCACTCGCCCTTGGTGCGTGGGTCGCGCGCCAGCATTGCGGCGCGCGCGCGGCCGATCGCGACCAGTGCGCCCTCGAACAGCATCAGGATCAGGCGGTGCGGGTCGGCACTTTCGACCCCGGATTCGACGCCGACACGGGCATACGCCGCGACCGCTCCGGGACGGACAAAACTCATTTTTCAGCTCCGCTGGTCTTGCGCGTACGGTTTGGGCAGATTGGAAAGTTGCTGCTGCAAGTAGGTGCTGGTGCTGTTCATCCTGGAAATCATGCGATCAAGCGCCGTGAACTGCGCGCGCATGCGCGCCTCTACGTCGACCATCCGCGCATTGAATGCGTCCTGGCGGCTGGCATTCGACTTCAGGCTCGAGTTCAGCCCCTCGAGGCGGCCGCTGATGCCGCCGCCGGCCGCCAGATAGCCGTCCATCAAGGCGGCGAGTTGCGCGGCGTAGCCGCGCGAGAACCTGAGCGTTCCATAGGCCGCCGGAGCCGGTACCGCCGCGGTGAGCCGCAGGCCCTCGCTCGCGTCCCCGGCCGCTCCGGTGAGCGACTGTCCGCTCGCCGTGGCCGCGGCGCCGTTGATGGTCCCCGCGGCATCCACGCCGGCGGTCGCCACCGGCGCGGCGCCGAACAGTCCCGCGGCGCCGTTGCCGGTCGGCGCGGAAACCGCGGATGCCGAGCCGTAGCGGTCGGAAGTGACGCTGAGTACGCCCGCCGATTGCGTCACCTGGACCGTGATTCCCGCCTGGACCAGGCCGGCAGAGCCGTTGAGCCTGGTTTGCAGTTCGGCGGCGAGCGCGGTCGCGCTCGCGTAGGTTCCGGCGCCGAGCGTCACCGAGGCGGCGGTGCCGTTGACGTAGAACGCCAGCTGGTCGTCGACGCCCGCGGTGATCATGAGGCCGGCCGCCTGACTGGCTGCCAGCGCGCCGCGCGTCGCCACCTGCGTCACCGCGACCGCGTATGCGCCCGGCTGCGTGTTCGCGCTCGCGCCGAGGTAGCTCACGCGCGAGTCGCTGGCCTTGCCGGTGCTCGCGAACAGCGCCGCAATGTCCTCGAAATGCGCCTCGACCGCGCTCCGCAGCTTGGCTGCGTCGAGCGCGAGCGTACCGTCCTTCTGGAAAGCGACGCCGATCTGCGACAGCGCGGTGTAGGCCCCTCCGGTGGAAACCGCGGCGGAAAGCGTCGCGCGCAACCGCGATTGGATCGCGAGTACGGCGGCGTTGCCCTGGAGCGTGCCCCCCTGTTTGCTCGCGGCATCGTAGCGTGTGATGTCGGAGATCGACTTCGCGACGTCGTTGTAGGCCTTGACGAAACTCTCGACGGCTTCTTCTGTCCTTGCGCCGTCGCGGCTCACGCTGAGGGTGGTCGGCGCGCCGGGCGCGGCTTTGAGTAGCGTCAGCGTTGTGCCCGCGACCGCGTCGCTGATGACGTTGGATGCCTTGCTCACGGTGATCCCGTCGATCACGGCCGAAGCGTTCTGCGCCGCGACCGACTGCGTCAGGTTGCGGCCGGTTCCGGCGCCCTGGGTTGGATCGTAGGCGAGTTGCGACAGTCCGGCGAGGTCGGCATGGCCGCCATCGTCGTCGCTCACCGTGATTTTCAGGCTGTTCGCCGCGCCGCTGTCGGTCGAGGTGAGCACCAGGCGGTTGCCGGCGCCGTCGTTCACGATCGAGGCGGAGACGCCGACGCCCGCCTGATTGATCGCGTCGCGCACGCCCGAGAGCGTGTTCTGGCCGGCGCCGATCGCCACGCTCTGCGCGGCCCTGGCCGGATTCAGGGTGAACGTGTTCGCGCCGGAATCGTAGCTACCGTACTGGATGCTCAGCGTGCCGGTGCCGACCGGGTCGAGCAGGCCGGCGAACGCCGCGGAGCGCAGCTTGTGCTGCTGGGCGAGGGCGCCGACCTCCACGCTGTGCGTTCCGGGCGAGGCTTGGCCGCCGGCGCTCGCGGACACCAGCGTGGCATCGCTCACGCTGGTCTGATAGGCGCGGAATTTCGCGCTGCCGTCGAGCTGCTTCATGGCGGTCTGGAACGAGGCCAGCGCGCTCTTCAGCGTTCCCCAGGCGGAGATCCGTCCGCGGTACCCCTGCGCTTCGCTTGCGAGCAGCGACAGCGGACGGCGTTCGACCGCCATCAACTGCGTGACGATGCTGTTGATGTCGAGGTTGGAGCCGATTCCCTGTGACTGGATCGCCATCGTCCCGGGGCCCGGAATCAGACCTTGAGGTGGATCACCAGGCCCTGCATGCGGTCCAGCGCTTTCGCGATCGCGATCATTTCCTCGGCCGGTATCTGGCGCACCAGGCTCCCGGATGCCTTGTCGATGACTTGCACGACCGGCTTTCCGGTCTCCCGGTCGATCTGGAAGCGCAGGTCGCGGGCGGTGGCGCCGATGAGGCGGTTGGCGCGATCGACCGCTTCGGCGAGGCGCGCCGGGTCGGCGGCGGCCGGGGCGGGGGCGGGGGC
>JBASCW010000154.1:0-2467 GCA_049651845.1 Burkholderiales bacterium | reverse complement strand
CCGCAGGCCGGCCCGGGGTTGCGCTGCTTCGGCGCCGGAGCGGCGCTGGACGGGGTGCACGGGCTCGCCGAGCGCCTCATGGTCGGCGGCCAGCTGCCGCCGGAGGTGAACCTGGGCGGCAGTTTCGATCTGGACGCGGTGCAGGCAGTGGCTCGCCACCTGCACCTGTACTGGTCGCCGAACGCGCCCGAGCGCAAGGCGCCGCGCCACGCGGTGAAGTCGCGCCTGTCGGTCACCTACGGCTACGAAGGCGTGATCGGCGTGCTGGGCGGCGGCGACTCGCTCGACTTCGACAATCAGAAATCGGAAAGCTGGATCGTCGAGAACGTGAGCGCGGGCGGCTTCGGCGCGGTGGTGCCGCACCTGAAGGGCGACTGGCTGCGCGTCGGCGCGCTGCTCGCGCTGCAGCCCGAGGGCGGCAGCAATTGGGTGCTCGGCGTGGTGCGCCGCGTCAACAAGACCTCGGGCCGGCAGGCGCGCGTGGGCATCGAGACGCTGTCCAAGTCGCCGGTGCTGTCCAGATTCGCCGTGAGCGGCGTGAAGACGGTGACCGAGCAGGGCGTGCTGCTCAGGAACGGCGATGCGACCGAGGCGCGCATCGTGCTCAAGCCCGGCGTGTTCGCGCTGGCGCAGAACCTCGAGGTGGCGCGCGGCGAGCGCCAGCACGTCTACATCCCGCAGGCGGTCGCCGAGCGGGGTGAAGACTACGAAATCGCCAGGTTTCGAGAATTGATTCGAGAAACCTAGCCTATCGCAGGGAGCGGATCAGAGAACCCTGAGCAGGAACTCGGCGATGTCCGCGAGTTCCTGCGGGCATACGGAGTGCGGCATCGGGTAGTCGTGCCACTCCACGTCGTAGCCCAGCGCCTGCAGCGCGTCGCGCGACTGAGCGGCGCGGAACATCGGGATCATGTTGTCGTGGGCACCGTGCGCCATGAAGATCGGCACGTCGGCGTTCATCGCGCTGCGCTCCTTTTCCAGCTTGCCCGCCAGCGGCAGATAGGTCGACAGCGCCAGCACGCCCGCCAGCCGCTCGGGGTGGCGCAGCGCGGTTTGCAGCACGATCGCGCCGCCCTGCGAGAACCCCGCGAGCACGATCCTGCGCGCCGCGATGCCCTGCTGCTTCTGCTTTGCGATCAGCTTCTCCAGCAGGCCCTGCGAGTCGCGAATGCCGGCCTCGTCCTCGCCGCCGCCGCCCAGCTGCACGATGTCGTACCAGGCGCGCATGCGCATGCCCATGTTGATGGTGACGGGGCGCTGCGGCGCGTGCGGAAATATGAAGCGCACGGGCTTGTGCGCGGGCAGCCGCAGCTCGGGCACCACCGGCTCGAAGTCGTGCCCGTCGGCGCCCAGCCCGTGCAGCCAGATCACCGCCGCGCCGGGCGCCGCGCCAGTCTCAATCTCAATCGCCTCAAGGGCTTGTGTCATGGCGGGATTGTAGCGGGAATATTCACGTTGACGATCTGACCGCCGGTCACTTAGCATCTGGCCGCAAATGACCAAGAGTCAATTAAGAGGGCGCCGGCGCGCGGTGGCGCCCCAGGACAAGTCCGAGCGCCGCGCGGCGATCGTCGCCGCCGCCGAGGGCCTGATCCGCAAGGACCCGGCGGCCAGCTTCGTGGTCGAGGACATCGCGCGTCGCGCGGGCCTCGCCAAGGGGACCGTGTACCTGTATTTCCGTTCGCGCGAGGACGTGCTGCTCGCCGTGCACGACGCGCAGATGCAGGAGATGTTCGCCGCGCTGGAAGCGGTGCTGGCGCAGCCGCGCGTCGCCGCCGCCGCGGTGCGCGACGCCGTGCTCGGCTTCCTCAAGCGCCGCCCGGAATTCTTCCGCCTGTCGACGAGCTGCCACGGCGCGCTCGAGCGCAGCGTCTCGCCCGCGGCGACGCAGGCGCACCGCGAGCTGGTTGCCGCGCGGCTGACCTCGATCGGCGCGCGCATCGAGCAGCTCTACCCGGGCCTGCAGCCCGGCGAGGGCGCCACGCTGCTGAAGATCTGCTACGCAATGATGCTCGGGCTCTGGCAGCTGTCGGCCTCGCCGCTGCGCCAGGGCGCGCCGGCGCGCCGCGGCGCCGCCCGCGAGCCGGAAGCGCTGCGCATCGACTTCGAGCAGCAGATCGGCGAAGCCCTGACGGACCTTTGGAATTCGGCCGTGCAACGCGGCCAGGAGAGGCTGACATGAAATCAACGTGGCAATGGATTGCCGTATCCGCGCTCGCGGCGACGCTCGCCGCCTGCGCCGGGGAAACCGAGCCCAAGGCCGAGCCGGTACGCCCGGTGCGCGTGCTCACCGTAGGCGAGCACGCGGGCCCGCGCAGCGCCGAGTTCGCGGGCGAGCTGCGCCCGCGCCACGAGGTGCGCCTGTCGTTCCGCGTCGGCGGCAAGATGGTCGAGCGCCTGGTCGAGGTGGGCAGCGTGGTGCGCGCCGGCCAGCCGGTCGCGCGCCTCGATGCGGCCGACCTCGCGC
>JBASCW010000153.1:0-21132 GCA_049651845.1 Burkholderiales bacterium | reverse complement strand
CGACGATGGCAGCAAATTCTGCTGCCCCGGATGGTATGGAAGGTAGCTTGTCGTCATCATCGTTTAACGCTTCACCACACCATCTCGATGACCATCAACTCAACCTCCTGCCGCGCAGACTCCTAGGTTTCGCGCGCTAGGCCTTCGATGATGGGACAGCGGCGCTTGCCGCCGGCATCGCACTGCTTGATCAATTCAGCCAGCGCGCGGCGCATGCGTTGCAGGCTGCGCAGGCGCGCGTCGACCAGCTCGAGTTTTTTCGCTGCAAGAGCCCTTGCTCCACGGCAGGAGGGTGTCTCGCCCAGCGTCAGCAGGTGCTTCACCTCATCGAGAGAAAAGCCGACTTCCTGCGCGCGCCGGATGAACCCCAGGCGCGCGATCGCTTCGGCGCCATAGCGGCGCACGCCACCCGGCGGGCGGCCGGGCTCCTCCATCAGTCCTCGCCGCTGATAGAAAGAAGCGCACGGTCTCCGCGCCGACGCCCGGGGCCCTCGCCAGCGCGCCTATCGTCATCTCCGCCATGGGGGAACCCCTTGACTCCGTAGTCAGGTACGGAGTGTACGCTCGGCGCCCTTGAAGAGTCCCGCCCCCGAATCGACCTCAATGGCTGCCGGCGCCATCTCCGCTATCGGCGCGTCGGCCTGCTGCGTGCTGCCGCTGGTGCTCGTGACAGCGGGCATCGGGGGTGCGTGGGTCGCGCAACTGCGCGAGCTGGAGCGCTTCTACTATGCGTTCGTGGCAGTCGCGGTCGGCGCTTTCGGCTACGCCTCCTACCGTCTCTACCTGAAGCCTGCGCCTTGCGCGCCTGAAAGCGCCTGCGCCAGCCCCGCCGTGCGCCGCCGGCAGCGCGTCGCATTCTGGGTGACGTTGGTCGTCGCCAAACTGCTCGTGCTCTTTCCTTTCTATGGCCCGCAGCTTCTGGCTTAGCGCGCTTGCTGCGGCGCTGGCGTTGGGCGCGCACGCGGGCGAAACGAAGCGTGTCGTGCTCGATGTGCCGGGTATGAACTGCTCCCTTTGCCCAATTTCGGTGACAAAGGCGCTGGAGCGCGTGCCGGGCGTGCTCGCAGCCAAGGCCGACCTCGCGACGAAGAGCGCTGAAGCGACCTACGATCCTGACTGCGTCACCACCGATGCGCTTGCCAAAGCCGTGACCAATGCAGGCTATCCGGCAACCATCCGACGGCCATGAGCGGCGTCATTTTCGAAAGTACTCTGACCTGCCCCGCGTGCGGTCATGCAAGCGCCGAGATCATGCCGACGGACGCGTGCCTGTTTTTCTGGCATTGCCAAGCTTGCGGCGCGCGCAGCAAGCCGAAAGCCGGCGACTGTTGTGTGTTCTGCAGCTATGGCTCGGTGCCCTGCCCGCCAGTCCAGCAGAGTCGAGGCTGCTGCGCTTAGCTTGGCGTCATGCTCGCCGCGCCAAGCAGCGCGACGTGGGAATTACCCGTATCGACCATGACGGCGTGCGAGGTACAAGGCTGCCGGCGGCACGACAAGCCATTGCGCGAGCGGCGATACCCCGATCTCGATTCCGCCAACTGCAAGCGTCGGCATCAACGCCGAATAGGTCCAGTGGCCGAGCTGGGTGTTCATCCATTCGCTGAACGCGGTGTAGCCCGTTCCAGCGAGCGCCAGCAGCGCGGCGATTCTGTTCCAACGCCAGTCCGTAGCCGCAGGCGCCCGGGTGAGCGTCAGCACCAGCGCGAGCGCCGAGACGCCGATAAGGACGTCGCCGATCGTGCAATGAGCGATCGCGAAGGCTATCTCGCGCGCCGGGGATTCGGTCCAGAGGGTGTACAGCGGGATCTGCAGCGTTTCCCAGACGAGATTGAGCCCAGCAAACCAGGGCAGGAAGCGCCGCGCGACGAATGACCGGGCATTGCGGTCGCGAAACCAGGGCGCGGTCATCGCTTCGCGTTGCGGATGATCTCGGCGCGGGTATCCAGAAGTTTCTTCGACTTCCAGTGGCTCTCGATGAACGAGAGCACGGCCCATATCTCGTCGTCTGAGAGCTTGTCCCCGAATGCCGGCATATCGCTCTGATAGCCTGGCGGCGCATATTTCCCCGGCACGAGCCCGAGCTTCGTGATGCCGAACAGGACCTGGTCCGTGTGGTGCCACGTATGGCCGCTCTCGTCGTGCGGCGGCGCCGGCATGCGCCCGTTCGACAGGCGCTCGCGCCAGTTCGGCTGGCCCTCGAGCTTCGCACCGTGGCAGGCGGCGCAGTGCTCCGCGTAAACTTTCGCGCCGCGCTCGACTACCGCTGCGTCGCGCGGGTTGGTGCGCGATTCAGGGGCCGATGTCTCCGAACACGCGGCGAGCAGAGCTGCGAGCAGGCAGGCTGCGCTACTCGCAGCTTTGCTTGAACGCGCCACTCATTTCTCCGGGAGAGGCAAATACGATCGATGCGCGGTCGCCCCGCATGCCGGCGCCGACCACGACCGGCTTGCCCGGAGCAGGGCCAAGCTTGCCCGAATCGGACTTGAAGCGCAGGTTGAACTCCCAGATCTTCTGGCTCTTGCCGTCCGCCGTGTCGACCGTGTAGGTGTCGCCGCAATACCTGATCGCGGTCACGCGGCCTTCGGGCGGCGCCGACTTCAGGTCCAGCTTGCGCGCCTGCATGTGCATCATCCCGCCGCGCCCGCCCTTTTGGTCGGCTGCAGGCGCCTTGTGCTCCGCCGCGGTCTTCAGATAGGCAATGAGGTCTTGGCGCGCCTTCGCGTCGCGCACGCCGGGAAACGTCATGTTGTTGCCCGGGATGAGCTTCTCCGGATCGGCGAGCCATTTGTCGAGCGTGGCCTCGTCCCAGACGGCGCCGGATTGCTTGAGCGCGTCGGAGTAGCGCCGGAATCCCTGCGCGCTGCCGGCCCTTCGACCCGTGACATCAGCGAGGCTGGGCCCGGTGAGGTGCTCGCCCGGCTGCACGGAGTGGCACGCCAGGCATTGCCGGAAGAGCTGCGCGCCGCGCTTCGCGTCGCCAGCCGCGAGCGCGAGCGGGACCAGTGCAGACAGCGCAACAGCCATGAGTACGCGATTCACCTGATCCCTCCTTTTGAGTCCACGGACGGCGCCGCAACGGCGACAAATTGTGAATCGCAATCGTACCGGTGACTAGAGGACCGAGATCTTCCACGAAAGTTCACGCCAGCCGGCAGTCCCACGTCGGCGAAGTCTTCGATGTCCTGTCGAAGCTGCCGCTCGACCTTCCGATCATTGGAAGGTTTATTGTTATTCGGTCATCCGCGTGAACGGTCGCGATCCGATGAACGCCTCGGGCGAAACTCCGAATGCCGGCGGGCTCTCACTCGCACAGACCGCATGGACGGAGGGGAAGCAGTGACGGCGTCCGTCAGGGCCGCCCTCGAAACCCTGTCGGCCGTTTTTCGCGAACGGCCGGAGAAGGCGCGCCGAAGAGCACGCCGGCGACAGCGACGCTGGAACATGGGCTGCGATGCCGCGTAAGCGGGGAGCAGGGCGAAAGCTTCGTCACGGGCATGCCGGTCGCGCTCGGTGGCGGCGCCACGGCCCCGAATCCCGGGTGGTTCATGAGGGCCTCTCTCGCCGCGTGCAATGCCACGGCAATCGCCCTACGCGCGGCGCAGCGCGGTATCGCGCTGACGGCGATCGAGGTCAAAGTCTCGAGCGAGAGCGACACCCGTGGCATGCTCGGCCTCGGGGAACAAGTTCACCTGGACATGGATCAACTGCGCGTTAGCGTGAGGGTGGGCGCATCCGGCGTCCAAGAGGCCGAGCTGCGAGAACTCGTCACCTGGGCGATCTCGCACTCACCCGTCGGATGCACCGACCTCGATTCGGCCGAGCTGCACGTGGAAGTGGTTCGAGGGCCCGGTCCCTCGATCGGCGCTTGACGGCCAAGCCAGCGGCGGGCGACAGCCGCTGAGGTGAATCAGTGGCCGGGCTCTCCGTGATCGTCTTCCAGATGGCGTTGTTCTTCATCATCACCTTGCTGCCATCCTTGGCCACCATGACCTTGCCGTCCCTCATCTTCACGCGATTGCCGGCGGCATCGGTGTGGGCCATGGCTCCTTTTTCGTCGACGACGATCTTGCCGCCATCTTTCAACTCGATGGTCTGCGGCTCCGCGGCGAACGCGGCACTGGCGAATGCAAGCAGGAGAACAGGAAGTGTCAGTTTGCGCCTACCGATGTTCCCTTAGAAAGGTCAATGATCGACTGGCGCTCCAACAACAATCTTCGCTTCAGCGATCGCCGTCAGTACCGCATTGAGCAATACCCCTATGATGCATGCGCTTCTTTTACCGAGTTCAAACATTGCCAATATAGAGATCCGGCGCGTTCGCAAATTCGCGCGCGCATTTCAGCGAACAGAAGTGGAAGGTCGCTCGCGCGTGAGCGATCGTCGCGACGGCCCTGGCCAGTTCGACCTGCATCCTGCAAACCGGATCGATGACAAAGGCCCTCGGCGCCGCGCTCGCGCGCGTCAACTCGAACACGGGTACGGGGCGGGCGACGTTCCTGAATCGCCTTTCCCCTATCGCCCGCACTTCGATTTCAGCGATGCCGCGCACCGCGTGCACGACCGGCTCGGTACAGAGAATCTGCCCGCCTACCGCGTGGCCCGCGACCCGGGCGGTGAGGTTGATCGGGCCGCCGAAGAGTTGACCCTCGCGCTCGACGATCCGGCCGTAGTGAACGCCCGTCCGAATATTGGGGAAGTCCGCCTGGCTCTCGACGCCTTCGCGAAGGCGCAACGCCGTCCGGACCACGGCAAGCGTATCCGCGCCGGCGCAGAAGACGTCGTCACCGATGCTGTTGACGACCGTAACGCCGGGCTCCAGGCTCGCCGCAGCGAGGCCCTGGAACCGGAGCACGATCTCCGAGGCATATAGCGCGCCGTGCGTTTCGGTGAACGCCGTATATCCGGAAAGATCGGCGATCAGCAGCGCGAAGTCGAGCTCGCGCGCCTCGCCGATTTCAATCATGGGAGGTCCCGGCATCGGTAACTGGTAGCGCGCGCAACCGATCCGGAGCATCGTCCGATCATGTCAGTTCCACCTTCATGGGAACAACCTACGAGCCGGCGGGCGTTCCGACTCTAGCGCACGTGATTCAAACCCCTAGCCTTCAAGGAACGTCAGAAAAGCCGCCACGGCCCCGCTTCAGGGAACTCACTTCGACTCCGAAACGAGGTATTCGACCGCAGCCCGGATGTCGGCCTCCGAAAGCGACTTGTTTCCCGCATTGGGCGGCATTGCTCCCTTGCCCTTGATTACCGAGGCGACGAGCACGTCCACGCCGAGTTTGATACGCGGCGCCCACGCCGCCTTGTCGCCGAATTTCGGCGGCATGGCGGTATGGCAGACGGCACACGCCTTGCCGTAGATTTCTTTGCCGCCGGCCGCGCCGGCCGTCGGCGCGGCGAGCGCCAACGCGCCCGCCGCGATGCAAGCGAAAAGTTTTTTCACGGTGCCCCTTTCTCTCAGAACATGAACCAACCCAGCAGGAATACGCTGTTGTTATCCTTCGCGTTCCGGCCGAAGCCGTCGTAGTCGCTTCTCGCGCCGTTGAACTTGGAGTACGAGGTGTAGCGCAGCGCGAGCTTCACGTTCTGCACCGGCAGGTAATTGAGGTCGAGCATCCAGCCGCGCGTGTTCGGGCTGCCGTTCATGCTGCCATGGACCGCCTCGCCGTTGTTGTAACGCATCTGGTCCTCGCTGCCGGTGGTCGAGAACACCCCGAAGCCGCCGCCGACCGTGCGCCTATACCAGTAGTGCACGTCAGCTCGCGTGGTGCGCAGCCTGTTGGTCGCGTTGGAAGCAAGCCCCGCCGCGAACGCCCCATCGAGCGTCTGCTTCTCCCGGATCCCGAGCACGTGCGCCGAGACGAGATGATCGCCGCCGTCGTAGTGGTATTCGCCGTCGATCGCGTAATCGCGGAAGCGGTCGGTGCCGAGGCTCTGGTCCTCGTCGTCGGTGTAGATCTTCGCCGACAGGCCGAAGGTGCCCACCGAGAAGAAGTGCGAGCCGAACGTGCGCTGCAGAGCCAAGCGCCAGTAAGGCGCGGTGCCTCGCACGACGTCTTCTTTCTCGACGCCCCAGCCGAGCGGGCGGAAGGCGCCGGTCTTCGTGGTCCGGTAAAGCGCCACCTCGCCGTAGAGCGTGTTGTTCCACATCGCGTACACCCCGGGCCCGCCGACCCGGCCTGCCAGCCGCATGTCGGTCGCCGCTTGCGCGTTCGACATGAGCGCCGGCGTCTCGGTGTGCGGGAAGCTCCACATTGGCGTGCTGTTGTAGATGTCGGTGACTCCCGGGTTGTTGCTCAGCGTGAATCCGAAGATGGTCTCCTTGCCGCCGAGCGTCGCGGTGTCGGCCCAGCGTACGTCGAACATCTCCATCGCCCACTTCCGCTCGATGCCGTCGTAGAAGTACTGCACCAGCGCGCCGGACTTCTCGGTGATCTTGCCGCCGTAATAAAGGCCCGCGGCCTGTACGATCGTCTCGCGGTCGCGCGGGAACTGCTCGGGTTCGGCCCCCGGGGTACTGGCGTTCTTCGTCGTGTTGCGCGAGACCTGCAGCAGCGCCGAAATCGGCACGTTGCCGAAGATCGAGTCGCTGCGGTCCTTCGGCACGCTGATGCTGTAGCCGCGCAACTTGAACTGACGCCCGAATTCGGTCAGCTCGGGAAACACCGTGTGGCACCCGGAGCACTGCATACCCGTCTGGCGCGCCATGCTGGGCACGGCCTGCGCCGCGATCGGATACGTTCCCAGTGCGCTGACGGCGACAAGCACGCCGAATAGGACCGAATTCCGCACGGCTGCGTAGCCGCGCTGCAACAATATCGTTGTTTTCATGATTTCCTCGCTGTACGTCAATGGCCAATCTGCTGATTGCCGCCGCCAATGCAACGTTCGATGGCGATTCGCGGGCGCTTAGCGCCCGCCAAGCCTGCGTAGCGCAGGCCTAAATTCTGAGTCTGAGGGTATTCAAAAAGACCGGCAGCTGCGGCCGCCGCACCGGCGCGAAGCGAAAAGAAGCCAACGGGACGGCTGGCACTGCGGATCCCGTCCATGCGGCGCCCGCGACAGGAGCGAATTCGCTTGAGCTGCTGCTCGGCCCGGGCTTCGAGTCCACTATGAACGCATCGGCGGTGTCGGCGCAGCACTGATCTTCGTCCGGCGCCGCCGTACCCTTGTCATCGTTGGCCGGCGTCGACGCGGAATGATGAGTCGCATCGGTCGCAGTTGCTACCCACGCCGCCCAACCATCACAGAAAGGCGCCAGCACGACGGCCACCCAAAATGCGGACCAGGAAAAGACCAGCGGCCAGCCTCTTTTCCCCTCATAGCGCCGAATCGAAGGCAATCGCATGAGATCAAAGCCCATCTTGTTTTCATTATCGACGCCTCTCGCAGGAGGTGCAAGAGGCAGCGCTCGGATATTGATTTACATCAATCGCCGAAATCGGCGTTGGCGATGAGCAGTGCATGCAACGGATCGCGCGGGTCGTGCGGCGGCAGCTTCGGGGTGGCCTTTTCACGGTAAACCCGCGGGAGATGGTCGCAGCTCATGCGCCAGCGCTGCTGCAGAATGCGCCGGCAAAAGCCGTAGTCGACCGCGGAAGGGTCGGCGCCCGATGCGGCGGCAAGCAGCCGGCACGTACATCGGGAACCGTGCCTGCGCTCCCAATGCCCGGCGAGCCAACATTCCGGGCCGTGCTCGGCGCGCGCCGCTGGGTCGATCGGCACTACGCGTCGTTCCATAACAACTCATAGACGCGGTGAAATCCGCTGAATCCCTTGAGGCGGCACACGCCGACCTGCCTGAATGCGCCGTTCGCAGGCTGCATTTCGTTGGCCGCATCTTCGTCGAGAAAAACACGATTGCGGTCGGGAATTTCCGGCAACCGCTCTTCGCGTTCCACGCTTACGAATGCCTCGTTCGGAACGCTCATGAGACGGAAGGCCTCGTTGATCGCGGCGCCGTGGCGGGCGCCGTTCGCATCGAGCAGGATCTGTCCATAGGTGACGGCCGCACGCACTTCGAGGGGCGGGGCTGGCGCCATCTCCGGCGGCCGGTCGCGAAGTCCCCGCAGCAGCTTGGATGCCGCGCGCGCCGCCGCGGCGACCGAGGGAAAGGTCATCATGCACCCGTCGCCCGTGTTTTCGACGAACGTCACGCCCGCCGTTTTCGCAGCCGCGAGCGCGCGCCGCTCCAGGAGATTGCGCGCGCGCATCGCCAGCGCCTCGCCGTGATGCGTCGCCAGCCACGTCGAATTCACGAGATCTACCGCCAGTACCGCCTCGATGACCGTTGCGGCGGGCGCGCGGCGCCATCGGCGCCGCGACCACGCGCGATGCGCGAGCACTCCGCCGATCGCGGCCATCACGCCCGCCAGGACATGCGGCATCTCCTCCAAAAGGAAGGCGAGCGCCCCGTGCGGCTGCGGCGCCTGGCCCGCGCTCTGGGCGAGGGCGTCGTCCCCGCCGAGCAGATACGCGAACACCAGGATCGCGCTTGCCGCGCGGGCAAGCCGCACGCCGCGCGTGCGAACCCGCCGATATTTCGAAGAGCCTGTCATTGCCCCGCCTCGCCGGCCAGGCGCCGATGAAGGTCGGCGAGCGCGAGATTGCTTTCCGCGGTCTGTTGGTACCTGAGGATCAGATTCTCGCAGTGCTCGACGAACGCGGCGTTGCTGTAGCGCGGATCGGGCAAGGCGTAGGCATCGCGCATGCGCCGATGGGCGGCGGCCCGACCTTCGGCCGACGCCGCTTCGCGTTCGTACCATGCCGCGATCGCCTCGTGATCTGCGCGCGTTCGCGCGGCTTCGAGCTGCGGCAACGGGGCCGACTCCTGCTGCGGAAGCCTCCCGACCGGCTCGGTCGCGTAGCCTGCCAACGCTGCCAATACGAAGCCCGACACCAGCATCGCGCCGCATCCGCGCTTCATCGCGCGTCCCCTTTCACTCACATTCGAGAGTCACAAGTTCATATGTCCCGGCTTCGCCTGCGCTCTCAGCGCCCTGCGATCCAGCAGTCCGGCTGTGCGTCTTGTCCGGCCTTCATCGCTTTCCTATTCTCGCGGAGCCGCGTTCGCATGCCGCCCGGCGTGCGGCGACCCGGCTCGATCGCCCGCGGGACGCTACCGCGCCTGGTTGAGCGACGAACCGGACATCGCCCGCGGCTTGTCCGACTCGGAGGTCGCCGCGATGGCCATCGCGAGTACGTGCTGCTCGTGCGTGAGAAGCCGGATGACCTTCAGCAGCGACTCGATTGCCGCGTACTCCATATCGGCCTGAAGCGCCTGGATCTCCCTCAGCTTCACCTTGACTTGCGCCAGATTGATCTGATCGCGGGTAAGGATGCGCTGAAGCTCCGCTTGCGCCACGCCAAGATCGCCGCTCCTCTCGCCGGCCAGCTTCTGAAACTGAAACGCGATTTCGACGATCTGTGCCCGCTGCTCGTCGGTCATCTTGATCCGGTCGCCCACGGCCAGGAAGAACGCCGTCTGCCGTCCGATCTCCAGGAGGCTAAGCGTAATCATTCCCATGCCCCCGCTCGCAGGTGCGCCCCGAATCGCCGGCGCATTCCGGCGCATCTCCTGGCCCAGCGCCGCGCCCGCATGCAATGCGGCCGCGGTCGCCACCAGCACGGCCGGGCCCAGTCGTCTCAGAACATCCCATCGCATCGTAAACCTCCTTGATCCCTCGCCATCCCGGCGTGCGCGCGGATTCATGCGTCTCTCCAGCGCAGCTCGAAAACCCGGTGAAATCCGCTGAACCCCTCGAGGCGGCAGACGCCAGCTTGCCAGAGCACGGCATTCGCCGATCTTAACTCGTTGGCCGCATTGATCGCCGCCCCGATTCATAGGCGCTATCTCGCCGCTGGAGGATTTTCCGCGCCGCGCTTCCCGGCATCGTGCTCGTGCGGCTGGGAGGACTGGGTCGGCGGCTCTTTCGTTCCATGCGAACCCATGTGACCATGGGAACCGGCCATGACCAGCAATACAACCATCACGATCATCATCACCGCCATTGTTTTCTCCTGATGAATTGCAAGGCTAATGCCGGTGCGAGGAAGAGCGCTCCCGGTCGGGGGTTCGCTCGCCCTCATAGGAACCGCCGCTGGAGCATGCGCCGAGGAACACCACGGCGGCGAGGGACAGAAGAAACATCTTGAAAGTTTGCATGGTCTTATCTCCAGGTTAAAAAGACATCAGGTCAAGAAAACATCACCGCAGCGCGGTACCGAAGGCGCCGCTCATCCGCCGGCGGCCGCATCCGCCAGGCGGAAGTGCTCGTGGACTTGCGACCGCACGGTCCGGCGCAATGCCGGATCGTCATGAGCGCCGATCTGCGCGTAAATTTCGGCGGCAATGCCCTCGAACTCGTCCAGCAGCGCCGGATCGAAGTGCGTGCCCCGGCCGCGCTCCAGAACGGTCATCGCTTCTGCAAAGGGCAGCGGTTCCTTGTACGGTCGCCTGGAAGTGAGCGCGTCGAACACATCGACGATCGCGAAGATCCTGGCGCCAAGCGGGATCGCGCCGGCCGCGAACCCTTTCAGATATCCGCTGCCGTCGAATTTTTCGTGGTGAAACTCCACGATCTCCCGCGCGCCTCGCAGCCAGTCCGACCTGGCGACAATGCCCGCCCCCAGGGAGACATGGCGGCGCATGGCGTCCATCTCCTCGGGCGACAATGGACCGGGCTTCAGGAGGATCGTGTCGCTGATGCCGATCTTGCCCGCGTCATGCAGCAACGCGCCGGCGATCAGGTCCCGCACCTGGCGGGCGGGAAGCCGTAACGCCTTGCCCATGCCCATCGCATACGCCGTCACCCGGTAGTTATGCGCATCGGTATTCGAATCCCGCAGCGCGATGGCGTTGCCCAGCACTTCCATGAGTTCGATATTGCTCTCCAGTAAATCCGCGGAAAGGCCGATCAAGCTCCGGTTGAGGGCGGCGATCACCGAGTACAGCACCGCGGCGGTCGCCAATACGACGCCCAGGGTCAGCGCCAGGTTCGCGGCCAATCCCGCCTTGATGTCCCGGAGGTCGGCGGCGTCCACCTCGTACACGCCCTCGAAATATCCGCGCGCCGTTCCGTCGGTGCCCGCGACCGGGAGCAGCAGTTGCATCAAGAGCCGCCCGTCGGCCCAGAACATGTGGTGATGATCGAGTTCGCCGGGCGCAAGATCGTGAACGTGCTCCGGGAGGTTCCGCCGCGGCGCCCTCTCGCCTGGTTCGAGGGCTTCCAGAATCTTCCTCTTGTCGATGCCGTAGAGGCGCAACGAGACGAAATTCCCCTGCAGGAACTCTCCGGCCTGTATTTCCAACGCGCCAACGTGCTCCGGCCCGATGGCCTCGATGTGCCCGATGAACCGTTTCGTCTCGTTCGCGGCCAGCCCGAGCACCATGCGATTCACTCGCTCCAACTCGAAGTAGAGCGTCGCCGCGCCCGCCAGGACGCTGAGCCCGGCCCATGCCAGGATCACGCGCATGGCGACCGTCCTGGCGACGTCTCCCGGCACAATCTTCATGGCTCACCCTCGGACGGCATCCGTCGCGCCCGCGCGCAGGCTAACCTGGCGGCGTATTGTAAGTGGGATCGCGCATCTCGATCACTTCGCGGACTACGCCGTCTTCGGAGAATTCCACCCGCAGGATCCTTCCCTCTCGGCCGGCGAGCGTGGCGTACTCCCAGATGTCGGCCCTTCGGCGCGCGTCGCGCAACCGCCACGACGGCGGCCCGAGCAGCTCGCGCACCTCGGCCGCCGTAGAAATGCCCTTCGCGATCCTCGCCGCGTATGCCGGGGTCAGCCGTTGCTCGACGGCGCGCACGCGGCCGTCCGGCCCGAGCACCACGGCATAGGTGTGGCGGCCGAGCGGTCCGCGCGGGTAATACCAGACCCGCTCGCCGTTCGCCCTGGCGATCTCGGCCGCCGGCTTGCCCATCTCGGCCGCGACGTCGGCGTCGGTGGAGCGGCCCACCGCCAGATTCCGGCCATCGTACGAGGCGCACCCCGCGAGCAGCGCCGCGGCTGCGCACACGAACCACCGTGTCATCGCCTACCCATTGAGATGCGAATGCCCTCCGGACCCGCCGCCGGGGTACGCCCCGTCGGTCACACAGGCGCCGAGCGCCAAGGCGGCGAAGACGGCCACGAGAATCGTTCTGAGCTTTTTCATGGTGCACTCCTATAATTGCGAAAACCTGCCGTCAGGAAGATCGCGTCGCGGACGCGGCGGGTCCTCCGCCTACTCCTTCGCCGAATCCGCTTCCCGCACGTACCACGCGGCAAGCTCCTCGTGGTCGGCCCGCGTCCGCGCCATCGCCGCCTTGCTCCATTGCGCTTCGCGGCCCTCGGACCTCCGCACCTCTCCCGCCGCGCACCCGCCGAGGACGAGGGCAAGCGCGAGTGAAATTGATGATACGTAGTCAATGACACCTCCTTAACGACTAAGCACCTTCGCGGGCATCGCGAATCGCGGCGCGCCGGTCGAGCTGCCAACCCTTCACGACCGCATAGATCGAGGGGATCACGATCAGCGCGAGAGCGGTAACCGAGACCATGCCACCGACCATCGGGGCGGCGATGCGGCGCATCACTTCCGAGCCGGTGCCGCTGCCCCACATGATCGGCAGCAGCCCGCCGACGATCGCCGCCACCGTCATCATGATGGGGCGCACGCGCATGAGCGCGCCCTGGATCACCGAATCGTGCAGGTCTTCGCCCGTGATCCTCTCGCCCGCGGTCTGGCGCCTCGCCGCGGCCGCTTGCAGTGCTTGGTCGATGTAGATGAGGATCACGACGCCGATCTCGGCCGCCACCCCGAGCAAGGCGATGAAACCCACCGCCACCGCGACGCTCATGTTGTAGTCGAGCAGGTACATGAGCCAGATCCCGCCGACGAGCGCGAACGGCACGGAGAGCATCACGATCAGCGTCTCGGTGAGCCGTTTGAAATTGAAATAGAGCAGCACGAAAATGATCAGGATGGTGAGCGGAATCACGACCTTGAGCTTCTCCTTGGCGCGCTCCATGTACTCGAACTGGCCGCTCCAGGTGACGAAGTAGCCCGGCGGAAATTTGACGCTGTCGCGCACCGCCTTCTGCGCGTCAGACACGTAGCCACCGATGTCCCGGCCGCGGATGTCGACGTAGATGTAGGCTGCGAGCAGCGCGTTCTCGGTGCGGATGTTGGGCGGACCCTTGACGAGCTTGACTTTCGCGAGCTGCCCGAGCGGGACCATCGCGCCGCTCAGCGTCTTGACCGGCCTTGCGTTGACCCCGGACGCGCCACCGGCGGCCATCGCGGACGCCGCGGCACCCATCGCCGCCGTGCGGGCGCCGCCCATTACGGGTACCAGCACCTGGTTGGCGATCGCCTGGGGGTCGCTGCGGAAGTCGCGCGGGTAGCGCACCACAACCGTATACCGCTCCAAGCCTTCGACGGTGGTGGTTACGATCTCACCACCCAAAGCGGTCATGATCACGTCTTGCAGGTCCCCGACGGCCAGCCCGTAGCGCGCAAGCGCCATGCGGTCGGGCTCGATGTCGATGTAGTAGCCGCCGGTCAGGCGTTCGGCGAACGCGCTCGTCGTGCCGGGCACGGTCTTGACCACGGTCTCGACTTCCTTCGCCACGCGCTCGATTTCCGCCAGATTCTTGCCGTATACCTTGATGCCGATCGGCGTCCGGATGCCGGTGGAAAGCATGTCGATGCGCGCCTTGATCGGCATGGTCCACGCGTTCGCGATGCCGGGAAATTGCAGAGCCGCATCGAGTTCCGCGATCAGCTTGTCCATGGTCATGCCCGGGCGCCATTCGTCCTGCGGCTTGAGGTTGATCACGGTCTCGAACATTTCGGTCGGCGCCGGATCGGTGGCGGTGTTGGCGCGTCCCGCCTTGCCGAACACCGACAGCACCTCGGGAAAGCTCTTGATGATCTTGTCCTGGGCCTGCAGGATTTCCGCCGCCTTGGTCACCGACAGCGACGGGAGGGTGGCCGGCATGTAGAGCAGCGTTCCCTCGTTCAAAACCGGCATGAACTCCGTTCCCAGCTTCATCGCCGGATAAGCGGTGACCCCGAGCACCGCCGCTGCGGCCAAGATCGTGAGTTTGCGCCAGCGCAGCGCGGCGCCGATGATCGGCCGGTAGCCCCAGATGAGGAAGCGCACCAGGGGGTTCTTGTGTTCCGGCGGGATACGGCCGCGGATGAACAGCAGCATCAGCACCGGCACCAGCGTGATGGAAAGGAACGCCGCCCCCGCCATCGAGAATGTCTTGGTGTAGGCCAGCGGCTTGAACATCCGCCCTTCCTGCGCTTCCAGAGTGAACACCGGCAGGAACGACACGGTGATGATGAGCAGGCTGAAGAAAAGCGCCGGCCCCACCTCCTTGCAGGCATTGATGATCGCTTCCACCCGCGGCTCGCCGGGCTTCAGGCGTTCCAGATGCTTGTGCGCGTTCTCGATCATCACGATCGCCGCGTCCACCATCGCGCCGATGGCGATGGCGATTCCGCCCAGGCTCATGATGTTGGAGTTGAGCCCCATGGCGTGCATCACGATGAACGCGATCAGCACGCCGACCGGCAGCATGACGATGGCCACCAGGGCGCTGCGCGCATGAAACAGGAACACGATGCACACCAGCGCGACGATCAGGCTTTCCTCGATCAGCGTGCGGTTCAGGTTCGCGATGGCGCGGTGGATCAGCTCGGCGCGATCGTAGACGGCCTGGATCGACACGCCTTCGGGCAAGCCGCTCGAGATCTCGGCGATTTTCGCTTTCAGGTTGTGGATGACGTCCTGGGCGTTCTGGCCGTAGCGCGCCACCGCGATGCCGGCGACCACCTCGCCCTCCCCGTTCAGTTCCGTGATGCCGCGGCGCTCCTCCGGCACCAGTTCCACGCGCGCCACATCGCGCACCAGCACCGGGGTGCCGCCATCGGCCTTGACGACGAGCGTCTGCAGGTCTTCGATGCCCCGCAAATAGCCCCGGCCGCGCACGACGTACTCGGTTTCCGCGAGCTCGACGACGCGCCCCCCGACGTCGCGATTGCTCTCGCGGATCACCTGCATCACCTTCATCAGCGGCACGCCGTAGGCCTGCAGCTGGCGCGGATTGACCGTCACCTGGTACTGCCGCGCGAAACCGCCAACGCTGGCGATCTCCGAAACCCCTTGCGCCTTGGTGAGCTGGTAGCGGACGAACCAGTCCTGGATCGAGCGCAGTTCCTCCAGCGTGCGATTCTTCGCCAGGACCGCGTACTGGAACACCCAGCCTACGCCAGTGGCGTCGGGTCCGAGCGACGGCGTGATGCCGCGCGGCAGCCTCCCGGACACGTAGTTCAGATACTCCAACACCCGCGAGCGCGCCCAGTAGATGTCGGTGCCGTCCTCGAAGATGATGTACACGAAGGACGCGCCGAACACCGAAAGCCCGCGCACCACCTTGGACTTCGGCACCGCCAGCATCGCGGTGGTGAGCGGATAGGTGACCTGGTCCTCGATCACCTGCGGGGCCTGGCCCGGATAATCGGTGTAGATGATGACCTGGACGTCCGAGAGATCCGGAATCGCGTCTACCGGCGTCTGCACCACCGCATAGATCCCGGCGGCAACGGCAAAAAACGTCCCGAGCAGGACGATGAAGACGTTGCGGACCGACCACTCGATGATCCGGTTCAGCATGTCAATGCCCCTTGTGCCCGGCTTCGCCCGCCGGCGCGATGCGCTCGATCATGAACTCGCCGGGGGCGCGCTGCGATATGTCGATCTCGATCGCCTGGCCCTTCTTGACGCCGCCGAGCATCGATTTGTCCTTGACCTTGAACTCCATCGTCATCGCGGGCCACTTGAGGCTGTCGATCGGCCCATGCTCGATCTCGACCGTGCCGGCCTTGCCGTCGACCGCCTGGACCGTGCCGTTGGCCTTGTGGACCTGCGCGCCCGGCGAAGATGCGCCACTCCCGGCGGCGGGCTTTCCCGAAGAACCGCCGTGGCCGCCGTGACCGCCGAAGGTTTCGAGCGCGGCCTTGATGTTGCTTTCGGCGTCGATCAGGAAATTGGCCCGTACGACGACCTGCTCCCCCGCTTGCAGGCCTTCCAGGACTTCGCTATATCCCTCCGCACGCATGCCGAGCTTGACCGTGCGCGGCTCGAACAAGCCTTCGCCGCGCCGCACCAGAACCGCCTGGCGCGCGCCGCTGTCGAGCACCGCGGATTCGGGCACCGCGAGCACCTTGCCGCGCGCGTGGCCGGAAACCAGTTCCACGTTGGCGAACATCGCCGGCTTGAGCAGCGCCCCCGGATTGGCGAGTTCGATGCGTACTTTCGCGGTGCGCGTTTCCGTGTCGATGGTCGGATAGAGAAACACCACCTTGCCCGAGAACGTCTTGTCCGGGTACGCGACGATGCGCAATTTCGCTTGCTGGCCCGGATGCACCAGCCCGGCATCCTGCTCGGCAACATCGGCGAGCAGCCATACCGAAGACAGATCGGCGATCTCGAACAGCACCTCTCCGGGCATGAAACGCATGCCCTGGATGCTCGGCTTCTGCAATACCACGCCGTTCGCCGCTGACCGGTAGACGAGCAGGCGCCGCGGCTTTCCGTCCTGCTGCAGCGCCTGAATCTCCTTGTCGGAGATCTCCCAGTTGCGCAGCCGCCGCAGCACGCCGTCGGCCAGATTCTGCATCACCGCCTGCGATTCCGGCCCGCTGTCCTTCAACTCCCTGGCGCCGCGCAGCGCGATGAGGTACTCCTCCTGCGCCGCCACGAGATCGGGACTGTAGACTTCCATCAACGGCTGGCCGCGCGCGACCGATTGCCCCGTCGTGTTCACGTTCAGCTTCTCGATCCAGCCCTCGAAGCGCGGCGCCACTTTGTACAGCGTCCGTTCGTTGGCCTGGATGGTGCCGACGGCGTGGACGGCGCGGCGCAGTTCGCGCAGCTCCGCCGGCTCCGTTCTCACGCCGAGCAGCTGGACCTTGTCCAGGCTGATCTTCACCGTGCCCGCCGGCGCGTCCGGCTCGCCGCCCTCGTACACCGGGATGTAGTCCATACCCATCGGGTCCTTCTTCGGCACGGGCGAGGTGTCGGGCAGTCCCATCGGGTTGCGGTAGTAGAGGATGCGACCCTTCGCGGAACCGCCGGAGGCCGGCGCCGCCTTCATATCGCCCGTGGCCGTAACAGCGTCCTGCGGCCCGTGGGTAGCCCTGTTCGCGCCCCAGAAGTAACCGGCTGCCAGCCCCGTGACGACAAGGCCGGCGGCGGCAAGGATCGATAACGTTCGATTCATCTGCTTCCTTTCGCGCTCGTCGCGCTCAATGTTGCGGTGCGCCGGTGAGCAGGCCGATCTCCGCCAGCGCCTTGTTGAGATTCACCACGGATGCCGCGCGCCCGATGCCGAAATTGAGCAGGCTCATCTGGCTGTCGAGCAGCGTCAGGAAGTCAACCCGGCTTACCCGGTAGGCCGCGAGAGCCGACTCGACCGCGAGGCGTGCCTGCGGCAGGATCGCGGTGTCGTACAGTTCGGCCGATTTGCGGCTCTGCTCGGCGAGGGCGACCTGCTGGCGCAGCCTGGCGAACACTTCGTTCTGCTGCGCCTGATACATGCTTTGCGCCTGTTCCCGCATCGAACGCGCCTCCGCGATGCGCGGATCGATTTTCTCCTTGCCCCAGATGGGGATGTTGATCCCGACGATCAGGCTCACCATGTCCGGGCGCCTGGTTCCGTCCGGCATCGCATCGCGCTGGCCATAGGAAAGCCGCACGTCGAAGTCAGGGTTATATTCCTTGCGCGCGAGCTCGATCGACGCGCTGTTCTTTTCGACCACGTTGCGAAGCGCGAGCAGTTGCGGCCTGTCGCGCAAAGCGGTCTCCCGCAGCGCCTCGAGGTCGAGGCGAAACTGCGGCGTCCCGGGCAGCGGCGCCGCGAACGAAACCGTACGCGAGCGACCAAGCAGCTTCGCCAGTTCGGCCTCCATCACCGGCTGCTCGCGCTCCATGCGCAGCAGTTCCTCTCGCATCTTCGCGAGCTGGGTCTGCGCCTTGAACACGTCCGACTGCGCGCCCTGGCCGACCGCATAGCGGCTTTCCACGATGCGCAGGAATTGCTCGAGCACGAGCGTGGTGTCTTTGATCAGGCGCACGCTCTCCAGCGCGAGCGCGAGATCGAGATAGGCGAGCTTGACCTCCCGCGCGACCCGGTTCACGGTTTCCTGGTAACCCTGCTTGGCGGTTTCCGCGTCCCTTTCGGCGACTTGCCGGCGCAACGCGCGCTTTCCCGGATATGGAAGCCGCTGCGCCAGACCGAGCATCTTCATGGTCATGTCCTCCCGGTTCATTCGCCAGGAATCGGTGGGCACATTGAGCACTCCCGCCTCCAGCATCGGATCGTCGAGCGCGCCGGCAGGAGAGACGCGCTGCAGCGCCGCCTCGGCCTCGTTGCGCGCCGCCCGGATTTCGGGGTTGGCCCTGAGAGCTTCCGAAATGAGCTCGCTCAGCACGGTGCCGCCGCGATCCACGCCGATCGAAACGGACGGCGCAGTCTGCGGATGCGCGATCGGCGCGAAGAGCAGCACTGAAGCCGCTAAGGCGCAGGTTCGAAGGAACATATGACTCTCCCGCTCGTAATGGGTGATCGTCAAGCCTTGTGGTTCAGATCCGCATGGCATTGCGGAATCAGCGCCGCGAACGACATGGCAGCAAGAAGCAGAACGTTCATGGTGATCCTCTCAAGAAGCTTAGTGCCTGTCATTGCCGGTCAGGCCGGCCAGATGCGGCCGGACTCCGGCCGCGCCAAATGCGCTCCGCTCGCGCGGCAGCGCCCTTTTCAGGCGCTCAGATTAGAAGAGACCGGAACAGGATTCTCGGCGGGGGCTGCGCCGCGCGCGGCGGCGCCGCGCGCCGGGATACGCGCGTATCGTGCCGCGGCACGTTCGCCGCGGCGAGCACGAGAACCGGGGCGTCCGGGAGCGGCGGCACCTTGACGACCGGTCTATCCAGGCTCCGGTCGTCGCCGATGCAATG
Source organism: Burkholderiales bacterium (assembly GCA_049651845.1). Classification (GTDB taxonomy): domain Bacteria; phylum Pseudomonadota; class Gammaproteobacteria; order Burkholderiales; family SG8-39; genus RBG-16-66-20. The sequence goes on along the minus strand of JBASCW010000153.1, from coordinate 2,113 downwards.
CGCGACGCACAGGTTTACGTCGATTCCCTCGTCGTGGCAGTTCTCGTTACCCGCTCCATTTTCTGTATGCGCAATAACAAACGCCACAACGTGCGATGCAGAATCGCAAGCCGCGAACGCCAGGGCCGCCTGCACACACAGCACCACCGCTAGCAACATCCGCGCGACGCCCTTAAGGGCAGATCGAGGAATCATCGGAGCATTTTAACCTCGCCTCCCCACTCCGATTGATCCAGGTCAATTGCCTGCCAAGCCAGGCCTCGTCGGGCCTATCCCAAGTAACCACACCGCTGCGCCGGGCAATTTCTGAACGGCCCGCCTGCGGCGTCACCGGCCCGTAGCTTCTTCCGCCGCAGTCGGTCTGCGCGGCTCCGCTCCTTCGGCGATCATCCGCCAGGATCTGCCGCCGTCGCTCGTCAGGTAGACATCGCGCCGTCGCGTGGCGAATGCGAGCATCCGTTCGTCCTTCGGATTCTGCGCCAGGCAAGTCACGTAATCCCGCCTCAACCGTGGCAGGCGCAACGTCCTCCGCTCCCGCCCGTCCAGCGCCGACTCGACCACCTCGTTCGACAGGGCGCGCGTGTAGCGCACGCGTTTGCCGTCGAAATCGAATCCGACGGCGGTCGCCGGCTCCCTGCCGTCGACCAGCTTGAATTTCTCGCCGCCGTCGCGCGAGAGATAAAGTCCGCGCCCGGTCGCGACGGCGACCGTTCCGGCCTCGAGCGGATGCGCGGCAAGGCTGTGAATCTCGCCCGCCATATCGCGGGCCGCCGCGCGCCGCCAGCTCTTGCCTTCGTCGTTCGTCGCGTACAGTCCCGGACTCGGCATGATGCGATTGGGCAGCGCATTCACCACGTAGATCGCGCCGGAGCGATAGCCGGCCGCGAGCAGCCTGAAATCCGCTTCGCCCGCGAGCGCGAGCGGCTGCCAGTGCGTGCCGCCGTCTGTGCTGCGAAGCAGACCCGCCGAGCCTGCCGCCGCGACGCCCGGCCGCGCATGGCCGCTGGAGTAAATGGCGCGCTCGGCGACCGAGAAGCCCGAGAAACCCTGGATCGGTCCGAGCGCCTCCCACCACGCCCCGTCTTCAAAGAACGCGAGGCCGCCGTGACTCGGCGCGAGCAGCACCTTGCCGTCGGAGGAGAACGACAGCCCGTGCCCGTGGTCGTGGAACAGCACGGGCTGCGCGTGCAGCGAAGGCGCGGCCATGGCAAGCACCGCCGCCAGACCGAGAATCGCCGCCCCTATCCTCATCGCCGCTTTTCCTCGACGTTGTTCGAACCGGCTCGCCGGCCCTATCGTGCGCCGCCCGGTCTCGCGAACTCCGGGTCGAGCATGTCGAGCACTTCGCGCACCACGCCGTCGTCGGAGAACTGCACCCACAGGACGCGGTACTGGTAGTCTTGATCGTCGCGGAACTTGTACTCCCACCACTCGCGCGGCAAAAGCGCGAGGCGCCCGGACAACCCGGGCGGGCCGAGCAATTCCCGCACCTCTTTCCTGGTCCAGGCGCCGGCGCGGATCTGCGCGATGTTCCACCGGGCCAACCGCTGCTCGATCGACTTCATCACGCCGTCCTGCCCGATCGTGACCGCGAACATCGCGCGGCCCGCCGGCAGGCGCGAGAAATACAGCGCCCTGTCGCCGTTCGGCAACGACAGCCGCTCGGCCGGCGCGCCCATCAGCGCTTCGACCTCGGCCGCGGTGGACTTCCCGGGCGCGAGCCCGCGCCCGTCGAACGACGCGCAACCGCCCGCAAACGCGGCGAGCGCCGCCGCGCACACCGCGATTCGCTTCATTCGGCGCTCCTGTTCGCTCCGGTTACCGGCGGGGTCGGATTTCCGCCCCGCAGCCATCGAGCGTGCATGTTAGCCTAGATCCCGGTCTTACAGGCCGGAATCCCTGCCGGATTCTATGCCGAATCTTCTCTTGGTCCACCGGGAAACCAAGCAGCGTCGCTCCGACTGCGAGGAAGTCGCCCGGCGCGCCGGCGCCCGCAGGCGCCCGTTGGATTTGGCCGGACGGATCGCTCCGACCCGGTAGCGCGCCCGGCTCAGTACGAGTGGCGCATCCCCAGCGAGAGTATCCGCCCGTCTTCTCCCGCCAAAGGGGCCGA
>JBASCW010000152.1:0-2145 GCA_049651845.1 Burkholderiales bacterium | reverse complement strand
CAGGGTGCGGGGCATGGTGCTGGTCTCCAGCAGGGGTATCCGCCTGCCCTAACTGGCGGCGCGGATTCTGCCCCTGCCGGCCGCACCGGTGCGACCACGGGACAACTGCCGCCGGTGCGCTATTCGCGCCAGGTCGGCGCATTCGCGCTGATCGCGACGTTCGTTCTGCTGGGCCTAGGCCTGCTGGAGTGGCCGCTGACCGCGCTTCTGGAGGCCCTGCGATGAACCTGCGCGAACGACTGGAAGCCCACGCGGGGGCGTGCCGCGATGCGATGGCGAAGGGCGAGCTGCGGCCGGCGCTGCCTGAGGACGTGCGAGCAGAACTGCTGGCACTCCGGCGAAGCGGTGCGCGCGCCGACCTCGCGGGCGCCAACCTCGCGCGCGCCTACCTCGCCGGCGCCTACCTCGCGGGGCCGAAGGAGCGCGTCATCCTGCGCGATAACGGCGGCAGCATCAAGCCCGCCGCCCCGCAGGACGCGCCGAGCCCGGTGGTGAGCGACGCGGAGATCGAGGCGGCGGTGGATGCGCTGGTGCGATTGGCCGAGACGCGAGTCAGCGACCAGCACAGTAGCGACGAGATCAACGAGGCGATCAAGATGTTCCCGAAAGCCCGCGCCGCCCTGCTCTCCGCGATCGCGCGCAAGGTCACGGCCGCGAAGGAGGACGCGTTCGCTGTCGCGCGAGGCGCTGCGTGCCCTGACGACCAGCCGTGCGTTCGCTTCGGCAACATCGAGGCGGCGCTGGTGGAAGCTGGCCGCGCCAACGGTTCGATCGTCGAGCGCATCCGCGACCTCGCGAGCGAGCGTGCTGCCGACGCGAAGGTGCGCGCGGAGTTGGAGCGGTTCGCCGACAGCCTCAAGGCGAATGCCGTCTACACAGGGCCAGTCAAGGATGCTCTCGCCAGCATCCTGCGCGGCGATGCTCGCGCAAGCGAGTGGGGGCCAACAGTAAGTTGCCCCCCGAACACGATCGGGCTGACGATCGTCCGCGGCCCGGTTTCGATTCACCGCGTCGTGGTCGGCGATGACATCATCGCGGACTTCTACGGCGAGGAAGCTGGGCAGCGCGCCGCCGACTACGTTCGGATGCGGCAGGCGGCGGTGGAGCGGGACGTGGTGGTCGAAGCCGCACGCAAGCTCGCGAATCTCGTCCGTGAACTCGCCGACTACCGCGAGGATATGGACGGTGCAGACGTGAACGAGATCGCCGCGTGGGATGAGACTGCCGACGTGCTCGACGAACTCGACCGCGCGCTCGCCTCGTTGGGGGACGAGAGCGGCGGGGCGGGAGCGAAGTCGTGAGCCCCGAACAGCTACGCGGCGCGTTGGATCGGTGCGCCTACGGTGACGCGCTCACGGTGCTGCCTGAGATTGGAGCGGCGATCGGCTACGGCCGCGCCATCCAGATCCTGCAAGGCGCGTGGCGCGCTCAGGCCATTCGTGAAGGGCGCGAAGCCGGTGCTGACTACGAAAGCCGGCTCGTGTGCGTGTGGTGCCACACCGACAGCCGCACCGGGAAGAAGTATCGCAAGACGAGGAAGCCATGACCCGCGCCCGAAAGCCCCGCCCCCGGGTGCCGGTCGTGGCCGCGCTGCGGAAGGCGCGCGAACTCGTGAAGCGAGGGTGGTGTCAGGGAGCTAGCAAGCGAGGCCGTGCGCACTGTGCGTGGCACGCGGTGGCCATCGGTGAGCACTACCAGGACGCAACCTACTACCTCGGCCGCGCAGTTGGAACCGACCGGACAGGAAGCTGCATTGTGGATTGGAACGACGCCAAAGACCGCACGAAAGCCCAGGTCGTCGCGGCGTTCACGAAGGCGATCGCGCTCGCCGAGGAGCTGAGAAGCCGTGCGCGAAAGTGAACCAACCGACGCCGACTGCGAGCGTGCCCGCAACTGGCCGATCACGTCGATGGCGGACTGCGAGGCGCTGCTGGAGTTCGTGCGCGAATGCTGGTGGATGAGCGCCGGGCTGATCTCCCAAAGCCCAAACGGCGAACTGTGGCGCGTCAGCACTGGCGGCTACTCGTCGAACGAGGAATTGCTGTCGGCCGTGCAGGACAACGGCAGCTTCTGGTCGCGCTGCTGGGAGTCGACGAGGAGAGGCGGGCACTTCACGTTCATCGTGCCGAAGGACGGGCCGTGACC
>JBASCW010000151.1:0-9594 GCA_049651845.1 Burkholderiales bacterium | reverse complement strand
GCTCGCGCCGGCGTTCCACGCGGCGGTGTTCGCCGACGCGGCGGAGGACCGCGCGGCGCTGAACCTCGGCGGCATCGCCAACCTGAGCTTTCTGCCGCGCGACGGCGCGGTGACCGGGTTCGACAGCGGGCCCGGCAACTGCCTGCTCGATCTCTGGGCGGCGCGCCATCTCGGCAAGTCGCATGACGCGGACGGCGCCTGGGCCTCGGGCGGCCAGCCGGTTCCGGCGCTGCTCGAGCGCCTGCTCGCCGCGCCCTATTTCGCGGTGCCGCCGCCCAAGAGCACCGGGCGCGACCTGTTCAACACGGCGTGGCTGGAGGGCATGCTCACAGGCGGCGAGGAACCCCAGGCGGTGCAGGCGACGCTGCTCGAGCTCACGGCGCGCAGCGTCGCCGATGCGCTCGCGCGCCATGGCCGCGGCGCGCGCCGCGTGATCGTCTGCGGCGGCGGCGCAAGGAACGGCGCGCTCATGCGACGGCTTGCCGGGCTGGTCGCGCCCGCGGCGCTCGAGCCGAGCGACCGCCACGGCATCGATCCGCAACTGGTGGAGGCGACTGCCTTCGCCTGGCTGGCGAAATGCGCGCTCGAGGAGGCGCCGGGCAACCTGCCGGCGGTCACCGGCGCGCGCGGACCGCGCGTGCTGGGCGCTGTCTACCCGCCCTGAAAATGAAAACGGGCGCTGGCGCGCCCGTCGAAGACTGCAGGTAACCGCGCTAAGCGGAGAACGACGAGCCGCAGCCGCAGGTGCTGGTGGCGTTCGGGTTCTTGATCACGAACTGCGCGCCTTCCAGCCCCTCGCTGTAGTCGATCTCGGCGCCGGTCAGGTACTGGTAGCTCATCGGGTCGATGAGCAGCTTCACGCCGTCCTTTTCCATCACCGAGTCGTCCTCGTTCTGGACCTCGTCGAAGGTGAAGCCGTACTGGAAGCCCGAGCAGCCGCCGCCCGTGACGAACACGCGCAGCTTGAGGCCGGGGTTGCCCTCTTCCTCGATCAGCTGCTTGACCTTCCGCGCCGCGTTGTCCGAGAAGATCAGCGGATCCGGCATTTCCGTGACTGCGTTCATGACTGCTCCTTGTGCCTTGCCTGTGTGCTGCGCTATTTCGCGACCTTGAGCTCGACGCCCTTGACCTCGGCGGCGAGGTGCACCAGCCGCCCTTCGATCACCGCGCCCTGCTGGATCTCGATGCTCTTGTAATGAATATCGCCTTTGACCCGGGAATTAGGCTGGAGTTCAAGCGTCTCGCGCGCCGCCACCGGCCCGTTGATGGTGCCGTTCACCACCACGTGCGCCGCCTGGACCTCGCCGTCCACGCGCGCGTGCTCCGATACCACCAGCGTGCCGGGCTGCTCGGGCAGCGCCGCGACGTTGCCGCGCACCGCGCCGTCCACTCGCAGGCCGCCGCTGAAGAACACGTTGCCCTCGATGCGCGTGGTCGCGCCGATCAGGCTGTCGATGCGGTTCTGCGGCTTGCTCTCTCTGCGAAACATGGCTCGGACTCCTTCCGAAGGTCCCCGGTCACAGCGTCGCGTTTTGCGTCACCCGGGGTTCCGTGGCCCCGGTCTCGTACACGCGCAGCTGCACGCTCGCGACTTTCGCCTTGGGACTCACCCGGAAAATGCCGTCGATCCGCTGGAAGTGCTTGAAACTCAGACGGAAATTCGCTGCCTCGGCATCTCCTGACCCTGGCACCGTGATCATAGCACTGCGGCCGTCTTCCGTCAGCCCGACGACGAGCTCCAGGCGCCCGAGGAACTCCTTGCCGCGGCGCGGCCCGGAGGCGAGCAGCAGCAGCCGGTAGCGGAATTCCCCTGGCAGCACGTCGGGTTCCACCTTGAAGCGCAGGACCGAGAGCGGCACCGCGCTCGCAGCGTCCGTGGACAGCATGCTCTCGAAGATCGCCAGTTCCTCGCGCAGCCGCGCGTTCTCCTGCTCCAGCCCCTTGATCTGCTGCGCGAGCTTCTGCTGCGCGGTGCGTTCGATCGACATCTTGCTGTCGGCGGCATTGGCCACCGCGCGCAGGCGCTGCAGCTCCTCGCGCAGGCGCGCGAGCTCGGCGTGCGCGGCGCCCATCTCCTGCTCGACCTCGCTGCGGTCGAAGCCCGCGAAGCGCCGCCCGGCATCGTACATCCAGGCCGCGAGCGCCGCCGAGAACGCGAACAGCAGCGCCAGCCCCAGCCAGCGCAGGTACCAGGGCACGTGCGTGCGTACGGCGACCTTCGGCGCGGCGATGCCGAAGCGCTGGCGGAACTTCCAGAGCCGGCCGGCCATCGCGGGCCTAAGGCACCACCGCGACCTGATCCAGGCCCATGGATTCCGGGAAGCCGAACATCAGGTTCATGTTCTGCACCGCCTGGCCCGAGGCGCCCTTCATGAGGTTGTCGATCACCGAAAGTACCGTGAGCGTGTCGCGCCGCTCGGCCTGCCGGCTCGAAAACTGCGGAGGCCTGTGCACGGCGATGCGGCAGACGTTGGCCGCGCGCGTAGAGCGAGTGTCGGGGTGGCTGCCGGCGGGCATCACGTCGACGAAAGGCTCGTTCGCATAGCGCTTTTCGTAGAGCGCCTGGAAATCCATCTCTTTCGCTATGCGCGCGTACAGCGTGGCGTGGATGCCGCGAATCATCGGCGTGAGATGCGGGATGAACACGAGGCCCACTTCGCGGCCGGCGGCCTGCGCGAGGCCCTGCCGGATCTCCGGCCAGTGGCGATGGCCGGCGACGCCGTAGGCGGCGAAGTTGTCGGACGCCTCCGAGTACATGAGGTTCTGCTCGAGCTTGCGCCCGGCGCCCGAGACGCCCGACTTCGCATCCGCAATCAGGTGATCGAGGTCGACGGCGCCAGACTGCACGAGCGGCAGGAGGCCAAGCTGCACTGCCGTCGGGTAGCAGCCGGGGTTGGCCACGAGGCGCGCGCCGCGGATCTGGTCGCGGTTCACCTCGCACAGCCCGTACACCGCCTGCGCCACCAGTTCGGGCGCCGCGTGCTTCATCTTGTACCAGCGCTCCCATTCGGCGACGTCCTGGATGCGGAAATCGGCCGAGATGTCGATCACGCGCACGCCCGTGTCCACGAGCGAGCGCGCCTCGCCCATTGCCACGCCGTTGGGCGTGGCGAAGAACACGACGTCGCACTTCTTCAGCGGCGCCTGGTCGGGATGGCTGAACGAGAGCGCCACGCGCCCGCGCAGGCTCGGGAACATCGCGCTCACCGGAGTGCCGGCTTCCTGGCGCGAGGTGATCGCCGCGAGCTCGACCTGCGGATGCTGCGCGAGCAGCCGCAGCAGCTCGACGCCCGTGTAACCCGTGCCGCCGACTATCCCAGCCTTGATCATGTGGCTCGACTCCTGAAACGAAAAAAGCCGCCCGCAGGCGGCTTTTTCAATCCCGGGACTTGCGTCCCAACACTTAACGTTTGGAGTACTGCTTGCGCCGCCGCGCCTTGTGCAAGCCGACCTTTTTTCGCTCCACCTCTCGCGCATCGCGGGTCACGAGGCGCGCCGCGCTGAGCGCGGGCTTCAGCGCCGCATCATACTCGATCAGCGCGCGCGTGATGCCGTGGCGCACCGCGCCGGCCTGGCCGTTCTCGCCGCCGCCGCGCACGTTGACGTTGATGTCGAAGGTCGCGAGGTTCTTGGTGAGCTCGAGCGGCTGGCGCACGATCATGCGCCCCGTTTCGCGCGCGAAGAACTGGTCGACCGGCTTGCCGTTCACGGTGAACTGGCCCTTGCCGGGCTTGAGGAACACGCGCGCGACCGAGCTCTTGCGCCGCCCCGTGCCGTAGTAGTAGTCGCCGACCATGTCAGATCTCCAGTGCCTTGGGCTGCTGCGCCGTGTGCGGGTGCTTGCCGTCGGCGTAAATCTTGAGCTTCTTGAGCATCGCGTAGCCGAGCGGCCCCTTGGGCAGCATGCCCTTCACCGCGCGCTGCAGGGCGCGGTCGGGAAACCGCGCGTGCAGCTTGGCGAAGTCGGTTTCCTTGATGCCGCCGGGAAAGGTGGTGTGCCGGATGTACTTCTTGCCGAGCGTCTTGCGGCCGGTGACGCGGATCTTCGCGGCGTTCAGCACCACGATGTAGTCGCCGGTGTCGACGTGCGGCGTGAACTCGGGCTTGTGCTTGCCGCGCAGGCGCATGGCGATCTGCGACGCCAAGCGTCCGAGCACCTTGTTCTGCGCGTCGACGATGTACCAGCCGTGCGCCACTTCCCCGGCTTTCGCGGTGTAGGTCTTCATTTCCTGGCTGCTCGAGAAAAGGCGCGCATAGTAGCAAAAAACGGCGCAACCTGTTGAGATTGCGCCGAATCCGCCAATTGGAGGAGGGTGGAGGAGACAGCTGCATCATGCCAGAAGTTTTGCTGCATTGCAATATATACATTCTGTTTTAGAATCATTGGATTAGAAGAAGGATGTTCCATGGAATGCACAGTACGCTGGGGCGACGGCATGACATTCATCGCCGAGACCGGGAGCGGTCACTTGGTGATGATCGACGGGGCGCCCGACGGCGGCGGCCGCAACCTCGCGCCGCGGCCGATGGAAGTGGTGCTCGCGGGCGCCGGCGGCTGTACTGCCTATGATGTGGTGGTGATCCTGAAGAAGAACAACCAGGACGTTTCGGACTGCGAAGTGAAGCTCACGGCCGAGCGCGCGGCCACCGACCCCAAGGTGTTCACCAAGATCCACTACCGCTTCGTCGTGCGCGGCCGCAACCTCAAGCACAGTCTGGTCGAGCAGGCGGTGCGCCTGTCGCACGACAAGTACTGCTCGGCGACCGCGATCCTCGCCAGGACCGCCGAGATCACGCGCGAGCTGGAGATCGTCGACGCCTGATCAGGCGGGGTTCAGGCGGAAACGCGGTTCTGCGCGAAGTTCATGCGGCGGTTCTCCTCGAACCACTCCTCCGCGTAGTCGCAGCCGCGGTACTCGTCGAAATACGGGCCGCCGATCGTGAAGTGAACGATCTTGGCGTCCGGGTTGCGCTTGTATTCACCGACCAGCCAGTTCCACTCCAGCGGCAGCTCGCCGATCTGCTCGTCGGGGAGCCACTGGAAACGCTGCAGCTCGAGACCGGTGGCCGCGTTCACGTAGTCCGGCGTGAGCGCCGTGCAGCGGGCGTTGTTGAACAGCATCACGCTCGACCAGTTCTTGCGCGGATAGACCGTCTGCACCTGGTTGAGGAACTTGCGCTTCGGGCCGGGCGTGTAGTCGTGCTTGCACACGAGAACTGCCTTGTCCGGGGCGCGCTCGGTGCAGGAAGCGAGCTCGGCGATATCGGCGCGGCAGAGCATGTCGCAATCCATGAACAGCGACCGGCCGCGATACTGCGACAGGGCCGGCACGAGAAACCGCGTCAGGCTGAACTCGGTCGACTCGGTCGGGCCGCGGCCGCGCGTGTACAGGCCCTTCAGCTGGGACTGCATGACCGGGGCGATGGTCACCGGGATCGACGAGCGCCGCAGGATGGAGTGCGCGAGCGTGTGGTAGGCGATCGCCTCCCGCGGGTCGTAGCCGATGTAGACCTGCAGCATGCTCAGATCCGGTGGGAAACCGTGGTCATGACCCTGGCCATGACCCGCATCGCGGCCTTGGCGGCCGAGGGCAGCTCCGCCGCGCCGAGCGCGATCGCGCTGCAGCGGTGCTTCATCTCGTCGAGGCGCATCGCCTCGACCACGGCGCGCGTGCGCGCGTCCTCGGCCGGCAGCCGGCGCAGGTGGCCGGCCAGGTGCTCCTCCACCTGGTGCTCGGTCTCCGCGAGGAACGCCAGGCTCCAGCGGTCGCCGAGCGCGCCCGCGGCCGCGCCGAGCGCGAAGGAGCCCGCGTACCAGAGCGGGTTGAGCCGGCTCGTGCGCCCGCCGAGCTCCTCGATGCGCTGCGCGCTCCAGACGAGATGATCCTCCTCTTCGCGGGCAGCTTTCTCCAGCGCCGAACGGTTCTCGGGCGCACGCGCGGTCAGAGCCTGCCCCTGGTAGAGCGCCTGCGCGCAGACCTCGCCCACGTGGTTGACGCGCATCAGCGCGGCCGCCTGCGCGCGCGAGGCGGCGTCGAGTCCGCTCTCGGCTACGTCCGCGGCCGGCGAGGCGCGGCGCGACCGGTACGTGCCCGTCAAGGTGCGCAGCGTCGCGTCGATTATTGCTATCGCGCGTTCCATGGCTGGCATTCTACGCTGGTCGCGGTTCTCCGCGGCCGAAGTCGCCCGACCGGCGCACTTCCGGACGTCTTGTTGGAAGCACCGCCTCCTCGATGCGGCTGCCGTCCAGCGTATGATTCGCATCAGCCCGCAGCCCCGCCGTTGAAATGCCGAATCTGATCCTGGTGCACCAGACGACCAAGCAGGACCGCGCCGACTACGAAACGATCGCGCGGCAGCTCGGCGAGCGCGCCAGGGACATCCGCGTCTTCATCGTCGACACCAAGGAGGAGAACTGGGCCGATCCGAATTTCGACCACGGAGTGCGGACGTTGACGGTCTCGCCGATGCCGATCAAGCGGTTTTCGCCCCCGCGCGGAACGGTTTGCCAGGGATTCGAACATCCCAAGGGCGAGCAGTACGAAAGACTGACGCGGATCGGCGTCCGCGTTCCCCGCTGGGTCCGCATCGGACCGGGGACCGCGCTCGATCCGGCCGAGTGGGGGCCTTACGTGGTGGTGAAACCGGAACTGGGGCGCAAGGGCGCGGAAATCTTCATCAAGCGTGCCAGGCGCGTCCGATTCCGGCCGCCCGAATCCTTTCCGGAGGACCATCCTGCGCGCAGGGGCCCGCTCCTCGCGCAATGCTTTGTCTATACCGGCAGGTGGCCGGTGAGCTATCGTGTCGTCACCCTGTTCGGGCGCAGGCTCCTGTGCTGGCGTTGCGAGGCCGACCACCGCTACGTTCCGCTCAACTCGCGCTGGGACTTCAAGGCGAGGGGCGGCATCACCGTGGTATCCAACAAGACCGACTCGCGCTACCGGCTCGCCCGCGACAGCGACGTGATCGGCCTCGCGGAGCGGGCGCACGCGGCGTTCCCGGGGCAACCGCTCCTAGGCACCGATATCGTGCGCGATGCGGACACCGGCGAACTGTCCGTGATCGAGTGCAATCCGCGCGGCGATTCCTGGTTGATCTCCTCCGACATGGGGCGCATGATCGAGCGCGCCAACGGCCTGGACTTCGCGGCGCAGTTCGGCGCGCTGGAGGCGGCCGCGGAGGTTCTGGTACGGGAGACCCGCGCGCGGGCGAGTCGAGTAACCTCGCGGCGCCAGACCGAGGAATAGAGTCGGCGGGGAGGCCGCTTGCCAATGCAAATCGCCCGCACCATCGCCGAGCTGCGCCGCATCCTGGCCGCGTACCGGCGACCCGCCTTCGTCCCCACCATGGGCAACTTGCACGACGGCCATCTGGCGCTCGTGCGGCAAGCCAAGCCGCTGGGCGATGTCTCGGTCGCCAGCATCTTCGTCAACCGCCTGCAGTTCCTGCCGCACGAAGACTTCGACACCTATCCCCGCACCTGGGAATCCGACTGCGCGAAGCTGGCGGGCGCGGGCTGCGACGTGGTGTTCGCCCCCGGCGAAAAAGAGCTCTACCCCGAGCCGCAAACCTACAAGGTGTACCCGCCGGCCGAGCTAGCCGACATACTGGAAGGGCACTTCCGCCCCGGGTTCTTCGTGGGCGTGTGCACGGTGGTGATGAAGCTTTTTGCCTGCGTGTTCGGCGCCGCATCGGGCGGCGCGGCGGTGTTCGGCAAGAAAGACTATCAGCAGCTCCTCATCGTGCGCTGCATGGTGGAGCAGTTCGCGCTGCCCATCGAAATCGCGGCCGGGGAGACGTGGCGCGCCGGCGACGGGCTGGCCCTGAGCTCGCGCAACGGCTATCTTAACGAAGCCGAGCGCGCCGAGGCGGTGCAGCTGGCGCTCGCGCTCGAGACCATGGCGATCGCGGTGAGGGCCGGCGCAAAGGACATCGCGGCCATCGAGGCCCAAGCCATGGCCGGCCTGGTCCGGCGCGGCTGGAAGCCGGATTACATGGCCGTGCGGCGCCGAGCCGATCTGCAACTCCCGCGGGGGACCGAACCGCTCGTGGTGCTGGGCGCCGCGAAGCTGGGCGCTACTAGGCTCATTGACAACGTTGAAGTTTGATTTGCTAGATTGCGGCATATGCTCCCCTTCCGTGCTTGGCCCGACGCCGCGGCCGGGCGCGCCCGCTGAGTGTCGCGCCTCGACAGCTTCATCCGCCGGCTCGAGGCGCAGCGCGCCTGTCTGGACTGGGCCTGCGACCGGATCGCCGGCCTATCTGGCGTCGTGCTCGAGCTTGGGCTCGGCAACGGCCGCAGCTACGACCACTTGCGGGAACGGATCGGCGCCGGGTGCGAGATCTACGCTTTCGACCGGGCGCTCGCCGCGCATCCGGCGTGCGTGCCGCCCGCCGGCCGGCTCGTGCTTGGCGATCTGCGCCGAACCCTGCCGGGCTTCGCGGCGGGGCCGGTTGCGCTCGCCCACGCCGACCTGGGCTCGGGTGACGTGGAGGCGAACGCGGCGCTCGCGCGCTGGCTCGGTCCAGCCCTGGCGCCGCTGCTCGCCCCGGGCGGCCTCATCCTTTCGGATCAGGCGCTCTCCGACCCGCGCCTCGCGGCTCTGGCGCTGCCTGCGCCGGTAGCGGCGGGCCGCTATTTCGCCTTTCGCCGGAGGTGAATCGCCAAGCTTGATGCGGGCACGAGCGACACGCCGGCGCTATGGGTGCGCATGAAAGGTGGTGGCCGGCTTGAGCTCCTGAGGGTCGAGCATGTCCAGCACCTCGGGCACCACGCCGTCGTCGGAGAACTGCACCCACAGGACGCGGTACTTACTGGTAGTCCACCTCGTCGCGGAACTCGTACCCCTACCACTCGCGCGGCTGGAGCGCAAGGCGCCCGGCGCGGCCGGGCGGACCGAAAATCTCGCGGATCTCCTTTTCCGTCGAGACGTCGACCACGACCTTCGCCACGTTCCGCCTCTTCAGCCTCGGTTACTCGGTGTAATCGTACTTCAGCTCGAACTTGCCGTCGCTGGTGAAGACGAGAGTCGCGACCTTCCACCGCCGCCTGTCCGGCGCGAGAAAATAGTTGAGCGCGTAGACGCGCTCGGCCACCTCGCGGGCGCTGCACGGAACCAGGGCGGCGGGTTCGGCGCCCTCGGCCTCCGGCAAGTAGTAGAACTTGCCTTCGAAGCTGCGCTCTTTTCCGTCGGCGGCGGTCTCGACGATCTCCGCCCAGGCGCGGCGCCACTCCCTCGGCAGGCCGGCCGCGACGCACTCGAAAATCCGCTGGACCGCTTCGACGCGTTCGGTCTCCACCGCCGCAGCGGACTTCTGCTTCGCCTCGGCGGCGGGCTCGGGCGCCGGATTCGCCGCCGGCGGCCTGAGCCCGAACTGCGCATGCGCGCTCCCTGCCAGGCCGGCCGCGAGGGCGGCGAGAAGGATACGCTTCGACATCGGCGCGTACTGTAGCAGAAAACAAAACGGGCGCCCGCAGGCGCCCGTTGGATTTGGCCGGACGGATCGCTCCGACCCGGTAGCGCGCCCGGCTCAGTACGAGTGGCGCATCCCCAGCGAGAGTATCCGCCCGTCTTCTCCCGCCAAAGGGGCCGA
>JBASCW010000150.1:0-12360 GCA_049651845.1 Burkholderiales bacterium | reverse complement strand
GCTCTGCTCCGCGAACAGCACGCCCGTGGGCGCGGGCGCGTCCAGCCCGGCCACCGTCTCGGCCGCGCCGCCGCGGCCGAAGGCGATCACCGGCGTGCCGCAGGCCATCGCCTCGACCGGCGCAATGCCGAAGTCCTCGACCGCGGCGAACAGGAACGCGCGCGCGCGCCGCAGGCGCTCGCGCAGCGCCGCGCGCTCCAGGCGCCCGGCGAACTCGACATTCGGGCCGGCCGAGGCGCGCAGGCGACGCAGCTCCGGCCCGTCGCCGACGATCACCAGGCGCCGGTCCGGCAGGTCGCGGAACGCCTCGACGAGCAGGTCCACGCGCTTGTAGCCCACCAGGCGCGAGACCGCGAGGTAGTTGTCGGACCGCGCGCCGCCGGGCGTGAAGTACTCGGTGTCCACCGGCGGTGCGATCACCTCGGCCTCGCGCCGGTAGCACTTGGCGATGCGCCGCGCGACGAACGCCGAGTTCGCGGCGAACTGGTCGACGCCAGCCGCGCTGCGATGGTCCCAGATGCGCAGGCGATGCAGCAGGTAGCGCATCAGCGCGCTCTTCAGGCCGCGCTCGGCGCCCTCGGCGCGCAGGTAGTCCGACTGGCGGTCCCAGGCGTAGCGCATCGGCGAGTGCACGTAGCTCAGGTGCAGCGCATCCGGGTGCACGATCACGCCCTTCGCGACCGCGTGGCTGCTCGAGACCACGAGGTCGTAGCCCGTGACGTCCAGCTGCTCGATCGCCACCGGCATCAGCGGCAGGTACCACCTCAGGTGGCGCGCGACACCGGGCATGCCCTGCAGGAAGCTCGTGCGCGCCGGCCGGCCGCCGAGCGGCGCGCGCTCGCTCGCCGGCATGTGGTCCACCAGCGTGTACAGGTCCGCCTGCGGCAGGCAGCGCAGGATCTCGGCGAGCACGCTCTCGGAGCCCGCGAAGTCGAGCAGCCAGTCGTGCACTACTGCAATGCGGCCGGGCAGTTCTTCACTCATACTGCGCCTATGGTACTGAATGTGGCCGCGAGGCGGATTCCGCCTGCCCTCGCCCTGCTGCTTTGGTGCGCGCTCGGCACCGCGCTCGTGCAGCTGGTGCTCGCGCGCGCCGCGCCGAACCCGCACGGCTTCAGCCCGATATTCTGGTACCTGCTCACCGCCTACGACGCGCACGGCAACCTGCTGCTCGGCGCGATCGTGGTGCTCGCGTTCCTGCTGCGCCGCCAGGATGCGGTGACCGGCCTGGTGCGCTTCGCCGCGGATCATCCCTGGCGCGTGGCGGCGATCGCGTTTCCGCTGCTCGCCGCGGGCGCCGCGACGGTGTATCGCGGCTATCCCCTGTCCATGGACGAGTACGTGGTCTGGTTCCAGGCCCAGGCTTTCGCGGCGGGCCGGCTGGACGGCCAGTTCCCGCCCGAGCTCATGAACGAGCTGATGCCGCGCTTTCCGCCGGGCTTCTTCTTCGTCGCGTCGCGACCGGCGGGCCTGATCACCGGCAGCTACTACCCGGGTTTCGCGCTGTTCGTGACGCCGTTCGCCTGGCTCGGCGCGCCCTGGGCCGCCAATGCGCTGGTCAGCGCGCTCTCGCTGCCCGCGGTGCACCGGCTCGCGCTCGCGGTCACCGGCTCGCGCGAGGCCGCCGGCTGGGCGCTGCTGCTCACGCTCGCCTCGCCCGTGTTCGTGGTCTCGGCGCTCTCCTACTACGCGATGCCCGCGCACCTGCTGTGCAACGTGGTGTTCGCGCTGCTGCTCCTGCAGCCGACGCCGGCGCGCGCCGCGCTCGCGGGCCTGGTGGGATCGATCGCGCTCACGCTGCACAACCCGGCGCCGCACCTGCTGTTCGGGGCGGCGTTCGTTGCCTGGCTCGCGCTGCGGCGCGCGCCGCTCGCCGTCTTCGCGTCGCTCGCCGCCGGCTACCTGCCGCTCGTGGCCCTGCTCGGCTGGGGATGGCAGCAGCATCTGGTGGAGGTGCTCGCGCATTCGGGCGAGGCGGCACGGCAGGCGGCGGGCACCCCGGCCGAGCGCCTGGGTACGGGCGCCGCGGGCGCGCTCGCGCTGCCCGGCGCAAGAATCATCGAAGCGCGCATCGCCGGTCTGTCCAAGGTCTGGACCTGGGGCTCGGCCGGCCTGATGGTGCTCGCCGCCTACGGTTTCGCGACGGCGCGCGCGCAGCCCGCGGTCAGGACGCTCGCCGCGGCGCTCGCGATCACGTTTGCGGCCTATTTCGTCGTGCGCTTCGACCAGGGCCACGGCTGGGGCTTCCGCTACCTGCACTCGGCGTGGTTCGTGCTGCCCGTGCTTGCCGGGCTCGCGCTCGCGCGCATGGACGACGCAGAAACACGCAACTTCGCCGGCTGGGCGCTGGCGCTGTCGCTGGTGCTGGCCAACGGCCTTCGCGTGGCGCAGGCCGATTCCTTCATCGGCAAGCACCTCGCGCAGGTGCCGCCACTCGCACGCGCCGCGGATCCGGGCAGGCCGGAAGTGGTATTTCTCAACCTCACGGCGGGCGCCTACACGCGCGACATGCATCAGAACGATCCGCTCCTGCGCGGCGGGCGCATCGTGCTCGCCTACGACGGGCCGGCGGCGGCCGCCGCGCTGATGGCGCGGCGCTTCCCCGATTACACTAGGCGCGCCGACGGGAAATGGGGTGAGCTGTGGACCAGGTGACCGCGCGCACGGCGGATTGCGAGCTCACGATCCTGATGCCGTGCCTGAACGAGGCCGAGACGCTCGAGCGCTGCATCGCCAAGGCGCGCGCGTGGCTGGAGCGCAGCGGCGTCGCGGGCGAGGTGCTGGTGGCCGACAACGGCAGCAGCGACGGCTCGCAGGCGATCGCCGAGCGGGCCGGCGCGCGCGTCGTGCGCGAGCAGAGAAAGGGCTACGGCAGCGCGCTGCGCGCCGGCATCGCCGACGCGCGCGGGCGCTACGTCGTGATGGGCGACGCCGACGACAGCTACGACTTCGGCGCGCTCGACCCCTTCCTCGCGGCGCTGCGCGGCGGCGCGGACCTGGTGATGGGCAACCGCTTTCTCGGCGGCATCGCGCCCAACGCCATGCCTGCGCTGCACCGCTATCTGGGAAACCCGGTGCTTACGGGCATAGGCCGTTTGTTCTTTCGCAGCCCGGTCGGCGACTTCCACTGCGGGCTGCGCGGCTTTCGCGCCGAGGCGATCCGCAACCTCGGCCTCGCCACCGACGGCATGGAGTTCGCAAGCGAGATGGTGGTGCGCGCCACGGTGGACGGGCTGCGCATCGCCGAGGTGCCCGCGACGCTGTCGCCGGACGGCCGCAGCCGGCCGCCCCACCTGCGCTCGTTCCGCGACGGCTGGCGCCACCTGCGGTTCCTGCTGCTGCTCAGCCCCCGCTGGCTGTTCCTCTACCCGGGCGCGGCGCTCATGTTCGCGGGCCTCGCCTCGATGCTCTGGCTGCTGCCCGGCCCGCGCGTGCTGTTCGGCCTGGGCCTGGGCGTCAATACGCTGGTGTTCAGTTCCGCGGCGATCGTCTGCGGCTTCCAGGCGGTGACCTTCGCCATCTTCGCCAAGGTGTTCGCCATCAACGCGCGGCTGCTGCCGCCGGACGAACGCGTGAGCCACCTCACCTCGCTGCTCAACGTGGAAGTCGGCATGGCCGCCGGGGTGCTGCTGCTCCTCGCGGGCCTCGCGGGCGGCGCCTACGCGCTCGGCCTCTGGAGCCTCGCCTCGTATGGCGCCCTCAACCCGGAAGTCTCGCTGCGCGTGGTCGCGCCCTCGGCAACCGCGATGATCGTGGGCCTGCAGTTCGTCTTTTCCAGCCTCTTCCTCGGCGTGCTCGGCCTGCGGCGGAAGTAGCGGACGGCCAATCCGCCAGCACGAGGAACCACGGCATGAACATGAAAGTATTTGGCCTATTGCACTTGGCTGAAAATCAGAAAACCGCAGTCAATCTCTCGACGAGAGACTTCCGAGAGCAAGTGTCGGTTTATGTCAATAATGCAAGAGTCCTTGCAAAATCGCTTTCTCTTCGCGGCGTCGCATTTGGGCTTCTTACTAACGACAGACTTCTTATCGAAAAGTGTGCATCAACGGCGGACGATGGCTTTTCGCTAGAGATCATCGAGATTCCGTTCCTTACAAAGGTTCCTTCCGGCATAAGATTTTTTTCGGCACATCACAAAATAGACGCCTTCAGGTATTTGGCATCCTTAGAGGGTTCATATTACGCACTTTGCGATCTAGACATGGTGTGCATAAACGATGTTCCGACCTGTTTGCACAATCTCATCAAGGCCAGAATCCCGTTGTGTTACGACATATCAGATCAAGTCATCCCGGCTTATGGGCATGATGTGATCATTCGAGATCTGTCAACTATAGGCGGGCTGGCGAGCGAAGGGCGATGGTCGGGCGGAGAGTTTGTTTCCGGAACCCCGGAATTCTTCAAGAAACTGGTGAACGAGATTGATGATGTTTACGAGAATTACATTGCCAATGTTCCTTCTATGCATCACGTCGGCGACGAAGCTGTCACATCATCGGCTCTGGAGAGATTGAAAAGGCAGGGAATATATATTGCCGACGCAGGGAATCTTTTCATTGTCGGAAGATACTGGAATACACGCGTCAGGCATCCCCAGAAACCATTTGCATACTTCAATCATTGTTTTCTATTGCATCTGCCGGCCGACAAGAATTACATATCGACATTGGCCGGCTTGGAAGCGGAAGGATTGGCCGAGTTTGTATCTGCTTACGAAAAGAATCTTGGCTCACTTCCATCGAAACTGAAGAACTGGAAGGGGTTGGTTATTCGCTTCATTACGAGCGCGCTTAGCAAGGCGCTGCAGTTGACGGTCAAACGCCGCCGCTGAGCTTTGATGCTAGTGCTACGCGAGTGTCGGCTCCAGGCCGAAAGCGGTCATTCAAGACGCTAAAGTACGCCGCTAGCTAGCCGCTGGCTGCGGCCAGCACTCTCGCCACCTCCGCACCGACGCGATCCCAGGAGAATTGTGCCGCGCGTTCGAGGCCGCGGCGCTTCAGCTCCGCACCCAGGGCACTGTCTTCGGCGATCCGGTCCAGACCCGCGGCGATCGCCTCGACGCTGAGCGGATCCACGAACAGCGCGTTACCTTCGCCCGCCGTCTCCGGCATCGCGGTGACGTTCGAGGTGAGCACCGGCGTGCCGCAGGCCATGGCTTCTACGATGGGAATGCCGAAGCCTTCGGAAATGGATGGCATCGCGAGCGCGAGTGCACCGCGGTAGTAGGACGCGAGGGTCGCGTCGTCGAGGCTGCCGGCGAAGACGATGCGCGTGTCAACGCCGTGGCGGTGCGCCTCGGCTGCAGCGGTGGCATCGGGACCGCCGGTAAAGACGAGGCGCGCGTCGTTCTTCGCAGCCGCGAGCGCGGCGAGCAGGCCTGCGAAGTTCTTGTGCGGCTCCCGGCGGCCGACGAAGAGGAAGTACGGGTAGCCCGGCGTGTGGCGCGGGCCGTCGGGGGTGAAGGCGGCCGAGACGCCGTTGCCGACTACGACGATGCGATCGTCGGGCAGGCCGGTCCACTCGAGGATCTCGCGGCGGGAGAATTCGGACACCGTGAGGATGCGCGCGGCGCGTCGGGCGGCGGGCGCGACTACGAAGCGGTAGTAGGCGCGGCGCAGCGGCGTGGATTCGGCGGGGAATCGCAGGTGGATGAAGTCGTGGATGCAGAACACGAACGGCACCGGCGAGCGCAGCGGCGGATTGAACCCTGGCGTGAAGTAGACGCCCGAGGCGAGGCGCGCCACCGCACGCGTCGTGGCGAGCGGGTCGAGCAGCGACAGCCGCCGCGCGCCGATCTGCAGCGGCCGCGCATCTGGCAGGCGCGCGATCACCTCGTCGGCGAAGCGGCCGATGCCGTGCGGGCCGCTCCAGCGCGCGTCGTAGTGGATCATCGGCGCTCAGGTCTTCTCTTCGTGGTAATCGTCGTGGATGTTGACCGCCCAGATCGCGCTCTTGTCGGCGCTGCCGGCGAGGATCGCCTCGACCGCCTTCTTCGCCGAGAGCATCGAGTGGTCCTGGTTGTTGTAGCGGTGCATGCCGTTGCGGCCGACGAGGAAGAGGTTGGCGAAGCCGTCGAGGTAGCCGCGCAACTCGGGAAAGCGCGCGTAGCTGCCGTAATAGCCCGGGTAGGCCTTCGGCATGCGGACCACCACGCCGTCCAGCTGGTCCTCGGGCGCGGCGAGGCGCAGTTGCTGCATCTCGGCCACGCCCAGGCACAACATCTCCGCGTCCGGCAGCTTCCAGAGCTCGTCGCCTTCGCGGCAGAAGTACTCCATGCCGATCCACACCGTCGCCGGGTCGCGCACCAGGTACGGGCTCCAGTTGTTGAAGACCTGCAGGCGGCCGACCTTGACGCCCACCTCCTGCACGTAGATCCAGTTGTCGGGAACGGGCTCGCGCGCGAGCTTGCGGTAGAGCAGGCCCACGGTGACGAAGTCGCGGTATTGCAGGCCGTCGGCGATGGCGCGGGGCGCCTCGGGCGCCGGGGGCTCCAGGCCCAGCACCAGGTCGCGCACGGGCATCGTGGAGATGAAGCTGTCGGCCTCGTAGCGCGTCTCGGTGCCGCCGGGGCCACGCGTGACCACCGCCGTGACGCGGCCCTGCGCGTGCTCCAGCCGCACCACCGGCGCGCCGAACTCGATGCGCGGCCCGCGCGCGCGCAGGCGCTCGGCGGTGGTTTCCCACATCAGGCCCGGGCCGGTCTTCGGGTAGAGGAAACGCTCGATGAGCGAGGTCTGCTCCGCGCCGCCGGCCTCGCCGCGCCGGAAGGGCTTGAGCAGCGCGTGCGCGAGCGCCTTGGCGACCGACAGGCTCTTCACGCGCTGCGCGCCCCACTCGGCGCTGATGCGGTCGCAGGTCGTGCCCCAGACCTTCTCCGTGTACTCCTTGAAGAACTGCAGGTAGAGCCGCCGGCCGAAGCGGTTGATGAAGAAATCCTCGAGCGTACGCTCGGGCCGGCGCGGGAACAGCATCGCCCAGGCGTAGCTCGCGCCGAACTGCGCGCAGCGCCAGAGCCCGAGCTTGAGTGCGGTGCCCACGCTCAGCTTAAGCGGATAGTCGAAGAACTTGCCGTCGAAGTAGATGCGCGACAGGCGCTGGCGCACCAGCATCACCTGCGCATCCGATTCGCTCGCGGGCGCCGTGGCCGCGAGCGTGCGCTGGCGGCCCTGGTAGGCGAGCACGAGCTCGCGGCCGGCCGCGTCCAGCCCCGGGCTCGCCGCGAGCGGCAGCATGCGCGTCCACCAGTCCATCACCCAGTCGGACTTGGAGAAGAAGCGGTGGCCGCCGATGTCCATGCGGTTGCCCTTGTACTCGACCGATTGCGACAGGCCACCCACCACGCGCGTCGCCTCGAGCACGATCACCTCGCGCACGCCAGACTCGGCAAGCTCCCAGGCCGCGGTCAGCCCCGCCGGGCCGGCGCCGATGATCAGCACGCGAGTATGAAAGGTTTCCACGCCCGGGTTTGCCATCCTAGTATCGCGTGAACAACAGCAGCTTGCGCGAGCCGAAATTGAAGCAGAACACGATGCCGGCGGATGCGGTCTTCGACATCCAGTCCGGAAAATTCAGGAACTCCATGCCGATCGTGATGACCGCCTGATTCAGCGCCAATCCGGCGAGCCCCAGCGCAGCGAACAGCACGAATTCCGCGCGCGCATCCTTGAGCCGGCGCTGGCTGAACACCCAGCGGATGCTCAGGGTATAGATCAATATCAATCCGAGCGAGAAGCCGATGGGCGCCGCGATCCGGTAGTCCAGGCCCGCCAGACGATGCAGGCCCATGAACGTCCCGAAATCCATTGCCAGCGCGAGCGCCGAGGCGCCGAAATAGCGCGCGCCTTCGTGCGCGATGCTCCGCAGGCGGCTCATTGCGCCACTTGCAGCAGGACCGAGCTGACGATGCTGCCGTTGTCCTGCGTGCTGGTATGCACCGCCTTGGCTTCGGCCGAGAGCGCGCGCACGCCTGCCTGCCAGGCCGTGTCGCGCAGCGTGTCGCGCGGGTGGTAGCGGCTCAGGAACACGTAATCGGCGCCCGACTTGCGCACCGCGTCACGGTAGGCCTCGGGCGCGAGGCGCGCGTCCGGCGCGGCCACGGCGCGCCGCTCGGCGAGCAGCGCCACGTACGCGGGCGCCACCCACATCACGCGCGCCTCGGCCGGCGTGCGCTCGCGAATCGCGCGCATGTCGTCCATCAGGCGCAGGTGCACCTCGGCGCGCAGGCGCGCACGCGCGAGGTCCGGCGTGCGATACCAGTCGGTGATCTGCGCGACCGGGCCGCCGGCCGCCGCGCGCTGGTAGACGAAGGCCATCGCCGGCAGCACCAGCGTGAGGATCAGCGCCGCGAGCAGCGTGTGCGCGAGCGCGGGCTTGCCCGAGGCGGCGCGCAGCGCCGCGCCGGCGGCCAGGAACGCGTACAGCACGAGCACCGGCAGCAGCGGGAACAGGAAGCGCTCCATCTGCTCGTAGAACGGCCAGGCGAGCAGCGTCGCCAGGTACGCCGCCGACATCCAGCCGTCGGCCTCGCCGCGCCGCATGCGCAGCGCTATGCCCGCGAGCGCGAGCAGGCCCACCGCGCTCGCGAGCGCGAAGCGCAGCGGCCGCCCCTCGACCCAGTAGACCAGCAGCGACCCTGCCCAGCCCTCGGCGATGGCGTCGGCCTGGCGCGCGAGGCTCGCCGCGAGCGCCGCGCCGAAGCCGCCCGGCCCGCCGAACAGGCCCTGCCCCTTCTCGCGCAGGATGCCGGCGTAGTCGCCCTCGGTCTGCGAGGGCTGGATCAGCACCCACAGGCCGTAGGCGGCGAGCGCGGCGAGCGCGGGCGCCGCCGCGACCAGGCGCGCGCGCAGGTCGCCGCGCCGGGCAACCGCCCATAGCGCGAACATGCCGATCATCGGCAGCGCCGCGGTGCGCGTGAGCGCCAGCGCCGCCATGAGCACGCCAAGTTTCCAGCCTGTATTCGTTTCTTTCTCTAAAACTAAAAAAGTTCCAACGAGCAAAAGACAAAAAAGCGTCTCACTCAGGATGCCCTTGCTGTTGATCCAGAGCGAGGGCGCCAGCGCGATGCAGGCGAGCGCCGCGAGCGCCGCGCCGCGGCTCTCCAGCCAGCGTACGCCGAGCCGGTAGGCCAGCGGCAGCGCGGCCGCGAGCAGCAGCGCGGTGAGCGCGTGCGCCCAGGCGATGTGGTGCGCGGCGCCGGCGAGCGCGAGCACCAGCGGGAACAGCGGCGGATAGAAGGCCTCGCGCGCGAAGGCGGCGGCAACCGCGGGCGAGGCCGCCTGGAACGGCGAGAACACCTGCGCCATCACCAGGTAGCTCACGCTGTCGTCGGCGAAGGTGGCAAGCGCAGGCTGCCACACGAACAGCGCGCAGGCGATGCCGAACGCCGCGGCGATCGCGACCGCCGCGAGGTCGGCGCCCGCGGGGCGGCTCACTTGGTGGCCACCACGTTCAGGCTGATGGCCTCGCCCAGGTACTCGAGATTGCTGTCGTCGTCGAACAGGTCGAAGCGCTTGACCCGCTCCACGCGCGAGAAGCCGGCGCCGGACAGGTAGCTGGAGAGGATCTCGTAGTCCAGGCCGACGTGATGGAAGTCGTGCTCGTCCATCTGCCCGCCGAAGGCCATGCGCATCAGCGCAAGGCGCTCCATCGTCGTGCGGCGCGCGTCGAGGTACAGCCGGCACAGGATGCCGAAGTCCGGAACGCTGATCATCGCCTTGCCGCCCGCGCGCAGCACGCGGTGGATCTCGGCGAGCGCGCGCGGCAGCTCGGTCTTGTAGCCCAGATGCTCGATCACGTGCGAGGCATACACCTCCTGGACCGTGCCGTCGCCGAACTGGCCGAGCTCGGTGCAGCTGCCCACGTAGTCGACGTCCGGGCCGGTCTGGATGTTGAGGATCTTCCAGCCGCTCTTGCGCTCCTTGCCGCCGACGTGCAGGCGCAACGGCTCGCCGCCCGGCGCGGCCAGCGCGGACGACTTCGCCTCCCCGGCGTCCAGCCAGGCGTTCCACGCGCTCCGGTATGCCGCCTCTACCGCGCGCGCGAAACGCGCGCCGTCCATGAGCGGCGAAGCCTGCATGCGCGCGCGCAAGTCCCTGCGCAGCGCGCGCAGGCGCGCAGCGTCGCGCGCCAGCGCCGACGCGCGCGCGACGTACTCTTCGGGCGAAGCGGCGACGAGCTCATCGAGCGCCACGCGCTCGAGCAGGCTCGCGCCCACGCGCGTCACGTGCGTGGGGCCGGCGAGCGTGACCACCGGCACGCCCATCCAGAGCGCTTCGCAGGTGGTCGTGGTGCCGTTGTAGGGATAGGTATCGAGCGCGATGTCCACCTCGCGGTAGCGCGCGAGATGCCCCGCGGCGGAATCCTCGGGCCCCAGCAGGACGACGCGCTCGGCGGCGATCCCGGCCGCGCCGAACTGGTCCTGCAGGCGCTTGCGCGCGCTCGCCGAGCCGAGCGCGTGCGCCTTCATCAGCAGGCGCGATCCGGGCACGGCGCCGAGCAGCCGCGCCCACAGCGCGACCATCTCCGGCGTCACCTTGGCGAGGTTGTTGAAGCAGCCGAAGGCGATGCGCCCGCTCGCGGCGGAGGGAAGCTCGCCCGGTTCCGGGCTGCCGGCCTCGGGCTGGAAGCAGTGGAAGCCTTCGGGCAGCCGCAGCAGCTTCTCGGTGTGCAGGCGGTCGGACTCGTCGGGCGGGTCGGCCACCGCGTCGGTGAGGCGGTAGTCCATCTGCGCGAGGCCTGTCGTGTCCGGGTAACCGAGCCACGCGATCTGCACCGGAGCCGGCTTGCGCGCGAACAGCAGCGGGCGGCCGCCGCCCGTGTGGCCGGCCAGATCGACCAGGATGTCGATGCGGTCGGCGCGGATGAGATCCGCAGCCGCGTCCGCGCCGACGCCGTGCAGCTCGCGCCATTCGTCGGCGAGGCCGCGCAGGCGCGCGGTGACCTCGTCGGGCCGCTGCACGCCCGAGTAGCAGAACACGCGCACGCGCGAGCGGTCGTGCGCCGCGAGCAGCGGTTCGAGGAACGCGGCCACCGAGTGACGATGCAGGTTCGGCGACACGTAGCCCACGTTGAGCCGGCGGCCGCGCGTGCGCTCGATCGCGGGATGCCCGCCGCGCGCTTGCAGGCCTTCGGCGTGACGGGTCGCCCAGCGCAGGTGCTCCTCGAACAGCGCCGCGCCCTCTGCGCCGCGGCGATAGTGCAGGCACAGCAGCAGGTTGCCGTGCGCTTCCACGAAATCGGGCTGGAAGTCGATCGCGCGCCGGAAGCAGGCCTCGGCCTCGTGCGTGCGCCCGAGCAGCATCAGCGCGTTGCCCAGGCCGAAATGCGCGTGCGGCGAGGCGGGCGCCGCTGCGAGCGCGGCGCGATGCCCCGCTTCGGCCTCGTCCAGGCGCCAGCGCAGCAGGTGCACATCGGCAAGGGCGCCCCGCCATTCGGCGTGCCCGGGCCCGAGCGCGAGCGCCTGCACGAAGCCGGCCTCGGCGGCATCCAGGTCGCCGCGCTGGCGCGCGAGGTTGGCACGGTTGTAGAGCGCGTTCGCGAGCTTCGGATCGCTACGCAGCGCCTGCTCATAGCTCGCCGCCGCCCCATCGAGGTCGCCGAGCGCCTCCAGCACGCAGCCCAGGTTGTTCGCGGCCTTGGCGTGGCCCGGGTCGCGCTCCAGCGCCTTGCGATAGGCGGCGATCGCATCCTGCGGCCTCGCGAGGTCCTCCATCGTGCAGCCGATCATGAAGTGCAGCTGCGGCGTGTCCCGGCCGGCGGCGAGCGCGCGCCCGGCCGCTGCCACGAACTCGGCGCCCTCGCCCGCGTCGTGGCACTTGTTCCAGAGCGCGGTGAGCGCCTCCATTTCGGTGTCGGGCATTCTGGAAAGACGGGCGCGCGCGTCCGGCGAAGGAGTTCGACATTCTGCCATCCTTCTCCTATGCTAAACGCGCCCGCTCGGACGGGCGGAGGCGCGGGTTGCTGCTCAACTGGCTGAGGAAATTTTCACGCTCCGGTCGCGCCGTCGCCGGCGCGAATGCGCACGCCCTCTACGAGCAAGGCAGAGACGCCAACCTCGCGGGCAGGCACCAGGAAGCCGCGTCGCTGCTGCTCGCGGCGATCGCGGCGCAGCCGCAGTCGGCGGAGTTCCGCTACGAGCTCGGCCGCGCGATGCGGCGCCTGGGCGAGCCGGCGCGCGCCGTCACCTGCTTTCGCGAGGCGATCGCGCTCGATGCGCGGCATCTCGACGCGCATATCGATCTCTCGGCGGTGATGCTCGCACTCGGCCATCCGGACGCGGCGGAACAGGCGGCGCGCGGCGCGCTGGCGCTCGCGCCGCGCAGCGTGGGCGCGCTGGTCAACCTCGGCGCGGCGCTGCAG
>JBASCW010000149.1:0-32205 GCA_049651845.1 Burkholderiales bacterium | reverse complement strand
CGCGCCCTCGGCCAGCAGTTGCTCCAGTTGCGCGAGCGCGATCCCGGTCTTGGTGGCGAACTTGATCTCGGAGGGCACGCCGGCGGTTGCGCGGCGCTTGCGGTCCTTGGCCCAGTCCTTCGGCAGGTAGAGTTGATTTCGGCAGCACGCGCTGGCTCACTCGCCTGAGCATCTCGGCATCGGACCACTCGGCCTTCGCTACGAAGTGATGCAGCGACTGATGCCGCGCGCTTGGGGAAGTCCCTATAGTTGTTGGTCAGCCGCGCACGGCTTCATGCGCGTCCACTGCAAGCGATGGTTGGGCGGCGACTTCATGATGCCCGCCTGCTAGCGACAAGGGGCCCGATCACGATGCCTGCGAAGTCGGTAACTACATGAGCAATGATGCACGCCGCAAGATCGCGTTGCCACAGGTAGAAGACCGTGAGGATCGCGCCCGGCACCAGCGTAGCGAGGGCGGGGCCCCAGCCCCACATTGGCACGTGTGCGGCCGCAAAGACCACGACGGGAATTGCTCCCGCGAACCATAGGCTCCCCGTCAGAGTGGCGATGCGTTCAACCGCGTAGCCGCGGTACAAAATCTCCTCCGCGACACCGCCGATAACTACTGCGAGAACGAGATACCAGACCGGTAGCCCTTGAAGCTGCAAGAGGCATTTATCGAAGCCACCAAGGCGAAAGCGTCGAAGCGTCCAGTACACCACCGGAGAAAAGACGTACATGAAGAAGGCCGCGAGAGCGAGACCCCAAGCGAAGGACTGGAGAGTCAAGGGTTTTAGGCCAATGGAGGAGGCCGGCTTGTGCTCGAAGAAGAATACGACCGACAGGACCGCCGCCACGATGGCAACGAGCGCCGCTTGAGCGAGCAAGAGCGGGCGGAGACGATTCGGCGGCCGCCCTGCCCTTTCGCTCACGACAGCAACGAAGATGGGGCCGAGCATCGCAATGACCAAACCGAAGACTGTTACGGTCCAAATTTCGCGCATCGCGTCACCTCGACGCCCAACGAGAATTGGTCAGCAAAATTGCTGGTTAACATAGTTCTATTCTGATGCGTCACTATTCAGTTCTGCTTCAAATCAAGGTTTTGGAGTGGCGACCGGAAACGTGTTGCCTTACATGGCGTACTTGGCGAAGATCGACGCGCTGATTCGATTCCGAAAAGAGCTGGGTTGGCAATGCGGCGCTCGGCTGGAGTGCGCTTTGCTATCTCAATCCAAGATGATTGCGGGGCTACGGCTTCACATCCGGCGGCGTGACGCCGGTCTTCATCCACGACCGCATGGCCAGCACGGTTTCCTTTTCCACGCCGACGAATCCGTGCTGCGTGTATGCCATGCAGGCGTCGCCGCGCGCGGGACCGCCGCCGCGCACGGTAACCAGCGGCGCGCCGCTGCGCTGTGCCGCGTCCTTCACCAGCCCGTAACGCGTGAAATCGCAGGGGTCGTCCTCGTGGTTGACCCAGAGCAGCTTCGCTCGTAGCTCAGAGTAGTCGACGCCGGACAGTCCCGGCCCGTTGCGGCCGGCGCGGATCACGGACGCGGTCAGGATCACGCGCTTCGCGAGCGCTGGACTCATGCGCCCTGCATGGAACGCGCTGATGGAACCTTCGCTCGTGCCGACGTACGTCCAGTCCTCGATGCCGAACTTGCGCCCGATCTCCGTGAGCAGCGCCGCGACGTCCGCGCCGTAGCGCGGCGTCTCGCGAAAGCGTTGACTGAACGAACCCCATTGGTCGGACGGCGCGTCCAGCACCGCCACCAGCGTCTCGTCGTCCAGCCACCAGCGGCGCGAGCGCACCAGGAAGTTTCCACCCAGGTCGTACTTCAGCCTGCCGTCTTCCTCGCGAAATCGCATGATTCCGGGATAGCCCGGAAACAACGCCACGCCGAACTTGAACGCTTTCGCGCCCTCCAGATGCGTCACCAGCCCGGTGACTGCGTAGCCTTCGCGCTCGACCGTGACGAGCTGCGTGGGATTCGCGAGATTGGGGTCGGTCTGCGCACTTTGCGCATTTGCGAGGCCGCCACTTCCGAGAAGGAGCGCGGTCGAGGCGACGACCACCCTCAATCGCACGGGCATGTCAATCTGAACTGAGCGCCGCCCGCCGCCCGCGCTCGACGTCGATGCCGACGAGAAGAATCAGCCCGACAGCGAAGTAGGCGCCGACGGAGAGGATGCCGAGCCGGTGGTTGCCTTCGAAGATCCAGGTGACCAGGCCGTAGGTCAGCGGCCCGAAGATCGACGCCGCTTTGACCGCCAGTCCCCACAGCCCGAAGAACTCCGCCGTGCGTTCCTTCGGCGACAGGTAGCCGACGATGGCGCGGCCGGCGGCCTGGGCGGCGCCCATGCACAGGCCCGCGAGGTTGGCGGCGATCCAGAACATCTGCACGCTCTCGGCGACGTAGGCGAGGGCGATCATGACGATCCAGCCGGCGAGGACCAGCGTCATCGCCTTGATGTGGCCGATGTAGTCCTGCAGGTAGCCGAAGCCAAAGGCGCCGAGGGCGGCGGTGATGTTGACCACCAGCACCAGCACGATGGTCTGGGTGCTGGTGAATTTCATGGCTTCCTGCGCGTAGATTGCGGCGAGCGCGATCACGGCCATGATGCCGGCCTGGTAGAACAGGATGCAGACGAGGAAGCGCCACAGGTCGCGGTAGTCGCGCGCGTGGTGCAGGGTCTGCATGACGCGCGCCCAGGGGCGCTCGATCTTGCGGTGCGCACGCGCGCGCTCCTTGAGGAACAGGAAGGTCGGCGTGGCGGCGAGCGCGAAGATGACGGCGGTGATGAGCATCACCACCGGCACGAATTGGTTGCCGCCGTGGCCCTGCTTCTGCGCCCAGGTGATGTAGGCGAGGCTGATGCCGAGCGACACCAGGCCGCCGAGGTAGCCGAAGGCCCAGCCCCAGCCCGAGACGCGGCCCATGGCCTTCGAGTCGGCGATCTCGGTGAGGAAGGCGGCGATGAGGTTCTCGCCGGTGGCGAAGAAGAAGTTGGAAAGGATGATCAGGCAGATGGCCAGGGCCACCATTCCCGGAGACACAAAAAACAACAAGGCCGTAAAAACAACGCAACCTGCCGTCGCATAGAAAAGGAGCTTCTTCTTCGCCGCGTGCGCGTCGGCCCAGGCGCCCACGAGCGGCGCCGAGAGCAGCACCGCGAGGTAGGAGACCGACAGGGCGGCGGTCCAGGCGAAGGTCGCCCAGGGTGCCTTGCCGGCGACGGCGGCGACGAAGAAGGCGTTGAAGACCGCGGTGATGACCACCGTGGTGTACCCGGAGTTGGCGAAGTCGTACATGCTCCAGGCCCAGGCCTCGCGCAGGCTGACGTCCTGCGCGAGCGAGCGTCGTTTCGTGGCGTCGGTCACAAAGGCAAGTGTAGCCCCCGAGGGGGTACGGGGGAACCTCGGTTCCCCCGTTTCGAGATCAGGGCATAATGATCCTCCATGGCTGTCGTCGATCCGAAGGCGGTGGATCCCAAGGCCGCAGCGCCTGCGGAGCGCCGCCTCACGATCTCCGAGTACCTCGACTGGCTGGTCGAGGACAAGCTGGTGTCGGCCGAGGACGCCGAGAAGATGAAAAAGGAGCGCCGCTACTACCGCGGCGCCCAGCACCCGCTGTCGGTGATCGCCGACCAGAAGTGGAAAGACCTGCGCTCGCCCAGCAAGCAGTTGTCGCTCGAGGCGCTCACCGAGTGGATGGCCAAGCGCGTGGGCATGGAATACAAGCACATCGATCCGCTCAAGATCGACTTCAGCGCGGTCACCGAGGTGATGTCCTCGACCTACGCCACGCGCTTCAAGATCCTGCCGGTGCAGGTGACCAGCAAGGAAGTGGTGGTCGCGGTGAGCGAGCCCTACGTGCGCGAGTGGGAGCCCGAGCTCAAGCGCATCATCAAGCTCGACATCCGCCGCGTGATCGCCAACCCGGCCGACATCGAGCGCTACCAGGTCGAGTTCTACAACCTCGCCAAGTCGATGAAGGGCGCCGCCAAGGGCGCGGTCGGCGTCTCGGGGGTGTCGAACTTCGAGCAGCTGGTCGAGCTCGGCGCCGCCAACAAGACCTTCGACGCCAACGACGCGCACATCGTCAAGGTGGTGGACTGGCTCTGGGGCTACGCCTTCGAGCAGCGCGCGAGCGACATCCACATCGAGCCGCGCCGCGAGTTCGGCATCGTGCGCTTCCGCATCGACGGCGTGCTGCACCAGGTCTACCAGATCCCGGCCTCGGTGCTGGCGGCGATGACCAGCCGTATCAAGATCCTGTCGCGCATGGACGTGGTCGAGAAGCGCCGCCCGCAGGACGGCCGCATCAAGACGCGCACGCTCGACGGCGAGGAGGTCGAGCTGCGCCTGTCGACGCTGCCCACCGCCTTCGGCGAGAAGCTGGTGATGCGCGTGTTCGATCCCGAGGTGCTGGTGCGCGATTTCCGCGAGCTCGGCTTCTCGGAGGAAGACAGCCAGCGCTGGAAGGACATGACCGACCGGCCGAACGGCATCGTGCTGGTCACGGGGCCGACCGGCTCGGGCAAGACCACCACGCTGTACTCGACGCTCAAGCAGCTCGCCACGCCCGACGTCAACGTCTGCACGGTCGAGGACCCGATCGAGATGGTGGAGGGTTCCTTCAACCAGATGCAGGTGAACAACGCCATCGACCTCGGCTTCGCCGACGGCCTGCGCGCGCTCATGCGCCAGGACCCGGACATCATCATGGTGGGCGAGATCCGCGACCTGGAGACCGCCGAGATGGCGGTGCAGGCCTCGCTCACGGGCCACCTCGTGCTCTCTACGCTGCACACCAACGACGCGCCGAGCGCGGTGACGCGCATGATGGAGCTCGGCATCAAGCCGTACCTGGTCAACGCGACGCTGAACGGCGTGATGGCGCAGCGCCTGGTGCGCATCCTCTGCCCGCACTGCAAGCAGCGGGTGGAGCTGCACCGCGCCGAGGACGTGCACGCCTGGGAAGGCCTGGTCTCGCCCTGGAAGGCGAACCGCCCGGCCGCGGTCTACAAGCCGGTCGGTTGCCTGGAATGCCGCATGACGGGCTTCCAGGGCCGCGTCGGCATCTACGAGACGCTGCTCGCCTCCGGGCCGATCAAGGAGATCATCAGCGCCACCGGCGACCTGGCGAAGATCCGCGAGCAGGCGTTCCGCGAGGGCATGAAGCCGCTGCGCATCAGCGGCGCAATGAAGGTGGCCGCGGGCTACACCACGATCGAGGAAGTGCTGAAGACCGCGCCACCGGCGGACTCGGCAGGCTAGCGTGGTCTGGTCGCAGTTCGCCGAAGCGCTGTTGCTGCTCACGGGCGGCCTGGTGCTGCTCGGCGTGTGGTTCGGCGCGCGCCGGCGCGACCGGCTCGCCACGCAGGCGCTGCGCCTGTCGGAGGAGCGCTTCCGCCACCTGACCTCGCTCTCGGCGGACTGGTTCTGGGAGACCGACGCGCAGCATCGCGTGAGCTGGCTCTCGGGCGGCCCGGCGGTGGTGGCGCTGTTCGGCAGCGAGATGGCCCACGGCCGCCGCCTCTGGGAGGTGCCCGGCGTGCACGTCGAGCCGCGCGCGCTGGTCGAGCACTTCGAGCGGCTCGAGGAGCTCGACGCGCAGCTGCCGTTCTTCGACTTCGTAATCTCGCGCAGCGACGCGGGCGAGCGGCGCGTGCACCGCATCACCGGCAAGCCGCGCTACGACGCATCGGGGCGCTTCCTCGGCTACCGCGGCGTCGGCCAGGACATCACCGACAAGCGCCGCGCCGAGCGCTCGCTCGCAGAGGCCAAGGAGCGCCTCGAGCTCGCCACCGAGGGCGGCAACCTCGCGGTCTGGGACTGCGACGTCGGCATCGGCACCGTGTTCCTGAGCCACGTCTGGGCCAAGCTGCTCGGCGAGGAGCCGGTCGCGCAGATCGCGCGACTCGCGGACCTGCTCGAGCGCGTCCACCCGCGCGACCGCGAGACGGTGCGCGCCGGATTCGTGCGCACGCTGAAGGGCGGCGAGTCGGGGGACACCGCGGCGAGCGCGGTCGAATTCCGCGTGCGCGCCGCGAGCGGCGACTGGCGCTGGGTGATCGCCACCGGCCGCGTCGGCGAGCGCGACGAGCAGGGCCGCGCGCTGCGCATGTCGGGCACCGTCACCGACATCGACGCGCGCAAGCGCGCCGAGCAGGCGAGCCGCGACGCCGAGGAGCGCTACCGCTCGCTCATCGAGCTCGCGCCCGACGCGGTGATCGCGTTCTCCGGCGGCCTCATCGACTACGCCAACCAGGCCGCGGCGCGCCTGCTGCACGCCGGCACGCCCAAGCGCCTGATCGGCCTGCGCATGGAGGAGATCATCCACACCGAGCACCGCCCGCGCTTCACCGAGCGCCTGAACTACGTGAGCGCGGGGCCCGGGCGCGTCGAGTTCGAGGACCGGCGCCTGCGCTGCCTGGACGGCAGCGAGCGCACGGTCGAGGCGGCGATGGTGTCGTACCTGGAGCGCGGCCGCCTGGTGATGCAGGCGGTGATGCGCGACGTGAGCGAGCAACGCAAGGCGCGCGAGGTGCTCGCCGAGCGCGAGAAGCGCTTCCGCGACGTGCTCGAGGCCTCGGGCGAGTACGTCTGGGAGACCGACGCGGGCTGGCGCTATACCTTCCTGTCCGAGCGCGTCGAGAAGGTGCTCGGCTACCTGCGCCACGAGATGATCGGCCGCGCGCCGCGCGAGTTCATGCCGCTCGGCGAGGCGCAGGCGATGGACGACTGGTTCGCCGCGCGCGCCGCCAATGCCGAGGGCTTCCGCGACCAGGTGCACCGCTCGCTCACCAAGTCCGGCCGCGTGATCTGGCAGTCGATCACCGGCGTGCCGGTGTTCGACGCCGCCGGAAGCCTCAAGGGCTACCGCGGCACGGGCGCCGACATCACCGCGCGCAAGCAGGCCGAGGAGCGCATCCAGTACCTCGCCACGCGCGATGCGATCACCGGGCTGCCGAACCGCGTGCTGCTCGCCGATCGCGCCGACCAGGCGATCCTGCAGGCGGCGCGCACGCGGGGAAGCCTGGCACTTCTGTTCCTCGACCTCGACCGCTTCAAGCTGGTCAACGACTCGCTCGGCCACGCGGCGGGCGACGCGCTGCTGCGCGCGGTCGCCGAGCGCCTGGGCGGCACCTTGCGGCGCGACGACACGCTCGCGCGCCTGGGCGGCGACGAGTTCGTGCTGCTGTGGAACGGCCTCAAGGACTACGGCGAGGCCGCGGCGCTCGCGCAGCGCGCGCTCGCGATCCTCGCGCGGCCGTTCACCATCGAGGGGCACACGCTCGGCGTGACCGCCTCGATCGGCGTGAGCGTCTACCCGGGCGACGGCCGCGACTTCGGCGAGCTGCTGAAGAACGCCGACGTCGCCGCCAACCACGCCAAGGAAACCGGGCGCAACAGCTTCCGCTTCTTTTCGCCCGAGCTCAATGCGCGCGCGGTGGCGCGCCTGGGCATGGAGAACGACCTGCGCCAGGCGCTCGCGCGCAACGAATTGCTGCTGCACTGGCAGCCCGTGCTCGCCACGCGAGCCGGCGGCGGCGTGGTCGGTGCCGAGGCGCTCGTGCGCTGGCAGCATCCGGACGGCAGCCTGCGCATGCCCGACAGCTTCATCCCGGTCGCTGAGGAGTGCGGCCTGATCCGGCCGCTCGGGCAGTGGACGCTCGAGCGCGCGCTCGGGCAGGCGGCGGCGTGGCGGCGCGATGCGGCGGGCGCCGCGGACATGGTGTTCGCGCTCAACGTCTCGGCGCACGAGCTCGCGCAGGGCCAGGGCTACGTGGACATGCTCGACCACGCGCTCGCGGCCAACCGGCTGCCCGGTCGCTGCGTCGAGCTCGAAGTCACCGAGCGCGTGCTGATGTCGCAGCTCGACGAGAACGTGCAGACGCTGCGGCGCATCGGCGCGCTCGGCGTGCGCGTGGCGATCGACGATTTCGGCACCGGCTACTCGAGCCTCGCCTACCTGCGCCGGCTGCCGATCGACAAGCTGAAGATCGACCGCTCGTTCCTGCGCGAACTCGAGGCGCACCCGCACGACGCCGCCATCGTGCAGGCGATCGCCGCGATGGCCAAGGCGCTCGGCCTGCGCGTCGCCGCCGAGGGCGTGGAGAACGAGGCGCAGCTCGCGCGCCTGCGCACGCTCGGCTGCGACGAGTGGCAGGGCCACCATTTCAGCGCCCCGGTGGACGCCGCCGGCTTCGAGCAGGTGCTGGCGCGCGATCTGGCGGCGCGGCGCGCGGCGGGCTGAGCATGGCGGCGACGTTCCAGTACACGCTCCCGCTCGAGCAGACGCAGTGGCAGTTCCCCGCCACGGGGGAAGTCGCGTTCACCTGGGACTACGACGCGCGCTCGGAGGACCTGCTGCGGCTCTACGCCAAGGGCAAGCAGGAGCAATGGGACGCCGAGGCGCGCATCGACTGGTCGCTGCCGGTCGATCCCGAGGACCCGATGCAGATGGACGACCAGGTGGTGCCGCTCTACGGCACGAAGATCTGGGACAAGCTCTCGCCGCAGCAGCGCACCGAGCTGCGCTACCACAGCCAGGTGTTCAACCTGTCGCAGTTCCTGCACGGCGAGCAGGGCGCGCTGGTGTGCGCCGCGCGCATCGTGCAGGACGTGCCGCGCATCGAGTCCAAGTTCTACGCCGCCACGCAGGTCATGGACGAGGCGCGCCACGTCGAAGCGTACCGGCGGCTGCTGTCGGAGAAGTTCCGGTTCGCGTACCCGATCTCGAAGCCCCTCAAGACGCTGCTCGAGCAGGCGCTGGGCGACTCGCGCTGGGACTTCACCTACCTCGGCATGCAGGTGCTGATCGAGGGCCTCGCGCTGGTGGCCTTCCAGCGCATCCGCGACTACTCGAAGAACGCCCTCTGCCAGCAGGTGAACGCCTACGTGATGCAGGACGAGGCGCGCCATGTCGCCTTCGGGCGCCTCGCGCTGCGCGACTACTACCCCGAGCTCACCGAAGCGGAACGCCGTGAACGCGAAGAATTCGTCATCGAGGGCTCGTACCACCTGCGCGATCGCCTCAACTCGCGGGAAATGTGGGAACGATTGGGTCTCGACTCCAGGGAAATCCTGAAAACCCTGGAGGACTCGGAAGGGCAGATTCGCTTCAGAAAGCGACTGTTCAGCCGCATCGTGCCCACCGTGCGCGACATCGGCCTGTGGAGCGAGAAGGTGCAGAAGGCCTACACCGAGCTCGGCGGCATCCAGTACGCCGGCACCAACGCGCAGGAAATGCTCGACAACGACGCCAGGGTGGCCCAAGAGTTCGACCGCAAGATGCAGGAAGGAAAAGGGGGTCAGAGCAACATTTCCGCAGAGGCCGCCGAGACGCCCGGTTCCTAGGGGAAATGTTGCTCTGACCCCCTTTTTCGCATGATCGACACGACTCCCCACATCATCACCTCGCTGCTGGCGATGGGCATGGCGCTCGCCTTCGTGATCGCCGACCGCAGCTCGCCCACCAGCCGCGCGCTGGCGCTGTTCCTGGTTTCGATCGGCGCCTCGATCGGCGTCGGCTCGCAGATCGCCCACCCGCGCCACTACGCCGGCATCGTCGAGTGGTGGGACGGCGTGTTCGCGCTGCCCACGGCGCTCGCGTTCTTCTTCGCCTACGAGTGGATCCTGCGCGTGCGCCGCACCGTGCCCGCGGGGCGCCTGAAGACCGCGGGACCGGACAAGCTGCTGCGCGTCGCGCAGGCGCTCGCGCTGTTCTATTTCCTCGCCGCCGCCGCCTTCCCGCGGATGCACCTCGAGGGCTTCCAGAACGCGGGCTTCCGCGAGGCCTTCATGGCCGCCGAGCCCGAGTTCTGGCTGTACGCGCTGCCGCTCACCCTCGGTCTGCTGCTGTCGCTGTTCTCGGGCCTGCTCACGCTGAATCGCCGGCCGGACCGCGCCGAAGCGACGCGCCTGATCGCCTTCGCGCTCGCCGCGCCGTTCATGGCCTCGGGCGTGGTGCTGCCGAACACGCTCGCGCCGGTGTCCACCGCGGTCGGCCTGCTGATCTTCCTGGTCGGCGCGGTGCAGTACCACGTGGTGCAGGGCCAGCGCGCGCAGTTCATGTCGCGCTTCCTGTCGCCGGCGGTGGCGCAGCTGGTCGCGCGCCGCGGCCTGAAGAGCGCGACCGACGAGCAGACGCTCGAGCTGTCGGTCGTGTGCTGCGACCTGCGCGGCTTCACGGCGTTCTCGCTGGCCGCGCCGCCGGAGCGCGTGATCAAGATCCTGCGCGAGTACTACGACGCGGTCGGCGCGGCCACCGCCGCCGCCGGCGGCACGATCAAGGACCAGGCCGGTGACGGCGTGCTGATCCTGGTCGGCGCGCCGATCCCGTTCGAGGACCACGCGGCGCGCGCGCTCGAGCTCGCCAAGCGCGTGCGCGTGGCCGGCATGGAGGTGACCGAGCGCTGGTCGGACGACAGCCTGCACCTCGGCATCGGCGTGGGCGTGGCGAGCGGGCAGGTCACCGTGGGCGTGATCGGCGGCGCCTCGCGCCTGGAATACACGGCCGTGGGCGCGGCGGTGAACCTCGCCTCGCGGCTGTGCTCCGAGGCCGCGCACGGCGAGGTGCTGGTCGCCGAGCGCACGCGCAAGCTGGTGGAGACCTCGGCGCTGGCGCGCGAGCTGCGCACGGGCGAGGCGCTGCGGCTCAAGGGCTTTGCCAAGCCCGAGCAGAGCTACGTCGTCGCGGCCGCGTAGCCGCATGCTGCTGCAGGGCATCCGCGTGGTGGAGGCGGCGTCGATGATCATGGTGCCGTCGGTCGGCGCGGCGCTCGCCGACTACGGCGCCGAGGTGATCAAGCTCGAGCCGGTCGAGGGCGACCTGAACCGGCGCGGCCACCAGATCCCGGGCATGCCGCTGCACGACTACGAGTACTGCTTCCTGCCCGACAACCGCGGCAAGCGCAGCCTGGCGATCGACCTGAAGGCGCCCGAGGCGCGCGCCATCCTGCGCCGCCTGGTCGAGCGCGCCGACGTGTTCCTCACCAATCACCGCCCGAAGTCGCTCGCGGGCCTCGGCCTCACCTGGCCCGAGCTGCAGGCGATCAACCCGCGGCTGGTCTATGCGCACGGCACCGGCTTCGGCGACGCGGGCGAGGAGATTGACAAGCCGGGCTTCGACTCGGTCTGCTACTGGTCGCGTTCGGGCATCGAGGCGAGCCTGTTCCCGCTGGAGGGATGGCTGGGGGCGCCGGGCTACGGCGCGGGCGACCACCCGACCGGGATGGCGCTGCTGTCCGCGGTGCTGATGGCGCTGCTCGCGCGCGAGCGCAGCGGCAAGGGCACGCGCGTGTCCTGCTCGCTGCTGGCGAGCGGCGCCTGGTCGAACGCGGTGATGATCCAGGCGAAGCTGCTCGGGGCGCAGTTCCTCGAGCGCCGGCCGCGCGAGCGGGCGCGCAGCTTCACCTCGGTCTATTACCGCGCGGGCGACCGGCGCCTGTTCAAGATGGCGGTCGTCGACACACGGCGCGACTGGCCGAAGGTCTGCCGCGCCATCGGCCGGCCCGGGCTCGCCACCGATCCGCGCTACGCGACGCTCGAAGAGCGCCTCAAGGACGGGCGCATGGGCGAGCTGATCCGGCTCTGCGACGACATCTTCGCCAGCCAGCCGATGGCGTACTGGGCGCGCGCGCTCGAGGAGGCCGACGTGCCCTATTCGGTGGTCGCCACGCTCGACGACGTGGTCGCAGACCGGCAGATGGCGGCCAACGGCGTGTTCGTGGAGCTGGACGACCCGGAGCTCGGACTCGTGCGCACCGTGGATACGCCGATGCAGATCGAAGGCCAGCCCAAGGCGGCGCGCACGCCGGCGCCGCGCCTGGGCGAGCACAGCGCGGCCATCCTCGCCGAGCTGGGGCTGGGCGAGCAGCAGATCCGGTCGCTCAAGCAACGCCGCGTGGTCGCGGACCACGCCGTAACCACGGCGCCGATTCCCGGGCCGCAATAGGCGCGCTGCGCTAGCGGCGGCTGATCAGCAGGCCGACCAGCAGGCCGACGCCCGCGGCGATGCCCACGGCCGCCCACGGCTGCTGGTGCGCCAGGTCGTCCACGCTGAGGGCCGTGGCGCGCACGTTCTGCGCGATCGCCTCGCCGGATTCCGCGAGGCGCACGCGCGCCTTGCGCAGCGATTGCTCGGCCTGCGCGCGCACTTTCTCGACGCGCTCGCCGGTCTGGCTGGCGGTGGCCTTGAGCAGCTCCTCGGCGTCGAATACGACGGTCTGCAGGTCCTGCTTGAGTTTCTGGGTGCTGACGGCTTCCATGGCTTGCTCCGGTTGAGGGTGGGCCTTCCGCGCCAGCATAGGGACTTCCGCGCGCGGCTCGTTGACGCACGTCAAGCGCGTCCCATCGGACGGACCGCCGGCGGCCCGATCAGTTCTGCTTGTTCAGGCGGCGCTCGAGCTGCGCGCGCTTGGCAAGCGCGAGCTCCTGCAGCGTGAGGCGCCCGTCGCCGTTCGCGTCCACGCGCGCAAACTCCTTGGCCAGGAACGGGAACTTGGTGGACGTCTCCTCGCGGCTGAGGAAGCCGTCGCCGTTGGTGTCGGCGGCGCGGAACTCGCGCTCGACCTCCTGCTTGAAGCGCTGCAGCTTGTCCTCGGCGCCCGCCGCCTGCGGCTGCGCCTTCTGCTGCTGCATTTGCTGCTGGAGCTGCTGCAGTTCCTGCCGGTTCGCGCGGTTCTTGCGCCAGACGTCGGCGGCGAGCATTGCGAGGATCACTATGCCCACAATGTACGGCCAGCGCCGCTTGCGGCGGGGCGCCTCCGGCTGCGCGGCGGGCGCGGCACGCTCGGGGCGCGCCACGCGCCGCTCGGTGGCGGGCAGCGCCTGCGTGCTCGCGCGCCGCTCGGCGAGCACGACCTCCTGCCACTGCGCGACGCTCTGCGGGCGCTGCTTCTCGTCCAGCCGCAGTGCCCACTCGATCGCCTTGAGGAACGGCTCGCTGTACTTGCCGCGCGCGCAGGCGAGCCCCGTGCCGAGCGAATCGCCGCGGATGCGGGAGACCGCGTCCGGCGGATTCTTGTCGGTGACTGCGCGGAAGAGCACGCCGCCCATGGCGTAGAGGTCGGTCCAGGGACCCTGCTTGCCTTCGCCCGAGTACTGCTCGAGCGGCGCGTAGCCGGGCGTGAGGATCGAGGTGAGGCTCTTGGTCTCGCCGCCGAGCGCCTGGCGCGCGGCGCCGAAGTCGATCAGCACCGGCTTGCCGTCGGCGCGGATGAAGATGTTGTCGGGCTTGATGTCGCGGTGCAGGAAGCCCGTGGCGTGCACCGCGGCGAGGCCCTCGAGCAGCGGCGCGAGCCAGCCCTTGAGCTTCGCCTCGGGCGGCTGCGGGTCGAGCTGCAGCACGGTCTTGAGCGGGTCGCCGCTCTCGTAGTCCATCACCACGTAGGCAGTGGCGTTGGCCTCGAAGTAGCGCAGCACGCGCACGATGTTCGGGTGGCTGAACCTGCCGAGCGTGCGCGCCTCCTGCAGGAAGCGCTCGAGGCCCCACTGGTAGCCGGCCTCGTGCTGGGTCGCCTGCGGCACCACGTTGCCGTCGGGCGCGCGCATCGCCAGCTCGCCCGGCAGGTACTCCTTGATGGCGACATCCTTGTCGAGGTTGGTGTCGCGCGCGCGGTAGGTGATGCCGAAGCCGCCCGCGCCGAGCACCTGCTCGATGCGGTACTCGTGCAGCCTCGCCTGCATCGGCAGCGCGTTGCGGAAATGCGGCGCCGCCATGTCAGGGCTGAAACAGCTCGTCCACGGTATGGCGCCTGGTGATCAGCCCCTGGCGGTGGACGTACTCGATCGCGACTTCGAGGCTCTTGCGGTTCTCCTCGATGCCGAACGGGCTGTTCTCGGTGCTTTCCGCAGCCAGCTTCTTGCTTTCCGAAAGAAGCCGATAGACCTCCTTTGAAACGTCGCCGGCCAGTTCCTTCCGGATGGCGACCATGTGGTTGATCTGCAGCGGCGCCTTGCGCCGGCGCCAGTCAGCGATCGCCGCCTGCGGATCGGAAATCACGGGCTTGAGGCGCGGATCCTGCGGCACCGGGTCGGAGAGGATCGCGGCGTCCACCTCGCCCGCGAGCAGCATGCCGAGCGGCGTCTTGCCCGCGGGCGCGCGCTCGGTGCCGGGCGGATCGCGGTACTCG
The DNA here is from genome assembly GCA_049651845.1 of Burkholderiales bacterium. Classification (GTDB taxonomy): domain Bacteria; phylum Pseudomonadota; class Gammaproteobacteria; order Burkholderiales; family SG8-39; genus RBG-16-66-20. The sequence goes on along the minus strand of JBASCW010000149.1, from coordinate 18,072 downwards.
GCGACGTGCGCTTCCTCGAAGGTCACCCAGCGGATCTTCTGCAGGTCCACGCCGTGGTCGTCGGCGAGGATGCCTCGTAGCCAAGCGACGGTTGTTACCGAATTTGATCGAATGGCGATTCGTTTTCCTTCGAGGCCACGGGGAGAAAGATTCTGAACGGAAACCAGATACGGGTGCTGAAACCTGCCGAACATCACCGCGGGCAGCAGCACGTAGGGCTTGCCGAAGGACTTCGCCATGAGGAAGGTGACGATGGCGATCTCGGCGACGTCGAACTCCAGGTCGCGCACGACGCGCTTGAAAGCCGTGTGCGGCACCTTCACATCGGCGAAATCGAGCTGGACGATACTCGAGGCGACTTGGCCGCTCTTCAGGGCTTGCGTTACCGGATAGTCGCCGAGAAGTGTCTTTAAGCGCATATATCCTGTAGAATCCCGCGTCTTTTTGCCAGAAGAATCAAGATCATGCCGCGCGCTTTGCGTAACGTCGCCATCATAGCCCACGTCGACCACGGGAAGACCACGCTGGTCGACAAGCTGCTGCAGCAGAGCGGCACCTTTGCCGCTCACGAGCACGTGCAGGAGCGCGTGATGGACTCGAACGACCTGGAGCGCGAGCGCGGCATCACCATCCTCGCCAAGAACTGCGCGGTGCGCTACGAGGGCACGCACATCAACATCGTCGACACGCCGGGCCACGCCGATTTCGGCGGCGAGGTGGAGCGTGTGCTGTCGATGGTGGACGGGGTCCTGCTGCTCGTGGACGCGGTAGAAGGCCCGATGCCGCAAACGCGGTTCGTGACGCGCAAGGCGCTCGCGCTCGGATTGAAGCCGATCGTGGTGGTGAACAAGGTGGACCGCCCCGGCGCGCGCCCGGACTGGGTCGTGAACCAGACCTTCGACCTGTTCGACAAGCTGGGCGCCACCGAAGAGCAGCTCGACTTCCCCGTGGTTTACGCCTCAGCCCTTCTGGGTTGGGCAAAGAATGACCTGAACGAGAAAGAGCGGGATCTCAAGCCGCTCTTCCACGCCATCCTCGAGCACGTGCCGATGCGCGATGAGGACCCGGACGCGCCGCTGCAGCTGCAGATCTGCTCGCTCGACTACTCCAGCTACGTCGGCAAGATCGGCATCGGCCGCATCCACCGCGGGCGCATCAAGCCGGCGCAGGAGGTGGTGGTGCTGAATGGCCCGGACTCGAACCCCGTGAAGGCGAAGATCAATCAGGTCCTCATGTTCGAGGGCCTGCAGCGCGTCCAGGTCGAGGAGGCGCAGGCGGGCGACATCGTGCTCGTCAACGGCATCGAGGAGATCGGCATCGGCAGCACGCTGTGCCCGCCCGACCGGCCCGACGCGCTGCCCATGCTCAAGGTGGACGAGCCGACGCTGACGATGAACTTCCTCGTCAACGCCTCGCCGCTCGCGGGCCGCGAGGGCAAGTACGTCACCAGCCGGCAGATCCGCGAGCGCCTGGAGCGCGAGGTGAAGTCGAACGTGGCGATGCGCGTCGAGTTCCCCGCCGACACCGACACCTTCATCGTGCACGGCCGCGGCGAGCTGCACCTGACGATCCTGCTGGAGAACATGCGCCGCGAGGGCTACGAGATCGCGGTCTCGCGCCCGCGCGTGATCACCAAGGAGATCGGCAGCGTGAAGTGCGAGCCCTTCGAGGTGCTGACGGTGGACGTGGAGGACGCCAACCAGGGCGCGGTGATGGAGGAACTCGGCCGCCGGCGCGGCGAGCTGCTCGACATGCAGCCAGACGGCAAGGGGCGCGTGCGCCTCGACTACCGCATTCCGGCGCGCGGCCTGATCGGCTTCCAGGGCGAGTTCATGACGCTCACGCGCGGCACCGGCATCATGAGCCACGTGTTCGACGAGTACGCGCCGCAGAGCAAGGGCGAGGTGGCCGAGCGACGCAACGGCGTGCTGATCTCCCAGGACGACGGCGCCATCGTCGCCTACGCCATCTGGAAGCTGCAGGAGCGCGGCCGCATGTTCGTGAGCCCCGGCGAGCCCGTGTACGAGGGCATGATCGTGGGCATCCACAGCCGCGACAACGACCTCGTGGTCAACCCGATCCGCACCAAGCAACTCACCAACATCCGCGCCTCGGGCAAGGACGAGGCGATCGACCTGGTGCCGCCGATCAGCCTCACGCTCGAGTACGCGGTCGAGTTCATCGCCGACGACGAGCTCGTCGAGATCACGCCGAAGTCCATCCGGCTGCGCAAACGCTCCCTCAAGGAGCACGAGCGCCGCCGCGAGAGCAGGGCGGCAGCCTGAGCTGCCGCGGCCGCGCGGCCGCAGGAGGTAGCGCGCAGGGCGCCCCGCATATAATGCCGGGGCCATGGGAGAGGCCCCGGAACTCGAGAAGATCGGGCGCTACGACCTCGAGCGCGTGCTCGGCGAGGGCGCGATGGGCCGCGTCTACGAGGGCAACGACACGCGGCTGCACCGCAAGGTCGCCATCAAGACCATCCTCAAGAGCGCGCTCGACTCCGATTCGGCCAAGGAGTACTCGCAGCGCTTCAAGCGCGAGGCGCAGGCCGTGGCGCGCCTCAACCACCCCAACATCGTGCAGGTGTTCGACTTCGCCGAGGAGGGCGACGTCGCCTACATCGTCATGGAGCTGGTGCGCGGCCGCGAGCTCAAGACCTTCTTCGACGCGAAGGAGCGCTTCGAGATCAAGGAGGCGGTGCACATCATGGTGTCGCTGTGCGAGGCGCTGCACTTCGCGCACGAGGCCGGCATCGTGCACCGCGACATCAAGCCGGCCAACGTGATGATCGACTCGCAGGGCCGCGTCAAGCTCACCGACTTCGGCGTGGCGCGCATCACCGACCCGGACCGCACGGTGTCGGACAAGACGCAGGCGGGCACCATCGTCGGCACGCCGGCCTACATGTCGCCCGAGCAGGTGAACGGCGCCGCGATCGACCGGCGCAGCGACATCTTCTCCGCGGGCGTGATCCTGTACGAGTTCCTTTGCGGCGCGAAGCCCTTCACCGGCGCGGGCGCCTGGGCGATCGCCAAGAAAGTCATCGCCGAGGATCCGCCTGCGCCTTCGAGCGTGAACCCCGCGCTCTCGCCGCTGTTCGACGCGGTGGTCGCCAAGGCGCTCGCCAAGAACCCGGCCGACCGCTACCAGACGGCGCGCCACTTCGGCTATGCGCTGCAGCGTGCCTTCGAGGGCGAGGCCGAGACCGACGAGGTCGAGAAGACGCTGCAGATGCGCGCCATGCCGCTCGGCGAGGCGCCGGGCGCCGCGGGCGAGCCGACCGAGCTGCGCACCGTGCCGATCGCGCAGCCGCGCATCAAGGCCACCGAGCTCGAGTTCTGGCGCTCGATCAAGGACGGCAACGACCCGGCCGACTTCCAGCTCTACATCGAGCAGTTCCCGCAGGGCATCTACGCCGCGCTCGCGCGGCGCAAGATCGCCAAGCTGCAGGGCCTCGCCTCGGGCGGCAGCGAGCAGGAAAAGCGCGAGAACGAGGAGGCCGCGCGGCGCGAGCAAGAGGCGCGCCAGAAGCTCGCCGAGGAGAAGGCGGCGATGGAGGCGGCGCTCGCGCGCCGCGAGGCCGAGTTCCAGAAGCGCGAAGCCGAGCTCTCGGAGCGCGAGGCGAAGGCGCCGGGGCGCTCGAAGCTGGTGCCGGTGCTCGCGGCGCTGTTCGCCGTCGCGCTCGGCGTCGGGCTGTGGCAGGCGCTCAAGCCCGACCCGGCCGCCGAGCGCGTGGCCGAGCTCACGCGCATGCTCGAGGAGTCCAAGCGGCGCGAGTCGGAACTCAGCAAGTCGCGCGAGCGCGAAGTCGAGCTCGCCAACGAACTCGCGCAGATGCGCCAGCGCGAAGCGGACGCGCGCAAAGCCGGCGACCTGGCGCGGCAGATGGAACTGGCCGAGCAGCTCAAGCAGCGCGAAGCGGAAGCGAGGAAGCAGGCCGACCTCACGCGCCAGCGCGAGGCCGAGGCGAAAGCCGCCGAGCAGCGGCGCGCGGACCTCGCGAAAAAGGTCGCGCCCGGCAAGGCGCCGGAGCCGGTCAAGGTTGCGGTGGTGGCGCCGCCGCCGTCGCCCGCGCCTGTACCGGCACCCGCCCCAGCGCCGGCGCCCGCGCCGGTGCCCGCGGATGCGCCGCAGACCGTGGAGGCGATGCTGCAGCGGGCGATCGCGCTCGAAGGCGAGGGCAGGAACCGCGAAGCGAAGCGGCTGCTCGAGCAGGCCGTACGCGAAGGCAAGGGGCAGGCCGCCGGCCAGTCGGCCAAGCGCCTGGGCGACATGCTATCGAAGGGCGTGCCGGGCGTCTCGCGCGACTACGGCGAAGCGCTGCGCTACTACGAGATCGCGCGCCTGAACGGCGTGGAAGTCCAGACCACGCGAGCTCGCTAGAGCGGCTGCAGCGGCGGCGCGGCGCCTCCGGGCAGCGGGATCCCCGAGCTGTTCAGCACCATCGCCATCATCGAGTAGTAGCCGTTCAGCGCCAGCAGCTCAAGTACCCCGTCCAGGCCGAAAAGCTCCTTCGCGGCGGCGAAAGTGGCGTCGTCCAGGTGTCCGGTGGTGTGCGCCTGAAGGCAGAAGGCATGCACTAGCGACTCCTCTCGGCCCATCTGCTGCGGCATCTTCGCATGCGCGACCGCCTCGATGACGCGCTCATCGAGCCCGGCCTTGCGCGCGAGCTTCTCGTGCATGAACCACTCGAACTGGCAGCTCCAGCGCCGCGCGGTGACCAGCACCGCGAGCTCGAGCAGCCGCGGCGGCAGCTTGCTTTTCCAGCGCAGCTGCTCGCCCAGCGCCTGCACGCGGCGTGCGAGCTCGGGGTGATGGATCAGCGCGAGGAACGGCCCGCGCACCTCGCCGCGCGGGCCGGCCGAAATCTCGGCGGCGACCTCGCGCTGCGCGGGCGTCATGGCGTCGGAGGCGAGGCTGGGGAATCGGCTCATGGGCTGACCTTGCAGAATTGCGTGATGGAAAGGGCACGCATGGGGTCGGGCGGCGGGGTTTGGCCCTCGCAGGCCTGCGCGCGCGCGAGGCGCTGGCGCTCCTGAATGGGCAGCTGCCGGTCCTGCGCCTCGAGCAAGCGCGCGAGGCGCTCGCCGAAGCTCTCGTGCTGGGAGAAGCAGTCGCCCGCGCCCGGCTGCCAGCGCGCGGGCGTGCCGTCCTCGTACATGCAGTAGGTGAGCGCCGCCTGCTTCGCGTCCTGGAGCCTGGCCGCCTGCAGGCTGGCGAAAAAGTAGACCGCCGTGTCCTCGGCGTTCAGATCGCGGGCCGGATGCCACTGCTCCGCATGCGCTTCGGCCTGCGCGCGGAACGACGGCGCGGCGACCGGCAACGTCGTGTACACGAAAATCGACTCGTCGCCGCGCGCGGGCCCGCCGCGCGAGCCGTGGAACAGGAAGGGCTGGCCGTAGCGCGAGTCCTGCGTCACCAGCGCCGCGGAGGCGATCGCCGGGAGCAGCAGCGCGGCGGCGAGCGACAGTCCCCAGTCGCGCGCGTCCGCGGGCGAGTGGCCGCCGAACGCAGCCACGAAGAGTTGCGCGATCAGGCTGTCGGTGAGCAGGAACAGCCCGAGCGGATTCTGCTGCCAGGGCAACCGATGCAGCGCCGCGTCGGTGGTGGCGGCCTGGTAGATCGTCGTGACATCGAGCAGGAGCGCCAGCCCGCAGAGCGCAAGCCCGAGCAGCGCGCCGCGCGCGAGGCCCAGCAGCGGCGCGGGCCACGCTTTCTGCGAGGCGAGCAGCACGGACACGCCGGCGAAAGTCGCCAGGTGCAGCACGCCGCCCGCCACCGGGATCGGCATCAGGTAGTCGGCGAGCGCGCTGCCGGAGCCCCACACGCCTTTCCAGCCGAGCGCGCCCGCGATCAGCGCCGGTGCCGGCCAGGCGAGGACGAGCCAGAAAAGGAAGCGGGCCATGCGGGATGAAGTGGACTTCGGACTACCGTGCAGCAGGTCACATCATAAGGGGTATTCTCACGGGTATCATGGTCGGACGTAGAGATTGAGAAATTGCGGCCGTTGCCATGAAATTCTTCAGCCTGACGCTCGCCTTGACGATTGCGATGACTTCGCTGTTCGCGCCGGGACTGCGAGCGCAGGCGCCGGTGAAGCCGGCGGTGCCCGGCGTCTACACGGTCGGCAAGGGGGAAACCCTGGTCACTATCGCCGCCAAGCTGCGCCACCCGAGCGCGACCGAGAACCAGATGGCCTATGCGATCGTGCGGGCCAATCCGAACGCGTTCTCGGTGCGCACCAAGGAGCGGCTGCTGCCCGGCGCCAAGTTGGCGATTCCGAGCGAAGCGACCGTGCTCTCGTACAAGCCCGAGCTCGCCGATCGCGAGACGGCGAATCTCCGGAAAGGCGAGACGCGCTATCAGGACGGGCTCGCTGCCGAGAAGGCGGGCGATATGAAGGGCGCGGTCAAGGCCTATATCGAGGCGGCGCGCCTCGGCCATCCGCTCGCCGACCTGCGCCTGGGCCAGCTCTACGACAAGGACACGAGCAAGACGCTGCCGCGCGACCTGCAGGAATCCATCTCGCACTACCAGAAGGCGCGCGAATTCGGCATCGACGTGAAGGGCCCCACGGACCGCGCGCCGCAGGTCACCAAGACCGGCAAGTAGCCGGCGCCAGAACCGCCCCATCATCCGGGGCGCCTGGCGGGGGGGGGCGGCGGGACTACTTCGCCAGCACGCGCATCGCCTGCTCGAGGCCGGCGAGCGTGGTGGGGTACATGCGGTTGTTCATGAGCTCTTTGACGATCTGGATCGACTGCCGGTAGGGCCAGACTTCCTCGGGCTCCGGGTTGAGCCAGACGCACTTCTGGTAGACGTCGGTGAAGCGCTTCACCCACACCGCGCCCGCTTCCTCGTTGAAGTACTCGACCGAGCCGCCGGGCTGCAGGATCTCGTAGGGGCTCATGGTGGCGTCGCCCACGAAAATCACCTTGTAGTCGTGGCCGTACTTGTGCAGCAGGTCCCAGGTGCGCGTGCGCTCCGAGTGCCGGCGGCGGTTGTCTTTCCAGACGAAGTCGTACAGGCAGTTGTGGAAGTAGAAGAACTCGAGGTGCTTGAACTCGGTCTTGGAGGCCGAGAACAGCTCCTCGGCGAGCTTGATGTGATCGTCCATGGTGCCGCCGATGTCCATCAGCATCAGCACCTTGATCGCGTTGCGGCGCTCGGGCCGCATGTGGATATCTAAGTACGCTTTCTTAGCAGTACTAGAAATAGTATTTTCTAAATCAAATTCCTCCGGAGCACCTTCGCGCGCGAACTTGCGCAGGCGGCGCAGGGCAACCTTGATGTTGCGCGTGCCCAGCTCGACCGAATCGTCCAAGTTGCGGTACTCGCGCTGGTCCCAGACCTTGACCGCGCTGCGGTTGCGCGACTTGTCCTGGCCGATGCGGACGCCCTCGGGGTTGTAGCCGTAGGCGCCAAACGGCGAGGTGCCGCCGGTGCCGATCCACTTCGAGCCGCCCTGGTGGCGGTTCTTCTGCTCTTCCAGGCGCTGCTTGAGCGTCTCCATGAGCTTTTCCCAGCCGCCGAGCGCCGCGATCTGCTTCTTCTCCTCGTCGCTGAGCGTGAGCTCGACCTGCTTGAGCAGCCACTCCAGCGGAATCTGCGCCTCGATGCCGGGGATGGTCTCCACGCCGTCCCAGAACTCGGCGAAGGCGCGGTCGAACTTGTCGTAGTTCGATTCGTCCTTGACCAGCGTGGCGCGCGACAGGTAGTAGAAGTCGTTGACGTTGGGCGCGATCACCTTCTTGTCCATCGCCTCGAGCAGCGTCAGGTACTCCTTGATGGAGACCGGCAGCTTGTGGCTCTTGAGCTTGAGGAAGAAGTCGATCAGCATGACGGGGATATTCTATTCCGTAACAGGTCCGCGAGCGTCTGGCGGTCGAGCTCGCGGAAGAACTCGCGCAGGGCGCTATCGAGGGCGGGCGCGAGCGCGCAGACGGGCGAACCCGGACAATTGCCGCCGCCCCGCTCGAAGCATTCGACGAGCGCGAAGTCCTGCTCGGTCCCGCGCACGACGGTGCCGATATTGATCCGCTCCGGGGCGCGGGCAAGACGCATGCCGCCGCCCTTGCCGCGCGTGGTCTCGATGTAGCCCTCCTGGGCGAGGTGGTGCACCACCTTGCGCAGGTGATTTCCGGAAATGCCGTAGGCGGTCGCGATGTCGCCGATGGTCGTCAGGCGCGCGTCGGCCCGGCGCGTGCCGAGATAAATGAGCACCCGCAGGCTGTAGTCGGTGAAGATCGTCAGCCGCATGTCGGTGACCGGAAACATGTCCCAGCGATACATCTTCAGCTTGACGCAGATCAAACTGTCCCGATGCCGCCTGCCTAGACTGCCCCGAACCAATACCGGGCGCAGGGGGACGGGCGATGGCTTCACAGACATACAAGCAATGGTCGGTGGTCACGGCGAGCACCACCGCCTTCACCGTCTGCTTCATGGTCTGGATGATGTTTGCGGTGATCGGCATCCCGATCAAGCAAAGCCTGGGGCTGAACGAAACGCAGTTCGGCGTGCTGGTAGCGCTGCCGGTGCTGACCGGCTCGCTGATCCGGCTGCCGATCGGGATGTGGACCGACCGCTACGGCGGCCGCATCGTGTTCTTCATCCTGATGCTGTCCACGGTGTTCCCGATCTGGCTGATCTCGCGCGCCACCGAGTTCTGGCACTTCCTCGTGACGGGGCTCTTCGTAGGCGTGGCGGGCGGCTCGTTCACCGTGGGCATCGCCTACTGCGCGCGCTGGTTCGCGCGCGAGCGCCAGGGCCTCGCCATGGGCATCTTCGGCGTCGGCAATACCGGCGCGGCCGTCACCAAGCTGGTGGCGCCGACCATCGTGGTGGCCTTCGGCTGGGCGATGGTGCCGCAGGTATACGCGGTGCTGATGCTGATCACCGCCGTGGCTTTCTGGTTCTTCACTTACACGGACGAGGAACACGCCGCGGGCGGCGGCAAGGTGACGATGCGCGAACAGCTGGCGGTGCTCAAGGACCCCGTCGTGTGGCGCTACAGCCAGTACTACTCGATCGTCTTCGGCGGCTACGTGGCGCTGTCGCTGTGGATGACCAAGTACTACATCTCCGAGTACGGCTTCGACATCCAGGTCGCGGCGTTGCTGGCGGCCGGCTTCAGCATCCCGGGCGGCGTGCTGCGCGCCATCGGCGGCTGGTTCTCCGACAAGTACGGCGCGCATACCGTCACCTGGTGGGTGCTCTGGGTGGGCCTGGTTTGCCTGTTCTTCCTGTCCTATCCGCAGAGCGATGTCATCTTTCACACCATCAATGGCCCCAAGACCTTTCACTTCGGGCTCGGCCCGACGGTCTTCACCGTGATCATGTTCACGATGGGGATTGCCTTCGCGATCGGCAAGGCCTCGGTCTTCAAGTACATCTCCGACGACTACCCGCACAACATCGGCGTGGTGTCCGGCGTGGTGGGCCTCGCGGGCGGCATGGGCGGCTTCATCCTGCCGATCATGTTCGGCGCCCTGGTGGACCTCACCGGCATTCGCACCTCGGCCTTCATGCTGATGTTCGGCATCGTCTGGGTGTCGCTGATGTGGATGTACTTCACCGAGGTGCGGCCGATGAGCGCCGCGCAGCCGAACGTGCGCGCCGAAGAGGCGCAACTCCTGTGAGGCGGGCATTGCCATGAACTCTCCAGCGCAGCCCGGCAACGCCGACATCACGGACTGGCGGCCCGAGGACGACGCGTTCTGGGAGCAGACCGGCAAGCGCGTCGCCTACCGCAATCTGTGGATCTCGGTACCGGCGCTGCTGTGCGGCTTCGCGGTCTGGGGCATGTGGGGCATCATCACCGTGCAGATGCTCAACCTGGGCTTTCCGTTCTCCCAGGCCGAGCTGTTCACGCTGACCGCGATCGCCGGCATCTCCGGCGCGACGATGCGCATCCCGGCGTCGTTCCTGATCCGCCTGGCGGGCGGGCGCAACACCATCTTCCTCACCACCGCGATGCTGCTTGCCCCTGCGTTGGGCACGGGTATCGTGCTGCAGCACAAGGACTGGCCGCTGTGGGCCTTTCAGCTGATGGCCCTGTGGTGCGGTGTGGGCGGCGGCAACTTCGCGAGCTCCATGTCCAACATCAGCACCTTCTTTCCGAAGCGGCTGCAGGGCACCGCGCTCGGCCTGAATGCGGGCCTCGGAAATTTCGGCGTGACCACCATGCAGGTGGTGATCCCGCTGGTCATGACCGTGGGCATTTTCGGCGCGCTGGGCGGCGAGCCGATGATCCTGCAGAAGGACAGCGGCTGGATCTTCGGCAAGATCGCCGCGGGCACGCAAACCTGGATCCAGAACGCCGGCTTCGCCTGGCTGCTGTCGCTGGTGCCGCTGTCGATCCTGTGCTGGTTCGGCATGAACAACCTGAAGACGGTGTCGCCCGACACCGGCAACCCGATCGTCGCGTTCCTCAAGATCACCTACCTGTACACGCTGGCCTTCGTGCCCTCGATCCTGGGCCTGTACCTGTACCTGCCCAAGCCGACCGGCCTGGGTTTGATCAGCATGTGGGTGGCGATCCCGCTCGACATCGTCAGCGCGCTGCTGGTGATGAAGCTCGCGGCCTTCGGCCCGATGAAGGAGGGCGTCGCCAAGCAGTTCCTCATCTTCAGGGACAAGCACACCTGGTCGATGACGGCGCTGTACATCGTCACCTTCGGCTCGTTCATCGGCTTCTCGATGGCGCTGCCGCTGGCGATGAAGGTGATCTTCGGCATCAGCCACGTGCCCGACGCCAACGGCGTGATGCAGCACACGCTGAACAACCCGAATGCGCCGAGCGTCCTCGCCTATGCCTGGATCGGCCCCTTCGTGGGCGCGGCGATACGGCCGGTTGGCGGCTGGATCTCCGACAAGGTCGGCGGCTCGATCGTCACGCAGGTGATCTCCGCGGTGATGGTGGTGGCCTCGGTCGCGGTGGGTCACGTGATGATGCAGGCCTACGCCTCGGCCACCCCCGAGACGTATTTCCCGATGTTCTTGGGGTTGTTCATGCTGCTGTTCTTCGCCACCGGCATCGGCAACGGCTCGACCTTCCGCACCATCGGCGTGATCTTCGACCGCACGCAGGCCGGCCCGGTGCTGGGCTGGACCTCGGCGGTCGCGGCCTACGGCGCCTTCGTCGCCCCCATCGTGATCGGCGAACAGATCAAGGCCGGCACGCCGCAATACGCGATGTACGGCTTCGCCGTGTTCTACGCGTTGTGCCTGATTCTCAACTGGTGGTTCTACCTGCGCGCCAACGCGTACGTGAAGAACCCCTGAATACCGACTACGCGGAGCTTCTCGATGAGCCATTTCCTCGATCGACTGACCTATTTCAGCAAATCGCGCGAGACCTTTTCCGGCGGCCACGGCGTGGTCACCACCGAGGACCGCACCTGGGAGGAGGGCTACCGCAAGCGCTGGCAGCACGACAAGATCGTGCGCTCCACCCACGGCGTGAACTGCACGGGCTCCTGCAGCTGGAAGATCTACGTCAAGGGCGGCATCGTCACCTGGGAGACGCAGCAGACCGACTACCCGCGCACGCGCCCCGACATGCCGAACCACGAGCCGCGCGGCTGCTCGCGCGGCGCCTCCTATTCCTGGTACCTCTATAGCGCCAACCGCATCAAGTACCCGATGGTGCGCGGGCGCCTGATGCGCCTGTGGCGCGAGGCGCGCAAGACGCTCGGACCCGTCGAAGCCTGGGCCTCGATCGTCGAGGACGCGCAGCGCGCCCAGTCCTACAAGGCGGTGCGCGGCATGGGCGGCTTCGTGCGCGCGACCTGGGAGGAAACCAACGAGATCGTCGCCGCCGCCAACGTCTACACCATCAAGAAGCACGGCCCGGACCGCGTCATCGGCTTCTCGCCCATCCCGGCGATGTCGATGGTGTCCTACGCCGCCGGCAGCCGCTACCTCTCGCTCATCGGCGGCGTGTGCATGAGCTTCTACGACTGGTACTGCGACCTGCCGCCCGCGAGCCCGCAGGTCTGGGGCGAGCAGACCGACGTGCCGGAATCGGCGGACTGGTACAACTCGACCTACCTCATGGCCTGGGGCTCGAACGTGCCCCAGACGCGCACGCCGGACGCGCACTTCTTCACCGAGGTGCGCTACAAGGGCGCGAAGACCGTGGCCGTGACGCCGGACTATTCCGAGGTCGCCAAGCTGTGCGACCTCTGGCTGCATCCCAAGCAGGGCACCGACGCGGCGATGGCGATGGCGATGGGCCACGTGATCTTCAAGGAATTCCACCTCGACCGGCCCTCGGCCTATTTCACCGACTACGTGCGCCGCTACAGCGACCTGCCGATGCTCGTGAAGCTCGTCAAGCGCGGCGAGCGCTACGTGCCCGACCGCTTCGTGCGCGCGAGCGATTTCGGCGGCGGGCTCGGGCAGGCGAACAACCCCGACTGGAAGACCATCGCCATCGACGAGGACTCGGGCAATCCGGTCGCGCCGAACGGCTCGATCGGCTTCCGCTGGGGCCAGGCGGACGGCAAGTGGAACCTGGAGCCGAAGAACGCCGCCTCGGGCGGCGAGGTCAGGCTCGCGCTGTCGCTGATCAACCGGCGCGACGAAGCGGTGCCGGTGGCGTTCCCGTACTTCGGCGGCATCGTCAACGAGCGCTTCCAGCACAACGACCAGGGCGGCAACGTCCTCGCGCGCAACGTCCCGGCGCGCAAGCTCGCGCTCGCCGGCGGCGAATGCTTCGTCGCCACGGTGTTCGACCTGATGGCGGCCAACTACGGCATCGACCGCGGCCTGGGCGGCGGCAACGTCGCCAAGTCCTACGCCGCCGACGTGCCGTACACGCCGGCGTGGCAGGAGAAGATCACCGGCGTCAAGTCCGAGGACGTGATCGCGGTGGCGCGGCAGTTCGCCGACAACGCCGACAAGACCCACGGCAAGTCGATGATCATCATCGGCGCCGCGATGAACCACTGGTATCACAGCGACATGAACTACCGCGGCATCATCAACATGCTGGTGCTGTGCGGCTGCGTGGGCCAGTCCGGCGGCGGCTGGGCGCACTACGTGGGGCAGGAGAAGCTGCGGCCGCAGACCGGCTGGACCGCGCTCGCCTTCGCGCTCGACTGGCACCGGCCGCCGCGCCAGATGAATTCGACCTCGTTCTTCTACGCGCACACCGACCAGTGGCGCTACGAGAAGCTGCAGGTGAAGGAGATCCTTTCGCCGCTCGCCGACCCGCAGGCGTTCACGGGCAGCCTGATCGACTACAACGTGCGCGCCGAGCGCATGGGCTGGCTGCCGAGCGCGCCGCAGCTGCAGACCAACCCCCTGCAGGTCTGCCGTGACGCGGCCAAGGCCGGCGCCGATCCGAAGGACCATGCGGTCAAGGGCCTCAAGGACGGCACGCTGAAGCTGTCCTGCGAAGACCCGGACCATCCTGCCAACTTCCCGAGGAACCTCTTCGTCTGGCGCTCCAACCTGCTGGGCTCCAGCGGCAAGGGGCACGAGTACTTCCTCAAGCACCTGCTGGGCACCACGCACGGCGTGCAGGGCAAGGACCTGGGCGGCCTGGGCGCCGACAAGCCCGAAGAGGTGGCCTGGCGCGCGGACGCGCCCACCGGCAAGCTCGACCTGCTGGTGACGCTGGATTTCCGCATGTCCACCACCTGCCTGTACTCGGACATCGTGCTGCCGACAGCCACCTGGTACGAGAAGAACGACCTCAACACCTCCGACATGCACCCGTTCATCCACCCGCTGTCGGCGGCCGTGGACCCGGTCTGGGAATCGCGCAGCGACTGGGAGATCTACAAGGGCATCGCGAAGAAGTTCTCGGAAGTCGTGGTGGGCCACCTCGGCGTGGAGAAGGAACTGGTGCTGACGCCGACGATGCACGACACGCCGAGCGAGCTCGCGCAGCCGCTGGCGGTCAAGGACTGGAAGCGCGGCGAATGCGAGCTGGTACCGGGCAAGACCGCGCCGCAGATGACGGTGGTCGAGCGCGACTACCCGAACACCTACAAGAAGTTCACGGCGCTGGGCCCGCTGCTGGCCAAGGTCGGCAACGGCGGCAAGGGCATCGCCTGGAACACCGAGCGCGAGGTGGAGAACCTCAGGAACCTCAACTACCCGGTGACGGCCGAGGGTCTGACCAAGGGCCTGCCGCGCATCGAGTCGGACATCGACGCCTGCGAAGTGGTGCTGATGCTCGCGCCCGAGACCAACGGCGAAGTCGCGGTCAAGGCCTGGGAGGCGCTCTCCAAGATCACGGGCCGCGAGCACAAGCACCTGGCGGTGCCGAAGGAGGATGAAAAGATCCGCTTCCGCGACATCCAGGCGCAGCCGCGCAAGATCATCTCGAGCCCGACCTGGAGCGGCCTGGAATCCGAGCACGTGAGCTACAACGCGGGCTACACCAACGTGCACGAGCTGATCCCGTGGCGCACGCTGACCGGCCGCCAGCAGTTCTACCAGGACCACAAATGGATGCTCGGCTTCGGCGAGGGCCTGTGCGTCTACAAGCCGCCGGTGGACCTCAAGACCATCGCGCCGATCCAGGGGCAGAAGGACAACGGCAACCCCGAGGTGGTGCTCAACTTCATCACGCCGCACCAGAAGTGGGGCATCCACTCGACCTACACCGACAACCTGATCATGCTCACGCTGTCGCGCGGCGGGCCGATCGTCTGGCTGTCGGAGAACGACGCGAAGCAGGCCGGCATCGTCGACAACGACTGGATCGAGCTCTACAACGTCAACGGCGCGATCACCGCGCGCGCGGTGGTGTCGCAGCGCGTGCGCGACGGCATGTGCATGATGTACCACGCGCAGGAGAAGATCGTGAACGTGCCCGGCTCGGAAGTCACGGGCGCGCGCGGCGGCATCCACAACTCGGTGACGCGCGCGGTGGTCAAGCCGACGCACATGATCGGCGGCTACGCGCAGCAGAGCTACGGCTTCAACTACTACGGCACGATCGGCACCAACCGCGACGAGTTCGTCATCGTGCGCAAGATGAACAAGGTGGACTGGCTCGACGAACCGGCGGCGGGCGCCGCGCAAGGAGGCCAATCATGAAAGTGCGCGCGCAGATCGGCATGGTGCTGAACCTCGACAAGTGCATCGGCTGCCACACCTGCTCGGTGACCTGCAAGAACGTCTGGACCTCGCGCGAGGGCATGGAGTACGCGTGGTTCAACAACGTCGAGACCAAGCCCGGCATCGGCTACCCGAAGGAGTGGGAGAACCAGGAGAAGTGGGAGGGCGGCTGGGTACGCAAGCCCGACGGCAAGCTGGTGCCCAAGCAGGGCGGCAAGTGGGCGATCCTCATGAAGCTGTTCGCCAACCCGAAGCTGCCGCAGATCGACGACTACTACGAGCCCTTCACCTTCGACTACGAGCACCTGCACACGGCGCCCGAGATGAAGGCCTCGCCCGTGGCGCGGCCGCGCTCGCTGATCACCGGCGAGCGCATGGAGAAGATCGAGTGGGGCCCGAACTGGGAGGAGATCCTCGGCGGCGAGTTCGCGGCGCGCTCCAAGGACGCCAACTTCGAGGGCATGCAGAAGGAGATGTGCGGCCAGTTCGAGAATACCTTCATGATGTACCTGCCGCGCCTGTGCGAGCACTGCCTGAACCCGAGCTGCGTGGCCTCCTGCCCGTCGGGCTCGATCTACAAGCGCGAGGAGGACGGCATCGTGCTGATCGACCAGGACAAGTGCCGCGGCTGGCGCATGTGCGTGTCGGGCTGCCCGTACAAGAAGATCTACTACAACTGGTCCACCGGCAAGGCCGAGAAGTGCATCTTCTGCTACCCGCGTATCGAAGCGGGCCAGCCCACGGTGTGCTCCGAGACCTGCGTGGGCCGCATCCGCTACCTCGGCGTGCTGTTGTACGACGCCGACCGCATCGAGCAGGCCGCGAGCGTGGAGCGCGAGAAGGACCTGTATGCCGCGCAGCTCGGCCTGTTCCTCGACCCGAACGACCCGGCGGTGATCGCGCAGGCGCGCAAGGACGGCGTGCCGGAAGCCTGGCTCGCCGCGGCCGGGGGCTCGCCGGTCTACAAGATGGCGGTGGAGTGGAAGGTGGCGTTGCCGTTGCACCCGGAATACCGCACGCTGCCCATGGTCTGGTACGTGCCGCCGCTGTCGCCGATCTCCGCGGCCGCGAGTTCCGGGCAGATGGGCGCCTTCGGCGAGCTGCCGGACGTGCGCAGCCTGCGCATCCCGCTCAAGTACCTCGCCAACCTGCTGACCGCGGGCGACGAGGCGGTGGTCGCCTCGGCGCTCGAGCGCATGCTGGCGATGCGCGCCTACATGCGCGCGCGGCACGTGGAGAAGCGCGACGACGCCGCGGTGCTGCAGCAGGTCGGCATGAGCGTGCAGGAGGTCGAGGACATGTACCGGTACCTGGCGATCGCCAACTACGAGGACCGCTACGTGATCCCCACCGCGCAGCGCGAGTACGCGGAGAACGCGTTCGACCTGCGCGGCGGCTGCGGCTTCTCCTTCGGCAACGGCTGCTCCGACGGCGAAGGCGAGGCGAGCCTGTTCGGCGGCAAGAAGAAGAAGGTGATTCCCATCAAGGCGACGCTCTAGGAGGAGCCATGCGGACACTCAAGGCGCTGGCAGCCCTGCTGACCTACCCGGAGCCCGCGCTCATCGAGGCGCTGCCGGAGATCCGCGCGCTCGTCGCCGCGGAGAAGCGCATCGGCTGCGACGCGCAGGCGCGCATCGGGGCGCTCATCGACGAGCTCTCGGCCGCCGATCCCTACGCGGCCCAGGAGAAGTACGTGGACCTGTTCGACCGCGGGCGGCGCACCTCGCTGCACCTGTTCGAGCACGTGCACGGCGACGCGCGCGACCGCGGGCCGGCGATGGTGGACCTGCGCGCGCTGTACGCGCGCCACGGCATGGAGCTGCAGGCGAACGAGCTGCCGGACTACCTGCCCGCGGTGCTGGAGTACCTGTCCACGCGCCCCTACGAAGAGGTCCAGGACATGCTCGGCGATTGCGCGCACGTGCTGCGCGCCATCGGCGAAGCGCTGGCGGGCCGGCGCAGCCGCTACAGCGCGGTGTTCGGCGCGCTGCTGCAGGTCGCCGGCGAGCCGGCGCTCGACGAGCGGAACGGGCCCGCTGCGGCGCAGCCGGAGGACGCTTCGCTCGACGAGGAGTGGACCGATGCGCCGGTGGTGTTCGGTCCGGGATGCACCGATGCGCAGACGAAGCCGCAGGTGGTGCGGTTCATGAACAGGCCCCGCTGACGGGAGAACGACGATGGACGTTTCCGGTTACCTCAACCAGTTTCTGTTCGGCTACTACCCCTACATCGCCCTGGTGGTGTTCTTCCTCGGCAGCCTGATCCGCTTCGACCGGGAGCAGTACACCTGGAAGAGCGACAGCTCGCAGCTGCTGCGCCGCGGCCAGCTGCGCTGGGGATCGAACCTGTTCCACATCGGCGTGCTGGGCATCTTCCTCGGCCACTTCTTCGGCCTGTTCACGCCGGTCGCGGTCTGGCACGTGCTCGGCGTCAGTGCGCCGGCCAAGCAGATGCTGGCCATCGTTGCCGGCGGCATCGCCGGCGTGATGTGCCTGGTGGGCCTGCTGCTGCTGCTGCACCGGCGCCTGTCCGATCCGCGCATCCGCGTGACCAGCCGGACGATGGACGTCGTGGTGCTGTTCCTGCTGCTCGCGCAGCTCGTGCTCGGGCTGCTCTCGATCACCGTGTCCTGGGCGCACCGCGACGGCACCGAGATGCTGCGCTTCATGGACTGGGCGCAGCGCATCGTCACCTTCCGCGGCGGCGCCGCCGAGCTGATCGCCGAGGCGGCGCTGGTGTTCAAGCTGCACATCACGCTCGGCCTGACGATCTTCCTCGTCTTCCCGTTCACGCGGCTGGTGCACATCTGGAGCGGCTTCGCCACGCTGTACTACGTGCTGCGCCCCTACCAGGTGGTACGGCAGCGCTAGCCCAACTTCCACAGTTCGCGGTCTTTTCTCCGATCGAGGCGGCATGTAGCGCCGCTGCAACATCAGGTTTTGAGAGCGAGGTTTGATCGGGCGAGTGGTTAGCGCGATCGATTCTGCACTC
>JBASCW010000148.1:0-6903 GCA_049651845.1 Burkholderiales bacterium | reverse complement strand
CAGCAGCCGCGCGCCCGCGCGCTCGACCTGCGCGGCGAAGTCGCGCGCGCGCGCGTCGCGGCGCGATTCGTCCAGGAACACCTCGAGCACCGACTTCGGATCCGCGCGCAGGCGCGCGAGCACCGCGTGAAAGCCGAAGACGACGCGCTCGGTGCCGCTCATGCCCGCCGCCGCCGGCCCTCGCCGTCCGCCGGCACGAGGTCGATCTTGCGCGTCTCGAGGTCGACGCGCACCAGCTTCACCCTGATGCGGTCGGCGAGGCGGAAGCGCTGGCCGGTGCGCTCGCCGAGCAGCAGGTGGCGGTTGGCCTCGAAGCGGAAGTAGTCGCGCCCGAGCTCGGAGATGTGCACCAGGCCGTCCACGTAGTAGTCGTCCAGCATCACGAACAGCCCAAAGGCGGTGACGCCGGTGATGGTGCCCGCGAAGGTTTCGCCGACGTGATCCTGCATGTAGAAGCACTTCAGCCAGCTCTCCACATCGCGGCTCGCGTCGTCGGCGCGCCGCTCGGTCTCCGAGCAGTGGCGGCCCAGCTCTTCCCAGTCGACGCCGGCGTACTTCTGGTTCGCGAGCGCGGCCTTGATCGCGCGGTGCACCAGCAGGTCCGGGTAGCGCCGGATCGGCGAGGTGAAATGCACGTAGGCGTCGAACGCGAGGCCGAAGTGGCCGAGATTCTCGGGCGTGTAGACCGCCTGCTTCATCGAGCGCAGCAGGATGGTCTGCAGCAGCGCGAAGTCGGGCCGCTGGCGGATTTTGGCGAGCAGCTGCGCATAGTCCTTCGGCTTGGGTGACTCGCCGCCGGGCAGGTGCAGGCCGAGCTCGGCGAGGAAGTCGCGCAGCGCGTGCACCTTCTCCGGCGCCGGCACGTCGTGCACGCGGTACAGCGCCGCGTGCCCGCGCGAGGAGAGGAAATCGCCCGCGCAGACGTTGGCCGCGAGCATGCACTCCTCGATCAGACGGTGCGCCTCGTTGCGCGGCTCGGGCACGATGCGCAGGATCTTGCCGCGCGCGTCGAACTCCATCTTCGTCTCGACCGATTCGAAGTCGATCGCGCCGCGGCGCTCGCGTTCGCGCGCCAGCGCCTCATAGACCTGATAGAGGGTCTGCAGTTCTTCAGAAGCAGAATTTGAAGAGAGCTGATGCCAGACCTTCGTATAGGTCAGCCTCGCATGCGAGCGGAACACCGCCGCGTAGAACTCGTAGCGCGCCACCTTGCCCGCCGGCGTGATCGCCATGTCGCAGACCATCGCCAGCCGGTCGACGTTCGGATTGAGTGAGCACAGGCCGTTGGAGAGCTTCTCCGGCAGCATCGGGATCACGCGCCGCGGGAAGTAGACCGAAGTGCCGCGCTCGCGCGCGTCGCGGTCGAGCGCATCGCCGTGGCGCACGTAGTGGCTCACGTCGGCGATCGCCACGCGCAGGCGAAAGCCCTTGCCTTCGGGCACCGCGTGCACCGCGTCGTCGAAGTCCTTCGCCGTCTCGCCGTCGATGGTGACGAACGGCAGCTGGCGCAGATCCCGCCGGCCCGGCGCAACCTTCTTCCAGTCCTCGTCGCGCACCTGCTCCGGCATCGCGCGCGCGAGCGCGAGCGCCTTCTTCGAGAACTCGTGCGGCAGGTCGAACTTGCGCAGCGCGATCTCGATCTCCATGCCGGGGTCGGCGTAGGCGCCGAGCACCTCGACCACGCGGCCGATCGGCTGCGCGTGCCTGGAGGGCTGCGCCACCAGCTCCACGGTCGCGACCTGGCCCGCCTTCGCGCGCCCGGCCTGGTCGGCCGGGATCAGGATGTCGAGCGGCATGCGCCGGTCTTCGGGAACGAGGAACAGCACGCCGTGCTCCTTGTGCAGGCGGCCGACGATGCGGCGGTTGCTGCGCTCGAGAACTTCGACGATCTCGCCCGTGGGCCGGCCGCGCGCATCGGTGCCGAGCAGCCGCACCGTGGCGCGGTCGCCGCGCAGCACCTGGCGCATCTCGGCCGCGGAAAGCGCGATCCACGGCGCGCTCGGATCGTCCGGGATCAGAAAGCCGTGGCCGTCCGGATGGCCCTCCACGCGCCCCGTGGCGCGTCCTTCGGAACGGCCCGTAACGACGGCGCGCGTCGGTCGTGAATCAGCGTGTTTCTTCTTTGACACTCGGTTGAGCAGACACTAGAATTCGCCCCCTTGCCGAGGTGGCGGAATTGGTAGACGCACTAGGTTCAGGTCCTAGCGGTGGCAACACTGTGGGGGTTCGAGTCCCTTCCTCGGCACCAGTAGTTTAATCCATCCCGACCCTTCGCTTCCGGCTTCCGGAAACAACCCGGGAGCCCGCCCGTGGCGCTGAGCGCGACGATCTACAACTTCTCGATTGCGCTCGCCGATGCCGACCGCGGCGTCTACGAGACGCTCGCGCTCAAGGCCGCGCGCCATCCTTCCGAGTCCGCCGAGTACCTGCTCACGCGCGTGCTCGCCTACTGCCTGGAGTACGCCGAGGGCATCGCGTTCTCGCGCGGCCTGTCCGAGCCCGAGCAGCCGGCGATCGCCGTGCGCGACCTCACCGGCGCGCTGCGCGCCTGGATCGAGGTCGGCGCGCCCGACGCCGCGCGCCTGCACAAGGCCGCCAAGGCCGCGCCGCGCGTGGCGGTCTACAGCCACCACGGCGAAACGCAGCTGCGCAAGCTGCTCGCCGGCG
The DNA here is from genome assembly GCA_049651845.1 of Burkholderiales bacterium. Classification (GTDB taxonomy): domain Bacteria; phylum Pseudomonadota; class Gammaproteobacteria; order Burkholderiales; family SG8-39; genus RBG-16-66-20. The sequence continues at coordinate 4,236 of JBASCW010000148.1, read as the reverse complement.
AGCGCATCCACCGCGCCGATGCGCTCGAGCTTTACGCGATCGACCGGGCGCTGATCGATGCTCTGGTGCGCTGCCTAGAGAGGCGCATGGCGTTCGGACTATCGGTGACCGGCGGCCACCTGTACCTGTCGATCGGCGACGACACCCTCGCAGGGGCAGTAGACCGGGTTCCGATCGAAGACTAGGCGCCCGCGCGCGCGCAAGCGCCGCTAGCGCGCCGCCTGCGGGTGATTGATGTCGTCCCAGTAGCGGCCTAGCGTCGAGACCTTGTCGAGGTAGGCCTCGAGCTCGACCGGCTTCACCACGTAGCTGTTGGCGGCCGACGCGAAGCAGCGCGCGACGCATCGCCCAGGAAATCCAGCGCCTGCGCGCCGTCGGTCAGATGCACGACCTGCGCGCCCTTCCTCAGGCGCTCCAGCGCTAGCCGCGTCAGCTCGGCATCGTCAGGATTGTCCTCGACCAGCAATATCGTGCCGCTCATGCGCCAAGTTTGGCGACAACCGGCGCAGCGCGCAACTGCCCGGGCCGCTATTCCAGATTGGCGAACAGCGCGAACAGGATGAAGAGCAAGGCCAACGCCTGCCAGCCGACGCGCTTGAACATCAGCCAGTGGCTTGCGCCCTGATCCTCGCTGCCGCCGTGCGCCATCGAGGTGATGCCATTGAACAACGATACAGCGGCGAGAAACGCCGCAATCAAGACGAAGATCGTGATCATGGACATATGGGCCTCCTTACGAGTCTGCGCAGCCTGCTACGGCTCTGCATCTCGTCCACATACCGCGAATCACGTAGGCCGGTATTGATCCACGCCAAGTCGAAGCGGTTATTGCAGCGCAACACCGCTTGCGACTAGGCTTGGAACGGATGGCGCAGGACGATGGTTTCGTCGCGCTCGGGACCGGTCGAAATGAGATCGATCGGCACGCCGCAGAGCTTCTCCACGCGCGCCAGGTAGTCGCGCGCGGCCTTCGGCAGCCTGTCGTGGGCCTTGACCCCTACCGTACTCTCCCGCCAGCCCGGCATCTCCTCGTAGACCGGCTCGCAGCGCTCCAGCTCCTCCGCGCCTACCGGCAGGATCTCGCTCAATTCGCCGTCTATCCTGTAGCCGACGCAGATCTTCAGTGTTTCGGCGCCGTCCAGCACATCGAGCTTGGTGATGCACAGGCCCGAGACGCCGTTCAGCTGCACCGAGCGCTTGAGCGCCGCCGCGTCGAACCAGCCGGTGCGCCGCGGCCGGCCGGTGGTGGCGCCGAATTCCTGGCCGCGCTGGCGCAGCCGCTCGCCGACGTCGTCGGAGAGCTCGGTCGGGAACGGCCCCTCGCCCACGCGCGTGCTGTAGGCCTTGGTGATGCCGAGCACGTAGTGCAGGTGCATCGGCCCGATGCCCGCGCCCGCCGCGGCCGCACCCGCGACGCAGTTGGACGAGGTCACGTAGGGATAGGTGCCGTGGTCGATGTCCAGCAGCGCGCCCTGCGCGCCCTCGAACAGCAGGTTCTTGCCCGCCTTGTTGGCGTGGTACAGCGCGCGCGGCACGTCGGCCACCAGCGGCACCAGCCGCGGCGCGAGCGCCAGCGTTTCGTCCAGTGTTTTCTGGAAATCCACCTTCTTCGTCTTGTAGAACTTCTCGAGAACGAAATTGTGGAACTCCAGCAGCGTTTCGAGCTTCTTCGCGAAGCGCTCCGGGTGCATGAGGTCCTGCAGGCGCAGCGCGCGGCGCGCGACCTTGTCCTCGTAGGCCGGGCCGATGCCGCGGCCGGTGGTGCCGATCTTCTTCGCCGCCTCGCGCGCGCGGTCGAGCGCGACGTGATACGGCAGGATCAGCGGGCAGGCTTCCGAGATGATGAGCCGCGCCACCACGTTGCGCACGCCGGCCTGCTCCAGCTCGTCCATCTCGGCGAGCAGGGCTTCGGGTGACAGCACCACGCCGTTGCCGATGAAGCAGTCCACCTCGCTCCTGAGGATGCCCGAGGGAATCAGGTGCAGCACCGTCTTCTTGTTGCCGATGACCAGCGTGTGGCCGGCGTTGTGGCCGCCCTGGAAGCGCACCACGCCCTGCGCGCGATCGGTGAGCCAGTCGACGATCTTGCCCTTGCCCTCGTCGCCCCACTGGGTGCCGATGACGACGACGTTGCGCGCCACGCTCATTTTTTCCTTCTGGTCTTGATGGAGCAACTCAGCTCGCGCAGCTCGATCGAGAATCCCGTCGCCGCGCGCGGCCGGCCGAAGGCCTTGCCGACCTCGTCGTAGCGTCCGCCACGCGCCACGGGCCCGGCGACACCGTCGCAGTAGGCATCGAACACCACGCCCGAGTGGTAGTGGTAGCCGCGCAACTCGGCGAGGTCGAAGCCGAGCGGCACGGGCGACGCCTTCGCGAGCGCTCGCAGCGTGGTGAGCGCCTTTTGCAGATCCGGCAGATCCGGCAGCTTCCGGCCCGCCAGTTCCAGAACGGAAGAATCCCCGTACAGCTCGGGTAGCAGCAGCAGCGCGGAGCGCGTCTTCGCATCGAGGCCCCTGGTCAGGGCCTTCAAGCTCGGAACGTCCTTTTTCTGCAATGCCTCGAAAAGCTCCACTTCCATCGCGCGGACGACGCCGGCGGCCTGCACCAGCGAGCGGAACACCGCGACGTGGCCGACGTCCATGCGCGCGCCCTTGACGCCCGCGACCGCGAGCGCGCGGCACAGCAGTCCCTGGATCTCCAGGTCGCCGGCGACGCCGCGCTCGCCGAACAGCTCAGCGCCGATCTGGATCGGCTCGCGCGTGGCGGTGGGCGTCGCGGGGCGCGCGTGCAGCACGCTGCCGCAGTAGCACAGCCGAGTCACTCCCTTGCGGTTCAGCAGGTGCGCGTCGATGCGTGCCACCTGCGGCGTGATGTCGGCGCGCACGCCCATCATGCGGCCCGAGAGCTGGTCCACCAGCTTGAAAGTGCGCAGGTCGAGGTCGCGGCCGGTACCGGTGAGCAGCGAGTCGGTGAACTCGACCAGCGGCGGCATCACCAGCTCGTATTTCGCCTTGAAGAACAGATCCAGGATCGACCGGCGCAGGCTTTCGATGCGCATCGCCTCGTCGGGCAGCACGTCGTCGATGTGCTCGGGCAGCAGCCAGCGCATGGCTCAGATTCTCGTGAGCGCGAGCAGCAGCAGCCCGGCGAGCATCGCCGTCAGGCCGAAGAAGCGGATCTGCCCGTCGGAGAGCTGCATCAGGCGGCGGAAGGTCTCGCGCCAGGCGCTAGGCGCGAGGAACGGGAACAGGCCCTCGATCACCAGCATCAGGGCGACCGCCATCAGCAGCGTGGTGCCCATCGCCCCTCATCTCTTTCCGGGCGCCTGTTTTCCTGTGGCGTCGCGCAGGTAGCGGAAGAAGTCCGAGTTGGGCTCGAGCACCACCATGTCCGACTTGCTGCGGAAGCTCGCCTTGTAGGCCTCCATCGAGCGGTAGAAGGCGAAGAACTCCGGGTTCTGCGAGAACGCGGCGGCGTAGATCGCTGCGCCCTTGGCGTCGCCCTCGCCCTTGATCTTCTGCGCGTCGCGGTAGGCTTCCGCGAGCACCACCTCGCGCTGCCGGTCGGCGTCGGCGCGGATGCGCTCGGCTTCCGCCGAGCCGGTCGAGCGCAGCTCGTTGGCGATGCGCTTGCGCTCGGCCTCCATGCGCCGGTAGACCGACTCGCTCACCTCCTGCGGCAGGTCGACGCGCTTGAGGCGCACGTCGACGATCTCCACGCCGAGGTCGCGGCGCAGTTCCTGGTCGGCCTTGTCGCGCACGTCCTCCATGATCTTGTCGCGCTCGCCCGAGACCACCTCGTGCACCGTGCGCTTGTTGAACTCGTTCTGCAGGCCGCCCGAGATGGTCTGCTTGAGGCGCGTCGCGGCGCGGAATTCGTCGCCCTGCACCGAAACGTAGAACTGCTTGACGTCGATGATGCGCCACTTGACGAACGAGTCCACCAGCACCGGCTTCTTCTCCGAGGTGATGAAGCGCAGCGGCTCGGCGTCGTCGAAGGTGAGGATGCGCATGTCGAAGTGGCGCACGTTCTGCAGCAGCGGCCACTTGAAGTGCAGGCCGGGCTTGGTGACCACGTCCTTCACCTCGCCGAGCTGGAAGATGATCGCGTTCTGGCGCTGGTCGACGCTGAACAGCGTGGAGGTCGCGAGCACCAGCAGCGCGAGCACGACCGCAAGAGCGGGTCCCAGCACTCTCATCAGCGCTCTCCCCTGCCGCGCTCGCGCAGCGCCTCGCG
>JBASCW010000147.1:0-9233 GCA_049651845.1 Burkholderiales bacterium | reverse complement strand
CGGGAGGGCGGCGCGAAGCTCGCGCCCGGGCGCTGGCTCGACCTCGCGCCGCTCGCGGCCGCGCTCAACCCGGCGCTGGCGGTGCGCACGCACGCGCTCGACGACTGGCTGGCGGCGTTCGGCATCGACTGCCCAGCGCGGCACGACGCGCTCGCCGACGCATACGCGAGCGCGCAGCTCATGCTGGTGCTGCTCGCGCAGGCCGAAAAGCAGGGCGCGCACAGCGCGCGCGCGCTGCGCGCCCTGGCGAACGACGCGCACTGGATCGCGCGCGGCTGAGCGCTAGGCGGTGGCGCCCTCGTGGCTGCGCTGGCAGGCGAGGCAGCGCACGGCGATCGGGTTGGCCTGCAGGCGCGCGTAGGGGATCTCCACGCCGCAATCGCTGCACAGCCCGAACTCGGGCTCGTGCAGGCGCTTGAGCGAGGCCTCGACGTAGGCGAGCTCGCGCCGCTCGCGCTCGCGCTCGGCGATCTCGTCCTCGGTCTCGGGTTCGGTGGCGAAGGCGGCGCGCAGCTCGGCGGCGCGCGCCTCGAGCTGGCGCTGCAGCGATTCGCGCTGCTCGATGGTGAAGTAGTGCATGTGGCCCGGATTCATCGGCACACCAGCACGGGGACTTTGGAATGCGTCAGCACCTTGACCGTCTCGCTGCCGAGCAGCAGGCCGGCGAGGCCGCGCCGGCCGTGCGAGGCCATGACGACGAGGTCGCAGCGCCTGGACTGCGCGACCTTGAGGATGCCCTGCCACGGCGTGTTCGAGGTGACCACCAAGGTGTCGGCCTTGATGCCGGCGGCCCGCGCGGCCGCGCTCACCGCGTCGAGCGCCTTGCGGCCGGCGCGCTTCACCGCCTGGTCGTATTGCGCGCGCGTGGTGATGGCCGCGTAGATCATGCCTTCGCTGTAGACCGGTGCCACGTACGGCGCGCCGACATAGATGCCCGTGAGGCGCGCGTCGAGCGCGCGCGCAAGGCTCGCCGCCGCCTTGATCGCCTTCTGCGCCAGCTTCGACCCGTCGGTGCATACGAGAATGTGCGAGTACATGAAACCTCCTTCTTGTTGCTGTGAGCGTAAATCCGGCCGAGCGAAACCCTTTGATCTGAGTCAATTGCGGCAGCCGATTCCAGTAAAATCCACATTCTCCTCATGCGCATAGCGATCCTTCCGGCATTCCTGGCCGCGGTGTTGTCCTGCGCGGTGCAGGCCCAGGCACCTGCAAAGGACCGCGGTGCCGCCGCGGTGAAAGGCGGTCCGCCGCCGGCGATGGCGGTGAAGGCGGCAGCTGCGAAGATCGCCGCGGCGCTCGACGAGGCGGGCGCGGTCGGCACGCTGCGCGCCGACGAGGCGGTGACCGTCCGGCCCGAGATCGCCGGCCGCGTGGCCGAGATCCGCTTCAACGAAGGCCAGTCGGTGGCGCGCGGCGCGCTGCTGGTGAAGCTCGACCAGTCCGAGCTCGCGGCCGTGGCCGCCTCCAGCCGCGCGCAACTGAGGCTCGAGGAGCAGAAGCTCGAGCGCGCCGAGGACCTGCGCCAGAAGGGCTTCATCAGCGCGCAGGGCCTGGACGACCAGAAGACGGCGCTCGCGCGCGCGCGCGCCAAGCTCGCCGAGGACGAGGCGCGCCTCGCCAAGACCGAGATGCGCGCTGCGTTCCCGGGCGTCGCCGGACTGCGCCAGGTGAGCGAAGGCCAGTACGTCGCGGCCGGCACCGACATCGCGCGCCTGGAGAAGATCGACCAGCTCAAGCTCGACTTCCGCGTGCCCGAGGCCTACGTGGCGCGCCTCAAGCACGGGCAGCAGTTGACGGTGCTCGTGGACGCCTACCCGGGCAAGGGTTTCGCCGGCAGCGTCTACGCGATCGAGCCCGGCGTGGACGAGCAGACGCGCACGGTGCTGCTGCGCGCGCGAGTGGCGAACGCGGAACTCAGGCTCAGGCCGGGGATGTTCGGGCGCGTGCAGCTTCAGCTCGGCGTGCGCGACAAGGCGGTCTGGGTGCCCGAGTCGGCGATCGTGCCGCGCGGCCAGGAGCTCTTCGTGTACCGCGTGCTGGCAGGGCCGGACGGTAGCAAGGCCGAGCTGGTGAAGGTGCAGACCGGCGCGCGCAAGGTCGGCGAGGTCGAGATCGTCAAGGGCATCGCGGGCGGCGATCTCGTGGTCACCGAGGGCACGCAGAAGATCGGGCCGGGATCTCTCGTCACGCTTGCCGGCAGTCAAGACGTAAGAAAGTAAATGCGGCTGCCGGAAATCTGCATCAGGCGCCCGGTCTTCGCGACGGTGCTGTCGCTGATGATCGTGCTGCTCGGCGTGATCTCGTTCCAGCGCCTGACGGTGCGCGAATACCCGAAGATCGACACGCCGGTGGTCTCGGTGCGCACGGTCTACAAGGGCGCGAGCCCGCAGGTGATGGAGTCGCAGATCACGCAGCCGCTCGAGGACTCGATCTCCGGCATCGAGGGCGTGCGCGCGGTGAAGTCGGTGTCGCGCGAGGAAGTCTCGCAGATCACCGTGGAGTTCGTGCTCGAGCGCAACGTCGATTCCGCCGCCAACGACGTGCGCGACCGCGTCGCGCGCGTGCGCGCGCTGCTGCCCGACGCGGCCGACGAATCGGTGGTCTCCAAGATCGAGGCCGACGCGCAGGCGATCCTCTGGATGCGCCTGTCGAGCGACCGGCACAGCCCGCTCGAGATCTCCGACTACGCCGACCGCTATGTCGCCGACCGCATGAAGACGCTGCCCGGCGTCGCCTCGGTGATCATCGGCGGCGAGCGGCGCTACGCGATGCGCCTGTGGATCGATCGCGACCGGCTCGCCGCCTACGGGCTCACGCCGCAGGACGTGGAGAACGGGCTGCGCCGGCAGAACGTCGAGATCCCCTCCGGGCGCATCGAGTCCTCGCAGCGCGAGTTCACGGTGCTCACCGAAGCCGACCTGCGCAGCCCGGCGCAGTTCAACGAGATGATCCTCACCGAGGCGCGCGGCTACGCGGTGCGCCTCAAGGATGTCGGCGAGGCGCGCCTGGGCGCGCTGGACGAGCGCAGCGTGCTGCGCGTCAACGGCAACCCGGCCGTGGGCCTGGGCATCGTCAAGCAGTCCACTGCCAACACGCTCTCGGTCGCCAGCGCCGCCAAGGCCGAGCTCGAGCGCCTCAAGGAGGTGCTGCCGCCGGGCATGTCGCTGCAGGTGGCGTTCGACTCCTCGGTGTTCATCGCACGCTCCATCGAGGCGGTCTACCGCACCATGGCCGAGGCGGTGGTGCTGGTGATGCTGGTGATCTTCGTGTTCCTGCGCTCGATGCGCGCCACGCTGATCCCGTTCGTCACCATCCCGGTGTCGCTCGTCGGCGCGTTCTTCTTTCTGTTCGTCATGGGCTTCTCGATCAACGTGCTCACGCTGCTCGGGCTGGTGCTGGCGATCGGCCTGGTGGTGGACGACGCGATCGTGGTGCTGGAGAACTGCCACCGCCACATCGAGCTCGGCAAGGACCCGCGCGCGGCCTCGGTGGACGGCTCCAAGGAGATCGCCTTTGCGGTGGTGGCGATGTCGCTCACGCTCGCCGCGGTGTTCGCGCCGCTCGGCTTCATGACCGGCAACACCGGGCGCCTGTTCACCGAGTTCGCGCTCACGGTGGCCGCGGCCGTCGCGGTCTCGGGCGTGGTCGCGCTCACGCTCACGCCGATGATGTGCTCGCGCATCCTCCAGGCGCACGAGTCGCATGGCCGCCTCTACCAGGCCATGGAGCGCTTCTTCCAGGGCATGAACGAAGGCTACCGGCGCACGCTGGGCGCGGTATTGCGCCGCGCCTGGGCGATCGTCATCGTGTTCGCGCTGGTGACGGCGGGCGCGGCGCTGCTCTACAGATCCCTCAAGTCCGAGCTCTCGCCGCTCGAGGACCGCGGCTTCTTCATCACGCTGGTGGTCGCGCCCGAGGGCGCGTCGATGGACTACACCGACCGCTACATGCGCGAGATCGAGGGCATGTTCGCCAGGGTGCCGGAGATCCGCAGCTACTTCACGGTGGTCGCGCCGGGCCTGGAGCGGCCGAACCCGGTCAACTTCGGCATCGCCTTTTCGCAGCTCAAGCCTTGGGAGGAGCGCGCGCGCAAGACCCAGGCGATCACCGCCGAGCTGGGCCCGCAGATGTTCGGCATGCCGGGCGTGCTCGCCTTCCCGGTCAATCCGCCCTCGCTCGGCCAGAGCTTTCGCAACCCGCCGGTGCAGTTCGTGGTGCAGGCGAACTCCTACGCCGCGCTCGAGCGCATGACCGACGCGCTGCTCGCCAAGGCGCGCCAGTCGAAGGCGCTCGCCAACCCCGACACCGACCTGCGCCTGAACAAGCCGCAGCTCGCGGTCGACATCGACCGCGACAAGGCCGCGTCGATGGGCATCGACGTGGAGACCATCGGCCGCACGCTGGAGACGCTGCTCGGCGGCCGCCAGGTCACGCGCTTCAAGCGCGAGGGCAAGCAGTACGACGTGATCGTGCAGCTCGAGGCCAAGGACCGCAGCACGCCCACGGACCTTTCCTCGATCTTCGTGCGCGCGCGCGACGGGCGCCTGGTGCAGCTCTCCAACCTGGTCAAGGTGCGCGAGACCGTGGGCCCGAAGGAGCTCAACCACTTCAACCGGCTGCGCGCGACCATCCTGTCGGCCAACGTCGCGCCGGGCTACACGCTCGGCGAAGCGCTCGAGTTCCTCGAGGGCGCGGCCAAGGAGGTGCTGGATGCCTCCGCGCGCACCGAGCTCGACGGCCCGTCGCGCGAGTTCCGCGAATCGGGCGCGACGCTCGCCGTCACCTTCGTGCTCGCGCTCGCGTTCATCTACCTCGTGCTCGCGGCGCAGTTCGAGAGCTTTCGCTCGCCCTTCGTGATCATGCTCACGGTGCCGCTCGCGATGACGGGGGCCCTGGCCGCGCTCAAGCTCACGGGCGGCACGCTCAACGTGTATTCGCAGATCGGCCTGGTGATGCTGATCGGCCTGATCACCAAGCACGGCATCCTGATCGTCGAGTTCGCCAACCAGCTGCGCGGGCAGGGCAAGCAGGCGGCCGAGGCCGTGCTCGAGGCCGCGACGCTGCGCCTGCGGCCGATCCTCATGACCACCGGCGCGATGGTGCTGGGCGCGCTGCCGCTCGCGCTCGCCACGGGCGCCGGCTCGGAAGCGCGCCAGCCGATCGGCTGGGTGATCGTCGGCGGCCTCGCGCTCGGCACGGTGTTCACGCTGTACGTGATTCCGACCGCGTATCTGCTCATCACCGGCCGCCGTGCGGCGGCCGCGGCGCGCAGCGAGCCCGCCGCGGCGCGGTGAGGTCCGCGCGCGGCTACTCGTAGGAGCGCCGGCGCATGTCCATGTGGACCTTCGCCGGGCGCTTCAGGCCGCCCCAGGCGTACGACAGCCATCCGGCGGCGTTGAATATGAAGTTGGCATAGCGGTTCTTGATCGAGTAGAGCGGCAGTCCGGCGCGCCGCACCGGATAATCGAGCGCGCGGCGCAGCCGCCGGAGCGGCGAATCCGCGGCCAGCGCGGCGTCCTCGCCCTTGCGCGCGAAGCCGAGCGGATAGTAGTGCGAGGTCAGCGACTTGCGCGAGTGCTGCTCGTTCGCCTGCTCGAGCGCGCCGTGCAGCAGCCAGGGATGCCAGAACAGGACGTCGCCCTTCTTCAGCAGAGCCGGCTGGTGCGGGTGCTCGGCCGCGTAGCTGGCGCACTCGCGCCGGAAGTCGTCGTGCGAGAGGCCGTCCAGCGGGTTGCCGGCGAAATGGCGGTGCGAGCCCGGGTAGACGCGGAACGGGCCGCAGTCCGGGTCGATGTCCTCGAGCGCGACCCAGGCGGCCGTCAGGTGGCCCTCGGGCAGCGTGTCCAGGTACCAGGAATCGTAGTGGTCGACGGTGCCGGTCGAACGGTCGAACAGCATGCTCTGCCATTGCACGAAGTCCTTGCGGCGCGGGTGCAGCGCGCGCAGCGCGCCCTGGACCTCGGCGCCCAGCAGCACGGCCTGCCCGGCGCGCGCGAGGCCGCGGCTGAGGAACAGGCAGTTGAAGTTCTCCATCGACTCGCGCATGAAGCCCTGCGCGTCGATCTCCGGACGGATCCAGCGGTGGATCGACTGCGAGTAGTAGGGCAGCCCGGCGCGCTTGAACTGCTCGAGCGAGCGCAGCACCGCGTCGATCTTCGCGGCGGGGATCAGCCGCTCGAAGATGACGTAACCCTGCTCGGCGTAGGCGTCGGCGAAATCCATCGTGTAGGGGCGCGAAGGTCGGAGGTATTATGCTCTGGAATGGACAGCCCGCTGCTGCCAAATGACACCGCGCTGGTGACCGGCGCTGCGCAGGGCATCGGCAAAGCCATCGCCGATGCGCTGGAGCAGGAGGGTGCAAGGGTCTTGGGGGTTGACCGGAAGGATTTCGACTTGTCTTTGCCGGGTGCGGCCCTTTCCCTTGTGGAAACGGCAATCAAGAAACTTCAAAGAATCTCGATCCTTGTCCATGCAGCGTCGCCGCCGCGCCGGGAATCCCAAACCGCTACGCAAGTCACGGAAGCCGAATGGCGCGAGATGCTCGAGGTGAACCTCCACTCGGGCTTCCTCATCGCGCAGGCGCTCGGCAAGCACATGCGCGAGCAGAAAATCCGCGGCCGCATGCTGTTCGTGACCTCGCTGCATGCCGAGTCGCCGCGCAACCTGCCGCACTACAGCGCGTCGAAAGCCGGGCAGACCATGGTCATGAAGGAATTGGCGCGCGCGCTCGGTCCAGCCGGCATCCGCGTCAACGCGATCGCACCGGGCGCGGTGCCGGGCGCGGGCTTCAAGGGCTCGCCCGGGCTGGTGCGGAGGATCGCGCTCGGGCGCGTGGCCACGCCCGCCGACATCGCGCCGATGGCGATGGCGATGGCGATCCTTTCGGAGAAATACGGCGCCTACATGACCGGCTCCGCCGTCGTCGTGGATGGGGGGCTCGCGCTGTACAACTGGCTCGATGCCGCAGAATAGGAAGACTCCGAGGATGAAGTCCAGATACTGCGTCAGCCAGGCCGACGTCATGGCGTACTCGCCTGCGAACCACACGGGCACGAAGAACTACCGGCTGATCGGCCCCGAAACGGTGGGCGCCAGGCAGCTGGAGATGCTGATCGGCGAGGTCGAGCGCGGCAAGGGCGCGCTGCCGCACGCGCACCCGGGCATCGAGCAGGTCTGCTACCTGCTCGAGGGCGAGGCGCACGTGGAGGTCGGCGGCGAGGAATTCGAGATGAAGGCGGGCGAGGCGTGCTTCTTTCCCGCCGATGCGCTCCACCTTCTGATTGTGACAAGTGAAAAAGCGAAAATTCTGGTGATCTACGCTCCGCCCTACGGCGAGGATCCGAAGAAGGTGGTGCGCTGACATGGATTTCGCGCTCAGCGAGGAGCAGGAGCAGATCCGCGAGGCGATCCGCAAGATCTGCGCGAAGTTCGGCGACGCCTACTGGCTGAAGAAGGACAAGGAAGGCGGTTTCCCTGCCGAGCTGCACCGCGCGCTCGCCAGGGACGGCTGGCTCGGCATCGCCATGCCCGAGGAGTTCGGCGGCGCGGGCCTCGGCATCACCGAGGCCGCGGTGATGATGCAGGCGATCGCGGAATCGGGCGCGGGCTTCTCCGGCGCCTCGGCCGTGCACATGAATATTTTTGGCTTGCACCCCGTCGTCGTTTTTGGCGACAAGAGTCAAAAACGAAGAATGCTGCCGCCGCTGATCGCTGGCAAGGAGCGCGCGTGTTTCGCGGTGACCGAACCGAACACGGGCTTGAATACAAGGAAGATAAAGGTCAAGGCGGAAAGGAAAAAAGGCCACTATCTCGTATCCGGCCAGAAGGTCTGGATCTCGACCGCGCAGGTCGCCGAAAAGGTGCTGCTGCTCGCGCGCGCGGACGCCGGCCTCACGCTGTTCTACACGGACTTCGACCGCAGCAAGATCGAGGTGCGCGAGATCGACAAGATGGGCCGCCACGCCGTTGACTCCAACCAGGTGTTCTTCGACGCCTACCCGGTGCCGGAAGAGGACCGCATCGGCGAGGAGGGCAAGGGCTTCGAGTACATCCTGCACGGCATGAACCCCGAGCGCATCCTCATCGCCGCGGAGTCGGTCGGCCTCGGGCGCTGCGCGCTCATGCGCGCGGCGGCCTACGCCAAGGAGCGCGTGGTCTTCGACCGCCCGATCGGCAAGAACCAGGGCATCCAGCACCCGCTCGCGATGAACTGGACCGCGCTCGAAGCGGCGAACCTCATGGTGTTCAAGGCGGCCTGGCTCTACGACGCCGGCAAACCTGCCGGCGCCGAGGCGAACGCCGCCAAATACCTCGCGGGCGAGGCCTGCTTCGACGCCTGCCAGCAGGCCGTGATGACCCACGGCGGCTTCGGCTACGCCAAGGAGTACCACGTCGAGCGCTACCTGCGCGAGTCCCTGGTCGGCCGCATCGCGCCCGTGTCGCCGCAGATGATCCTCTGCTTCATCGCCGAGAAAGTTCTCGGGCTGCCGAAGTCCTACTAGAATCCGCTGCCTATGCGCCTGCACTCGCTGATCCTGTCGGCCTGCCTGTTCGCCTTCGACGGGGTTGCCGCCGCCCAGACCCTGGACGAGGCGAAGCAGGCGCTGGAGAAGAAGGAATACGAAAAGGCCAGGGTGATCCTGGAGAAGCTGGTCATGAAGAACGACGCCGAAGCGGAGCTCAGGCTGGCGGAGATGTACGCAAGTCCCATCGGCATTCCGCAGAACCTGCAGCGCGGAGTCGCGCTCTACGAATCGGCATCCAACAGGACGCACGCGGAGGCGAAGTTCGTCTTCGCGAACGAGCTGATCAAGGGCACGCTGGTCGCGCCCGACAAGGACCGCGCGATGGGACTGATGAGCACGTCCGCGAAGATGAAGTACGCAAGCGCCCAGTATGCGATGTGCGTGGAGATGAGCACCGAGGGCAGCAAGTTCTACAACGCCGAAGAGGCCTACGCCTGGTGCGAAGTGGCGGCGGGCAAGAAACACAGGGACGCCGGCGACGCCGGCAAGCGCGCGAAGGACACGCTGAAGAGGATCGAGAGCGCCAAGGGCAAGGCCGGCGCCGACGCGGCCAAGGCCCGCGCCGCGCAGTACGCCAAGTCCTACTATTGAGAATTACGTAACCTCATGACAACCGAATCCAACTTCATGCGTTATTCCGATGTCGGCATAACATCGGGGTTTGGACATGAAGACCAACAACAAAGTGGAGGCCGCGGTGAAGCGCCG
>JBASCW010000146.1:0-2920 GCA_049651845.1 Burkholderiales bacterium | reverse complement strand
TGCGCGGACTCGGGCGCGCGCGCGGCGTGCTCGGCGACGATGCGGCGCTCGACCTCGCGGCTGGCGCGCTCGAATTCCGCCTGCGTGATCGCGCCGCGCTGCAGCTCGGCGCCGAGCTCCTCGAGCTGCTCGCGGTACACGGCCGCGTTGGCCGCCACGCGCGCATCCGGCGCGGCGCTGCGGCGGCGCAGCAGGGGCGGCAGCAGGAAGGCGAGGGCCGCCGCGGCCATCGCCGCGGCGAGCGCCCAGAACAGGGTCATCGCGCCGCCCCGTCGCGGTCGCCCGGGCCGAGCACGCGCTCGACCAGGCGCTTCTCGTCGGGCGCGAGCGGCGCTTCCTCGGGCGCGGCGCGCCGGCGCCGCAGCACGAGCAGCAGCGCGCCCGCGGCGATGACGAACAGCACGAACGGGCCGATCCACAGCAGCAGCGTGCGCGCCTTGAACGGCGGGTCGTAGAGCACGAAGTCGCCGTAGCGCTGCACCAGGTAGTCGATGATCTCCTGGTCGCTCTTGCCGGCCTTCACCTGCTCGACGACCTGGCGGCGCAGGTCGCCCGCGAGCTCGGCGCTGGAGTCGGCGAGCGTCTGGTTCTGGCACACCAGGCAGCGCAGCTTCTCCTCCAGCTCGCGGATCCTCAGTTGTTCGGGGGTTTCATTCGCGATTCCCGGGAGGGAAAAGAGAACGACGGCAATGAGAAGAAGAACCCTCATTTCTTCAGCGCCGTGACGAGCGGCAGCAGCTTCTGCTCGAGCACCGCGGGCGTGAGCGGGCCGATCTGCTTGAAGCGGATCACGCCCTCGGCGTCGATCAGGTAGGTCTCGGGCACGCCGTAGACGCCGTAATCGATGCCGATGCGGCCGTCGGCGTCGACCGCCGAGAGCTGGTAGGGATTGCCGAACTGGGCAAGCCAGCGCCTGGCATCCTCTCCCTTGTCCTTGTAGTTGAGGCCGAGGATCGGCAGCACGCCCTTCTTCGACAGGTCCACGAGCAGCGGGTGCTCGTCGCGGCAGGACACGCACCAGGACGCCCAGACGTTGAGCAGCCAGACCTTGCCGCGCATGTCCGCCGGCACGAAGCGCGTGCCTGGCTGGTCGAGCACCGGCAGCTCGAACGGGGGGGCCACCCTGCCGATGAGCGGCGAGGGCACCTCGCGCGGGTTGAGCTGCAGGCCGACGGCGAGAAAGCCCACGAGCAACAGGAACACCGCCAGCGGCAGCAGCACGCGTTTCAAGTCGCGCTCCGGATGGCGGTCGCGTCGCCGGTCGCCGGCGCGCGCCGCGCCGCGCTGCGGTAGCGCCGGTCGGAGAGGGCGAGCAGGCCGCCCAGCGCCATCATGAGGCAGCCGCCCCAGATCCAGCCGATGAAGGGCTTGATGTGGATGCGCACGGTCCAGGCGCCGCCGCCCACGGCCTCGCCGAGCGAGACGTAGAGGTGGCGCGCCGAGCCGTAGTCGATCGCGGCCTCGGTCATCGGGTTCTGCTGCACGTGGTAGACGCGCTTCTCGGGCGCCAGGCGCGCCACCGGCGCGCCGTCGCGCGTCACCGTGACCGCGCCGCGCGCGGCGTTGTAGTTCGGGCCCTGCACCTCGCGCGCGCCGTCGAAGCGGAACTCATAGCCGCCGAGCGACACCGACTCGCCCTGCGCCAGGCGCACGTCGCGCTCGGACTCGAAGCTCTTGACCATCGTCACCGCGAGGATGAAGACGCCGATGCCGGCGTGCGCGAGCAGCATGCCGAGGAAGGCGGAATTCATTCTTGTGCTGCTTCTGAATCGGACAACCAGAGCCGTCACGGCCCCGCCCACGATCCAGAATCCGAGCAGCAGGCCGAAGCTGGTGAGCGCGCCCCAGCGGCCGAAGGCGAGCGGCGCGAACAGCGCGAACAGGAGCGCGGCGATCGCGGCCCAGCGCAGCCGGCGCGCCGCCTGCGGCCCGTCGCCCTTGCGCCAGGCGATGAGCGGGCCGACGCCGGCGAGCAGCACCGCCGGCGCCATCAGCGGCACGAACACCGAATCGAAGTAGGGCGGGCCGACCGAGATCTTGCCCAGGCCGAGCGCGTCGAGGAACAGGGGATAGAGCGTGCCGAGCAGCACCGCGCCGCAGGCCACCAGCAGCAGCACGCTGTTGGCGAGCAGCATCGACTCGCGCGACAGCAGCTCGAAGCGCGCGCCCGGCGCGACCCGGCCCATGCGCCAGGCATAGAGCGCGAGCGAGCCGCCGATCACCACCGCGAGGAAGCCGAGGATGAAGATGCCGCGCCGGGGATCGGTCGCGAACGCGTGCACCGAGGTGAGCACGCCCGAGCGCACGAGGAAGGTGCCGAGCAGGCTGAGCGAGAAGGCGAGGATCGCGAGCAGCACGGTCCAGGACTTGAACGCGCCGCGCTTCTCGGTGACCGCCAGCGAGTGGATCAGCGCGGTGCCGACCAGCCAGGGCATGAACGAAGCGTTCTCGACCGGATCCCAGAACCACCAGCCGCCCCAGCCGAGTTCGTAATAAGCCCACCAGCTGCCGAGCGCGATGCCGACCGTCAGGAACAGCCAGGCGGCCAGTGTCCAGGGCCGGGTCCACCGGGCCCAGGCCGCATCGAGGCGACCTTCCAGCAGCGTGGCGCAGGCGAAGGCGAATGCGACCGCGAAGCCGACGTAGCCGAGGTAGAGAATCGGCGGGTGCACGGCCAGCGCAAAGTCCTGCAGCAGCGGATTGAGGTCGTTGCCGTCCATCGCCGCCGGCACCAGGCGGTCGAACGGATTCGAGGTCGTCAGCATGAACAGCAGAAAGCCGATGCTGATCAGGCCGAGGATGCCGATGACGCGGCTGCGAAACGGCCCGTCGAGACTGGAGCTTGCAGCAGTGACCGCGATCGACCAGCCGGCCAGCGCAAACGCCCACAACAGCAATGAGCCCTCGTGCCCGCCCCAGG
>JBASCW010000145.1:0-2809 GCA_049651845.1 Burkholderiales bacterium | reverse complement strand
CGACCAACGCGGCGAGCGCCCAGGCGACGCGACGCCGCGGCGGCGGCGGCTCCTCGAGGAACGCCGGCACCGGTGCGTCCTCGTTGGCCGCGGCGCCCACCGTCTTCGGCGCCTCGAACAGCCCGAGCTGCGGCGAGGGCTCGTTGTCGGGGGCGGCCGTCTCGGCCGTCTGCGCCGCGCCTTCGGCCAGCAGCGCCTTCACGCCGTCGAACACGTTGCCGCATTTGCCGCAGCGTACCTTGCCGCCGCGCGCCGAGAGCTGCGCCGGCTGCACGCGGAACGCGGTGCCGCAACTGGGACATCGGGTGGTGAGGTTCATCGCCTGGTCCCTTCCACCAGCGCCCAGCCTTCGTCGACCGCGCCGACCGCGACGTCGAAATCGCGCGCATAGGCGTCGGCGACCTCGCGCGCTTGCGCCGCGAGAATGCCCGCGAGCGCGATGCGCCCGCCCGGGCGCGTGCGCCCTGCGAGCAGCGGCTCCAGGGCGACGAGCGGGCCGGCGAGGATGTTGGCGAGGACCAAGTCAAAAGCTCCGGGCGGCAGGCGATCGGGTGGGCCGGTGTGCACGGCGACGCCGTTCAGTGCGGCATTGGCGGCGGTCGTCTCGAGCGCCTGCGGGTCGATATCGGTGGCGGCGATTTCGCCCGCGCCGAGCAGCCCGGCGACGATCGCCAATATACCCGAGCCGCAACCGTAATCCAGCACGCGGTCACCGGGCCGCAGGTTCTTCTCCAGGCTGCGCAGGACCAGGCGGGTGCTGGCGTGGCTGCCGGTGCCGAACGCGAGGCCCGGATCCAGGCGCACCACTCTCGCCCGCGGATCGGGCGCCTCGTGCCAGCTCGGCACGATCCAGAGGCCGGCCGTGATGCGGATCGGGCCGAACTGCGCCTGCGAGCGCCCGACCCAGTCCTCGTCGGCGAGCTGCGCGAGATCGAAGCCGGGCGCGGCCATGCCGGCGCTGCGCGCCGCCGCTGCGACCAGCGCCGCCGGGTCGGCGTCGCGCGTCGCGAGCGCGGTCAGGCGCATGCGCGCGCTCGCGGCCCCGGCGACGGGATCGAGCGCCACCGATTCGGCGCCTGCCTCGATGAGCGCCTCGGAGAGGGCCTCGGCCTGCGGCGCGTCCAGTTCGAGCGTGATCGCGTGCCAGGGCACCGCGCTATTTCTTCTTCTTGGTCTCCTCGGCGAGCTTCTGCTCGAGGTAGTGGATCGAGGTGCCGCCGCGCACGAAGCGCAGATCGTGCAAGAGGTCCAGATGCAGCGGCAGGTTGGTCTGGATGCCCTCGACCACCATCTCCGAGAGCGCGATGCGCATGCGCAGGATCGCCTGCTCGCGCGAGGCGCCGTAGGCGATCACCTTGCCGATCATCGAATCGTAGTTCGGCGGCACGCTGTAGCCAGCGTAGACGTGGCTGTCGACGCGGATGCCGGGACCGCCCGGCGGATGGTACGAGGTGATCTTGCCCGGCGACGGCGTGAAGCGGAACGGGTCTTCGGCGTTGATGCGGCACTCGATGGCATGGCCGCGCAGCTGCACGTCCTTCTGCCGGAACGGCAGCTTCTCGCCGTCGGCGATGCGGATCTGCAGCTGCACCAGATCGAGGCCGGTGGTCATCTCGGTCACCGGGTGCTCGACCTGCAGGCGCGTGTTCATCTCGATGAAGTAGAACTCGCCGTCCTCGTAGAGGAACTCGAAGGTGCCCGCGCCGCGGTAGCCGATCTTGCGGCAGGCGTCGGCGCAGCGCTCGCCGATGCGCTCGCGCTGCTTCGGGGTGAGATCGGGCGCGGGCGCCTCCTCGAGCACCTTCTGGTGGCGGCGCTGCATCGAGCAGTCGCGCTCGCCGAGGTGCACCGCGTTCTTGTGCTCGTCGGCCAGCACCTGGATCTCGATGTGGCGCGGGTTCTCGAGGAACTTCTCCATGTAGACGGTGGCGTTGCCGAACGCCGCCAGCGCCTCGGCGCGCGTCATGGCGACCGCGTTTAGCAGCGCCGCCTCGGTGTGCACCACGCGCATGCCGCGCCCGCCGCCGCCGCCGGAGGCCTTGACGATCACCGGGTAGCCGATCCCGCGCGCGATCTTGACCACCTCGGCGCCCTGCTCGGGCAGCGCGCCATCCGAGCCCGGCACCACCGGCACGCCCGCCTTCAGCATTGCCTGCTTGGCGTTCACCTTGTCGCCCATCAGGCGGATGTTCTCGGGGCGCGGGCCGATGAATACGAAGCCGCTCGCCTCGACCTTCTCGGCGAAATCGGCGTTCTCCGACAGAAAGCCGTAGCCCGGGTGGATCGCCTCGGCGTCGGTGACCTCGGCGGCGCTGATGATCGCGGGGATGTTGAGGTAGCTCGCGGCGGCCGGCGCCGGGCCGATGCACACCGACTCGTCGGCGAGCTTGACGTATTTCGCCTCGGTGTCGGCCTCCGAGTGCACCACCACGGTGTGGATGCCGAGCTCGCGGCAGGCGCGCTGGATGCGCAGCGCGATCTCGCCGCGGTTGGCGATGAGGATCTTCTCGAACACCCGCTATCCGATAATGAACAGCGCCTGCCCGTATTCCACGGGCTGGCCGTTCTCGACCAGGATCGCCTTGATGGTGCCCGAGGCGTCGGCCTCGATCTCGTTCATCAGCTTCATCGCCTCGATCACGCAGACGATCTGCCCCTCCTTCACCGCGCCGCCGACCTCGATGAAGGGCTTGGCGTCGGGCGCGGGCGCGCGGTAGAAGGTGCCGACCATCGGCGACTTGACCACGTGGCCCTCGGCGCCGGGCGCCGGCGGGGCGGCGGCGCCTGCGGCTGTCGCGGCCGGCTGACC
>JBASCW010000144.1:0-1813 GCA_049651845.1 Burkholderiales bacterium | reverse complement strand
CGGCGGCGCCGCGCGGGCGGCGGCGCGGGCGTCGAGCGCGCCACCAGCAGCGTGCTCGCCGAGATCGACGAGATCGCCAAGGCCACCTTCCGCTCGATCAGCATCGCCACCATGCTCAAGCTGATCGAGCGGCAGCGTCGCTCATGATCCGGCCGGCGGGCCGAACGCCTGCAGCAGCCAGAATGTGAGGAGCGCGAGCGGCAGGATGATGGCGAAGAACACGAGCTGGCGGTTCTCGAAGCGCACGCCGCGCATGCGCTCGAGCGCGTTGAGCGCCGCGTCGGCCACCACGTACAGCCCGATCGCGACTATCGTGAAATAGACGATTTCCATCCGCGCCGCATCGAATCGATGGCGATCACCAGGAACATCAGGCCGCCGATGATGGCGACCAGGCCGCCCAGGCCCATCAGCCCCATCGCCGCGATCTCCGGCGCCGTGCGCAGCACCTGCTCGGCGCCGGCCGCCTTGCGCTGCACGCCGTAGCCGCCGGACCAGGCGAGGCCGGCGATATGCAGCAGCTGGCCGCTGCCGTAGAGCCAGCCCTGCAGCGCGGCCGCCCTCGGCGGCACCTTGGCAAAGCCCAGGCGCGGCAACAGGTGGTAGACCAGACCCATGAAGGCGAGCGTCACGCCCACGATGCAGCCGTGGTAATGCGCCGGGATCCTCACGTTGTTGCCCTCGATCGCGAAGCCGATCAAGCCGCCTGCGCCGAACAGTGCCATCGACGAGATCAGCGCGGCACGCAGCGGCCGGCCCTCCTCCGGCATGCCGCGCAGGGTCGCGAGGCCGATGCCGAGGGCGAGCGCGAACGGCAGGATGGCGAGGCCGCCGCCGAAGCGCATGATCCAGGTGAGGTAGCGGTAGTGCTGCACCGAGACGATGTCCCAGGCGAGGTAGATCACCGGCGTGGCGAACACCGACGCGAGGCCCACGCCGAAGAACAGCGTGGCGATGCGCGGCGACAGCGGCAGCCGCGCGCCGATCGCTTCGGCGAGCCAGACCCAGGCCACCAGCATCAGCAGCGTCCAGGTGAACTGCAGCACGTGCCCGCCGCCCCAGAACAGCACCTCGAAGTACGGCTTGCCCTCGAGCGAAGGCGGCAACCGCAGCCAGGACCAGCCGAAGGCGATCAGCGCGAGCGCGGCCGAGACCAGCGCGCTGTTCAGTCCGAAGCGCAGCGCAGCCACCCCGTCTAGCCGCACGCCCACGCGCGGCACCGCCCACATCGAGCGCAGCACGAGCAGCGTGCAGGCCGCGGCGAACACCGTCAGTCCGGCCAGGAACCAGGGCCCGTGCACCACGGGAATGTAGTTGCTCATCACCGGCATCGCGCCGCCGGCGAACGGCGCGACGCACATGAGCAGCGTGCCGGCGAGCGCCATGCCGAGCGCCGCCCAGCCCGCCGCGAGCGCGCGCGGGGTGCTGTTCAGGCTCCAGAGCATGCCGCCGATGGCGGCGAACCAGACCAGCACCGACAGATCGACGTGCACCACCAGCGCGACGCGGAAGAAATCCGCATCCACGAACAGGTTCTTGGTGTACGGCGCGCGCGACAGCACCAGCAGCACCGCGAACAGCCCGGAGCCCACCAGCGCCGCGAGGCCGAGCGCCAGCCAGCCGATGGCGAGCCGGCGCCGCCCATCGTCCGGGACCTCCAGCGCGTAACCGTGCGCGGCTCGCGCGTCGACCGGGTCGGGACTGCGCACCGGCTCAGGGCTGCGCATGCAGGGCCTCGCTCGCTCGCTTCGGGCGCGCCGCGGCGACGACCGGCGGCGCGAGCGCCGCAAGCCCGGCGCGGAATGCCGCGAGC
>JBASCW010000143.1:0-21224 GCA_049651845.1 Burkholderiales bacterium | reverse complement strand
TTTGGGTCTGAAGCTACCGGAGCGACTTCGACTACCCCAAACCGTGCAAATGTAGTGCCGACCTTGGACCTCAAGTCTTTGATCTACTATGATTCACACCCTCGAACTGTGGAAGTTGGGCTAGCGGCCATTCGTGCATCGACCGGCACAAGCGAGTTGGTCGAGACTGGCACGGGGACGGGCGACTCGTTAGCTTGGGCACGCGCCGCTGGTTTTTTGCGCTGCCGGTCAGTTGAACTGCACGAATCACTTCTCGCGCATTGCCGCAAGCGATTTGCGGGCGACCCAGCAGTGTCCGTCGTTGGCGGCAATTCCAAGGACTTTCTCGCCGGTCTGGCAACCGGACCGAATCCATGTCTTTACTATCTCGACGCGCACTTTGCCGGGGGTGCAGACTTTGGCCTGGTCGACTATGAAATCTCAGGAAAGCGCCCAGAATCGTTTCCATTGTTAGCGGAATTGGACGAGCTGCTTCCGAAGTTGACACCCATGGACGTTGTCGTCATCGATGATGCGCGGCTCTATTTCGAAGGAGCGTTTCAGAATGGAGAATGCCCAGCGTTCGCACGACGCTGGCACGAGAAAGACAGTCTATTGCGTCGTTTACAGTCCGTCGCCTCGACGCACCAGCATGCAATCATCCGACAGGATGAGGGGTATATGATCTTGTTCTCAAACCGCTTTTCTGCAGATGATCTTCAATGGCTGAATATTCTCCCGCACGATAGCAGCGGACCGGTCTCTTTGATTGGTGGCGTGCCAGGAGTTACAGCCATTTCCATTCAGCGCCGTCTCGCAGATAGTCGATTCGCGAATCGATATTTTGTGGGCGCTGGTCTCGACGTCGGTGGCGGGCAAGACTCGCTTGCCCTATACCGCGAGCTGTTCCCCAACATTCGCAACGTATTTGTCTACGACGTCGGTCACGGCGATGCGCAGTTGCTCGCGAATGTCCCTAACGACTGCTTCGATTTTCTCTACTCGAGCCACTGTCTTGAGCATGTGCGCGATCCTCGCGAAGCGCTGGCAAATTGGATAAGGGTTGTCAAGCCTTCAGGCCACCTCGTCATCAACATTCCCGACGAAGATTTGTATGAACAGGGAGTCTGGCCCTCGCGGTTCAATACGGACCATAAGGTGACTTTTACTCTGCTCAAGAGGCGCTCCTGGTCGCCAGTTTCGATCAATGTAATTGAGCTCGTCGCGGAGTTCTCTGATCGTGTTGCGCCGCTGTCTGTTCAACTTATCGATCACGGGTACCGATATGGTCTGCAGGGCCAGAGTGTCGATCAGACGCGTACGCCGCTTGCCGAGGCCGCGATCGAGATCGTGCTTCGCAAGCTGCCACGCTAGTCACCTCGAGCCTGATCGCCGTACCGAGGCCGGGCGTTGATAGACTATCTGCCGTTTCGAGAAGACGACAGGTAACTCCATTGGAGGATTCAGTCGCCACAAAGATCGCGATTCACCGCCTGCTCGCGGACGCCTATCGCGGTCTCACAGGGACGGAAGCCCCGGAAATTCGCGTTTCTCGCCATCCAAGTGCAGACGAACGCGCGATCCTGCCGCCCTACCTGGGCGAATTCGGCTTTGAGGTCCGCGTCTTCCTCGGCGCTGTGGAGCCCTGGCTCCGAAACGGCTGGTTGATCCCGGCCAGGCGCCCGGAACTCTATCCCC
Organism: Burkholderiales bacterium; assembly: GCA_049651845.1. Taxonomy (GTDB): domain Bacteria; phylum Pseudomonadota; class Gammaproteobacteria; order Burkholderiales; family SG8-39; genus RBG-16-66-20. The sequence continues at coordinate 19,547 of JBASCW010000143.1, read as the reverse complement.
CCGACACGGCGTTCGCAGACCCGGAGTTCTTCTCCGAGATAGACCGCCTCAAGCAGCGGCACGGTGGCACGGAGGTCCTCTTCGGACTTGCTTTCGGGTCATCCCCAAAGCCATGGGCCGACTTTCAAGTCGACACAAGCCGGGGCAAGACTTCGATCACGATCGACGGCGCGGATGATGTCTTCTACCGCAAAGTCGCGATGCTCGAGCGCACGATCAGGCACGCCGTCAAGACGCGATACTTCCATCCACTGCGGCTGCAGACGCCGTGGGACTACCCGCTGACCTCGGTTCACGTGCCCTGGGCGCCGGCCTTGGCGTTTCCTCTGAACTCCATCGTCCCTACCTACAGGCCGGCAGCATTCGGCGCCGGAAATATCTCCATTCCTGCTCACGTCGGGGTACAGCTGCGCAACATCCCGGCCAAGCCGGAGCGAAACTCGAATATTCATCGCGTCCTGCCGCTCGTGCGTGCGGCTGCCGCCCACCTGGATCTGCCGATCGTCTGCTACGGACATCCGGATGGGACGGTCCCGGTTGCAGGCATTCGCTCGACCTACAAGTTGGCCGAAAACCTCCCCCTGCTGGAAGTCGAGCTCGAAGCACTGGCCCACTGCAAGCTGCTCTTCGCGCCGGAGACCGGTATCGCGAATCTCGCAGGATGGCTCCAGGTGCCAACGCTATTGGAGAGCCAGCAACTCGGCTACGAGTATGAATCGCTGCGGCCTTTCAATCCGCGTATCGAAGTCATCGACTACGATTCGCCCATCGAAGGCCAGATCGACCGGCTCCTAGCTGACAAGGTGCGAGTACCCTCACCGGAAAACGCACTCAATCCCAGGAGCTTCCTGCATCCCGCAATCGGGATACCGGCCGTGTTCCGGGACGAATTCGATCAATAGCGGCACTACAAGCGCCGTGGTCCGCTAGCTAGTCCGCGGTCGCTCCGCTCGCCTTGATGACCTTCGACCACTTCGCCTGCTCGGTGCGGATCCAGCTCGCGAATTCCGCGGGCGAACTCGCGATCACGTCGAAGCCTTGCTTGCCAAGCAGGTCGCGCGCGTCGGCCGCGCGCATGCCCTTGATGGTCTCCGCATTGAGACGATTGACGACCTCGGGGGGTGTTCCGGCGGGTGCCAGCAGGCCAATCCAGGCGAGCGATTCGAGTTGCGGGTAACCCAACTCGGCGACACTCGGTACCTCTGGAGCGAGTCCGCTGCGCTGCTTGCCTGTGACCGCGAGCGCCTTGAGCTTGCCCGCACGCACCTGCGGCAGCACGGCAGGAATCACCGCGAACATCGTCTGGATGTTTCCGGACAGCATGTCGGTGACCGCCGGCGGGAAACCGCGGTAAGGAATATGGACGATGAATACGCCGGCGTCGTTCTTCAGCAGTTCCATGGTCAGGTGTGACGCACTCCCGCCGCCAACAGACCCATAGGCAAGCTTGCCCGGATTCTTCTTCAGGTAGGCGATGTACGACTTGAAATCCGCGACCTCCACAGACGGCGTGATGACCAGCATCTGCGGCGACGAGGCCAGCAGCGAGATCGGCGACAGATCCTTGTCCGAGTCGTAGGAAAGATTCTTGTAGAGGAACTTGTTGATGGCCGCCGGCCCATTGATGCCGATGAGCAGCGTATGTCCGTCGGCCGACGCCTTTGCCACGGCTTCGGCGCCAATGTTGCCTCCCGCGCCGGTGCGGTTCTCGACCACGAAGGGCTGTCCGAGCGCCTCCTGAAGCTTCGTCGACGCCGTGCGCCCTACGATGTCCGGGGTAGAGCCTGCCGGATAGGGAATGATGACGCGTACCGGCCTGGCTGGGTACGCCTGGGCAAGCGCCACGCCTTGGCAGAATATCCACAAAATCAATACCTTGAGCATCTTCGTGCCTCCATTCTGCGGGGACTATACTCCGCGACGATCGAGCAGCGCCTGCGAGATGGTCCCGACGTCCACATACTCGAGCTCACCGCCCAACGGCACGCCTCGCGCAATGCGCGTCGCCCGGATTCCGCGCGCACGCAACATTTCGGCAACGTAATGTGCCGTCGCCTCTCCCTCGTTGGTGAAGTTTGTGGCGAGAATCACTTCCTGAACCACGCCATCGCCGGCGCGTTCGAGCAGCCGGTCCAGGCCGATGTCGCGCGGCCCGATGCCGTCCAGCGGCGAAAGGCGCCCCATCAGCACGAAATACAGGCCGGAGTAGCTGAGCGTCTGCTCTACCATGGACAGGTCAGCTGGCGTTTCCACCACGCAGAGCAGCGACGCATCGCGCCGCGGCGAACGGCACAAGGCACAGACTTCGTCCTCCGTGAAGTTATTGCAGCGTGTGCAGTGGCGAACCGAGCGCAAGGCCTCGACTAGCGATGCGCCGAGCGCTTCGGCCCCGGCGCGATCGTGCTGCAGCAGGTAGTAGGCCATGCGCTGTGCCGAGCGCGGCCCAACGCCGGGTAGCACGCGCAGGGCTTCGATCAGCCGCTCGAGACCTGCGGGCGAGCTTGGCGCAGCGTCTCGCTTCATCCTAGAAAGGCAGCTTCAAGCCCGCGGGCAGGCCCATGCCCGCCGTGAGGCTGCTCATTTTCTGCGATACCGTTTCATCCACTTTGCGCGCGGCGTCATTGAAGGCCGCCACTAGCAGATCCTCTAGCATCTCCCGGTCCGCAGTCAGCGACGGATCAATGCTCACGCGCCGCATCTCGTGCTTGCAGGTCATGACGACCTTCACCATGCCGGAGCCGGACTGGCCCTCGACCTCGATTGTGCCCAACTGCTCCTGCATGCGGCGCATGTTCTCCTGCATCATCTGCGCCTGCTTCATCATCTGGCCGATATTGCCTTTCATCGCTGCTTTTCCCGAATAGTCGAATCGACGACCCTGCCGTCGAATAGGTTTACGAGCTCCTGCACGAACTTGTCGCCCTGCACGGCACGCGCTGCTTCGGCGCGGCGCGCCCCCTTCTCGGCGCTCTCTAGTGCGGCGGCGGTCGTCCCGCGCACCTCACCGGGAATCACCTGCAACTGGATCGGCCGCCCCAGATGCGCCGCGAGCGCCGCTTGCAGCTTCTCCTTGTACCCATCGCCAGCCAAGTGCGTCATCGTCTTCTGCAGCGTCAACTCGAAAACGCCGTTGGAGTGGACCTTCAGTTCCGTATTGCGCGCCAGCTCTTTCGCGCCGCCCGACAAGGGAAGCTTCTGAACGAGCGCAGCCCAATTGCCGTCGAATTCGGACGTCCGGGAGGCCTTCTTTTCTTCCCGTCTCTCGACCGGAGCGGCATCGCCCGGCCGAAACACCAGCATCCTCAAGAGGGTCATGAGGAATCCCGCATGCTCGTCCGGCGCCAGCGGCAGATCGTCCCGACCCTGCAGCGCGATCTGGTAGCACAGCTGCACGGTCTCCGGATCCAAAGCCTTCGCGAGCGCAAGGATCCGCTCCCGCTCGGGGAGATCGTCTTCGAGCGCCCCAGGCACCGATTGCGCGAGCGTCACCCGCAGCAGCAAACTCGCCAGATCCTGCAGGGCCGCATCAAATGAGAGGCTGCGTGCCTGCATCTCATCCGATACCGCCGCAAGCGCCGAGCCGTCTCCCGCAGCCAGCGCCTCGAGCAGGCGCAGCAGGTAGGTCTCGTCCACCGCGCCAAGCATGTCGCGCACGTCATCCGCCGCGAGCTTCCCCGCGCCATGGGCGATCGCCTGGTCGAGGAGCGACAAGGCGTCGCGCATGCTGCCAGAAGCTGCGCGCGCGATGAGGGGCAGCGCATCGCGCTCGAAACCGACCTTCTCCTCGGCGAGAATATGCTCGAGGTGCGAGACGATCGCGCCGCGCGGCATCTGCTTCAGATTGAACTGCAGGCAGCGCGACAACACCGTCACCGGAATCTTCTGGGGATCGGTCGTGGCGAGAATGAACTTGATGTGCGCGGGCGGCTCTTCCAGGGTCTTCAGCATCGAATTGAACGCCGACCGGGAGAGCATGTGCACTTCGTCAATGACAAACACCTTGAAACGGCCCCGCACCGGTACGTAGGCGGCGTTGTCCAGCAGCGCGCGCATCTCGTCCACGCCGGTGTTGGTCGCCGCGTCGATCTCGATCAGATCGGGAAAGCGCCCGCCGTCGATCTCCGTGCATGCGCTGCACTTGCCGCAGGGCTCGGGCGTGATGCCCGTCTCGCAATTGAGGCACTTGGCGAGGATCCGCGCCAGCGTTGTCTTGCCGACGCCGCGCGTGCCGGTGAACAGATAGGCATGGTGCAGCCGCTGCACCTCGAGCGCATGGCGCAGCGCCTTGACGACATGCTCCTGTCCGACCAGGCTTGCGAAGCCGCGCGGGCGCCATTTGCGGGCGAGGACCTGGTAGCTCATGCGCAGATTTTAGCCGCCGATGGAAGCGATAAGGCGAGCCTGACCCCGGCACTTGCAGGATCCAGCTGTGGCTGCTTCCTTCCGGACCTGACCAGGTTCACCAGGCTGCAATGCGGGGGGGCCCGCCGCACTCATTGTAAGTGATAATGGTCCCGTGGAACCCGCGGACAGCATCCGCCGCCTCGGCTTCGCGCGCTGGTACGAGCGGCGCCTGATCGAGGGCCACGCCTGGTTCGTCAGCGGCGTGCTCTGCCTGATTGCGATCGGGGCTTGCGTGGAGGAGATCAGCTACCGTGGTTCGATTGCGCGCTTGCTGGTTTACGCCGTGCTCATCACGGCCGCCTTCGCATTGGGAATCTACGGCATGGCCCGCTACCAGAAACTCCTGATGGAAGCCGAAGAGCTCGGCGAACTGGCGACCTGTGGTACTTGTGGCGCGTACGCACGATTCAAGTTCGTGTCCGCGTCGCAGGTCTGCTGCCGAAAGTGCAGCCACGAATGGCGCCTGATCAAGCCGGGGTCGCCCGACTAGGCATCGGGCGGAGGAGCTGGCGGAGAGAGTGGGATTCGAACCCACGGTACGTGATTAGCGTACACACGCTTTCCAAGCGTGCGCCTTAAGCCGCTCGGCCATCTCTCCGGGGCACGGCAAGGTGCGCAGTTTATCTCAACCGCCGCCCGCGGCGGCATCGAGCACCATCTTGATCTTCAGGGCGGTGAGCACCACCCACAGCACCATCAGCAGGAAGAACGCCACAAGCCCGATGTGCGCATCGATGATCACGCGCGGCGTGATGGCGCGCGTGACCCGCGTTACCGGTGAGGTGAGTATCTTGAACAGGTTGTAGACGACGTTCTGGTCGCGCTTCGCGCCCGCAATGACCCAGAGGATGCCTTGGCCGAGGAACGCCACGCCGGCAACTTCGGTCAGCGCCTTCAGAATTACGATAATCTCGTACATGGGACCGGATGACGGATCATTGGCGATATTACCTTCAGGGGCGCGTGCTCGAGCTGTTGCGGCGCACGCCGCAGGCGATTGCCGCCTACAGCGCAGCCGCGCGGGTGCAGCCGGATTTCCTGCGGCCAGTGAACCGCATCGCCTATCTGCTCGCTTCCGAGAATCGCTTCGACGAGGCCGAGCCTCATTTCAGGGCTGTGCTGCGCGCGGAGCCTGGCAACGCCGTGGCCCACTTCAACCTGGGCTACACGCTCGACCAGCGCAGCCGGCATGCCGAGGCGATCACAGCCTTCCGTGAGGCGACGCGACTGCGCCCGGCGCTCGATCGCGCCTGGTACGGCCTGGGCCTCGCGCACGCGGCGCTGGGTCAGCACGAGGAGGCCGCTGCTGCGCTCGAGGAGGCGGCCAGGCTCCAGCCGATGAACCCCCATGCCTGGTACCAGCTCGGCATGGCGCTGCACGTCACCGGCCGGAAAGAACGCTTCGAGCAGGCCGTCATGCACCTGCTGCGCTTCGATCCGCGCATGACCCGCCGGCTGATCGTCGATTCCGGCCGCGGTGACCTCGCCCACCTGGTCAAGGATCTCGTCGTATAAATGAAAAGGGCCCGCCATGGCGGGCCCTCTTCGCGGGCGCCGGGATTACCGCGCTTCGCTCACCACGCTGTCGCCCCTCAGGTGCGGGTAGCGCACGTGCTCCACCAGCTCCTGCACCTCCTTCGACGGCGGCGACGTCAGCAGGCTGACGATCCAGATCGTCACGATGCCCACCGGCAGGCCGAACATGCCGGCTGATACCGGGCTCAAGCTGAACCAGAGGTCCATCTTCGGCACACCCATGTTGGTGAAGAACGGGTAGGTGCGCAACATGTAATACACGCACACACTCAAGCCCGCGGCCATGCCGATGATCGCCCCCCACTTGTTGGCGCGCTTCCAGAATACGCCCATCACCAGCGGCGGGAAGAACGCCGAAGCCGCCAGCGAGAAGGCCGCGCCGACCAGGAACAGGATGTCTCCCGGCTTGAGCGACGTCACGTATGCGGCCACGATCGCCACCACCACCAGCAGGACCTTGGAGATCGTCACGCGCTTCGTCGTCGAAGCCGTCGGGTCGATCATCTTGTAATACAGGTCGTGCGAGAGCGCGTTGGCGATCGTCAGCAGCAGGCCGTCCGCGGTCGAGAGCGCCGCCGCGAGGCCGCCGGCAGCCACCAGGCCCGACACCACGTACGGCAGCCCGGCGATCTCGGGCGTCGCCAGCACGATCAGGTCGCCGCCGATCACCACCTCGGCCCATTGCACGATGCCGTCCTTGTTCCAGTCCGTGATGTTGAGCAGCGTCGGGTCCACCCTCGCCCAGTTCGCCGCCCATGCAGGCAGCGACGCGAACGAGCTGCCGACCAGGTTGCTGTACATGTCGAACTTCGCCAGCACCGCGAGGCAGGGCGCGGTGAAGTACAGCAGGAAGATGAAGAACAGCGACCAGAACACCGACACGCGCGCCTCCTGCACGCTGGGCGTGGTGTAGTAGCGCATCAGGATGTGCGGCAAGGCCGCGGTACCGAACATCATGCAGAACACGATGCCGATGAAGTTCCAGCGCGCCACGTTCTGCGCCGCTTCATCCTTGCCCGGGAATGCCTGCGCATGCGGGCGGGGAGGATTTGCGCGCGCGCCCAGCCCGGATTCCCTGGCGTAAACCTTCTTCGCGTCGTCCACGCTCTTGGGATAGGCGTCCACGGCCTTCTGCGCGGCCGCCACCTTGTCCGCCGGGGCGTTCTGGGCCTTCAGGTCGGCCAAGTCCTTCTCGACCTTGGCCTTGCCCTCCGCGTATGCCTTGTCCGGGCTGGCCAGCGCCGCTTTGCCCGCCGCCGCGCGGTCAGCGAAGATCTTCCGCACCTCCTGCTCCTTCGGATCCGCGGTGATCTTCTTCTCGAGCTTCGTCACCTCCTGCAGCGTGTATCCATAGGCAATCTGCGGCACCGGGATACCGGTGTGCTTGGTGCCCAGCCAGACCACCGGCGTGAGGTAGGCGATGATGAGAATGATGTACTGCGCCACCTGCGTCCAGGTCACCGCGCGCATCCCGCCCAGCATCGAGCACACCAGAATGCCGCCGAGGCCTACGAACACGCCGATGCCGAACTCCAGGCCGGTGAAGCGGCTGGTGATCAGGCCGACGCCGTAGATCTGCGCCACCACGTAGACGAACGAGCAGGTAATCGCCGAGATGATGCCAATGGTGCGAACAACGTTGCCGCCATAGCGCTCGGCGAGGAAGTCCGGAATCGTGAACTGGCCGAACTTGCGCAGGTAGGGGGCGAGGAACAACGCCACCAGGCAGTACCCCCCCGTCCAGCCCATCACCCAGGCGAGGCCATCATAGCCGCCAAGAAACAGCGTGCCGGCCATGCCGATGAAGGAGGCCGCGCTCATCCAGTCCGCGCCGGTCGCCATGCCGTTGAAGAACGCCGGCACGCGCCGCCCCGCGACGTAGTACTCCGCCACCTCCGAGGTGCGGCTCATGATGCCGATGCCGGCGTACAGGGCGATGGTGGCGAACAGGAACCAGTAACCGATCCAGCGCTGCGACATGCCCATCTGCTCGGCGATGCCGAGCAGAATCACGAAGCCGAGGAAGCCGCCGGCGTAGAAGCTGTAGTACTTCTTGAGCTGGCTCTTGAAAGCCGAATGCGAGACGACCTGGTTCATTCGAGGTCTCCTTCGTCGACGCCGTATTCCTTGTCAAGCTTGGTCATGTACCAGGCGTAGATGCCGATGATGATCACGTAGATGGCGAGGGATCCCTGCGCCGACATGTAGAAGCCAAGTGGGAAGCCGAAGAACGTGATGCCGTTCAACTCCCGTGCAAACCACGCTTCGACAAAAGTCACAACGAACCAGACTGCCAGCAGGACCCCGGTGATGACGAGGTTCTTCCGCCAGTACTCCTTGTGCTTCTCCGTCAGCTCCATTGCTCCCTCCTAGGAAGAATAGCTAGCGCATCCTGATGTGAAAATCTTACAGAGGACTTACACGCTGCACCGCAGCGCGATGCTGCACCGCAGCGCACTCAGGCGGCCTCGATCGGCAACGTGAAGGAGAAACAGGTCCCCTCGCGCAGTCCGCTCGCGACCCAGATGCGGCCGCCGAGGCGCTCGACGATCCGCTTGCAGATGTGCAGTCCCAGGCCGAAGCCCTGGGGTTTCCCGAGGAGAGGATCGCTGGCCTGGCGGAATTTGTCGAAGATCGCCTCCTGCTCTTCGGGCGCGATGCCCGGCCCGTTGTCGCGCACGTCCACGCGCAGGTAGCGTCCTGCCTGGGAGAGCGCGACTTCCACCCTGCCTTGGCCGGCGTCGCAGAACTTCACCGCGTTGGAAAGCAGGTTGAGCATCACCTGGACGATGCGGTCGAGATCTGCAGTCACCACCGGCACGCGCTCGGGAACCCGCGTGCGCAGCTCGATGCTCTTTTCCTTGAACAACTCGCTCATAGCCGCGACCGTGTCTTCGACGATCTCCTTCATGTCCACGGGCCCCGGATGCCACTCGACGTTGCCCGACTCGAGTTTGGAGACGTCGAGGATCTGGTTGATGAGGCGCGTCAGGCGCTCGCTTTCCTTGATGACGATACCGAGCTGGCGCGCGCGCTCGGCCGGGTCGAGGCCGGGGTTGTCGCGCAGGATCTGCGAGAAGGTGCGGATCGAGGTGAGCGGCGTGCGGAGCTCGTGCGACACCGTCGAGACGAAATCGTCCTTCAGGCGATCGAGTTCCTCGAGGCGCTCGTTGGCCGCGCGCAGCTCCTCGGTGGCATGCTCGAGCTCCCGCGACTTCTGCTCCAGGCGGTGGCTGTAGACCACCACCTGCGACGCCTCGTCCAGGATCTCGCGCACCTCGTCGATGGTCAGCGCCTCTTCCTTGACCACCGACCCGACCATGATCCGCGCCGAGGCTGCGCCGATCGCACCCGCGAGCTGCACTTCGACGTAGTGGACGAATTCGGCATCCGCGACGAAGCTCTGGTCCGGCCAGCGCAGGCCGCGCGCGCGCGCGTAGTCGGCAAAGGCGGCATCGGCGACCGCCGCGCCCTGGAAGCGCGCCAGCAGATCGTAGAGGTCCGGCGCCGAGGCGGTGCCGCGCCAGAAGCGCGCGCCGCCGGCCTCGCCGCTCTGGCGGAACACGTCTACGAACAGGCTCGCCTGGCGGGTCTCGTCGGCACTCTGGGACCCCGAGAGCGATACCGCCAGGTAGGCGCCGATGTTGGCGATCATGCTCCAGATCATCGCGTGCGTGATCTGGTCCAGTCCGGTCAGGCCGAACAGCTCCAGGGGCTTGAGCAGCGTGATGCCGAACGGACCCTCCTGCATGAGGCCGATGGGCACCCAGCCGGATCGCGCCAGCGCCGGCATCAGCAGCGTGTAGCACCAGACCGCGAAGCCCGCGAGCAAGCCCGCAAGCGCGCCGTTGCGCGTGCCGCCTTTCCAGAAGATTCCTCCCAGCAGCACCGGTGCGAACTGCGCCACTGCGGCGAACGACACCAGGCCGATGGAGACCAGCGCATAGGCCTCCCCGGCGAGCCGGAAGTAGAGGTAGCCAAGCAGCAGGATGCCGATGATCGCGCCGCGGCGGATGCCGATCAGCAGCGCGGTCAAGTCGCGGCGCTCGGCCAGCCGCAGCCGCTTGAGCCGCAGCAGCACCGGCATCACCAGGTCATTGCAGACCATGGTCGAGAGCGCGATGGTCTCCACGATCACCATGCCGGTCGCGGCCGACAGCCCGCCGATGAACACCAGCAGCGCGAGCCCCTCCTGCTTGGCGGCCATGGGCAGCGTCAGCACGTAGGTGTCGGCATCCACGGTGCCTGGCGCGAAGTGCAGGTTGCCGCCGAAGGCGATCGGCAGCACGAACAGGTTGATCGCCAGCATGTAGAGCGGAAATAGCCAGATCGCCTTGGAGAGGTGCTGCTCGTTCTTGTTCTCGATCACCGCCACCTGGAACTGGCGCGGCAGGAACATGATGGCCAGCATGGAGAGGATCGTCAGCCAGACCCAGCTTGCGTAGCCGCCCGCCACGCCGTCGAGCGGCGCGAGCATGGGGCTCAAGCGCTCCTCGGCTCGCGCGCGCCCGAAGATGTCGCCGATGCCGTCGAACATGCCGTAGCTCACGAACAGCCCGACCGCGACGAAGGCGAGCAGCTTGACCAGGGATTCGAACGCGATCGCGGCGACCATGCCCTCGTGGTGCTCGGCGGCATCCAGGTGCCGCGTGCCGAAGAGGATCGTGAACGCCGCGAGGATCATGGCCACCCAGAACGCGGTGTCGGCGGCAAGCGCGTGGCTGCCAGCCGCGGCGCTCGCCGGCATGTTGATCTCCGGGTACTGCAGCAGGATCGCGTAGCTGGTGGAAATCGCCTTTAGCTGCAGCGATATGTAGGGCAGGATGCCGATCACCGCGATCACCGTCACCAGGCCGCCCAGCAGCGCGCTCTTGCCATAGCGCGAGGCGATGAAATCCGCCAGCGACGTGATGCGGCTCGCCTTGCTGATGCGGATGATCTTGCGCATCACCAGCCACCACAGCGCGATCATCAGCGTGGGGCCGAGATAGATCGGCAGGAAGCCGATGCCGTCGCTTGCTGCGCGTCCCACCGAGCCGTAAAACGTCCAGGCCGTCGCGTAGACCGCGAGCGACAGCGCGTAGATCGTCGGGTTGTCGATGACCGAACGGCCGGCGTCGGCACGCTGGTCGGCGTAGTAGGCAATGCCGAACAGCAGCCCCAGGTAGGCGAAGGCCACCAAGACGATGACATGACCTTGCAGCACGGGGTTCCCTTACCGAGCCTAGCCCCGCGACTCGACCACCAGCGCCATGAGCGCCACGAGCAGCGCCCAGGCGGCGAAGATGTAGGCGTAGAGCACGGGCACACCGAAGGCTTCGGCCGCCACGTTGAAGAGCGACAGGACCGGGTAGTTGAACAGCAGGCAGCCGAAAATGAACAGCGCGATCAGGCGCTGTCCCTTGGCTTCCGGGTCCCGCATCAGGTCACCTGCTTGAGCTGCTCCAGGATCGCCGGGTTCTCGAGCGTGGACACGTCCTGCGTGATCTCCTCGCCCTTGGCGATCGAGCGCAGCAGCCGCCGCATGATCTTGCCCGAGCGCGTCTTCGGCAGGTTGTCGCCAAAGCGGATGTCCTTCGGCTTGGCGATCGCGCCGATTTCATGTCCCACCCAGTCGCGCAGCTCCTTGGCGATCTTCTGCGCCTCGGCGCCGCTCGGGCGCGGCCCCTTCAGCACCACGAACGCGCAGATCGCCTCGCCCGTGAGATCGTCCGGCCGCCCGACCACCGCGGCTTCGGCCACCAGCTTGGAATTGGCGACCAGCGCCGACTCGATCTCCATGGTGCCGAGGCGGTGGCCCGAGACGTTCAGCACGTCGTCGATGCGCCCGACGATGCGGAAGTAGCCTTCCTCGTCGGTGTTTGCGCCGTCGCCCGCGAGATAGAGCTTGCCCTTGAAATCGTCGGGCCAATAGGTCTTCCTGTAGCGCTCCGGGTCGCCCCAGATGGTGCGCAGCATCGAGGGCCAGGGCCGCGTGATAACGAGGATGCCGCCCTTGCCCTTGCCGACCGGGTGACCGGTCTCGTCCACGATATCGGCAAAGATGCCCGGCAGCGGCAGCGTCGCCGAGCCCGGCTTGGTCGGAGTCACGCCAGGCAGCGGCGAGATCAGGTGTCCGCCGGTCTCGGTCTGCCACCAGGTGTCGACGATCGGGCAGCGCTCGTTGCCGACCGTGCGGTGGTACCACATCCACGCTTCCGGATTGATGGGCTCGCCGACGGTGCCGAGGATGCGCAGGCTCGACAGGTCGTACTTCTTGGGCAGGTCGCCGCCCGCCTTGATGAGCGAGCGGATCGCCGTCGGCGCCGTGTAGAACACGTTCACCTTGTGGTCCTGGATGATCTTCCAGAACCGGCCCGCGTCCGGATAGGTCGGGACGCCCTCGAACATCACCTCGGTCGCGCCGGCGGCGAGCGGCCCGTAGGCGATGTAGGTGTGCCCGGTCACCCAGCCTACGTCGGCCGTGCACCAGAACGTGTCGGCGGGCTTGTTGTCGAACACCCACTTCATCGTGAGCAGCGCCCAGAGCAGGTAGCCGCCGGTCGAATGCTGGATCCCCTTCGGCTTGCCCGTCGAGCCCGAGGTGTAGAGGATGAACAGCGGATGCTCGGCGTTCACCCAGGTCGGCTCGCAGGTGTCCGGCTGCCCCTTGACGACGTCGTCCCACCACTTGTCGCGCGGCGCCTGCATCGGCACCGGGCTGCCGCTGCGCTTGTAGACGATCACGTTGCGCACCGCATCGCAGCCGCCCATCGCGAACGCCTCGTCCACGACCGGCTTGAGCGGGATCTCCTTGCCGCCGCGGAACTGGCCGTCGGCGGTGATGACCTCGGTCGCGCCGGCGTCGATGATGCGCTCCTGCAGGCTCTTCGCCGAAAAGCCGCCGAACACCACCGAATGCGTCGCGCCGATGCGCGCGCAGGCCTGCATCGCGACCACGACCTGGATCGACATCGGCATGTAGATGAGGACCCGGTCCCCGACCTTGACGCCGTGCGCCTTGAGCGCATTGGCCATCTTGCAGACCTCGTGGTACAGCGCCTTGTAGGCGATCTTCGTCACCTTGCCGTCATCGGCCTCGAAGATGATGGCGGTCTTGTCGGGCTGCGTCTCCAGGTGCCGGTCGAGGCAGTTGTAGGAGGCGTTCAGCTCGCCGTCATAGAACCAGCGGAAGAACGGCGCCTTCGACTCGTCCAGGGTCTTGGTGAACGGCTCGTGCCAGAGCAGGTGCTCCCTGGCGAGCTTCGCCCAGAAGCCCTCGAAGTCCTTCTCAGCCTCCGCCACCATCTTGCGGTAGGCATCCATCCCGGAAATGTTCGCCTGCTTCACGAAGGCCGGCGAAGGCGGAAACAGGCGCTTTTCGATCAGGACGGATTCGATCTGCGACGACATGGATTTCCTCCTCAGGATCCAATTTTGCCGGCAAAGTGCTTACACGCGGCTGACGCGAATACAATCACCAAATCCCTAGCCTGTAAAGACAACAACCCCCGGATGAATATGCCCAACGAGGCCCGAGCCCTGCGCCCCATCCCTTCCCTGATCTTCGCCAGCCGCTGGCTGCAGCTGCCGCTTTACCTTGGCCTCATCGTCGCGCAGGCAATCTACGTCTGGCTGTTCTGGCAGGAGCTCTACCACCTGGTGCTCGCCACCTTCGGCGACAGCTATGCCCTCTCACACATCCTCGACTCGGTCACGGTGGAGGGCGGGGAGCGGCCGTCCAAGACGAACGAGACGGTGCTGATGCTGGTGGTGCTCGGCCTGATCGACGTGGTGATGATCTCCAACCTGCTGATCATGGTGATCGTCGGCGGCTACGAGACCTTCGTCTCGCGCATGAACCTGGAGGGCCACCCCGACCAGCCCGAGTGGCTTTCGCACGTCAATGCCTCGGTGCTCAAGGTCAAGCTTGCCACCGCGATCATCGGCATCTCGTCAATCCACCTGCTCAAGACCTTCATCAACGCGGCGGCATACGACGAGAAGACGATCATCGCGCAGGTCGCCATCCACATCACCTTCGTGCTTTCGGCCATGGCGATCGCCGCGACCGACCGCCTCATGCCCAGCCCGCGCGCGCACTAGGAGTGCCCGATGACCCAAATCCGACAAGAGCATCTTGTCCAGAGCATTGCCGACGCGCTGCAGTTCATCTCCTACTACCACCCGCGCGACTACATCCAGGCGCTGGGCCGCGCCTACCAGCGCGAGCAGTCGCCCGCGGCCAAGGACGCCATCGCGCAGATCCTCACCAACTCGCGCATGAGCGCCGAGGGCCACCGGCCGATCTGCCAGGACACGGGCATCGTCAACGTGTTCCTCAAGGTCGGCATGAACGTGCGCTTCGAGGGCTTCCAGGGCTCGCTCGAGGATGCGGTGAACGAGGGCGTGCGCCGCGGCTACGCGCACCCGGACAACCCGCTGCGCGCCTCGGTGCTGGACGAATCCGACTTCGGGCGCAACAACACACGGGACAACACGCCCGCGGTGATCTTCACGCGCATCGTCCCCGGCGACGAATTCGAGGTCGAGGTCGCCGCCAAGGGCGGCGGATCCGAAGCGAAGGCGAAGTTCGTGATGCTGAATCCGTCGGACTCGATCGTCGACTGGGTGCTGAAGACGGTGCCTACGATGGGCGCAGGCTGGTGCCCGCCGGGCATGCTCGGCATCGGCGTGGGCGGCACGGCCGAGAAGGCGATGCTGATGGCGAAGGAAGCACTGATGGCGCCCATCGACATGGCCGAGCTCAAGGCGCGCGGGCCGAAGAACAAGGTCGAGGAAATGCGCATCGAGCTCTACGACAAGGTGAACGCGCTCGGCATCGGCGCCCAGGGCCTGGGCGGGCTGTCTACCGTGCTCGACGTCAAGATCAGCACCTATCCCGTGCACGCGGCCAACCGGCCGGTGGCGATGATCCCGAACTGCGCTGCGACGCGCCACGCCCACTTCGTGCTGGACGGCTCTGGGCCCGCGCACTTCGAAACGCCTTCGCTCGAGGACTGGCCGAAGGTCACCTGGACCCCGGACGCAAGTTCGACCCGGGTCGACTTGAATGCCTTGAATGGGAAAACCGTCGAGAGCTGGAAGCCCGGTCAGAGGTTGCTGCTGTCTGGAAAGCTCCTGACCGGCCGCGATGCGGCTCACAAGAGAATTCAGGATCTGCTGGAGAAAAGACAACCCCTGCCGGTGGACTTCACGAATCGCGCGATCTACTACGTCGGGCCGGTGGATGCCGTGCGCGACGAGGTGATCGGCCCCGCCGGGCCGACCACGGCCACGCGCATGGACAAGTTCACCGAGATGATGCTCGGGCAAACCGGGTTGATCGCGATGGTCGGCAAGGCCGAGCGCGGCCCCGCGGCGCTCGAGGCGATCCGCAAGCACAAGGCGGCCTACCTGATGGCCGTCGGCGGCGCCGCCTACCTCGTCGCCAAGGCGATCAAGCAGGCGCGCGTGGTGGCGTTCGAGGACCTCGGCATGGAAGCGATCCACGAGTTCGAGGTGAAGGACATGCCGGTGACGGTCGCGGTGGACGCGAACGGCACCTCCGTGCACAACACCGGCCCGGCCGAGTGGTCGAAGAAGATCGTCGAGCTGAAGATTCCGGTCAGCGCGGCGTAGCGCTCGGAACAGGGGGCGCAGACGCGCCGCCCGTGCCCCCGTCGACCCGCTGGGGGGCGATCTGGGCGGTGTTTGGCGCCGGCATGGTCTGCGGCGCCTACATGACCAAGGTCGCACCCGCGCTGCCGCTGCAGCGCGCCGAGTTCGGCCTCACGCTGGTCGAGTCCGGCTTCATCGCCACCGCCTTCAACGTCATCGGTGGCGCCTTCGGCGTCTTCGCCGGCACCCTCGCCGATCGCTTCGGCCTGCGCAGCGCCGCGCTCTCGGGTCTCGCCCTGCTGGCGCTGGCCGGCCTCCTGGGTGCCGCCGCGCCCGGGTTCGTTCCGCTGCTCGTGTCGCGTTTCCTCGAAGGCGTCGGCTTCCTCCTGTTTACCGTTTCGGGCTCGGCGCTCATCGCCTCGGCCGCGAGCACGCCGCGGGATCGCGCGAAAGCACTCGGCCTGTGGGGGGCCTACATGCCCACCGGCGGCGGCCTCGCGCTCCTGATCGCGCCCGCCGCGATCGGGGCCTGGGGCTGGCGCGGGCTGTGGGTCGTACTCGCACTCGCCGCGGCGGCGAGCTTCGCGCTTGCAGCGCGCCATGCGCCCTCGCCCGCACAGGGCACCGTCGGCTCGCCGCGCTTGCTCGCCGAATCGATCGCGCGGCCCGGCAACCTCGCGCTCGCCGCCCTGTTCGCGTTCTATGTCGCGCAATGGTCTTCGGTGATGATCTGGCTGCCGACGTTTCTCGCCGACGAGCGCGCCGCCTCGGGCGCAACCGCCGCGCTGCTCACCGCGCCGATGGTGCTGATCAATGCGCCAGGCAACGTGGCCGGCGGCTGGCTGCTCGCGCACGGCGTACGCCGCGGGCCGATGGTCGTCGCGGCCAGCGCCATCATGGCGCTGTGCTCGGCGGGGATGCTCGCTCCCGCACTGTCAGACGGCGTCCGGTACTTCCTGTGCCTCGCCTTTTCCGCCTGCGCGGGCGTGATTCCCGCCGCGATCTTTTCCGGGCTGCCGGTGCATGCGAAGACGCCGCAGCACGTGAGCACGTCCAACGGCATGGTGCTGCAGACCTCCCAGGCCGGCCAGTTCGTCGGCCCGATCGCCCTCGCATGGCTCGCCTCGCGCTACGGCGGCTGGAACGGCACACTCGGCGCGATGCTCGCCTTCGCGGTCGGCGGCGCACTGTGCGGCCTCGCCATCGCTCGCATCGAGCGGCGCACGCGCTGATCGCACCTGATGCTGCGGAACCCGGACAAGTACTGAGTAGAATAGCCGCCGGAGGTTTGCATGCGACAGATCCACATCCGCGAAGTGGGGCCGCGCGACGGGCTGCAAAACGCGCACCAGCTGATGCCGACCGCGACGAAGAAGGCCTGGGTGGGCGCCATCGCCGGAGCCGGCGTCCGGGAAATCGAGGTCGGCTCGTTCGTGCCGCCGAAACTGATTCCTGCGATGGCCGACACGGCGGAAGTCGTCGCGCACGCGCTTACGATCAAGGACCTCGCAGTTGTCGTCCTCGCCCCCAATCTCAAGGGCTTTGAGCGCGCGCTCGCTGCCGGCGCGCACAAGGTGACGTTTCCAGTGTCCGCCAGCCGCAAGCACAGCGAGTCGAACGTGCGGATGACGCCCGAGCAGATGGTCGAAGAGGTGCGCAAGTGCGCGCAGCATCCGCACCCCGGCGTGGAAGTCGAAGGCGCGGTCTCCACGGCCTTCGGTTGCACGATGCAGGGCGAGGTGCCCGAGGACGACGTCGTGCGCATCGCGGCCGCGCTGGCCGGATTCTGCGATCACGTATCGCTCGCCGACACAGTGGGCTATGCCAACCCCGCGCAGATCCGACGCATGTTTGCGCGCGTTCGCAAGGAAATCGGCGGCAAGCTGCGCACCGCGCACCTGCACAACACTCGCGGCCTGGGCCTCGCCAACGCGCTCGCCGCCTACGAGGAAGGCGTGCGCCACTTCGACAGCTCGATGGGCGGCCTGGGCGGCTGCCCGTTCGCGCCGGGCGCGAGCGGCAACGTGATCACCGAGGACCTGGTGTTCATGTTCGAGAGCATGGGCGTGCCTACGGGCATCGACATGGCGAAGCTGCTGGAGGCGCGCAAGCTCATGGTCGCTGCCCTGCCCGAAGAGCCGGTGTACGGCCACATGGCGCTCGCGGGCCTGCCCAAGGGGTTCCGTGCTGCCGCTTGAGGGTGTGCGCGTGGTCGAGTTCGCGCACATGGTGATGGGCCCGACCTGCGGGCTCGTGCTCGCCGATCTCGGCGCCGAGGTCATCAAGGTGGAGCCGCTGGAGGGCGACAACACGCGCCGCCTGCAGGCCGCGGGCGCGGGTTTCTTCCCGGTCTTCAACCGCAACAAGACGAGCCTCGCCGTCGACCTCAAGTCGCCGCAGGGGATGGCGCTCGTGCTCAAGCTGATCGGCACGGCCGACGTGGTCACCGAGAACTTCCGTCCCGGCGCGCTCGACAAGCTCGGGCTGGGCCACGAGGCGCTCTCGAAGCAGTATCCGCGCCTCGTCTACTGCTCGCTGAAAGGATTCCTGGACGGTCCCTACGACCATCGGGCCTCGCTCGACGAGGTGGTGCAGATGATGGGCGGGCTCGCATACATGACCGGGCTGCCCGACCGGCCGCTGCGCGCCGGCTCGTCGGTGGTGGATATCATGGGCGGCACCTTCGCCGCGGTCGGGATCCTCGCCGCGCTGCGCGAGCGCGAGTCCACGGGACGCGGCAAGCGCGTGACCAGCGCTCTGTTCGAGAGCACGGCGCTGCTGGTCGCGCAGCACATGGCGCAGTACGAGATCACCGGCGAGGCGCCGCCGCCGATGTCGGTGAAGCGCCCGGCCTGGGGCGTCTACGACATCTTCGAGACCGCGGGCGGCGGGCGGCTGTTCGTCGGCATCGTGACCGACACGCAATGGCAGATCTTCTGCCGCGAGTTCGGCGAGGCGGCGCTGGGGTCGGATGAGCGCCTGCAGACCAATGCGCAGCGCGTCAAGGAGCGCGGCTGGCTGATTCCCCGGCTGGGCGAAATCTTCAAGGCGTCGTCGCAGGACGACCTCTCGAAGAAACTCGAGGCGATCGGCCTGCCCTACGCGCCGATCGCCAGGCCCTGGGACCTGCTCGACGATCCGCACCTCAAGGCCTCCGGAGGCCTGTTCGAGACCAAGGTGCCGCTCGGCAAGACGATCCACGTGCCGGGCCTGCCGATCGCGCTCGACGGCGAGAGGCTGCCCAAGCGCAAGGACCCGCCGGCACTCGGCGAAGGCGCGCGCGAGCTGCTCGCAGGCTTGGGCTACGCGGCGGGAGACATTGCCGAGCTCGCGGCAAGCGGCGTGATCGCCCTGCACTGAGGAATTCTCAATCGGCGGCGCTGTTCGCCGCTTGCATCGCCAACCACAAGGAGAAGGAACCCATGTTGCTGCAAAGAACCATACTGAGCCTGAGCCTCGCGCTGTTCGCGGCCGCCGCCACGGCGCAGGACCGCCGCCCGGAATACGGCACGCCTGTGACGACCGCGACGGCCAAGAAAATCGCCGCGGGCGTACTCGCGGAATGCGCGAAGAACGGCTGGAACGTCGCGGTCGCGGTGGTGGATCCGCACGGCTTCCTCGTCTATTTCGAGCGCATGGAGAACACGCAATACGCGAGCAACGACATCGCGGTCGGCAAGGCGCGCGCCGCCGCCACCTACCGGCGCCCGACGCGTGTGTTCATGGAAGTGATCAACAAGGCCCCTGCCACCGCGACTCTGCCGGGCGTATTCGCCTCGCCCGGCGGCGTGCCGATCATGGTGGACGGCAAGGTGACCGGCGCCGTCGGCGTGAGCGGCGTGACGGGCGATCAGGACGAGCAGTGCGCGAAAGCCGGCCTCTAGCCCAACTTCCACAGTTCGAGGGTGTGAATCGTAGTAGATCAAAGACTTGAGGTCCAAGGTCGGCACTACATTTGCACGGTTTGGGGTAGTCGAAGTCGCTCCGGTAGCTTCAGACCCAAACGG
>JBASCW010000142.1:0-1743 GCA_049651845.1 Burkholderiales bacterium | reverse complement strand
GCCTCGCGCTGCTGCACGTCCACGCGGCGGGGCGCCGCGCGCTCGCCGTCGCCGCGGCGGCCTGCCTGCTCGCGATCCTGCCGCTCGCGCTCGTGTTCGAGCTCGACCCGAACAAGCTGACCGCGGGCGTGTTCCGCCACGGCGAGCTCTCGACCTCGGCGGGCGCGAAGATCCTGTTCGCCGCCGACGGCAAGACCGCGACCGTGCACCTCGCGAACTACGGCGAGGTCCTCAGCATCCGCACCAACGGCAAGTCCGACGGCTCGATCAACATGGACCGCGCCGGCACGCGCGGCTCCGACGAGATCACCATGGTGCTGAGCGGCGCGCTGCCGCTCGCGCTCAAGCCCGGGGCGAAGAGCGCGGCGGTGATCGGCATCGGCACCGGCCTCACCACGCACACGCTGCTGCAGAGCGTCGCCATCGAGCGCGTCGAGACCGTCGAGATCGAGGCGCAGATGGCCGCCGCCGCGCGCGGCTTCGCGCCGCGCAACAGCTCCGCTTTCGCCGACCCGCGCGGCACGATCCTCATCGACGACGCCAAGACCTACTTCTCGACGCGCAACCGGCGCTACGACATCCTCGTCTCCGAGCCTTCCAATCCCTGGGTCAGCGGCGTCTCGAGCCTGTTCACGCGCGAGTTCTACCGCCGCATCCGCAGCCACCTCGAGCCGGGCGGCGTGCTCGTGCAATGGTTCCAGCTCTACGAGATCGATGTGTCGCTGCTCGCGTCGGTGATGGGCGCGCTCGGCGAGCAGTTTCCGCATTACGCAGCCTTCGCGCCGAGCGACCACGACCTGCTGATCGTCGCCTCCGCCCAGCCGCTGCCGCTGCCGGCGCAGGCGCGCATCTTCCTGCAGCCGACGCTCGCGCAGGAGCTGCGGCAGATCCACGTCCTCACCGAGGGCGACCTGGACGCGCGCTACCTCGGCAGCCGCGCCACGCTCGAGCCGCTGTTCGCGAGCTACGGCATGCC
Source organism: Burkholderiales bacterium (assembly GCA_049651845.1). Taxonomy (GTDB): domain Bacteria; phylum Pseudomonadota; class Gammaproteobacteria; order Burkholderiales; family SG8-39; genus RBG-16-66-20. Next base: position 767 of record JBASCW010000142.1, on the reverse strand, counting down.
GGCCAACTCGGACTACTACCCGGTGCTCGACCTGAACGCCGTCCGGCACCGCTTCCTGGAGAAGAGCGCGTCCGAGGTGGTGGCGCTGCTCAACGCGGGCGTGCCGGTGCTGGAGCTGCTCGAGCCCGGCCTGCAACGCCGGCCGCTAAACGCCGGGCTGAAGGGCGCCGAGACCTTCGAGCGCATCGAGAACACGCGCGTCGCGCGCTATGCGCGCGACTTCCTGCTGCAGGCGACGCCCCCCGAGCCGGTGGCGATCCCGACGCTGCTGCAGAAGGACCTCGAAGTCGCCAAGCTGCGCCTCATCGAATGCCGCGCGCCGCGCGAGCACGACATCTGGCTGCACAGCCTGATCAACGTCGCGCGCAGCGTCAATCCCTTCCTCACACCCGAGGACGCAGCGGCAGTCTGGACACGCATCGCCGGGGCGCCCTGCCACCGCGAGCTGCGCGCGTTCCAGCGCGACTGGATTGCGCTGTTCGCAGCGGTCGGGGCGCGCGATGCCGCCCGGATCGCCGAACGCGCCGAGGCGCTGCTCGCGAGCCAGACCGACCTCAACCGCGACGCGCGCGAATACCTCGTCGTCGCGGGCATGGCCGGACACCTCGCCGCGGGCCGGCGGCCGCAGGCCAGGGCGATCTGGGACAAGCACGACCTGGACTTGCGCAATCCCGGGCGGCCGCTGCTGCGGCTGCTGCGCTGCCACGCCGAGCCCGCGGGCGCGGGCGCCTGCGCTGCCGCCTTCGCCGGCTACGCCGGCTGAGCCG
>JBASCW010000141.1:0-32313 GCA_049651845.1 Burkholderiales bacterium | reverse complement strand
GCGTGCACCGCGGCGATGCGGTCGCCCTCGAGCGCGACGTCGGCCCGCACCGGCGGCGCGCCGCTGCCGTCGTAGAGCAGGGCCTCGCGGATCACCAGATCGTACATGTTCGATGTCCTTTGCTTGCCGGAATCCGGCGCTTTGCGATATCTTGCACCGGTTCATCCATCTGAGGGGATCCCATGCCGACCAAACGCACCTTCGCCTGCATCGTTGCCGGCGCGCTCTCCGCTTCGCTCGCCGGCTTCGGCGGCGGCGCGCTCGCGCAGGGCGACGCGAAGACGCTGCGCATCGTGCCGCACTCGAACCTCGCGATCCTCGATCCGATCTGGACCACGGCTTACATGAGCCGCAACCACGGCTACATGATCTACGACACCCTGTTCGGCACCGACGAGAAGAACCAGATCAAACCACAGATGGTCGAGTCCTGGACCGAGAGCCCGGACCACCGTTTGTGGACCTTCAAGCTGCGCAAGGGCCTGGAGTTCCATGACGGCAAGCCGGTGACGGGCGAAGACGTCGTGGCCTCGCTCGCGCGCTGGGGCAAGCGCGACGCCATGGGCTCGGCGCTGTTCACCTTCATCGACCGCATGGACACGCCCGCGCCCGACACCTTCCGCATCTTCCTGCGCGAGGTCTGCGGCTTCCTGCTCGAGGCCCTCGGCAAGCCCTCGTCCAACGTGCCGTTCATCATGCCCAAGCGCGTCGCCGAAACCGACCCCTTCAAGCAGATCGACGACTACACCGGCTCGGGCCCCTACATCTTCAAGCGCGACGAGTTCAAGCCCGGCGACAAGGCGGTCTACATCAGGAACCCGAAGTACGTGCCCAGGAAGGAAGCGCCCTCGGGCACCACGGGCGGCAAGAATGTCTACGTCGAGCGCGTCGAGTGGAACCTCGCGCTGCGCGACGCGCAGGCGCAGGTCAACGCGCTGCAAAAGGGCGAAGTGGACATCATCGAGGCGCTCGCGTTCGACCACTTCGAGGCTACGCAGAAGAATCCGGACATCCAGCTGCCCAAGTACTCGACGGTCAACCTGCAGTACATGGCGCGCTTCAACCACCTGCACAAGCCCTTCGACAATCCGAAGGTGCGACAGGCGGTGCTCGCGGCCTTCGCGCAGCAGCCCTTCCTGCAGGCGCAGGTGGGCGTAAAGGCGCTCTACAACTCCTGCCCGTCCATGTTCACCTGCGGCACGCCGCTCGCGAGCCCCGCGGGCAGCGACATCCAGTCGAAGTCGAACATGAAGAAGGCTCAGGAACTGGTGAAAGCCTCGGGCTATGACGGCACGGCGATCGTGCTCATGAAACCGACCGACCTCGCCTCGATCCAGAAGCTGCCGGATGTCGCGGCGCAGCTGCTGCGCCAGGCCGGCTTCAAGGTCGACCTGCAGGCCATGGACTGGCAGACGCTGGTCGGCCGGCGCGCGAAGAAGGACGCGCCGGACAAGGGCGGCTGGCACATGTTCCTGACCGCCTGGCAGGGCCACGACATCTGGAATCCGATCGCCAACCCGACCTTCGACACCCGCGGCGAGGCTTCCGGCTGGTTCGGCTGGGCCAAGGACGACAAGCTGATGGAGTTGCGCACGCAGTTCATGCGCGAGACCGACGGCGCGAAGAAGAAGAAGATGGCCGAGGCGCTGCAGGCGCGCGCCTTCGAAATCGGCACGCACGTGCCGCTTGGCGAGTACTCGCAGCCGATGGCGGCGCGCAAGAACATCACCGGCTTTTTCGTTACCAACGGCAACATCTACTGGAATCTGAAGAAGAACTGACCGCCGCCCCTCGCGCAACAGGCGGGGGCGCCTGAAAGGGGGCAGAGGCGTTTTGCCGAAGCCCCCTTTCTCGTTGCATGCTCAATTTCACCGTTCGGCGGCTGCTCGCCACGCTCCCGGTCCTGCTGATCGTGGCGGTGCTGGTGTTCATGGTGCTGCGCCTGGCGCCTGGCGACCCGGCCGCGATCCTCGCCGGCGACGCGGCGAGCACCGAGCAGATCGCGCGAATCCGCGCCAGCCTGGGCCTGGACCAGCCGATTCTCGCGCAGTTCGGCATCTGGCTCGCCAACATCGCCACCGGCGACCTGGGCGAGTCCTTCTACTACAAGATGAAGGTCACGGCACTCATCGGCCAGCGCCTGGAGCCCACGCTCGTGCTCGCCACGCTGACTATTGTCCTGGCGATCGCGGTCGCCGTGCCGCTCGGCGTGGTCGCCGCCTGGCGCTTCGGCGGCTGGTTCGACCGCGCGCTCATGGGCTTCTCGGTGCTCGGCTTTTCGGTGCCGGTATTCGTGCTGGCCTACATCCTCATCTACATCATCTCTCTGAAGCTTGGATGGCTGCCGGTGCAGGGCTACCAGCGCATCGCGGACGGTTTCTGGCCGTTCCTGCGCCACCTGATCCTGCCCGCGGTGACGCTGTCGGTGATTTACATCGCGCTCATCGCGAGGGTCACGCGCGCATCCGTTCTTGAGGCCCTCGGCGAGGACTACATCCGCACCGCGCGCGCCAAGGGCCTGCCGGAATTCCGCGTGCTGGTGCGCCACGGCCTCGCCAACGCGGCCGTGCCGATCGTCACCGTGATCGGCATCGGCATCGCGCTGCTGATCGGCGGCGTGGTGGTGACCGAATCCGTCTACGCGATTCCAGGCCTCGGGCGCCTCACGGTGGACGCGGTGCTGGCGCGCGACTTCCCGACCATCCAGGGCGTGATCCTGTTCTTCTCTTTCGTGTACGTCATGCTGAACCTGCTCATTGACCTGTCGTACGTGTTTCTCGACCCGCGGATCCGCTACTGATGCGCGGGCTGTCCGTCATCCTGCGGAACTGGTCGGTGCGCGTCGGCGGCGTCACGCTGATCCTGCTGGTGCTGGTGGCGCTGGCTGCGCCCTGGCTGGGCACCGTCGACCCGTCCCTGTTCGACGCCGGCAGCCGCGACCTCCGGCCCGGCAAGGCGGGCGAGATCACCACGCTGGAGGGCGAAACGCTGCAGCACACCTTCCTGATGGGCTCGGACTCCTTCGGCCGCGACGTCTACAGCCGCGTGATCTACGGCACGCGGGTGTCGCTGCTGGTGGGCATCCTGTGCGCGCTGGTCGCGCTCAGCATCGGCATCCTGAGCGGACTGCTGAGTGGCTACCTGCGCTGGCTGGACGGCATCCTGATGCGCTTCATGGACGGGGTGATGGCGATCCCGGCAATCCTGGTGGCGATCTCGCTGGTTGCGATCTTCCGCGGCAACCTGGCGACGGTAATCATCGCCATCGCCATACCCGAGATCCCGCGTGTCACGCGCCTGGTGCGCTCGCTCGTGCTCTCGATCCGCGAGGAGCCCTACGTGGAGGCGGCGGTCGCGCTCGGCACGCCGACCTGGAAAATCCTGATCGGCCACATCCTGCCCAACTGCGTCGCGCCGCTTGTCGTGCAGGGCACCTACATCTGCGCCTTCTCGATCCTGGTCGAGGCGATCCTGTCCTTCCTCGGCGTCGGCCTGCCGCCCGATATCCCGACCTGGGGCAACGTCATGGCCGAGGGGCGCGCGCAGTTCAATGACTACCCGCACAACATCTTCTTCCCGGGCGTGTTCCTCGCGGTCACCGTGCTCGCGGTCAACATTCTGGGCGACGGCATGCGAGATACGCTGGATCCGAAAATGGCGAAGAGAGTCTAGACCCGGGCGCATGAGCGTTCTCGAAATCAATGGCCTTTCGATTGCGCTGCCGCCAGGCGCTGAGCGGCCGCGTGCGGTTTCCGGCGTGTCGCTGAAGCTGGAGCGCGGCGAGATCGTGTGCCTGGTGGGCGAATCGGGCTCGGGAAAATCGGTGATCGCGCAGAGCGTGATGGGCCTGCTGCCCAAGGCGCTGCCGCTGCAGGGCGGATCGATCCGCCTGGAGGGCGAGGAGATCGCCGGCGCGGCAGAGGACCGGCTGCGGCAGCTGCGCACCACGCGCATGTCGATGATCTTCCAGGAGCCGATGACCGCCCTCAACCCGGTCATGACCTGCGGCGACCAGATCGACGAGGTCTTGAGGTTTCACACCGAATTGCCCTTGAGCAGCAGACGACCAAGAATACTGGAGATTCTCAAGGAAGTTTCCTTGCCCGATCCCGAGCGAATGGCCGCTTCCTACCCGCACCAGCTCTCGGGCGGCCAGCGCCAGCGCATCATGATCGCCATGGCGCTGGTGCTGGACCCGGCGCTGCTGATCGCCGATGAGCCCACCACGGCGCTCGATGTCACCACGCAAGCGCAGATCCTGCGCCTGATCGCCGATCTGCAGGCGCGGCACGGCACGGGCGTGCTGTTCATCACCCACGACTTCGGCGTGGTCGCGGAAATCGCGCATCGCGTGGCGGTGCTGCGCCTCGGCGAGCTCGTCGAGTTGGGCGCGCGCGACGAGGTGCTCAAGCGCCCGCAGCACGAGTACACGCGCATGCTGATCGGGTCGGTTCCCGCGCTGAAGCCGCTCGGACGTCCGGTGAAGGCCGGCTCGGACGTGGTTCTGGAAACCAGGGGCCTTTGCAAGACCTATGCCGCGCGCGGCTGGTTCGGCGCGCGCCGCGAAGTGCGCGCGGCCGAGGACGTGGACCTGGAGCTGCGCCGCGGGCAGACGCTCGGCATCGTCGGCGAGTCGGGCTCGGGCAAGTCCACCGTGGCGCGCTGCATCGTGCGCCTCGTGGACCCCAGCGCGGGCGAGATCCGCCTCGGCGGCGTGGACATCGCGCGCATGCACGCCGGCGAGCTGCGGCCGCTGCGGCGCAAGGTGCAGATCGTGTTCCAGGACCCCTACCGCTCGCTCAACCCGCGCCGCACCGTGGGCGAGGCGATCACCGAGGGGCCGCGCAACTACGGCGTGCCGGCCGCGGAAGCGCTGCAGCGCGCCCGCAAGCTGCTCGAGCTCGTGCGCATGGACGACTCGGCGCTCGCGCGCTATCCGCACCAGTTCTCGGGCGGCCAGCGCCAGCGCATCTGCATCGCGCGCGCGCTGGCGATGGAGCCCGAGCTGCTGGTCGCCGACGAGGCGGTCTCCGCGCTCGACGTGTCGGTGCAGGCGCAGGTGCTCGCCCTGCTCGAGGAGATCCGCGAGCGCCTTAACCTCGCGATGCTGTTCATCACGCACGACCTGCGCGTCGCCGCGCAAGTCTGCGACCACGTGGCGGTGATGTCGCAGGGTCGTGTGGTCGAGTACGGCGCCGCCGAGGAGGTGTTCCAGCGGCCGCAGCACGCCTACACGCGCGCGCTGTTCGACGCCGCCCCGGGACGCAATTTCGCTTTCGGCTCGACGTAGAATCCGTTCCATGGACCGGCTCGTCGCGTCGCGCATTTCCGTTCCGGGCCTCGAAGTCAGGGTCGTGGACCGCTGCACCTCGACCAACACGCTGCTGCGCGAGGAGCGGTCCGCCGGGCCGGTGCTGCTCGCGGCCGAGCTGCAGACCGCGGGCCGCGGCCGGCATGGGCGGCGCTGGCGCTCCGCGCGCGGCGCCGGCGCGACCTTTTCGATCCGGCGGCCCATGCGCTGCGAGCAGCGCCGGCTGGTCGGGCTCTCGGTCGCGGTGGGCATCTGCTCGGCGCGCGCGCTGCGCAGGCTCGGCGCGCGGGGCGTCGCGCTGAAGTGGCCCAACGACCTGATGGTGAACAAGCGCAAGCTCGGCGGCATCCTGATTGAGACGCGGCCCCTGCCGCGCCCTGATGACCGGCCTGCGGCGCCGGGCAGCGTGGTGATCGTCGGCATCGGCATCAATTGCCGCGCGCAGCCGCAGTTCGCTGCGCGCCTGGGACGGGGCGTCGCCGCGCTGGACGAGGTACTGCAGCGCCCGGTCTCGCGCAACACGGTGATCGGCGCGGTTGCGCGCGAAGTGCTGGGCGCGCTCCGCGCCTGGGAGCGGGCCGGAGGCAATGCGGCATGATCCTCGCCATCGACGCCGGCAATTCGCGCGTGAAATGGGGCTGGTTCGACACCAAATCGCAGGCGGGCTGGACCGGCGTCGCCAACGTGTCGCTGATCGAGTTCGCGGCCTCGGGCGACCACATCAACCCGTTCTCGGCGACGCACGAGAACCCGGCGCGCATCATCATCTCGAACGTCGCCGGCGACGGCGCGCACCAGTTGATCGTCAACTGGACCAGCATCTTCGAGGCGGCGCCCGAATGGATCCACGGCAAGCGCGAGCAGTGCGGCGTGAGCAACCGCTACGAGCGGCCCGAGCAGCTCGGGCCCGACCGCTGGGCGTCGCTGATCGCGGCGCGCGCGCTCGAACCGGGCCGCGCCTGCCTGGTGGTGAACGCCGGCACCTGTACCACGGTGGACATGCTCTCGGCCGCGGGCGAATTCACGGGCGGGCTGATCCTGCCGGGCATCGAGCTGATGCGCTTCGTGCTGCACGAGCACACCGGACGCCTGCCGCTCGGCGAGGGCCGTTTCGTCGACGCGCCGCGCCGCACCGCGGACGCAATCGAGAGCGGCTGCCGGCACGCGCAGGCGGGCGCGGTCGAGCGCATGTACCGCGGCATGCGGCCCGGCACGACCTGCCTGGTCTCGGGCGGCGGCGGGCCGGCGCTCATCGAGCGGCTCGATCTGCCCTGCCGCTACGTGGAGAATCTCGTGCTCGAGGGACTCGCGCGGATCGGTGCAACGTGATCACGTGAGCGGATGAGGACCCTGTTCCTGCTGCTGGTGGCGGCGAACCTCGCGCCGTTCGCGTGGTTCCATTACTACTCGCCCGCCGAGAGCGCGGTCGATCCCGAGCCCGCGCGCCGGCAGATCAACCCGGACAGGATCCGCCTGCTGGAGGGCAAGGAGCTGAAAAGCCTCGCCTCGGTCAAGCCCAAGCCGCCGGCGCCGGTGCCGGCAACGGCGGCCTGCCTCGAATGGGGCGGCTTCGCGGTCGCCGAGGCGCTCAAGGCTGAGGCCGCGCTCGCGCCGCTGGCGCTCGGCGCGCGCCTCACGCAGCGGCGCAGCGAGGAGACCGCCGGCTGGTGGGTGTTCATCCCGCCGCAGGGCAGCCGCGCCGGGGCGCTGAAGAAGACCGCCGAGCTGAAGTCGCTCGGCATCGACGACTTCTTCGTCCTGCACGACGAAGGCAAGATGCGCTGGGCGGTGTCGCTCGGCATCTTCAGCAGCGAGGAGGCCGCGAAATCGCGCCTCGAGGCGTTGCGCGCAAGAGGCGTGCGCAGCGCGCAGACCGGCGAGCGCGACACGCAGGTGGCGAAAATCTGGTTCCAGCTGCGCGGCGGCGGCGCGGCGCAGCAGGCAGGACTGCGCGAGACGGTGCAGGGCTTCCCCGGCACCGACGTGCGCGAGTGCCAATAAAAGAAAAAGGGGGGCAGAGCAACATCTCAGAATCTGAAATGTTGCTCTGACCCCCTTTTTCCGCGAGTGCCAGTAGCTAGCCGATGGGGATGGCGCCGCCCGGCACGTGCTGGGCGACGAGCGCGAGCAGGCGGTCGGCGCGCACCGGCTTGGTGAGGTAGCCCACGGCGCCCAGCTCCTTGCCGCGGTGGTCGCCGCCCTCCATCGAGGTGAGGAAGATCACCGGGATGTACGGCAGCGTGGTGTCGGCCTTGAGCGCGGCGACGAACTCGAAGCCGTCCATGTGCGGCATGCTGATGTCCGAGAGGATCAGGTCGGGCGGGCTCTTGAGCACCTGGTAGCCGGCGCTGATCGCGTCGGGCGCCGTGCTCACCTCGTAGCCGGCCGCCGCGAGGTGCATGCGCAGCAACTCGCGCAAGCTCTCGTCGTCGTCCACCACCAGGATCTTCGCGGCCATGTCTCCCGTAAGGCGGGTGGTGCTGATGGCCCGAATCGAACGGGCGACCTACTGATTACGAATCAGTTGCTCTACCAGCTGAGCTACATCAGCGCAGTTGCGAACAAGGACGCGGATTATACCGCTCAGGGGAACGCCACCCGGCCGTCCACATAGGCGATCTCGACGCGCATCAGCACGCCCACGGGCCGGCCGTCGACCTCGCCCGGGACGAACTGCAGCTTGCGGAACGCCGCCGCCGCGATCGAGGACACCGTCTCGGGCAGGTCGCTGCGTTCGACCTCGACTTCGTCCACGGCGCCGAACTCGTTGATCCAGAGCTTGAGCACCACCCTGCCGCTGACGTAACGCGCCGTCTGCCTGGGGACGAAGAGCGAGGGCTGCGAGGTCGCGAGCGGCTGCTTCGTCAGGCGGTCGGTCGTGAAATAAGGGTCGGCCGGCACGGGCAGCAGGTCGAGCCCTCGCGACAATCGCCCTTCGGGACGCGCAGGCTCGCTCGGCGGCGGCGGAATTGCGGAAACGGCAGCGGGCGCGACCTCCGCTTTCGGCGCCGGCGGCTCGCCGCGCTCCATCCGGATCTCGAGGGCGCGCGGCGCGGCCCGAACTGCCTGCGCGCCGGCTCCGGTGCCCGGCGAGTGCATCACCAGCGCCCCCGCGTGCAGCAGGAGGGACAGGACGATCGCGCCGGCCAGCCGCTTGCGCGTTGCCGCCGGCGAAAGGAGTTCCGACAGCCCGGCGGGCTGCGGAAATGAGAAATATGCACGCTGCGATCGGCCGTTCATGCGAGGAATTCGACCACTCGTCCGTCGCAGCTTTACGGCGACGGGCGCATGGTTAGTATCGCACCAAGCCGGCTGCAGTCGCACCAGGCCGAACGAGGGCGGCCCCGAACAACCTTGAGGAAAGTTGTCCATGCGAACCACAAAAGGCTTCACCCTGCTGGAGCTCCTGACGGTGGTCGGGATAATCGCGATCCTCGGCGCCATCTCCGTTCCGTTCTACAACGACTACGTCACGCGCTCGAAGATCACGGAAGCGACCTCGGCGCTGTCCGACGGCCGCGTGAAGCTCGAGCAATTCTTCCAGGACAACCGCACCTACACCGGCGGCCCGGCGCCGACCAGCACCACCTACTTCACCTATGCCGTCGGCGGGGCCTCGACGACGGCTTACACGCTCACGGCCACCGGCATCGGCAGCATGGCCGGCTTCACGTACACGATCAACGAGGCCAACACGCGCAGTACCACCGCGGCGCCCTCGGGCTGGGCGGCAGCCAGCATGCCCACCAGCTGCTGGATCGTGCGCAAAGGCGGCAAGTGCTGATGCGAGCCGCGCCGAAGCCGCCCTGCGCGGGCTTCACGCTCCCCGAGATCATGATCACGGTGGCGGTACTCGGCATCCTGACGACGCTCGCGGTGCCCAATTTCAGGCAGTTGCTGCGCAACTACGAGGTGCGCGGCGCGGCCGAAGCGGTGGCGAGCGGCCTGCAGAGGGCGCGCGGCGAGGCGGTGTCGCGCAATGCCTCGGTGCAGTTCGTCCTCGGCTCGGGGACGTCGTGGACCGTCTCGGTCGTCGGTGGCGCAACGATCGACTCACGCTCGAGCAGCGACTCGCCGAACGCCACGATGACCGCCGTCGCCTCAGACCTCGCCACCGCGGCGACCACGCTGACCTTCAACAACATCGGGCTGGTGGTCGCCAACGCGGACACCTCGCAACCGCTGCGGCGCGTGACCTTCACCGCTTCCGGGGCGAGCGAGACGCTGCGGGTGGAGGTCGGCGCGGGCGGCGGCGCCCGCGTCTGCGACCCGAGCCTGCCCTCCAGCAATGCGCGGGCCTGCTGAGCGAAAGAGAGCCGCCATGACCCGACCGAAACCCGCGAGCCTGCAACAGGGCGTCGTCCTGCTCGAGACGCTGGTCGCCATCCTCATCTTCTCGGTGGGCGTGCTCGCGATCGTCGGCCTGCAGGCCGCGATGGTGAAGAACGTGGCCGAGGCCAAGTTCCGCTCCGAGGCGAGCTACATCGCGCAGGCGCGCGTCGGCCAGATCTGGGCCGATCCCGCCAACGCCGCGACCTATGTCGAGACCGACACCGACATCTCGACGCTGCTGCCGAGCGGCAAGCGCACGGTCACCCAGCCGTCGGCCGGGGAGTTCGTGGTCACGGTGACCTGGCAGCAGCCCGGCCCGAACCAGCCGGTACGCAACTTCACCACCAATGTCCGGGTCACGGGAGGCTGAGGCCATGAGAGCGACGCAACTGCCCAGGCGCGGCCGGGCGGCCGGGGCCGGCTTCAGCCTGATGGAGCTGATGGTGGGCCTCGCCATCGGCATGATCGCGATGGTCACCATCGTCCAGGTCATGTCGTTCTTCGAGGCGCAGCGGCGCACCACCAGCGGCTCGGCCGACGCGCAGACCAACGGCGGCATCGCGCTGTACGCGATCTCGCGCGACCTGCAGATGGCCGGCTACCCGCTCATGACCACCACCGATTCGCCGCTCGAGTGCACCACCATCACTTCCAACGTGGCGGGCATCACGTCGATCGGCCCGGTCGCCCTCGCCAATGGCACCGCGGGCGCCAGCCCGGCCAGCGATTCGATCACGATCCGCTACGGCACCACGTTGTCGGGCGGCGCCCCGACGCAGATCAGCTCGCTGGTCGGCAGCGCCGCCTCGGTCGGCAGCAATCTCGGCTGCCAGTTGGGCGACATCACGCTGATCATGTCCGGGGTGAGCTGCGCGATTTCGCGCGTGCCCCCCACTCCCACCACGAACATATCCGCGCCCACCGCCAACCCAAATACGGTGACGCTGGAGAACACCGCGCTCGCGGCGGCAGGCGCCAACCTGTCGTGCTTGGGTACCTGGAACGAGATCACCTACGCCGTCAACGCCGGCAACCTCGAGCGCACCGCGGTCGTGAACGGCGTGAGCACCACGACGCCGATCGTTGCCGGCATCGTCAATCTGCAGGCGCAGTACGGGATCTCCGCGGCCGCGAACACCAGCCAGGTCACCGCGTGGGTGAATGCCGAGACTGTCGGCGGCGTCGACTGGGCCGCACCCTCGGTCTCCAACCGCAACCGCATCAAGGCGGTCCGCATCGCCGTGGTGGCGCGCAACGCGAGGCTCGAACCGGAGGTCGTCTCGGCCGCCTGCACCTCCACGACCGCGGCCGCGCCCGGCGGGGTGTGCGCCTGGGAGGGCAGCGTCGCTTCGCCGGCGCCCGTGGTCGATCTGAGCACCGGCAACGCGAACTGGAACCGGTACCGCTACCGGGTCTTCGAAACCATCATTCCGCTGCGCAACGTCATCTGGTCCAAGGACACGCTATGAAACCTGCCCCCAGGATGCGGCGCGCCCCGGCGCGCGGCAGGCAGCGCGGCCTCGCGCTGTTCTTCGCCCTGATCTGCATGGTGGCGATCATGCTGGCGTCGATCGTGCTCGTGCGTTCGGTGGACACCGCGACGCTGATCTCCGGCAACCTCGCGTTCCAGCAGAACGCGACGCGCTCGGCCGATAGCGGCGCCGAAGCCGCCATCGTCTGGCTGCTGACCCTGCAGGCCGCCAATTCGCTGAAGAACGTGCTGATCGACCCGACGCACGCCTTCAACATCGACGCGCCCACCGCCGGCTACTACTCCAGCATCGACACGACGAAGAGCCTGACGGCGACGAGCGGCACGCGCTTCGTCTGGGACGCCACCGACAGCGTCGGGCTGGCAGCCGACTCCAGCGGCAATACCGTGCGCTACATCGTCCAACGCATGTGCCGCACCGCGAACGTCCCGGTGTCGGACGTGACCGCCAAATGCCTGATGAGCGCGGCGACCGTGGACAACAACAAGCAGAACATCCTGCTGCCGCAGGAAGTCTGCAACGGGCCGGGCTGCCCGGCGGCGGGCCAGACGCCCCAGATCAGGATCACGTCCCGCACGACCGGGCCGAAGAACACCCTGAGCTACATCCAGACCTTCGTCTACTAGGTGAGCGCCATGAAAGCACATGTGAAGCGGACTTTCCGATCCGTGTTCCGGCAGCTGGTCGCCGCGAGCGTCGCGCTCGCCCTGCCGCTGCAGAGCATCGCGCAAACCGTAGAGCTCGCCACCGTGCCGATGGCGAACTCGACCACCACCACGGTGAAGCCGAACCTGATGTTCGTGCTGGACGACTCCGGCAGCATGGCCTGGGACTACATGCCGAGCGAGGCGCTGAATTTCAACGGCCAGGAGTACGGCTTCCACAGCAACCATTGCAACGGCGTCTACTACAACCCGAACGTCGTCTACGACCCGCCGGTCCAGGCGAGCGGCGCGCCGCTCAACGCCACGCCCACCAGCTTCACCGCCGCCTACCGCAACGGCTACAGCACGGGCGCGGGCACGGTGAACCTGAACACCGGCTTCACGGGCGGCAGCGGCTCGGGCTCCTCCGGCATCGCCCTCACCCCGCAATCCGCGTTCTACTACACCTATACGGGCACCCAGACCACCCCGGCGCTGAAGAACTACTTCAACACCAGCAGCCTCTTCTACCGGGAATGCGATAGCGACTTCGGCGCCGCCCCGGGCAGCAGCGTCTTCACCCTGCGGCGCCTGGCTTCCACGCCGACCACCACCATCACCGTTACGGGGAGCGGCGGCGGCAGCGTCCTGAAGTTCAGGGTCACCGGCGCCAGCAGCGCGAGGGTGAATGAAATCGAGCTCGCCGACGGGGTCACCGACCTTCTCTCCGCCACGACCGCTTCGACCAGCAACAACAACACCCTGGCGACGAGGATCGCGAACAGCATCAACGCCTGCACCGGCGGCCCCACCGGCGGCTGCGACGTGGGCGGCTACACCGCCACCACGGGATCCGGCGCGGACGCCAACCTCGTCACGCTCACCTGGAACGGATCCAGCACGCCCGCGCCCGTAGACGGAACCAACATCGCCATCTACCTGAGCCAGGGCAGCGCGACTTTCAACTTCGCCGGCGGCGCAAATGGCGGCCAGTCCTGGACGAGCGTCCAGAACCCCACCACGGTGAGCTCCATCGCGGTGGGCGGCACCAATATCCTTGGCGGGCTGAGCGCCGCCGGCATCACCACCAGCGCGCTGGCAGCCGACATCAGGACCAAGATCAATGCCGCCACCGGCGTCACCGGCTACTCGGCGACGGTGTCGGGCAGCACGCTGACCGTCACCGGCCCGAGCTCGGCCTCGAACCTCATACCCGTGATCGCCGCCTCGGCCACGCCTGGGCCTGCGATGTCGTTCACCACCGGGCCGTTCCCGGAGAGCGATCCGGCGCAGCTGCAGAACTTCGCCAACTGGTACAGCTACTACAGCCACCGCATGCTGATGATGAAGACCGGCGCGGGGCTCGCCTTCCAGAACGTCACCGACCAGTTCCGCGTCGGCTTCGCCTCCATGAACAACAACGTCCCGCCGGGCTTTCTCTCGGTCAACACGTTTTCCGGCGCGCAGAAGACGAGCTTCTACACCAAGCTCTACCAGTCGGTGGCGTCCGGCAGCACCCCGTTGCGGGAAATCCTCTCCCGGACAGGGCAGTACTACGGGAACAGGTTCGGCACGGTCGACAAGTACACCGCGACCATCAACGTCAACGGCGCCGGCTTGACGGGCGTGGACAGCATCACGGTCGGCGGCTTCGAGCTGCTGCAAGCCGAGACGCTCCCAAGCACGAGCCAGACCATCCTCGCGAGCAACATCGCCAACCAGATCAACGCCAAGGAGGTCACCGAGTTCGGCGCCACCTCGTCGGGCGACGTGGTCACCATCAGCGGCCCGGCCAGCGCGCTCGGCCAGACGCCCGTGATCACCGGTGACGGCGGCACCATGACCTTCGCCGCCACGGCGTTCGTCAAGACCACCACCACCGCGAACTTCAACGGCGTCTCGCCGCCGGACCCGATCCAGTACTCGTGCCAGCAGAACTTCACCATCCTCTCCACCGACGGCTACTGGAACGGCCCCAACACCTACGACCTCAACAACGTCGCGGTCGGCCAGATCGACGGCGTGGCGGCGCGGCCCTACAACGACGGCGCGCAGACCGCGACCACCTACAACAAGATCTACACGCGCACCACCTATGGCCGGACAGGCAGCCAAGGCTCTTGCGGGAGCCTCCAGCAGCCGCAGACGGAAACAGTGCAGATCGGCAGCTGCTCGACCACCACCGCGGGCGCGAGCTGCACGCCGGCGAACTGGACCAACGATAGCGCCACTGTCCCAACCTCGCCACAAGTCTGCATTACCTCGAGCCAGATCCCCGCCCCTACGCTGGGCGTCTTGCAGAGCAGCGTGGAGACCGTGGGCGCCTCGGGCGGCGTGTCCAACACGCTCGCCGACGTGGCCCTGTACTACTACCAGACCGACCTGCGCGACCAGTCGCGCGGCAACTGCACCGGCGCGCTCGGCACCGACGTGTGCGAGAACAACGTGTTCATCAGCGGCGCGGACAACAACGCGCAGCAGCACATGACCACCTTCACGCTCGGCCTGGGCGTGCGCGGCAGGATGGTGTATTCGCCCAGCTACCTGACCGACACCACCGGCGACTTCGTCGCGGTCAAGCTCGGCAGCACGGCGAGCTCGAGCGTGTGCACCTGGCAGGCCGCGGGCACGGTCTGCAACTGGCCGGTGCCGACCAGCGGCTCGCCCGAGACCACCGACGACCTGTGGCACGCCGCGGTCAACGGGCGCGGCGCCTATTTCAGCGCCACCGACCCGACCACGCTCGCCAACGGCCTGGGCAACGCGCTGGTCAGCATCAAGTCGAAGATCGGCGCCGCCGCCGCGGCCGCCACCAGCACGCTGAACCCGGTCGCCGGCAACAACCAGGCGTTCGTGGCGAGCTACACCACGCAGAAGTGGACCGGCAACCTGGAGGCGCGCGGCATCAACACCGACACCGGCGTGGTGAACGAGAACGCCAACTGGTGCGTCGAGAACGTCACCGCCGGCACCTGCTCGTCGCCCAGCGTGATCGCCTCCGAGACCGCCGGCGACACCACCAGCTACTACTGCTCGACGCCCGGCTCGACCGTGTGCCCGGGCGGCACCCTGGTGGGCACCGACTGCAAGGTACCGATGGCAGTCGCGTGTTCCGGCACGATGAACGCCGTGGTCTCGGCTTCGAACGATACCCGCGTCATCAAGACCGCGAACGACGCCGGCACGGCGCTCATCGACTTCGACCTCGCGTACCGCGCCGCGCACCCGGCCTATTTCGACGCCACCAAGACGGCCGGCCTGAGCCAGTGGCCGCTCGTCAGCGACGTCACGGCGCTCGCGAACAACATGCGCAGCAGCGCGCACGGCGACAATCTGCTCAAGTTCCTGCGCGGGCATTTCCAGAACGAGGAGCGCGATACCGTAGCCGCGGACCTGCAGTTCTACCGCAAGCGCGAGGCGGTCATGGGCGACGCGCTCGAGTCGCAGCCCGCCTTCATGGGCGCGCCGGTGTTCAGCTATCCCTACCCGGGCTACTCGGAGTACAAGGCCGCGCAGGCGGGCCGCGCAGGCACCGTGTTCATCGGCACCAACGACGGCATGCTGCACGCCTTCAATGCCGACACCGGCGTCGAGCGCTGGGCGTACATCCCGAGCATGGTCATCCCCAATCTCTGGAAGCTTGCGGACAAGCAGTACCAGGACAAGCACACCAACTACGTGAACGGCAGCCCGATCACACAGGACGTGTGCGTCGCGAACTGCAGCAACGCCGTCACCGGCACGGCATCCGACCCGGTCTGGAAGACGATCCTGGTCGCCGGCCTGAACGCCGGCGGGCGCGGCTTCTACGCGCTGGACATCACCAATCCGAACTCGCCCGCGCTGCTGTGGGAGTTCACGACCACCACGGGCATCGGCAAGGTGAAGGACAACGACCTCGGCTATTCCTTCGGGCAACCGGTGGTGACGCGCCTGGCCAACGGCACATGGGTGGTTCTGGTGACCTCCGGCTACGACAACGGCACGGACAGCCCCACCAAGGTGAGCGGCAGCTTCGTGCCCAACTCGCCCGCGGGCGACGGCAAGGGCTACCTGTACGCGCTCGACGCGGGCACCGGCACGATGCTGAAGAAGATTTCCACGGGTGTCGGCAACGCGGCCAACCCGAGCGGCCTGGCCAAGATCGCGGGCTTCAACGCCGAGCCTGGCGGCAACCTGGCGAGCTACGTCTACGGCGGCGACCTGCAGGGCAACCTCTGGCGCTTCGACATCAATTCCACCGCCAGCGCGACCGTCGGCACCGGCAGCGTCATGAAGTTCGCCACCCTGACTTCGGACGGCACCGCCACGCAGCCCATCATGACCACGCCGATCCTCGGCGTCATCCTCGGCAAGCGCGTGGTGTTCATCGGCACGGGCAAGTACCTCGAAACGTCGGACCTCAGCAATACCCAGGTGCAGACGCAATACGCGATCAAGGACGACGACGCGACCGCGACGCTGGTCAACGCGCGCAGCGCGCTCGTGCAGCAGTTCCTGATCGCGAACCCCGACGGCACCGCCACCCGCCTGAGCGCGACCTCCGCGGGCGCCACCACCACCGGCGTCAACACCGTCGATTTCGGCGTCAATCGCGGCTGGTTCGTCGACCTGCCGGACAGCAAGGAGCGCATCAACATCGACGCGCGGCTGGTGCTGGGAACGCTGATCGTGCCTTCGATCGTGCCCTCGAGCACCGCGTGCTCGCCAGGCGGCTTCGGCTGGCTGAACTTCCTCGACTACCGGACCGGCGGCTCGGTGACGCCGACGCCCGGCCTCGCGAGCGTGCGCTACGACTCGACCATCGTCGGCATCAACGTGCTGTACATCGCCGGCAACCCGGTGGTGGAGGTCGTGACCTCCTCCAACCCGACGCCGACGAAGGACCCGAACGTCCAGTTCCAGGCAACGGTCGGCGTGTTCACCGGCAAGCGCGTGCTCTGGCGGGAACTGGTTCCGTAGCCGGGTTGCGGAGGATCGCCGGATGCGAATCGCCTATGCACTCGTCGCCGCCCTTGCGATGGGCGGCGCCCATGCCCAGCCGCACCCGCCCACGATCCCGAAGCCGGTCTGCTCCCCCATTCCGCAGAACTGGAAGCTGGGCGCCAGGCCGGTGCCCTTCGAGGAGGTCGACAAGAAGCTCGGCGCGACCCATAAGAACCGGGGCTGGGATGCGTACAAGAAGGGCCGCAGAAGCGAGGATCAGTATCGGGAGTTCAGCGACGGCAAGTCCCAGGGCATCCTCGTGACCCGGCTGGGATGCTTGAACTCATATTTCATCACCAAGTGAGCGGATGCGCCTTGCGGCGAACCGACCGGTGCCGTTCGGCAAGTACCCGCGGCCCGATGGGGCCGAGCGCTAGCGCCGCGCCAGCTCGCGCGGCAGCGTGAACACCACGTGCTCGGCGGCGCCCTCGAGCGGGCGCACCGATCTTGCGCCGAGCTCCTGCAGCCGCTCGATGAGCGCGTTCACCAGCACCTCCGGGGCCGAGGCGCCGGCGGTCACGCCGACGCGCGGCTTGCCGGCGATCCACTCGGGCCGCAGGTCCGCCGCGCTGTCCACCATGTAGGCGTCGACGCCCATGTTCTCGGCGACCTCGCGCAGGCGGTTGGAATTCGAGCTGTTGAGCGAGCCGACCACGATCACCACGTCGCAGCGCGGCGCCATGAACTTGACCGCGTCCTGGCGGTTCTGCGTCGCGTAGCAGATGTCGTCGCGCTTGGGGCCGCGCACCGCCGGGAAGCGCGCGCGCAGCGCGGCCACGATCTGCGCCGCGTCGTCCACCGACAGCGTGGTCTGGGTGACGTAGGCGAGCTTGCCCGGGTCGCGCACCTCGAGCCGCGCCACGTCCTCGACCGTCTCCACCAGGTGCATGCCGGTGTCGGACTGGCCCATGGTGCCCTCGGCCTCGGGGTGGCCGCGGTGGCCGATCATCACGATCTCGTAGCCCTCGCGCAGCATCTTGGCGACCTCGACGTGCACCTTGGTCACCAACGGGCAGGTGGCGTCGAACACCTTGAGGCCGCGCGCCTCGGCGTCGCGCCGGATCTCCTGCGAGACGCCGTGCGCCGAGAAGATCACGGTGCTGCCGCGCGGCACCTCGTCGAGCTCCTCGACGAACACCGCGCCCTTCTTGCGCAGATCGTCGACCACGTACTTGTTGTGCACGATCTCGTGGCGCACGTAGATCGGCGCGCCGCGGCTCTCGAGCGCGCGCTCGACGATCTCGATCGCGCGCTCGACGCCGGCGCAGAAGCCGCGGGGATTGGCGAGCAGGACGTCCATGCGCGCGATTCTAAGGCTTGCGACGATAAGCTTCGTCGAAAGCCCTTTCGAGTGTGGGGTGAACACCTCGCAGGCCGTCGATCACCTGCTTCGCCCACTCGAAGTACTCTTGGCGGCGCTGCAGGTCCCACTTGGCGGGCGGGCGTTCGGCGACGTCGCGCAGGTTGCAGATCTTGTCGGCGAGCTTGACCAGCTTCGCGCCCGGGCTGATGGCCGCGGCGTGCACGATCTGCAGGCGCTTGCGCTCGGCCTTGGGCAGGCTCTTGTCGTCGGTGACCTCCTCGACCATCGCCGCGATGCGTGCGCCGAACCCGGCGCGCAGCTCCCCGGCCGTGGTCGCGGTGTCCTCGATGGTGTCGTGCAGCAGCGCCGCGGCGAGCACCTCGGCGTCGGCGATGCCGCCCTCGCGCGCGAGCACCTCGGCGAGCGCGATCGGGTGGTTGATGTAGGGCGAGGCCTCGGCGTCCTCGCGGCGCTGATCGCGGTGCTTGTGCGCGGCGAACGCGAGCGCGCGGAACAGCAGCGCCAGATCCTTTTCCGGATTGCCTTTCATTCAGATCGCTTCTGCAGGAAGCTTTCGACGATGAGGATCGCCGCACCCACCGTGATCGCCGAGTCGGCGACGTTGAACGCCGGCCAGTGCCAGCCCGCGGCGTGGAAATCGAGGAAATCGACCACCTTGCCGTAGACCAGGCGGTCGTGGAGGTTGCCGAGCGCGCCGCCCAGAATGAGCGACAAGCCGGAACAAAACAGGACTTTCTTTTCGTTTTTTACGATCAAATAGCCTATGACAACCGAGGCGACGGCCGCTATCGCGGCGAAGAACAGCGTCTGCCAGCCCTGCGCCGTGGCGAGGAAGCTGAAGGCGGCGCCGGTGTTGAACACCAGCACCAGGTTGAAGAACGGCGTGAGCGCCAGGCGCTCGCCGGGCGCGAACGAGTGCAGCACGACGATCTTGGTGAGGTAGTCCAGCGCCAGCACCACGGCCGCGAGCGCGTACCAGCGCAGCCACCTAGGCATAGCGCCGCGGCTCCCCGGCACCGTGCAGGTTGGCTTCGCAGCGCCCGCACAATCCCTCCGCGTTCACGTCCGCGCGGTAATGCCAGCAGCGCTCGCATTTCGGATGAGGGCTCGGTCGAGCATTGACTTTGAGTTGGAGTTTTCCCGGACCTCTCGACAATTTGGCATCTGAGGTCAACATCGCGAACTTGAGCTCATTCCCAAGGCGAACAAGGGCCTCGTGCAGTTCACTACCCAGTTCTAACTCGATCTCGGACTCAAGCGATGAGCCGATCTTCCCTTTAGCTCGCAACGCCTCCAACTCTTTTTGAACCTCACCTTTTACGAGCCGAACTTGTTCCCAATCACCCATACTTACTCGATCCGTCGGAAAACGGTGCCAAGTGTGAAGGAACACGCTGTCAGATTCGTCCCTATGAAAGACTTTCCAAGCCTCCTCAGCAGTAAAGGAAAGAATTGGAGCCATCATCAGTACGAGACTTTGAGTGATATGCCACAAGGCTGTCTGTGCCGATCGTCGGGGATGTGATCCCACCGGATACGTGTAGAGCCTATCTTTCAGCACATCCAAGTAGAACGAACCGAGATCTTCAGAGCAGAACGATTGGAGACGATTCGCTACCACGTGAAATAGATAGCGATCATAGGCGTCAGTTACTTCGGTCTGAACTTTTGCAGCCAGCGCAAGCCCATAGCGATCGATCTCCACCATCTCGGCGACCGGCACCGCGTGCGTCGCCGGATCGAAGTCCGAAGTGTTCGCGAGCAGGAAGCGCAGCGTGTTGCGCACGCGCCGGTAGCTCTCGACCACGCGCTTGAGGATCTCGCCGGAGATCGTCAGCTCGCCCGAGTAGTCGCCGCTCGCCACCCACAGGCGCAGGGTCTCCGCGCCCAGCGAGTCGGCAATCTGCTGCGGCGCCATGCCGGTGCCCTTCGACTTGGACATCTTGCGGCCGTCCATGTCGATCACGAAACCGTGCGTGAGCAGCCCCTTGTAGGGCGGCACGCCGTTCATCATGCAGGACACCAGCAGCGACGAGTGGAACCAGCCGCGGTGCTGGTCCGAACCCTCGAGGTACAGGTCGGCCGGGAAGCCGCTCTCGGCGGCATGCGAGCGCTTGAGCACCGTCAGGTGCGTCGAGCCCGAGTCGAACCAGACGTCGATGGTGTCCTTCACCTTCTCGTAGTGCGCCGCGTCCGGCCCGAGGAATTCCTCGGTGGTGACCGTCTGCCAGGCCTCGACGCCGCCCTGCTCGACGCGCTTCGCCACGGCCTCGAGCAGCTCGAGCGTGCGCGGGTGCAGCGCGCCGGTCTCCTTGTGCACGAAGAACGGCATCGGCACGCCCCACTGCCGCGCGCGCGACAGCGTCCAGTCGGGCCGGTTGGCGATCATGCCGTGCAGCCGCGCCTTGCCCCAGTCCGGATAGAACTTGGTGTTCGCGATGCCGCGCAGGGCGGCTTCACGCAGGCTTTCTCCATCGACCTTCTTGTCCATGGAAGCAAACCATTGAACGGTGGCGCGCAGGATCACCGGCGTCTTGTGCCGCCAGCAATGCATGTAGCTGTGCACGTGCTTCCAGTCGACCGCGAAAAGCGTGCCCCTCTCCTGCAGCAGCTTGACGATCTTCGGGTTCGCGTCCCAGATCGACAGCCCGCCGAACAGCGGCAGCGAGGACGCGAACCTGCCGTCGCCCATCACCGGCGTGAGGATCTCGTCGTCCTTCATGCCGTAGCGGCGGCACGACTCGAAGTCCTCGACGCCGTAGGCGGGCGCCGAGTGCACGATGCCGGTGCCGGTCTCGAGCGTCACGTACTCGCCGAGGTACACGGGCGAGCCGCGGTCGTAGAGCGGATGCCTGAAGCGGATGTGCTCGAGCGCGCGGCCCTTCGCCTTGCCGATCTGCCGCCAGGCGTTGACTCCGTATTTCGCCAGCAGCCGCGGCATGCCGAGCGAGTCGAACTCCTCCTCGGTGGCGTCCGGCACGTCACCCGCGGCGAGCATCGCCTCGGCGAGGATCAGCAGCCCGCGGTCGGTGTCCACCAGGGCGTAGTCGAAATCCGGATGCACGTTGAGCGCCTGGTTGCCCGGCAGCGTCCAGGGCGTGGTGGTCCAGATCACGATCCAGCCGGGCTTGTCGGGAAGCGCTCGGAGGCCGAACGCCTTGGCGATGTTTTCTTTTTCGAGAAAACCAAACCCCACATCGATCGCGGGGTCCTTGCGGTCCTCGTACTCGACCTCGGCCTCGGCGAGCGCCGAGCCGCAGTCGAAGCACCAGTTCACGGGCTTCAGGCCGCGGAAGATGTAGCCCTTCGCGAGCAGCATGCCGAGCCCGCGGATCTCGTCGGCCTCGTTGCCGTAGGCCATCGTGAGGTAGGGGTTGTCCCAGTCACCGAGCACGCCCAGGCGCTGGAAATCCGCCTTCTGCTTGGCGATCTGCTCGGTGGCGTAGGCGCGGCACAGGCGCTGCGTCTCGCCCGCCGGCAGGTTCTTGCCGTGCTTTTTCTCGATTTGCACCTCGATCGGCATGCCGTGGCAGTCCCAGCCCGGCACGTAGGGCGCGTCGAACCCGGCCATGGATTTCGACTTGACGATCACGTCCTTGAGGATCTTGTTGACCGCATGGCCGATGTGGATGTCGCCGTTGGCGTAGGGCGGGCCGTCGTGCAGCACGAAGCGCGGCCGGCCCTTGGCGACCGCGCGCAGGCGCCGGTAGACGCCCTTCTCGTTCCACTCCCTGACCCATTGCGGCTCGCGCCTGGCGAGGTCGCCGCGCATCGGGAACGGCGTGTCCGGCAGATTCAGCGTCTTCTTGTAGTCAGCCATGTGCCCTGAAGTAGTCCCTTGCCCGCCCGGCGTCGCGCGCGATCGCCGCGCGCAACGCATCCAGCCCGTCGTACTTCTCCTCGTCGCGCAGCTTCTGCAGGAACTCCACCCGCAGGTGCCGGCCGTAAAGCGCCTCGCTCCAGTCGAACAGGTGCACTTCCAGCAGCGGCGGCGAATTCTCGCGCACCGTCGGCCGGCGCCCCACGCTCGCCACCCCGCGCAGGCGCCGGTGCGTTTCCTCGAGCTCCGCCTCCACCACGAAAACGCCCGCGAGCGGCGGCCGGCGCCGCAGCGCAATGTTGGCGGTCGGAAAGCCGAGGGCCGTCCCCAGCCGTTCCCCGTGCGCCACCCGCCCGCTCATCGAATAGCGCCGGCCCAGCAGCCGCGCCGCGTCTTCCAGCCGCCCGTCCGCCAGCGCCGCACGCACCGCGGAACTGGATACGCGCTCGCCGTCCTGCATGACATCGGGCATGGCCTCGAGGCCAAAGCCCGACCGCGCCGCGGCTGATTCGAGCGCCGTGAAATCGCCCGCTCGCTTGGCGCCATAGCGGAAATCCCTGCCCACCAGCAGCCAGCGCACGCCCAGCCCCCGTACCAGCACCTCGTCCACGAAGCGCTCCGCGGGCATCGCCGCGAGCGACGCACCAAAACGAAGCACATGCGCATGTTCCACGCCCGCCTCGGCGAACAGCTCGAGCTTCTCGCGCACCCGCGACAGCCGCGCCGGCGCCGTGGCGGGCGCGAAGAACTCGCGCGGATGCGGCTCGAAGGTCAGGACGCTGCAAGCCAGCTTGAGTTCGCGGCCTTTCTGCGCCAGGCGATCGAGCATGGCGCGGTGGCCACGGTGCACGCCGTCGAAATTGCCGATGGTGAGCGCGCTGCGGGACCCCGTGGGGCCGCCCTTCGGCTTGATGGTCCCGTGCGTGACCTGCATCGGCGCGTGTAAAATGCTGAATTATAGCGGCTTTCATTCGACCGCTTGCGCCCGCAGAACCACACGGAGGGAGACCTGTGAAGACGCTCGAAGACCAGATGTCCTTCTACGCCGCCTACCATCAGGACGCGCGCAACAAGGCGACGCATTTCGTCGGCGTGCCGGTGATCGTGTTCTCGCTGATGATCCCGCTGGGCTGGCTGCGCATGGAGACCGGCGGCTTCCCGGTGAGCGCGGCGCTCGTCGTGACCTCGGTCCTGCTGCTGTACTACCTGGTGCTCGACGTGCCGCTCGGCCTGGCGATGGCCCTGATCTTCGGCCTGATGCTGTGGGGCGCCGAACCGCTGTCGCAGGCGGCGTTCGGCGCGAGCCTCGCCTGGTTCCTCGCGCTGTTCGTGGGCGGCTGGGCGCTGCAGCTCTGGGGCCACGTGTTCGAGGGCCGCAAGCCCGCGCTGATGGACAACCTGTTCCAGATCTTCGTCGCGCCGATCTTCCTCGCGGCTGAAGTATTCTTCGCCTTGGGCTACAAGCCGAAGCTGCACGAGCAAGTGCAGCGGCGCGCGCTGCAGATGCGCGCGCAGGCGGGCGTTGCGGAATCCGGCGGCTCGTTGACGTCGGCCTGATTCACCTGCTGTTCGCGGAATTCGCAAAGGAGGGGTTGCGATGATGAAGCTGTGCCTCGCGCTGTCGCGGGGAATCGACGCGATGAACGAGCGCATCGGCACGGCTGCCGACTGGCTGGTGCTGCTGTCCTGCCTGATCAGCGCGGGCAACGCCTTCTCGCGCTACGCGTTCAACATCAGCTCGAACGCCTGGCTCGAGATCCAGTGGTACATGTTCGGCGCGGTGGTGATGCTGGGCACGTCCTACACGCTGAAGAAGAACGAGCATGTCCGGGTCGACATCGTCTATGCCAACGTCAGCACGCGCCGGCAGATGAGCATCGACATCTTCGGTTTCATCCTGTTTATGCTGCCGGCGACCGCGATCATGGCTTACCTGTCATGGCCGATCTTCTACAACTCCTGGGCTCACGGTGAAATATCGTCCAACGCGGGCGGGCTGATCCGCTGGCCGGTGAAGATCCTGCTGCCGATCGGCTTCACGCTGCTCACGCTGCAGGGCATC
The DNA here is from genome assembly GCA_049651845.1 of Burkholderiales bacterium. Taxonomy (GTDB): domain Bacteria; phylum Pseudomonadota; class Gammaproteobacteria; order Burkholderiales; family SG8-39; genus RBG-16-66-20. The sequence goes on along the minus strand of JBASCW010000141.1, from coordinate 8,341 downwards.
TCCGAGTTGATCAAGCGAATAGCCATGATCACCGGCCACATGAAGGCCGACCTGCACTACGAAAGGCCGCTGCAGTGATCCCGTTGGAATGGATGGCTCCCCTGATGTTCGGGGGGCTGGTGTTGTTCATGCTGATCGGCTTCCCGGTCACCTTCTCGCTCGCGGCGGTCGGCCTGTTCTTCGGCTTCATCGCCATTGAATCCGGCTACTTCGAGTTCAGCTTCATGCAGGCGCTGCCCGAACGCGTGTTCGGCATCATTTCCAACGACACCCTGCTGGCCATCCCGTTCTTCACGCTGATGGGCGCGATCCTGGAACGATGCGGACTGGCCGAAGACCTGCTGGACGGCCTGGGACAGCTGTTCGGCCCCATTCCCGGCGGCCTTGGCTACGCGGTGATCATCGTCGGCGCGATCCTGGGCGCCATCACGGGCACGGTCGCGGCCTCGGTGATCGCGATGGGACTGATCTCGCTGCCGGTGATGATGCGCTACGGCTACGACCAGCGCTTCGCCACCGGGGTCATCGCGGCCTCCGGCACGATCACGCAGCTGATCCCTCCCTCGCTGGTGCTGATCGTGCTCGCCGACGTGCTCGGCCGCTCGGTCGGCGACATGTACGCGGGCGCCTGGGGCCCGAGCGTGGTGCAGGTGCTGCTGTTCTCGGCCTACGTGCTGCTCGTGAGCATCATCAAGCCGCAGTGGGTGCCGGGGATTCCGAAGTCCTCGCGCACCCTGCACGGCTGGCCGCTGGTGAAGAAATGCCTGTGGGGCATCGTGCCATCGGCGGTGCTGATTTTCCTGGTGCTGGGCACGATCTTCCTCGGCCTGGCGACGCCCACCGAGGCGGGCGCCATGGGAACCGTGGGCGCGATCGCGCTGGCCGTGGTGCACCATCCGGAATTCTCCCGGCACGGCAGGATCGCCGCGTGGATCGCGCTGGCGACGATTTCGACGATCTGCGTGCCCGCATCGCTGATGCTCGCCACCGAGTCCATGCCCGCCCTGGCTGGCGCGGCGCGCGGGTTCTTCGAGCAGGTTCGCGCGCCACTTTTTGTCGTGTTCTACCTGGGCCTCGCGGTAGTGATGTGGGAAGGCGTGCGCATCACCAAGCTGCGCGCTCTGATCTGGCAGGCCTCGCAGAACACCATGCGCATCACCGCGATGGTGCTGTTCATCCTGATCGGCTCGACCATCTTCGTGCTCGTCTTCCGCGGCGTGGACGGCGATCCGTTCATCGAGCACCTGCTGTCGCACCTGCCGGGCGGCGCGGTCGGCTTCCTGATCTTCGTCAACGTGTTCGTGTTCTTCCTCGCCTTCTTCCTCGACTTCTTCGAGATCGCCTTCATCATCGTGCCGCTGCTCGCGCCGGTGGCGGCCAAGCTCGGCATCGACCTGATCTGGTTCGGCGTGCTGCTGTGCGTGAACATGCAGACCTCCTTCATGCACCCTCCCTTCGGCTTCGCGCTGTTCTACCTGCGCAGCATCGCGCCCAAGGAGATCAAGAGCTCGGCGATCTACTGGGGCGCGATTCCCTGGGTGGTGCTGCAGATCATCATGGTGGGCATCGTGATCGCCTGGCCGGGGCTGGTGACCTTCATGCTGGACAAGCCGAGCGGCGTGGACCCGGCCACGATCAAGATCGAGCTGCCGCAGACGGAGTACCAGCAGGACCAGGAGCGGAACGAGAAGGAAGGCGAAGAGGAAGCACCGCCCGACTTCAGCACGCCCAAGAAATAGTCAGGCGCTCAGGGCAACAAAAAAAAACCCGCCGAAGCGGGGTTTTTTTGTCGTTTACGCAGCGTAGAACGATCAGCCCGCCTTCGCCTTGCCCTTGGCGGGCGCGGCCGGCTGGCCGATCTTGGAGTTGAACACGTAGTTGTCGTAGGACTGCTCGGCGACACGGAACCAGAGGAACTGCTCGTCGCGGAACTTCTTCCAGTCCCCGTAGATGCGCTTGAAGTGAGGACTCTTCGCGGAAAACTCCTCGTACGTTTCGTACGCCGCCTTCTCGCTCGCTTCGAGCACCGCGCGCGGGAAAGGCCGGAGTTGGGTGCCCGCCGCCACCAGCCTGCGCAGCGCCGCAGGGTTCAGCGCGTCGTACTTGGCCGGCATCCAGAGCGCCGCCTCGTTGCACGCCGTCTGCAGTGCCGATTGGTACGCCTTGGGCAGCTCGGCCCATTTCTTCTCATTGACCAGGCAGTGCGTCATCGGCCCGCCCTCCCAGAATCCCGGGTAGTAATAGTACTTGGCGACCTTGTTCAGGCCGAGCTTCTCGTCGTCGTAGGGGCCGACCCACTCGGCCGCGTCGAGGGTGCCTTTTTCCAGCGCCGGATAGATGTCCGGCGCGGCCAGCTGCGTCGGCACGACGCCAAGTTTCGCCAGGATCACGCCGGTCATGCCGCCGATGCGGAACTTGACGCCCTTCAGGTCGGCGATCGTCTTGATCTCCTTGCGCCAGAAGCCGCCCATCTGGCAGCCGGTGTTGCCGGCCATCATCGCGATGCAGCCGTAGTCCTTGAACAACGGCGCCATCGACTCGGCGCCGCCGCCGTGCAGCCACCAGGCCGCCTGCTGGCGCGCATTGCCGCCGAAAGCGACGGCAGTGCCAAAGCCGAAGGCCGGGTCCTTGCCGAAGTAGTAGTACGACGCCGTATGGCCGCACTCCACAGTGCCGGCCTGAACCGCATCGAGCACCTGGAGCCCGGGCACGATCTCGCCGGCTGCGAAGGACTTGATCTGGAACTTGCCGTCGGTGATCTCGCCGACCCGGCGGCAGATCAGTTCGACGCCGCCATACAGCGTATCCAGGCTCTTGGGCCAGCTTGCTGTCATGCGCCACGTGACGGCCGGCGTCCCCGCGGTCTGGGCGATGGCCGGTGCTGCGACGCTCCCGACGGCCAAGCCTGCCGCCGCCTTCTTCAGAAATGCTCTGCGCTTCATGGACCCCCTCCTCGTTTGATTCGATCGGTGGACCAGCGATTGCGGCCCGAGCGCGAATTCTAGCGCTAATTCAGCCGCGCGCAGCGCGCGGCCAGCTCGACCACCCGGGCGCGGACTTCGTCGTGGTCGGCCGCCTCGGGCTCGCGCTCCAGGTAGTCGGCGAGGTCCTGCAGCGCCGGGCGCCAGCACTCCAGTCGGTGATAGACGTAGCCCCGGTCGCGCCGCTCGGCCGCGGCATCCGGCGCCACGATGATCATGCGGTTGAGCACCTCGAGCAGGCGCTCGGGCTTGTCGCGCTCGCGGTACACGCCCTTCAGGTTGCGCAGCAGCCGCCCGAGGATCTGCCGGTTGCTGGCGGGCTCGAGGAACTGCTCGAGCGGCAGGTCCGCCACCGGCACGCCGCCCGGCTCGCCCACGCCCAGCGCGCGCGGGATCACGCGCTGCAGGCGCTCGCGCAGCTCGGCCGCCGACTGCGGCGCGCCGCCCGAGAACGGGTCGAGCACCAGCGTGCCGCCGCGCATCGGCAGGCGCACGAGGAAATGCCCCGGGAACGACACGCCCTCGAGCGGCAGGTCGATGCGCCGGCCGATCTCCAGATAGAGCACCGACAGCGTGATCGGGATGCCCTTGCGCCGGTCGATCACCTCGTTGAGGTAGGAATTGCGCGGATCGTAGTAGTCGTCGGCGTTGCCCGAAAAGCCCAGGTCGGCGAACAGGAACTCGTTCAGCGCGATCACGCGGTCCTCGGGACTCGCGCCGATCGCGATGCGCGCGCGCAGCCGCTTGGCGAAGCGCTCGATCTCGCCCACGTAGCCGTCCACGTCCAGGCCCGGGTAGGCGTCCTCGGCGATCTGCAGGCAGGCGCGCGCGAGCTCGATGCCCGCGTCGTCGCGGCTCACGAGCTCGGCGAACGGCGCGAGCGCGTCGCTCACGCAGCGCCCCGCATCGAGAAATCGCGCAGCCGGAAGCCGAGCGCGAGCAGGCAGGCGCCGTAGACCGCGACGCCGAGCGCGACCAGGCCGGCGAGCCTGCCCACCCGCCAGTGCCAGTCCGCCTGCAGCCATTGCGCGGCCGGGCCCATCGCGAACCAGAGCGCGGCGGCCATCGCCGCTACCGACGCCGCGACTTTGAGCGCAAAGGCCGGCCAGCCCGGCTGAGGCGCATAGATGTCCTGTTTCCTGAGATATCGATACAACAGGAACGCGTTCAGGCACGCCCCCAGCCCGATCGCGAGGGCGAGGCCGGCGTGCTTGAGCGGCCCGATGAAGGCGAGGTTCATCGCCTGCGTGGCGGCGAGCGTCACCAGGCCGATCTTCACCGGCGTCACCACGTTCTGGCGCGCGTAGAAGCCGGGCGCGAGGATCTTCACCAGGATCAGCCCGACCAGGCCCACGCTGTAGGCGACGAGCGCCTCGCGCGTCATCCAGGCATCCATCTCGCTGAAGCGCCCGTAGTGGAACAGCGTCGCGATCAGCGGCAGCGCCAGCACCGCGAGCGCGGCCGCGGCCGGCAGCGCGAGCAGCAGCGTCACGCGCAGGCCCCAATCCAGCAGGCGGCCGTAGTCGTCGGCGGAGCCGCTCGCATGGTGCTTGGAGAGACTGGGCAGCAGGATGGTTCCGAGCGCCGCGCCGAGCACGCCGGCCGGAAATTCCATGAGGCGGTCGGCGTAGTAGAGCCACGACACGCTGCCGGTCGCCAGGAAGGAAGCGAAGATCTGATTGATCAGCAACGACACCTGGCTCACCGACACGCCGAAGGCGGCCGGCGCCATCAAGGTGAGGACGCGACGCACGCCAGGGTGCCTGAGATCGAGGCGCCAGCGCGGCAACAACCCGAGCCTGGCAAGGAACGGAAGCTGCAGGAGCAGTTGCAGCAACCCACCCGCGAATACCGCCCAGGCGAGGACCAGCACCGGCGGATCGAAGCGGTCGGCGAAGAACGCCGCGCCGACGATGAACGAGACGTTGAGCAGCACCGGCGTGACCGCCGGCACCGCAAAGCGGCTCCAGGTATTGAGGATCCCCGATGCGAGCGCGACCAGCGAAATGAAGACGATGTAGGGAAACGTAATGCGCAGCAGCTGCACCGTGAGCTCGAATTTGCCCGGATCTCCTGCAAAGCCCGGCGCCGTGACGTAGACGATCAGCGGCGCCGCCGCGATGCCGAACAGCGCGGCCAGCACCAGCGCGATGCCCAGCAGCGTAGCGACGCAGTCGATGAGCGACCGCACGCCTTCCGGGTCACGGTTCCTGTGTTCGGCGAGGATCGGCACGAAGGCCTGCGAAAACGCGCCTTCGGCGAACATGCGCCGCAGCAGATTCGGAATCTTGAAGGCCACGAAAAACGCGTCGGTCACCAGGGAGGCGCCGAACACCCGGGCGATGAAGAAATCGCGCACGTAGCCGAGCACCCGCGACAGCATCGTCAGGCCGCTCACCGTGGCCAGGGCACGGAGCAGGTTCACCCTGCGACTCCATCGTGGAGGTTCATGCTAGAATTCGCGCCCTTTCAAGCAGCCGGATCCAGTCCATGGCCAACATCAAGTCCGCGCGCAAGCGCGCCCGCCAGGCGGTCAAGCGCCGCACCCACAACGTGAGCCTGCACACGGCCGCGCGCAGCGCCATCAAGGAAGTGAAGAAGGCGATCGCCGCCGGCGATAAGAAGGCCGCCACCGCCGCGCTGGTCAAGTCGCAGTCGGTGATCGACCGAGTCGCCGCCAAGGGCATCGTGCACCGCAACGCCGCCGCGCGCCAAAAGAGCCGCCTCGCGCACGCCATCAAGGCGATGTCCTAGCCGGCAGGTCCGGGCGGGCCGTCAGGATTCCTCCCCGCCTATTCCGTGTCCCCGGCGCGCAGCAGCCTGGCGAGCTCGGTGCGGTCCGCGATCCGGCCGTCCCGGGTCTTCAGATCGTTGTCCTTCGCGAAGCTCAGCAGGAACCGGTAGGCCATCGGCTCGAGTTCCTCGAGCCGCACATCGACCACCACGCAGCGCACGCCCGAAGCCGTCACCGGATGCACGTAAGGGGAGTACTGCATGCGGTGATCGCCGCCGAACGCTGCCATCACGCCGCACAGCCGCTCGGCCCAGTCGCTCGGCCGGAAGGGCTTGCCGTCCAGGGTCAGGCCCTGGATGACGAACTCCACCACCGGGGAATCGGGCATGCGGAATAATATCCCATGACAAAACCCCTGAGCCGCATCCTGGTCGTCGAGGACGACCCGCTGGTGCTGCGCGAAATCGTCAAGGGCCTGAACGCGGCGGCGCGCTCGCTCGACAATCCACTCGGCATCGCTTTCAGCGGCGTCGCCACGGCGCGCGAGGCGCTCGCGGCGATCGAGGCCGACGGCGACCTGCAGGCGGTGATCGTGGACGACAAACTCTACTCGCTGCCGGGCGCCAGGTCGGGCGGCGCGCGCAAGAAGCTGCAGATGTCGGCGCTCGAGCTCGTGCAGCGCATCACGCGCTTCCGGCCGGAGCTGGACGTCTACGTGCTGATCGCCCAGGAGAAGGAGGACGACGTCGTCGACGCGCTGTTCACCGAGGCGGTGGACGGCTACTTCTATCGCGAGGAGCGCGACTACCGCGGCATCTACCGCATCCTCAACGCGCAGATCCAGGAGAAGGCGCGCACGCCCTTCACCGACCAGCTGAAGAACTACGTCTGGATGGCGAAGGACCAGTGGCACACCCCCGGCCATTCATCGGGCGAGAGCCTGCGCGGCAGCCCCTGGGTGAACGACTTCTACGAGTTCATGGGCGAGCACGTGTTCGATGCGGACCTGTCGGTGTCGGTGCCGATGCTGGATTCGCTCATGGACCCCAAGGGCGTGATCCTCGAAGCGCAGGCGATGGCGGCCAAGGCCTTCGGCGCGCGCCGCACCTTCTTCGCCACCAACGGCACCTCGACCGCGAACAAGGTCATCTTCCAGACGCTGCTCGCGCCGGGCGAGAAGCTGCTGCTCGACCGCAACTGCCACAAGAGCGTGCACCACGGCGTGGTGCTCTCGGGCGCGCATCCCGTCTACCTGGACTCGGCGTTGAACCGGAAGTACGGGCTCTACGGCCCGGTACCCAAGAAAGCCCTGCTCAGGGAGATCGAGAAGCATCCCGATGCCCAGGCCCTGATCCTGACCTCCTGCACCTACGACGGACTGCGCTACGACCTGGCGCCGATCGTCGAGGCGGCGCACGAAAAAGGGATGAAAGTCATCGTGGACGAGGCCTGGTACGGCTTCGCGCGCTTTCACCCGGAGTTCCGGCCGACCGCGCTGGAGGCCGGCGCCGACTACGCGACCCAGTCCACCCACAAGGTGCTGTCGGCGTTTTCGCAGGCCTCGATGATCCACGTCAACGACCCGGAGTTCCGCGAGCACCTGTTCCGCGAGAACTTCAACATGCACACCTCGACCTCGCCGCAATACGGGCTCATCGCCAGCCTCGACGTGGCGCGCAAGCAGGCGGTGATGGAAGGCTACAAGCTCCTCAAGCGCACTTTGGGTCTGGCTCTTGAAATAAGAAACCTCATCAATTCGACGGGCGCCTTCCGGGTGCTGGACCTCGCCGACCTGCTGCCGGAGGAAGTGCGCCACGACGGCATCCGCCTGGATCCCACCAAGGTCACGGTGGATATCTCGGGCTGCGGGTACACCGTCGACGAGCTGCAGAAGGAGCTGTTCGACCGCTTCAACATCCAGATCGAGAAGAGCACCTTCAACACGATCACGCTGCTGCTCACCATCGGTACCACGCGCTCCAAGGTTTCGCGCCTGTACGACGCGCTGATGCGCATCTCGCGCGAGAAGCGCGCGCCGCGGCGCCTGGTGCGCACGCCCGAAATCCCGGCGCTCACCAAACTGCGCTACCTGCCGCGCGACGCATACTATTGCGGCGGCGAGCTGCTGCCGGTGTTCGACGACAAGGAGCGCGTCAACCGCAAGCTGACGCATCGCGTCTGCGCCGACGGCATCGTGCCCTACCCGCCCGGCATCCCGGTGCTGGTGCCGGGCCAGCTGATCACGCCGAAGATCGGCGAGTACCTCGCCAACCTGCTGCGCTCGCAAAAGCGCACCGAGCTGCACGGCATCGTGCACGAGGGCTACCAGCCCTGCGTGCGGGTGCTGAAGCGCGCCGAGGAGCGAGGGTTGCGGCGTATCGGCTGACCGCGACCGCCAGCTGCCGGCGCTTGATCGTGCTCAGCGGCCTCGCTCGCGCAATGCGGCGTCCACCAGCGCCTCGGCAGGCAGATTCGATCCTGGGTTTTCGACGGTCATAGTACGCTCCTCCCCATTCGTGTACGCACTGTATCCCAGGCGGCCTCAAGCGCCGCCCGCGCGGCGGGTCCCGGGCCGAGGGCAGCGGCGATGACCAGCGTGCCGACGGCCAACACCGCGACCTGCGAC
>JBASCW010000140.1:0-13389 GCA_049651845.1 Burkholderiales bacterium | reverse complement strand
GTCGCGGGCTGCGCGCGCGCGTGCGCGCCTGGATTGCGCGGCGCCTCGGCGGCGGCTGAGGGTCGTCCGGCAGGCGGCGCTCAGCGCATCTCGCGCAGGGCGTCTTCGAGTACCGCCGCGAAGCGCTCGGCAGAGTGCTCGCGCAGGTAGCCGGCGGGATCGGCCGCCGGGTCCGGGCCCTTCGCGAGCGCCTCGATGGCGCGCGCGCACTGTCCGGCGTCCGCCTCGTCGATCGCGAGGCCCAGGCGATAGCGCGCCGTGCGCTCGGCCATCAGGTGGCCGCGGCTCACCAGCAGCGGCTTGCGCAGCCAGGCGGCCTTGGCGAGCAGGTTGCTGCTGTGGGGAAAATCCCGGTAGGCGGCGAAGACGACGTCGAACGCCGCGAGCACCGCGTTGAACTGCGCTTCGCCGGGAATCCGCTCGAAATGCAGCAGCCAGTTCTCGGGCGGCCGCGCCGCGAGCGCGCGCAGCGTCTCGCGGTCGCGCGCCGGAAAATCCGAATCCGAGAGCGCGCCTGCCATGACGAAGAAGTAGCGCTCCGGCGGCAGCGCGCGCGAGGCGGCGAGCAGCGTCATCACGCCCTTGCGCCAGGCGATGCCGCCGGCCAGGCCGACCACGCACCGTCCCGCGGCGCGCTCGCGCAGCTGGCGCGCCAACCCGTAGGCGGTGTCCGGCTCGGCCGTGTCGGCGATGTCGGGAAGGCGGAACACGCGCTTGCCGCCGGCATCCGCCTGCAGGGCGGCCGCGATGATCTCGTCGAGCACGAACACGCCGCGGCAGCGCCGCGAGCGTAGCGCGGCCGCCAGCCCGCTGGCGTGCCAGCGCTCGCGCAGCGCGGTCGGCGCGACGCGCAAGTGGCGAGGGTGGAAATACAGGCCCGCCCAGTCGTGGGGAAATACGCGCTCGAGCAGCAGGGGCCGCAACAGCGGATGCAGCAGCGTATCGAGCCACGCGAACAGCACGAGCGGCGAGGGTTCGCCGAGACCGGCCAAGGCCGCGCGCGTGTTCGCCCAGCGTGCGAGCGTCGCGCGCAATCCCAGCGCGGTCGAGCCGGCAGGGCTTTCGGGTTCGACCGCGCGCGCGGCGCGGAACCGGCCGGCGAAGGCCGGATGGCTCTGCCGCAGCCAATCTTCCATCTCCTGCGGCTGCGGGCAGAGCGCGATCACGCGGTGGCCCTGCTCGAGCAGCGAGCGCGCGAAGAACTTGAGGTAGGACGGGTGATGTCCCGTCCAGATCAGGTCGACGACGGCGATGGTTCGCATCACCGGGCGCCGCGGCGCAGGAAGATGCCGTCGAACTGGAGCAGTTCCGCGGGGTTCGCGTCCAGGCGCCACTCGTAGCCGCGGCCGGCCAGCACGAAATCCTGCTCTGCGAGGAAGCGCAGCAGCTGCCAGAGGGGAGGCTGCGCCTCGTAGAACTGCCGCAGCGACAGCTCGACGACCAGGCAGCGCGCCCCGGCGATCACGCCGAGGCCGCCTTCGAGCACGCCGAGCTCGCCGCCCTGCACGTCCACCTTGACGAGATCGGGCTGGGGCAGCGCGCGCCCGGCGTAGAGCGCATCCAGGGTGCGCACCTCGACCGCCTCCGTCTCGTCGCCCAGGCTGCCCGGAAACCGCGTGCGCTGCTCGCGCGGCGCGAGCAGCGACGCCGACGCGGTGCCGCCGGTCAGCACGCCGCTGCCTGGGCGCGCTCCCAGGGCGCAAGCGAACACCGTCTTTTGCACGCCCGGCAGCGCGAGCGCCTGCAGCGCGGCCTGGCGCTTGGCCTGCGGCTCGACCAGCACGGCGCTCTCCAGGCCCGCGTGCAGCCGGCGCAGCACCCAGGCCCAGTTGCCCATGTGCGCGCCGATGTCGAGCAGGTGCCTGGGTGAGTGCAGCGCGAGCAACGCCCGTACTGTTTCCGCGCAATCGGTGAAACGCTGCGCGTCCCGATCCGCGGCCGGCAGCTCGAAGCGCCGCGACAGCGCAGCCAGCCACTGCGACGCTGCTTGCAGCGGTTTCACGGGCGCTGCCGCAGGCGGCTCAGCATCGAGAGCATTCGGTGCGATCATACGCCATGAGTTCCGCGAGCGAAGCGGATGCGCGGGTCGCGCACTGGCGCGAGGCCGTGCGCGCGGAGCCCGAGACGCCGGGCGCGCATTTCCATCTCGGCGTAGCGCTGCAGGGCGCGGGCCGCTACGACGAGGCGCACGGCGCGTTCCGCGAGGCGCTGCGCCTGCGGCTGCGCGGCGAGGCGCCGCCCGAGGGGCCGCGCGTGCCGGTGCCGCGCACCACGCTCGCCTGCGCGGATTGCCGCCACCACGAGCTCGCGCTGGTGGCGCTGCGCCGCTCGATGGCGCAGTGCCGCTTCGAGCGCGTGCAGTTCTTCACCAATCGGCCGGTGGATGCGCCCGGCATCGAGGTGGTGGTGATTCCGGACATCGCTTCGATCGCCGACTACAGCCGCTTCATGGTGAAGGCGCTTGCCGAGCACATCGAGACCGACTACGCGCTGGTGGTGCAGTACGACGGCTTCGTCGTCAACGGCAGGCGCTGGCGCGCGGAGTTCCTCGACTACGACTACGTGGGCGCGCCCTGGCCGGATGGCGGCGTGGGCAACGGCGGCTTCTCGCTGCGCTCCCGGCGCCTGCTCAAGGCGCTGCAGGACCCGCGCATCACCGACCTCGTTCCCGAGGACGTCGCGATCTGCAGGACCTACCGGGATCTATTGGCAACCGAGCACGGCATCCGCTTCGCGCCGCCCGAGGTCGCCGCGCGGTTCTCGTTCGAAACCCTGCCACCGCCCGAGCCCACGCTCGGCTTCCACGGCATCACGCACATGGTGCGCATCATCGACATGAACGAAGAGCAGCTCGCCGCCTACCGGCCCGAGCCGATGGTGACCTACGAGCGCGGCTAGATTCTAGGCGGAGCGCGCGGACGGCTCGACCGCGGCGCGATACGCGTGCCAGGACGCGTGGCCGAGGATGGGCCCCACGACGAGCAGGCCCGCGAAGCCCGGCAGCATCGCCAGCACCACGAGGACCGTGATGATCGCCGCCCAGGGCAGCAGCACGGCGGGCTGGCCGAGGACCAGGCGGATGCTGGTGAGGCCGGCGGTGATCGCGTCGGTGCGGCGGTCGAGGATCATCGGGATGCTCACCACGCTCACCGCGAAGATGATCGTGGCGAACACGCCGCCCAGGGCCGTCCACGCGAGCGTGAACTCGAGGTTCTTCGGGTCGACGAGGCTCCTGAGCGAGCCCGCGAAGTCGGGCATCGTGCCCGAGAACGAGAGCGCGAAGACCACGAGCGAGGCCCGCGCCCAGAGCATCTCGAGCACCAGCAGCACCACGCCGAAGATCGCGATCGTGTCGAGCTTGCGCCGCCAGGCCGTCGCCGCGTCGAAGAGCCGCGGGCGCTCGCCGCGCTCCAGCCGCTCGCTCACGTGGTAGAGGCCCATGCACAGGAAGGGGCCGACGAGCAGGAACCCCGCCGAGAGCCCGAGCACGTAGGCCGGCGCGTTCTCGAACATCAGGATCAGCGCCCAGCCCATCGCCACGAAGCAGCCGCCGAAGAACAGCCCGATCGCCGGCGCCCGGCGGAAATCGCGCGCGCCGAGCGCGAGCCAGCGCAACGGGTCGGCGAGCGTCAGCGGGCGCAGCGCCACCAGGAAATCGGCGGATTTCTCGCTGTCAGACCCGGTTTGGGGGTCGGCGGTCATGGATCAATTCTTATCCGAAAGTCGCTATGCGCGCTACTCGTAGCGCAGCGCTTCGACCGGATTGAGGCGCGCGGCCTTGCGCGCGGGGTAGAGGCCGAAGAAGACGCCGATCGCGCCGGCGAAGGCCGCGGCGAGCAGCACCGCGGGCAACGAGAGGTGGATGCGCCAGTCGGCGAACTCGGCGATGGCGAGCGCGGCGGCGACGCCGAGCGCGATGCCGGCGAGGCCGCCGAGCAGCGACAGCGTGACCGCCTCGACGAGGAACTGGCCGAGGATGTCGCGCGCGCGCGCGCCCACCGCCATGCGCAGGCCGATCTCGCGCGTGCGCTCGGTGACCGAGACCAGCATGATGTTCATGATGCCGATGCCACCCACGATGAGCGACACCGAGGCGACCGCGGCGAGCAGCAGCGCGAGCACGCGGCCCGAGGCTTCCTGCGCCGAGGCGACTTCCTCGAGGTTGCGCACCGAGAAGTCGTCCGGCTGCCCGGGCTGGATGCGGTGGCGCTGGCGCAGCAGCGCGCGCACCTGCTCTTCGGCGGCCTTCATGTCGGCGCCTTCGGCGACCTGCACCCAGATCGCGCCGACGCTGCGCTGCTTGGCGAGGTTCGGCGTGCCGAGCACGCGCGTACGCGCGGTGGCGATCGGCATCAGGATGATGTCGTCCTGGTCGGTGCCGATCATGGTCTGGCCCTTGGACTCGAGCACGCCGATCACGGTGAAGGGCACGCGCCGGATGCGGATCGCCTCGCCGACGGGGTCGGCGTCGCCGAAGAGCTGGCGCGCGACCGTGCGGCCGATCAGGCACACCTTGGCCGCGGCCGCCTGGTCGGCGGCGTCGTAGAAGCGGCCCGCGGCGAGCCGCCACTGGCGGACCGCGAGGTAGTCCTGCGTGGTGCCGAACACGGCGGTGGACCAGTTCTGGTTGCCCCAGACCGCCTGCACGGTGCCGCGCAGCACCGCCGCGGTGGTGGTGTCCGGCACTTCGCGCGCGATCGCCGCCGCGTCGTCCTCGGAGATGGTGAGCGAGCTGCCGAGGCCCGTGCGCACGCCGCCCGCGGTGACCCCGCCCGAGACGACCAGCAGCAGGTTGGAGCCCAGCGACTGGATCTGCTCGGCGACGCGCGCCTGCGCGCCGGCGCCCACCGCGGTCATCACGATCACCGCCGCGGCGCCGATGATGATGCCCAGCATGGTGAGCGCGCTGCGCAGCTTGTTGGCCGCGAGCGCGCGCAGGGCCACGCGCAGCAGCGCCGCGAGGTTCATGCCGCGGCCGCCTCCTCCGCGCGCGACTCGTCGCCGATCACGCGGCCGTCGAGGAACTGCAGCTTGCGGCGCGCATAGGCGGCGACCTCGGCCTCGTGCGTCACCAGCACCACGGTCATGCCCTGCTGGTTGAGCGCCTGCAGCAGCTCGAGCACCTCGTGGCCGGTGCGCGAATCGAGCGCGCCCGTGGGTTCGTCGGCGAGGATCAGCTGCGGCCGCGTCACGAGCGCGCGCGCGATCGCGACGCGTTGCTGCTGGCCGCCCGAGAGCTGCGCGGGCAGGTGGGCTGCGCGATCGGCAAGACCGACGCGCTCGAGCATCTCGAGCACGCGCGCCTGGCGCTCGCGCGCGGGCGTGCCCGCGTAGAGGAGCGGCAGCGCGACGTTCTCCGCGGCGCTGGTGCGCGCGAGCAGGTGGAAATGCTGGAACACGAAGCCGATGCTGCGGTTGCGCAGCGCCGCGAGCGCATCGCCGTCGATCTCCTGCACGCGGCGACCGCCCAGCAGGTATTCGCCCGCGCTCGGGCGGTCGAGGCAGCCCAGCAGGTGCATGAAGGTGGACTTGCCCGAGCCCGACGGGCCCATCACCGCCACGAACTCGCCCGGCGCGATGTCCACGCTGACGCCGGACAGGGCCTTCACCTCGCTACCGCGCCCTTGTGCGCGGTCCTTCTCCGTCCCTATCCGGAAGACCTTGGCGAGGTCTCGGGTGCGGATCAGGGGCTCGGGCATCAGAACATCCTCGGCCCGCCGGGTCCGCCCGCCTTCCTGGCCGGCGCCGGCGCTTCGCCGCCGCCCAGGATCACCGCGTCGCCTTCCCTGAGCGGGCCCTCCGCGATCTCGGTGCTCGTGCCGTCGGTAAGGCCCGTCTTGACCGCGACCGGCGCGGGCTTGCCGTCAGATCCCACCATCCACAGGCGCCCCGGCGCGGGGCGGAAGCGCAGCGCCGCGTTCGGCACCTTGAGCACGCCGTCGCGGCTGTCCACCAGCACGCGCACGTTGGCGGTCATGCCGGGCAGCAGCGCGAGGTCGGCGTTCGCGGCCGAGATGATCACGGTGTAGCTGATCACGTTCTGCACGTTGACCGGCGACTTGCGGATCTGCCGGATCTGGCCGGAGAAATCGCGCCGCTGGAAGGCATCCACGGTGAAGCCCGCCTGCTGGCCCACGCGCAGCTTGCCGACGTCGGCCTCGTCGATCGCCGCCTCGACCTGCATGTCGCGCAGGTCCTGCGCGATGGTGAACAGCACCGGCGCCTGCAGGCTCGCGGCCACGGTCTGGCCGGCATCCACGTTGCGCAGGATCACCGTGCCGTTCACCGGCGCGCGGATGATGGTGCGCTCCAGGTCCACCTGCGCCTGCTTGAGCAGCGCCTCGCGCTGCTTGACGGCGGCCTGCGCGCTCGCGATCTGCGCGGCGCTGACCTCGATCTGCGCCTCGACCACGCGCGCCTGCTCGCGCGTCGCCTCGTACTGGGTGCGCGCCTTGTCGAGCTCCGCGGGCGAGATGAAGTTCCTCTCCACCAGCGTCTTCTTGCGGTTGAGGTCGCGCTCGGCGTCGGCGAGGTTCACGCGCACGCGGCCGAGCTCGGCCTGCTGCGCGGCGAGGCTCGATTGCGCGATCGCCACCGCGCTCTTCGCGGCGTCGACGTCGGCGCGCGCCTGGCTGACGCGCAGCTCGAAGCTCTGCGGGTCGATGCGCGCGATCACCTGGTCCTTCTTCACCGGCGAGTTGAAGTCGGCGAGGATCTCCGAGATCTGCCCCGAGACCTGCGAGCCGACCTGCACGGTGGTGACCGCGTTCAGCGTACCGCTCGCCGCCACCACCACCTGCAGCGCGCCGCGCTCAACCTTGCCGGTGCGCCAGGCGGGCTCGCCGGCGCCGCCGCGCAGCGCGTGCCAGGTCCAGCCGCCCGCGGCGATCGCGGCCAGCGCGACGACGGCGATGAGGGCTCGTGGCTTCAGCGTCTTGGCGGCCTGCGGCTGCCGGCGCCGCGCCTCCGGTAGGTGCCCGACTTGCCGCCGCGCTTTTCCTCGAGCTGCAGCGCGCGGATGACCATGCCGCGATCCACGGCCTTCACCATGTCGTAGACGGTGAGCAGCCCGACCGCGGCCGCGCTGAGCGCTTCCATCTCGACGCCGGTGCGGCCGCGGCACTCGACCGTGGCGACCAGCTCGATCTCGCTCGCCGCCGCGTCGAAGCGGAAATCGGTGTTGACGCGCGTGATCGCGAGCGGGTGCGCGAGCGGCACCAGCTCCGAGGTGCGCTTGGCGGCCTGGATCGCGGCGATGCGCGCGACGCCGAGCACGTCGCCCTTGGCCGCGCTGCCCTCGACCACCATGCGGAAGGTCGAGGGCCGCATCGCGATGCGGCCCGAGGCGATGGCGACGCGGCGCGTCTCGTCCTTCGCGCCGACGTCCACCATGCGGGCGCTGCCCTTACGGTCGAAGTGCGTGAGCTTGGGTGAGAGCCTGCGCGCCAATCCGTCCTCCGCGGAGTCGTAACCAGACGTAACCGGGGCGGAACCCCGGGGGTGCGAACGGTATCATAACTGCATGCGATTTCTCGTCTGGCTGCTGGCGGCGACCCTCGTGGTGGCGCCGCGCGCGTTCGCGCAGGACAGCCCGCCGCCGCGCTTCGGCCGCAGCGAGCCCGCGCCCGAGCCCGCGCCGCGCGCCGCGCCTCTGCCGGACCTGGGCGACGCGGGTTCGTCCGAGCTCTCGCTCGCGACCGAGCGGCGCATCGGCGAATCGGTGATGCGCAGCATCCGGCGCGACCCGTCCTACCTGGATGATGCCGAGGTCGCCGAGTACCTGAACGGCCTGGGCGCGCGGCTGGTTGCCGCGGCGCCCGGCGCGCGCCAGGACTTCGAGTTCTTCGCCATTCGCGACGCCTCGATCAACGCGTTCGCGCTGCCCGGCGGCTTCATCGGCGTGAACACGGGCCTGGTCACGGCCTCGGACAACGAGTCCGAGATCGCCTCGGTGCTGGCGCACGAGATCGCGCACGTCACGCAGCGCCATATTGCGCGCCAGATCGGCATCCAGAAGCAGATGCAGGTGCCGATGATGATCGCGATGGCGGCGGCGATCCTGCTCGGGGCCTCGCGCCCGGACCTGGCGAGCGGCGCGATGGCCGCGGTGCAGGGCGGCGCGGTGTCCTCGCAGCTCGCCTACAGCCGCGACTTCGAGCGCGAGGCCGACCGCATCGGCTTCCAGGCGCTCTCGGGCGCCGGCTTCGACGTGCGCGCGATGGGGCAGTTCTTCGAGAAGATGCAGCGCGCCATGCGCCTCGCGGACAGCGGCGCGGTGCCGGGCTACCTGCGCAGCCACCCGGTGACCACCGAGCGCATCTCGGACGCGCAGGCGCGCGCCGAGGCGCAGCCCTACAGGCAGCGCGTCGACGCCATCGAGTACCACCTGGTGCGCGCCAAGCTGCGCGCCGAGGCGGGCGAGGCGCGCGATGCGGTGCGCGTCTTCACCGACGCGGTCGGCGATCGGCGCTTCGCCAGCGAGCCGGGCGCGCGCTACGGCCTGGCGGTCGCTTACTTACGCGCGGGCGATGCCAAGCGCGCCGAAGGCGAAATCGGGCGCCTGCGCGCCGACAAGGTCGCGAGCCCGATGGTGGACACGCTGGCGGCGCGCGCGCGCCTGGCGCAGAACGACGCGGCCGGCGCGCTCGCGCTGCTCAAGGCCGCGCACGCGCGCGATCCGCAACGCCGCTCGATCCTCTACGCGATGCTCGAGGTGCTGCAGGATCAGGGGCGCTACGACGAGGTGCTGGCGATGCTCGCCGAGCCGATGCGGCTGTATCCGAGGGACCCGAGGCTGCACGAGGCGCGCGCCAAGGCCTACGCGGGGCAGGGCCGCCGGCTGCTGCAGCACCAGGCCCAGGCCGAGGTCTACCTGCTGCAGGGCAGCCTGCCGGCGGCGATCGAACAGCTGCAGTTCGCGCAGGCGGCCGGCGACGGCAATTTCTACGAGCAGTCGGCGGTGGACGCGCGCCTCAAGGAACTGCGCGCCGAGCACGCGCGCGACCTGCAAGACACCAAGAAGAACCGCTAGGGGTTACTTCTTCGGGGCCTCGAAGTAGGCTTCGTAGAGCAGGTCAAAGGTTTTCTCGGCCTCGGCGAGCAGCTCGTCGTCGTTGGTTGCGCGGCGCGCGGCGCCCTGCAGCAGCGTCTGCACGCCGGCGGCTTCCGGCACCGGCGACTCGCGCGCCTCGAGGTAGTGCACGATGCCGCCGATCTTGGCGAGCGCGGCGTTGTCGGCGAGGCCGAACCGGTGCAGCATCACCTCGAAGGTCACCTGCGAGGCGCTGTTGCCGAAGCGCGCGCCGTCGAAGCTGAAGCCCACGGCGTCGGCCGGCGGCTCCTGCACCTTGTCCAGCCAGCGCACGCTGCCCTCGGGATCGAGGAAGCGCCGGATCAGCCAGGCGCAGGCCAGCCGGTCGGCCCAGAGCGGTCGGCGCGTGACCCAGGTGCAGCGCAGGAACTGCGTGTGGGTCTTGTCTGCCGCCGCCGCGCGCGAGGGAAACAGCAGCTTGTGCACGGCGGCCTCGGCGGCCGCCAGCGCGCGCTTGGCCCGCTCCTGCAGGTCGCTCGGGAAGAAGTCGAGCGCGCTGATGGCCTCGAGCTCGCGCCGCTGCTTGTTCAGCACGCGCGAGATCGCGCCCGGGTCGGAGATGCCGTAGCCGACCTTGAGGCTGTCGACCACCTTGATGAACTCGGCGTAGCGCGCCGAGCGGTCGAACAGGGCCCGGAACGCGGCCCGCTGCGCGTCCGAGACCGGCACCACCTGCAGCACCTGCGCGCTGCCGGCGCCCTTGGTCACGTACTCGGCCAGATGCTCCAGGCCCTGGCGGCAGGCGGCGGTGTCGGGCAGCAGGTAGGCGCCCTCGCGCATCACCGCGGCGCCGAGCGACTCCAGCGTGCGCAGCACGCGCATGCGCGCGGCGGGATCCTCGGTGGGCAGGGTCGCGATCAGGATGAGCCAGCGTCCGGGCTCCGAGGGCGGCGGTTTGCTCATCGGAACGATGATAGCCCAGCCCTTGCGGCGCCAGAAGGACGCGCGGCCGGAACCCTGGCGGTCCGCGCGCGCGCTGCGCTGCGTGATAGATTGTCGAGATCGTGGTGAAGGAGTAGGCGGGCGCCCGCCGCGCGCGCATGCGCGAAACTTTCCAGCAGTTCTGGCAGCCCGAGACGCCGTACCTCGCGGTGCTCGCGCTGGCGCTCGCGCTCACGCTCGCGACGCTGCGCCCGGCCGAGCGCCGCTCCTACCTGAACACGCTCTGGCTGTTCGTCGCGGGCCTCGCCGGCCAGCTCGCCGGCGCCGCGGCCGCGGTGATGGAGTTCGCGCGCACCGCCGAGGTGCTGCGCGTGCTGTTCCAGGTCATCGCCTACGTCGCGCTGCTGCGCCTCGCCGGCTTCGCGGCGCTGCGCCTGCTGCTGCCGCTGGTGCGCCTGCATCCGCCGCGCATCGTCGGCGACCTGCTGTTCGCCGCGGCCTACGCGGTGCTCGCGGTGGTGCAGCTGCGCTCGGCGGGGCTGATGCCCGGCGAGATCCTCGCCACCTCGGCGGTGGTCACCGCGGTGGTGGCCTTCGCGATGCAGGACACGCTCGGCAACGTGCTGGGCGGCCTCGCGCTGCAGCTCGACGACTCGATCCGCGTCGGCGACTGGCTCAGGGTGGACGAGGTGACCGGCCGCGTGGTCGACATCGGCTGGCGCTCGACGCTGGTCGAGACGCGCAACTGGGAAACCGTGGTGATCCCGAACAGCCAGCTCATGAAGAGCCGGGTGATGATCCTCGGCGAGCGCGAGGGCCAGCCGCTGCAGTGGCGGCGCTGGATCCACTTCGACGTGGATCCTTCGGTGCCGCCGGCGCGCGTGATCGCGATCGTCGAGAGCGCGATCCAGGAGGCCGAGATCCCGGGCACCGCGCGCGCGCCGCTCGGCAGTTGCGTGCTGCTGGGCTTCCAGGACGGCAACCTGCGCTATGCGCTGCGCTACTGGCTCACCGACCTCGCCGCCGACGATCCCACCGACTCGGTCGTGCGCGTGCACCTGTTCACGGCCCTGCAGCGCGCCGCCATCCGCGTCGCCGAGCCGCAGTCGACGCGGCACATCTTCCAGGAAAACGAGGAGCACGCCCGCGCGGTGCACAAGCGCGAGGTGCAGCGCCGCCTGCACGCGATCGACGGCGTGGACCTGTTCGCGACGCTGTCGGCCGAGGAGCGCAAGGCGCTCGCCGAGCGTCTCCAGTACGCGCCGTTCGCCGCCGGCGACGTGATGACGCGCCAGGGCAACACCTCGCACTGGCTCTACATCGTCACCGCGGGCGAAGCCGATTCGATGCTCGAGCTCCCGGACGGCGGCAAGCGCGCGGTCGGCAAGATCGGCGCGGGCAGCTATTTCGGCGAGATGGGCATGCTCACGGGCGCCCCGCGCAGCACCACGGTGGTCGCGCGCGAGGACGTCGAATGCTACCGCCTGGACCGCACCGCGTTCCGCGACCTGCTGCTCGCGCGCCCGGAGATCGCCGAGGAGATGAGCCGCACCATGACGGCGCGCGCGAGCGGGCTGGCGGCAGCGCGCGAGGCGGCCGCGCAGGCCGGCGCGGCGGTCCCGCCGACGTCGGGCGAGCTGCTGGAGAAGATACGGCGCTTCTTCGGGCTGCAGGGCCAGCGGGCGCCATGACGCCGACATTTGATCCAAATCAGGCCGGGGCGCAGGCGGGGGCCTGAGCATAAACATCGGGCCAGACTGAGGGGAAACATGTTCGAGTCCGCGAATCTGAAGCACAAGGTCGACAAGGCGGTCTACAAGCGCGAGGAGGGCAAGCTGCGCCAGGAGCTGCTCAACGCGCAGTTCGACCTCACGCAGAACGGCCGCTTCCCGGTGCTGATCCTGATCGCCGGCGTCGAGGGCGCGGGCAAGAGCGAGACCGTCAAGCTGCTGAACGAGTGGATGGACCCTCGCCATATCCTCACCTACGGCTTCCTCGAGCCCTCGGACGAGGAGCGCGAGCGGCCGGCGCTGTGGCGTTTCTGGCGCGCGCTGCCGCCAAAGGGAAAGATCGGCATCTTCTTCGGCGCCTGGCACACCATGCCGATCCTCAGGCGCGTGCTCGGCCAGATCGGCGAAGGCGAGTTCGCGCGCGAGATCGCCGAGATCCAGCGCCTGGAGAAGATGCTCTCCGACGAGGGCGTGCTGCTGCTGAAGTACTGGTTCCACCTGTCCAAGGGCCAGCAGAGGAAGCGCCTGAAGGAGCTCGCGAGCGACCCGAAGACGAGCTGGCGCGTGACCGAGCGCGACCTGGAGTTCTTCAAGCTCTACAAGAAGTTCACGCGCGTCTGCGACCCCTTCCTGCGCAAGACCTCGACCGCGCAGGCGCCCTGGATCGTGGTGCCGGGGGCGAGCGCGCGCTACCGCTCGCTCACCGTGGGGCGGCACCTGCTCGCCGCGCTGCGCGAGCGCCTGGACGAGAAGGCGGGCAAGCGCTCTCCGGACCGCACGCCGCCGATGCCCGCGCCGGACGACAAGCTGAACGTGCTGCGCGCGCTCCAGCTCGACCAGCCGCTCTCCAAGGCCGCATACTCGAAAGAGCTGGAGAAATGGCAGGCGCGCCTGAACGTGGCCTCGCGCGACCCGCGCTTCAAGCAGCTTTCCGTGGTCGGCGTGTTCGAAGGCAACGACGCGGCGGGCAAGGGCGGCGCGATCCGGCGCGTCACGGGCGCGCTCGACCCGCGCTGCTACACCAACGTGCCGGTCGCCGCGCCCACGGAAGAGGAGCGCGCGCAGCCCTACCTGTGGCGCTTCTGGCGCCACCTGCCGCGCCAGGGCCACTTCGCCTTCTTCGACCGCTCCTGGTACGGCCGCGTGCTGGTCGAGCGCGTCGAGGGCTTCTGCTCGGAGGACGACTGGCTGCGCGCCTACACGGAGATCAACGACTTTGAGGGCGCGATGCTGCGCCACGGCGTGGTGATCGTGAAGTTCTGGCTGGCGATCGGCAACGAGGAGCAGCTCAAGCGCTTCAAGCTGCGCGAGAAGGTCGCCTTCAAGCGCTTCAAGATCACCGAGGAAGACTGGCGCAACCGCAAGAAGTGGGACGCCTACGAGCGCGCGATCTGCGACATGGTGGACCGCACCTCGACCTCGCTCGCGCCCTGGACGCTGGTCGAGGCGAACAACAAGTACCACGCGCGCCTGAAGGTGCTGAAGACGCTCACGCGCGCGCTCGAGAACGCGCTCGAGGGCGTGGGCAAGTCGGCCAAGAAAAAGAAGAAATAGGCGCCCGCCGCCGGCGCATCTGCTAGGCTTTCGCCATGGCGATCGTGGCGCGCTGGATCCGTCTGCATCCGCCCGGCACGCCGGCGCTGCAGGCGGCCTGCGCGGGCTTCGCGCGCGCGCAGGCGCCCGATG
>JBASCW010000139.1:0-6734 GCA_049651845.1 Burkholderiales bacterium | reverse complement strand
ACGCCGTGCCGCCGCGCGCGGTGGACACCGCGAAGTTGCGCGGCCTGCTGCGCGCGCAGCACGCAATCCTGTAGCGAAACAACGCGGAGAAAACCATGTCCACCCCCATCGTGCGCCACCAGTCCGGACCGATCATGTCCTCCGCCGTCGAGTACAACGGCATGGTGTTCCTGACCGGCCTCATCGCCGAGGACACCTCGAAGGGGGTGCGCGCGCAGACTGAGCAGATCCTGGCGAAGATCGACGCCTTGCTCGCCACCTGCGGGTCCGACCGCTCGCGGCTGTTGTCGGCGACGATCTATCTGGACGATATCCGCGACAAGGAAGAGATCAACAAGGCCTGGCAGGCGTGGATGAAACCCGAGCACGCGCCGGCGCGCGCCTGCGTGCAGGCGAGTCTCGCCACCTCCGCGACGCTGGTTGAGATCATGGCGATCGCCGCCGGGTAAACTCCTGAAGGTGACGCCGGCACGGAAAAATTTCTTCCAAAGGTACTGGCAGCCTCCCGCGCGCGGGGCAGTCCGGCTTTCCAAGCATCAGCAGTTGCGCGAGACCTTGCTGCGTGCGATGGACGGCGGCCATTGGACGAGCGGTGACCAGCTGCCCACCGAAGCGGAACTGACGCTCCTCACGCCCTTCAGCCTCGGCACGGTGCAGCGCGCGGTCCGTTCGCTGGTCGAAGACGGCCTCGTGGTGCGCCGCCGCGGCCACGGCAGTTTCGTCACCGACCAGCGCGCGCGTATGCACGATCCGCTGCACTTCTGGTTCGTCGGCGGCGACGGCGCGACCCCCCTGCCGGTGTTTCCGAAAGTGCTCTCGCGCCGGCGCGAAACGCGTCCCGGCCCCTGGGCCGCGCGCCTCGGCGCCGCCGGCCGCAGTGTGCTGCGCATCGACCGGCTGCTCGGCGTCGGCGGCGAGTTCAGCGTCTACAGCCGCTTCTACGTCGCCGCCGGGCACGCGGGTGCTCTGGGCCGCGAACCGCTGAAGGCGCTCGCTTCGGCCAATTTCAGCAGGCTGCTCGCGCGCGAGATGCACGTGCCGGTGTCGCGGCTCTACCAGCAAGTTTGCGCGATTCGCCTGCCCGATGAGATTTGCCGCGCGATCGGGGTAAAACGTGCGGCGGCGGGCCTGCTGGTGGAAATCGCCGCCTACGCCGCCGGCGGCGAGACGCTCTACTGCCAGGAGATTTTCGTGCCCCCCACCGCGCGCAGGCTGGTGCTCTCCGGCAGGGCTGGCGCGGAACAAGCCGGGGCATCGCGCGGCAAGTGATTTCGTGACCAGTTGGCGGAGGCGATGGCCGAAGTGGCGCCTCCTGAGACGAACTAGCCGATCATCTTCGCCACAAACGTCGAAAATTCGGCGGACGTTTTCGGGTCGAATCCCATCCTCTTTGTTTCGGCGAATACTTGTTCGGTTGTCCAGTCGTGCCGCTTTGCCTGGCTCGGCGAAAGCAGCAGCGCGGAACGATAGAAAAACTCATGCGCCGCGCTCGCGTGCGTGGCCGCCGTGCGCTGCGGGGCAGGCGCGGGAACGCTCGGCTTGCGGCGGGTTTGGCCGGTCATGAGCGTTCCGTCGGGGTTTCGAGCGTTGCGCTATTCGGCGCTTGCCCGCGCTGGCTTGGATCACGCAAGCAAAGCCGCGCTGCGAGGCTCGCTCGCCCCGCAGCGCGGCTTCAGGCGATGTGGGCAGAGGGTGGTAAGTGAGCGCCAGATTGGCGTGCTCGGGCCAGGCCCGCGCGGGAGCGGGCGGCGCATGAGTTTTCCGATCGTTTTTGGACAAGAGCGATTCAACATACAATCCGTATTGCATGTTAATATTCGTTACACGTCAAAGAGTAAGAGACGTATTGATGGTTTCCAAACGCCGGACCCAAGACGAACGCAGTGGCGAGACACGCGCCAAGCTGATCGACGTCACGATCGATTCGATCTGTGAGCGTGGCTTTCAGAACGCGACGACGGCCGAGATCGCGCGGCGCGCCGGGGTGTCGCGCGGCGCCTTGCAGCACCACTTCCGGAACAAGGCGGATCTGCTGGTGGCGGTCCTCGAGTTCGTCTGCCGGCAGTTCGCGTCGGGCATCTCGGACATCGCCGATCGAAACAGGTCCTTGGAAGCGCGCTGCGATGATCTCGTCCGGGTCCTCTGGTCGATTTACGGCAGTCGCGCCTACGCGGCCGCGATCGAGATCGTGCTCGGCGCCCGCAGCGACCGCGAGACCAGTGCGCGGATTCGCGACTATCGGTCGCTGAGCGTCGAGGTCGCGGAGCGGTATTGGGCGGACGCGCTGTCGGATATTCCCGTTGCTCCGGAGCGCCTGTCCGACATATTGCATTTCACCGTCGCCGCCATGCGGGGCTTCTCCCTTCACGCGGCGCGTCGGAGCGATGCGCGGTTCTATCGCCACCAATTGAGGCTGCTGCGCGACTTCCTTTTGACGGCGTTGCGGACCGGTGCAAGCGACAACGATTCGGCCGATCCGCTGAACGACCCGCGGATCGAGTCCGTCCAATCACCGCTCGACCGAGAAGCCGAAACCGACGGGTCGACAATGGGGAGAGAAATGCCATGAAAACCTTCAAGACCTTGTCCTGGATCGCAGCGCCGGCGATTTCCGCGGCACTTTTCGCGAGCGCCGCGTCCGCCGACGCGATCGACGATTGGCTGTCGCACAAGAATTCGGCGACCAAACCGAAAATTACGTACGCGGGCGAGCCGATCGAACTCAAGTTTTCCTTTCCTCAGCCTCCGGCGTCGATCGTGCCGCCGGTTTGGCGCCAGGCGTTCGACTGGCTTGCGGAGGCGACGAACAAGAAGCTTTCGTTCAAGCTGTTCGGCGCGGGTACGCTCGTCGGTATTCGCGACGGCTTCAAGGGCGTCGGCGCCGGCATTTCAGACTATGGAACTTGCTTTGCGGCCTTCGAGGGACGCGGATTCGAGTTGACCAAGGTTTTCGGCCAACCGTTCGTCGCCACCGGCAGCGCGCTCGTGAACACGCGAATCTATCTCGAACTCGCCGAGAAGTATTTCGCCCCCGAGTTCGAACGCCAGGGCGTCTATTACGGCTATTCGGTCCATCTCGGATCGAACGACATCATGAGCAAGAAGCCGATCCGCTCGCTCGCCGACCTGCGGGGTATGAAGATCATCGCCCAGGGCATGGTGCCCGAGATCGCAAAGGCATACGGTTTCGTGGCGCTCAACATCCCGTTTCCGGACATTTACACGGCGGCGCAGCAAGGCATCGCCGACGCGGTAATCTGGACCGATGGCGGTTTCGTGCCGTACAAGCTCTACGAGGTGTTCAAGTATCGGACGACGCTCGGAATCGTCTCGCCCACCATGGACACCTGCATCAATCGAAAATCCTTCGACCGCCTCCCGCCCGATCTCAAGACGGCGTTCTATAACTTCCAGCAATACACGGCTGCGGCGGTGGCACAGCGCACGGTGGTCGATTTTCGCCAAAAGGCGCTCGCCATTTACAAGGACCAGGGCGTGGAGACCATCACGCTCACGAGCGACGAACTCGAACGCGGCAAGGCGATCGCCAAGACCGTCGTCAATGCTTGGGTGGCGGCGCGCGAAAAAGACGGTCAGCCGGGACGTGCCCTGATCGCGGACATCGAGAAGCTGAAGGCGAAATACGCGTCTATATCGGACGAAGAAGCGCTCAAGCTGCTTGTGGATCACCCGGTGAAGGGAATCATCAAGTTCTGACGGCTTGCTGACCGTCTCGCAGCGAGCTCCGACGATGGCCGACGCGCCTCCAAGCGACGATCAGTCCTGTGGCCGATCCGATTCCGGGTTCGTCGCCCGGCTTTCCCGACGGGCTCATGGGCTCGGGGCCTATGTCGCCCTGCCGGCCCTCATCGGATTGATCGGCCTCGACGTGTTCCTGCGTTACGTTTTGCGGGCGCCGCTGCCGTGGGGGAACGAGGTGGGCTCGCTTCTGCTTCTGGTCGCGCTCCTCGCGAGCCTTCCCTACTGCACCCATAGCGGCGGACACGTGCGGATGGATCTGTTCTACGCGCGCTACGGCGCGCGGGCCAGGCGCCGGGCGGACGCGGTGTCGGCGTTGTGCGGCCTGGTGCTCGCGGGGGTGCTGGCCTACGCATCCTTCGCCGCAGTCGGCCGGATGTATCGGTTGGGTTCTGGCGCGTACCTCATTGATCTCCCCTATTGGCCGTTCGCGGCGTTTTTGGGGCTTTCGGCGTCCGTTTTGTGCCTTCAGTTCGTCGTTGTGATCGGGCGAAGCCTCGCGCGGAACGCCGAAGGGAGGGACGGCTGATGGATCCGATCGCGATCGGCATCGTCGCGATGGTCGTGGCGCTCGCTCTCATTTTCTATGGCGTGCCGATCGGCTTCGCGCTGGGGGTCGTCGGCTTCGTCGGCAATGGCATCATGCTCGGCTGGCCGCAAGCGATCGTGCAAACCCAATTGGTCGCCTGGGAAGCGGGCACCGATTTCCTGCTGGTCGCGATTCCGCTCTTTTTGTTCATGGGGCAGCTGGTGTTCAATGCCCGGATTGCGACCGATCTCTTCGACACCGTGCATAAGTGGTTCGGCTGGCTTCCCGGCGGCCTTGCCGTGACCGCGACGGTCGCCTCGGCCGGTTTCGGCGCCGTGACGGGTTCGAGCGTCGCCGCCGTCGCGACGATGGGCGCGATGCTGATGCCAGAAATGCGACGCTACAAGTACGATCCTGGCTTGGCGACCGGGAGTCTCGCCGCGGCCGGGACCTTGGCCATTCTCATTCCGCCGAGCATTCCCTTCATCTTCATCGGCCTCTGGACCGAGACGTCGATCGGGAAGCTGTTCGTCGCCGGCATCGCGCCCGGTTTGCTGCTGGCATCGATGTTTGCCCTATGGATCGTGATTCGTTGCGCCCTCAATCCGGAACTCGGGCCGCGCGGCCCCAGCTATTCCTGGTCGGAGCGGTTCCTGTCGCTGTTCAGGCTGATTCCGACGGCGGCGATCTTCGGCATCGTGCTGGGCGGCATCTATGGCGGCGTCTTCACGCCAACCGAGGCGTCGGCGATCGGATCGATCGGGGTCATCGCGGTGGCGGTGGCGATGCGCCGACTCACGTGGCGCGCGTTGGCGGACGCGTTGCGCGAGGCGGCGATCCTCAGCGCCATGATCTACACGATTCTCGTCGGCGGCATCCTCATCGGTAAGTTCCTGGTCCAGGCCCAGGTGACGACGGAATTGATCGCCTACGTCGGCCGATCCGGAATCGATCGTTATCTCGTCATCGCGCTGTTCACCGTGATGTACCTGATCCTCGGCGCGATCATGGACACGTTCGGGATGATCATTTTGACCCTGCCGTTCGTGTTCCCGATCGTTCTCGCGCTCGGCTTCGACCGCGTCTGGTTCGGCGTCTACGTGACGGTGATGATCGAGTTGGCGCTGATCACGCCCCCGATCGGCATGAATGTGTTCGTCATGCAGCGTGTCGCCCCCGAGGTTCCGATGGTGACGATATTCCGCGGCGCCGCGCCGTTCTGCATCATCATTCTTCTTTTTGTCGTTTTCATCACTTTCTTTCCCCAGATCGTCCTTTGGCTGCCGTCGACGATGTGACCACCCGCGCGGTGGTCGGCGAGGTACAGCCGGCGATCGAATCATGGAGCCGGATATGACCGAACAGATTCCACCGAAAAAGGGTTCATCCCGCGTTGTTGTCGGTTACGCCGGCAAGGACGAACTTCTCATCGACACCGGGAGCGCGACGATCAAGGGGTTCCTGCCGCGCGAAGGAGTTGCTTCCCCGAACGACGTTCGCGACGGCAGCGATCCGGGCGTCAGGCCGGGCGAACTCCTGCTGGCTTCGCTCGGCACTTGCATCGCGGGCATGATGGTGGTCTTCGCGCGGAACCGCAGATACCGCCTCGACCAAATCTCGGTGACGCTCACCGACGTCATTGCCGACAACCCGACACGCATCGGCGGCATCGACGCGAGCGTGTCGATTTCGGGCGATCTGAGCGCCGAACAACGAGCGAAGCTCCAGAAGATCGCCGCCGCGTGCAAGGTCAGCGACTCACTGAAGCATCCAATGCGTATTTCGGTTTCGTTCGAAGCGAAGTGATAGACCCCGTGTAGGGCTGCGACACGACCCTATCACGCTCGGTCTGCCGACTGCCGTTCATCACGCCAAATCCCGCCAGGTGCTGCCATGTCCTTGCAATGTGCATATGGGTATGACAACGTTGTATGCATGAAAACCATCGGCCGAACCACGTTGAGCATCGACCGCAGCGCCCTCGCCAGAGCGGCCGCGCTGACCGGCGTCGCCGAGAAGACCGCGCCGGTGCGGATGGGACTGGAAGCCCCGATAGCGAAAGCGAGCGCGGAGCGGCTTGCGGCGCTGGGTGGCAGCGAACGGCGCCTGCGCCGCATTCCGCGTCGCCGCGCGACCTAGATGGTCCTCGCCGACGCCTCCGTCTGGGTGCAACACCTGAGGCGCGGCGAGCAGCGGTTGACCGCCCTCCCGCTTTTCCAATAGTGGCCTGCGACGCGACATAAGCGCCATCGTGCAACGTCACACCGGGGCCGAGGCGCGCCGCATGGAGAGCCTGGATGGCTACTTCCTGAGTCTCTCCGCCGCGCAGCTCGAGGGCGTTCGGGCGATCGCCATGGACCTGTGGCCGCCCTACACCGCCTCCACGCTCAGGCTGGTGCCCGGGGCGCGCGACAAGATCGTCTTCGATCTGTATCACGTGATGAGT
>JBASCW010000138.1:0-5545 GCA_049651845.1 Burkholderiales bacterium | reverse complement strand
CCTTCAGCCAGGCGAGCAGCAGCCGGCGCACCGCGCCGCGGTTCTGCGGCTGGGGCAGGGCGACGCGCAACTCGGCGCCTTCCAGCGCCACGCCGCGGCCACCCGGCACGACCGCCAGCGTCACCTCGCGGCCGTGCAGCGGCAGAATCTCGCCCGTCTCGCCGAAGATGGTGACCGGCGAGCCGAGCGCCGCGCGCTCGTCGAGCTTCTCCAGGATCCAGGCGGCCTTGTCGCGCAGGAAGCCTTCGATCTCGCGCCAGGGCGCGCGCAGCGGCGCCGCAACCGACAGGCCATGCTCGTCCACGCGCAGGCCGATGGTGCGCCGCCGCCGGCGCCGGAAGCGGAATTCGAGCGCGCGGCCACCGAGCAGCGCGCTCCGCCGCGGCGCGTCCTCGGCATGCGGCGGTTCGTCAAACAGCGTCAGCTGTCCAGGGCCTGCTGCTGGGTCTCGATCCACATTTCCGCCAGTGCGTTGATGTCCTCGGGCGCGCGCCCCTTGCTGTCGATCGGCGGCCCGATACGCACGGTTACCTCGCCCGGATGCTTGAGGAACGAGTTGCGCGGCCAGAGCCGACCCGCATTGTGCGCCACCGGCACCACGGGCGCAGCCGCGGCTGCCGCCAGCCAGGCGCCGCCGAGCTGGTACTTGCGCCGCGCGCCGGGCTTCACGCGCGTGCCCTCGGGAAACACCACCACCCAGAAGCCCTGCTGCAGGCGCTGCTTGCCGCGGCGCGCGATCTGGCGCAGCGCCGAGAGGCCGCGGCCGCGGTCGATCGGGATCGGGCTCATGAGCGCGAGGCCCCAGCCGAAGAACGGCAGCCAGAGCAGCTCGCGCTTGAGCACGTGCACCTGCGGCGGGAAGATCTGCTGGAAGGCGAGCGTCTCCCAGGCCGACTGGTGCTTGGCGAGGATCACCGCGGGCGTCGCGGGCAGGTGCTCGCGCCCCTCGACGCGCCAGCGCACGCCGCACACGAGGCGCAGGCACCAGAGTACGATCCGCGACCAGCCAGAGATGACGCGGTAGCGCGCCATGCGCGGCAGCGGCGCGCTTGCGAGCGCGAGCAGCGCGTAGGGCGGGGTGACCAGGACGAGCGCCAGCCAGAACAGGGCCGAGCGGAGGGCGACCATCACTGCGCGGTCAGGGCCGCGTCACGGCGCAAGGCGTGCGGCGACGGCCGCGAGATCGGCGACCACTTCGGTGCCCGGCGGCAGGCCGCCGTCCGCGCGCGTCTTCTTGCCCTTGCCGGTGAGCACGAGGAAGGGCTTGCAGCCGACCGCGGCCGCGGCCTGCAGGTCGCGCAGCGCATCGCCGACCAGCGGCACGCCCGCGAGCTCCACGTCCAGGCGCGCGCCGATCTCGCGCAGCAGGCCCGGCTTGGGCTTGCGGCATTCGCAGTTGGCCTCGGCCGCGTGCGGGCAGAAGAAGATGGCGTCGATGCGGCCGCCCGCCAGCGCGACCGCGCGGTGCATCTCGGCGTGGATCGCGTTCAGCGTCGCCATGTCGAACAGGCCGCGCGCGATGCCCGCCTGGTTGGTCGCCACCACGCAGCGCCAGCCGCCCTGCGTGAGGCGCGCGATCGCCTCGAGGCTGCCCGGGATCGGCTTCCACTCCGCCGGCGACTTGATGTACTGGTCGCTGTCGTAGTTGATGGTGCCGTCACGGTCGAGTATCACGAGCTTCAAGCGAGTGATCCTTCGTCGAGCTTCATGTCGCGAGCCTGGAAATGTCGGCGACGCGGTTCATGGCCGTTCGCAAGTCGCGCAGCAGGGCTAGCCGTCCACGACGCAGCTTCTCATCGTCCACCATTACCATCACCTTGTCGAAGAACGCATCCACGGGCGCTTTCAGCACCGCGAAACTCTTCAGGTAACCGGTGTAATCGCCCTTCTCATAGAGAGCCCCGGCTTTCTCCGACACGGAACGCACCGCCTCGCGCAATGCGCGCTCGGCAGGCTCCTTGAGCTCACCGGGCTCCGCGTTGGCGAACGACTCGCCCTTCGACTCGGCCTGCTTGAGGATGTTCACGATCCGCTTGTTCGCCGTGGCAAGGCTTTCGGCCTCGGGAAGCGCTTGAAAGGCCTTCACGGCTGCCAGTTGCTCCAGCACCACCGCGAGGCTGGTGGGGTTCATGCTCAGAACCGAATCGATCTGCAGCGTCGAGAAGCCGAGCTCCTTGAGATAGCCGGCAAAGCGGTCGTAGACGAACTGGACGAACTCGGGCAGCGCCTTGCCCTTGAAGGGCTCGAGCGCCGCCTTGGCAAGCTCCGCGAGCGACAGGTGCAGGCGGTGCTCGACGAGGATGCGCACCACGCCGAGCGCGGCGCGGCGCAGCCCGAAGGGGTCCTTGTCGCCGGTGGGCTGCTGGCCGATGCTGAACAGGCCGGCGATCGCATCGAGCTTGTCGGCGAGCGCCACCGCGCAGGCGACGTTGCCCTCGGGCAGCCGGTCCCCGGCGAAGCGCGGCCGGTAGTGCGCCTCGATCGCGTCGGCGACCGCAGCGGGCTCCTGGTCGTGCAGCGCGTAGTAGCGGCCCATCACGCCCTGCAGCTCCGGGAACTCGCCCACCATGCCGGTGAGTAGATCCGCCTTTGCAAGCTCAGCGGCTCGCTCAGCCAAGACGACATCTGCTTTCAGGACCACGGCGATCTTGCCGGCGAGCGTCCGAACGCGACCGACTCTATCCCGCAGCGTCCCGAGTTTGTTGTGATAGACAACGCCAGCAAGCTTCTCAATCCGACTATCAAGTCGAACCTTGCGATCCTGGTCGTAGAAGAAACGCGCGTCCTCCAGCCGCGGCCGCACCACGCGCTGGTTGCCGCCGACGATGTGGCGCGCGTCCGCCACCTGCATGTTGGAGACGATCAGGAACCTGCCCGCGAGCTTGCCCGCGCCGTCGAACAGCGGGAAGTACTTCTGGTTCTGCCGCATCGTCAGGATCAGGCACTCCTGCGGCACGGAGAGGAAAGTCCTGTCGAACTCGCCCACGTAGACGCTCGGAAACTCAACCAGCGCCGTGACTTCGTCGAGCAGCGCCTGGTACTCGCCCAGGTTCGCCTTTTGCTCCTCGGACTTTTCGTTCAAAAGCTTTTCAATCTGAGCGCGCCGCTGGTCGAAATCGACGACGACCCTGCCCTCGTCGAGCAGCTTCCTCTCGTACTCGTCTGCGCTCGCAAGCGCGATCTCGCTCTTGCCGATGAAGCGGTGGCCGCGCGTCTTGTTCCCGGACTTGAGGCCGAGGACTTCGCCGGGCACGACTTTCGTCCCGTGCAGCATCACCAGCCCGTGCACAGGCCGCACGAACTGCGCTTCACCCGAACCCCAGCGCATCACTTTCGGTATGGGGAGCTTCTTCAGTGCCGTTTCGACAATTTCTGCAAGAACAGCTTCCAACTTCACTCCAGAAAGCTTCACCTTGGCGACAACGATCTCACCCTTGGGTGTTTGACGACGTTGAAGTGCGTCCACCGCGATGCCATGCTTCCTCGCGAATCCCTCGACAGCCTTGGCGTTCGCGCTAACCGGGCCGTCAACAGAGTTTTCAGAATCCGATCCTGAAGTACGAACATGCTCAATCGAAACCGCCAATCGCCTCGGCGTCGCAAATACGCGCTTCTTAGGATCATGATCTTTTAGGCGATGCTTGATGATTTCCGAGGTCACCTGCTCAGCAAACACCTCGCTGAGTTGACGCAAAGACCTCGGCGGCAGCTCTTCGGTCAGCAGCTCGACCAGCAGCGTCGCTTCGATCACTTCTTCCCCATCGGGAAGCCGAGCCGCTCGCGCGAGTCGTAGTAGGCCTGCGCGACGGCGCGGGCCAGCGCCCTCACGCGGCCGATGTAAGCGGCGCGCTCGGTGACGGAGATCGCGCCGCGCGCATCGAGCAGGTTGAAGGTGTGCGAGCTCTTGAGCACCATCTCGTAGGCGGGCAGCACGCACTGCGCCTCGATGAGACGTTTGGCCTCGGATTCAAATTCGCCGAAGTGGCGAAAAAGCATGTCGGTGTTCGAGAGCTCGAAGTTGTAGCGCGACTGCTCGACTTCGTTCTGGTGGTAGACGTCGCGGTAGGTGACGCCGTCGGTCCAGACCAGGTCAAAGAGGCTGTCCTTGCCCTGCAGGTACATCGCCAGGCGCTCCAGGCCGTAGGTGATCTCGCCCAGCACCGGCTTGCAGGCGAGCGATCCAACTTCCTGGAAGTAGGTGAACTGCGTGATCTCCATGCCGTCCAGCCAGACTTCCCAGCCCAGGCCCCAGGCGCCGAGCGTGGGCGACTCCCAGTCGTCCTCGACGAAGCGGATGTCGTGCTCCCGCGGATCGATGCCGAGGCTCTTGAGCGACTCCAGGTAAATGTCCTGGATGTCGGCGGGCGAGGGCTTGAGCGCGACCTGGTACTGGTAATAGTGCTGCAGGCGGTTCGGGTTGTCGCCGTAGCGGCCGTCCTTCGGCCGGCGCGAGGGCTGCACGTAGGCCGCGTTCCAGGGCTCCGGGCCGATCGCGCGCAGGAACGTCGCGGTGTGGAAGGTGCCGGCGCCCATTTCCATGTCGTAGGGCTGCAAGAGCGCGCAGCCGCGCCGGTCCCAGAAGTCGTTCAGGCGCAGGATGAGTTGCTGGAAGCTGAGCATCGGCGGGGGAAGCGCGGCCTGAATTCTAGCGGCTGCGCGCGCGCCAGGCGAAGAGCAGAAGCAGCAGGCAGAGCGCGAGCGCCGGCCCGTCGGCGAACGCTACGTACGGCGTGAGGCCCGCGCGTCCCTGCGCGCTCGCATCGAGCCGGCCCTCGGCGAACTGCGGCAGCCGGGCGACCACCGCGCCGTCGGCGCCGATCACCGCGGTGATGCCGGTGTTGGCGACGGTGAGATGCATGCGGCCGGTCTCGAGCGCGCGCATGCGCGCGATCTGCAGGTGCTGCCCGGGCGCGAGCGAATCGCCGAACCAGGCGACATTCGACACGTTGACCAGCAGCGTCGCCTCGGGCAGCTGGCGCAGGATCTCCGCGCCGTAGGCATCCTCGTAGCAGATGTTGACCGCGATCTTCTCGCCCGCGGCCGGGATCGGCACCGGCAGGCGGCTGCCGCGCGAGAAATCCGCCATCGGGATGTGCAGCCATTCGCGCACGATCGCGCCGAACCCCGGCGGCACGAATTCGCCGAACGGCACCAGGTGCGACTTGTCGTAGAAGGCGCGCGGCGCGAGGCCGAGGCTCACCACGCTGTTGAAGTACTCGCCCTTCGCGTTGCGCCGCGGGACGCCGAGCAGCAGGTCGCCGCCGTTGCGCGCCGCGCGACCCTGCAGGCGCAGCAGGTAGACCGGGTCGACGAGGTCGAGGAAGCGCGGCAGCGCGGTTTCCGGCAGCACGATGAGACGCGCGCGGCTCGCCTCCACCAGCCGCTCGTAGGTGGCGAGCGTGCGCTCGTAGCGCGCCGGGTCGAATTTCAGGTCCTGCGGCACGTTGCCCTGCACGAGGCTCACGCTGAGCGGGGCGTTGAGCGGCGCGGTCCACGGCACCCACTGCAGCGCCGCGCCCGCCAGCCCGAGCGCGGCGAACCCCGC
>JBASCW010000137.1:0-27549 GCA_049651845.1 Burkholderiales bacterium | reverse complement strand
CCCGCGGGCGCTGCCAGCGCATAGGTCTGGCCGCTCGCGCGCAGGTCGGCGAGCAGCGCCGCGCCGTCCTCGTAGAGCAGCGTGACGCGCTCCATGTCCATCACCGGCTCGGCAAAGCCGGCGGCCACCAGCAGGTCGCCCAGGTCGTGCATGTCGGCAAACGCATGCACGCGCGCGCTGCCGGCGGCCTGGCGCAGCTCGGCGAGCGAATCGGGCCCGAGCGTGCTGAACATGAGCAGGCCGTCGACCGCGAGCGCGCGGTGGAACTCGCGCAGTGCGGCGAGCGGGTCGGCCGCCCAGTGCAGCGCCATGTTCGACCAGACGAGGTCGATCGCCCCCGATGCGATGGGGAGTCGCGTCATGTCGCCGCCGACGGATCTGACCGGCTTTCTGTCGAAGAGCTTCTGCTTCCGCAGCCGAAGCATCGCGAGCGAGAAATCGAGCGCGATCGCTTCAGCCCGCGGGTAGCGCCTGGCCAGCTGGCGCCGCGGCGGCCCGCTGCCTGCGTCGAGCACGCGGCGCGGCGCGAGCTTCACGTAGTCCAGCCGCTCGAGCATGCGCGCGCCGATCTCGGCTTCGAGCCGCGAGGCCCTGGCGTAGGTCGCCGCCGCGCGCTCGAAGCGCCGGCGCGCGAGGCGCGCGTCCACCGGCGGAACGAACCGGCCGCCCGGCTCAGGCACGCGCCGCGGTCACCCCTGCGAGCGCGCGCTCCACGGCGCGCGCCACCGCGAGCACGTGGCGGTCGGCCATCGCCACGCCGGACACCATCAGGCCGACCGGCGCTTCGCCCTGCGCCTGGCAGGGCAGCGTCGCCGCGCAACCGTCGAGGAAGTTGACCAGCCCCGTGTTGCGCAGGATGCGGCCGTTCCAGCGGAAATAGGCATCATCGCTTGCGCTCGCTTCGGCGATCGTCGGCGCGACGCAGGGCGCGGTGGGCGCGAGAAACGCGTCGAACGGCGCCATCAGCGCGCCGACCTCCCGGATATAGCCCTCACGCGCGAGGCCCAGCTCGACCAGCTCCCAGCCGGCGATGTCCTTGCCGAGCGCCACGCGCTTGGCAACGCGCGGGTCGTATTCGCCCGCGCGATCGAGCCAGCGGCGATGGATCGCATAGGCCTCGGCGGCGGCGAAGCCGCCGTTCCTGAAGTATTCCGCCTGGCGATCGAAGGCATGCACTTTCACTTCTTCGATCACGGCGCCCGCGCGCGCGAGCGCCGAGAGCGCGGCCTCGAACGCCTTCGCGACCTGTGCGTCCAGGTCCTCGATCGCGCTCGAGCGCGGCACGAGCAGCCGCAGCCCGCGCGCCGGGAGCTCGGGCAGCGTCGCATCGGCCTCGCCGGCGAGGATCGCGTCATAGGCCGCGCAGCAGCCGACCGTGCCGGCGAGCGGCCCGATCGAGTCGAGCGTGTAGGAAAGCGGAAACGCGCCGTCACGCGACACGCGCCGCTGCGTGGGCTTGAAGCCGGCGACGCCGCACAGCGCCGCGGGCTGCCGGATCGAGCCGCGCGTGTCCGAGCCCAGGCCCATCACGCACATGCCGTCGGCGACCGCGACCGCCGCGCCGGAGGAGGAACCGCCGGGCACGCGTCCTGCCTTTCGATCCCACGGATTTCTCGGCGTACCGTAGTGCGCGTTGGTGCCGACCGCGCCGAAGGCGAACTCGACCATGTTGGTGCGGCCGACGATGATCGCGCCGGCGGCGCGCAAGCGCGCGATCGCCGGCGCATCGGCCTTCGCCGCCGGCGCATCGGCGAGGATCTTCGAGCCCGCGCGCGTGACTTCGCCCGCGACGTCGAACAGGTCCTTCACCGAGATCGGCAAGCCGTCGATGCCTGAGCGCACGACGCCCGCCTTGCGCAGCCGGTCGGCGTGCTCAGCCTCTGCGCGCGCGGACTCGGCGTTGACCTTGAGGAATGCGCGCGCGCCCTCGCCCGCCGGTTCGGCGATGCGCGCAAGCGCCTGCTCGACCAGCTGGCGGCTGCTGGTGCGGCCCGCCGCGAGATCCTGCTGCAACGCCTCGACCGTCCACATGAACCGAGTCTAGCGCACAATATTCGCAGTGCTGAAGACCATCGGCGAGCGGCTATTCGGCGGCAGCTGTTTTCTCTGCAGGGGAAAGGCCGATGCGCTGCTGTGCGCGGCCTGCGACGCCGACCTGCCGCGAATCTCGTCCGGCCCGGACGCGGAACGCTGCCCGCGCTGCGCGCTCGCTTCGCCCGCGGGCGCGCTCTGCGGCCGCTGCCTCTCGCAGCCGCCCGCCTACGACGCGACCCAAGCCGCGCTCGGCTATGAATTCCCCGCCGACGTGCTGATCCAGGCGCTCAAGTTCCGCGGCGAGCTCGCGCTCGCGTCCTTTCTGGGCGATCTTCTTTCCGGTTGCGTATCGCGAGCGGGCATCGACTGCGTGCTCCCGGTACCGCTTTCCAGGGCGAAGCTGCGCAGCCGCGGCTACAACCAGTCTCTCGAGATCGCCCGCCGCGTCGCGGCCGTCATCGGCGTGCGCCTCGCGCCCGATCTTTGCGAGCGCAGCCGCGACACGGCCTCCCAGATGGACCTGCCGCTGGAGGAGCGCGCGAAGAACGTGCGCGGCGCCTTCCATTGCCCGGGCCTGGTGGCCGGCCTCGGTATCGCGGTGCTGGACGACGTCATGACCACCGGCGCCACGCTCGACGAGGTCGCCGGCACGCTCAAGCGCGCGGGCGCCGCGCGCGTGGTGAACTGGGTGGTCGCGCGCACCCCGCCCGGCCATGTTTGACATCGTCCTCGTCCAGCCGGAGATCCCGCCCAACGCGGGCAACGTGATCCGGCTTGCCGCCAACACCGGCGCGCGCCTGCATTTCGTGGAGCCGCTCGGCTTCTCGATGGACGACAAGCAGCTCAAGCGCGCCGGCCTCGATTACCACGAGTACGCGCGCGTTCAGGTGCATGCGGACTGGGTGTCTTGCACGACAGCTTTTGCGGGCCGGAGGCTGTTCGCTCTCACGACCAAGTCGGACAGGAATCTCTTTGAGGTGAAATTCCAGGAAAACGACGTCTTCGTGTTCGGCTCGGAAACCGCCGGCTTGCCCCGGGATCTTCTGGAAACGTTCAGGCCCGAGATGCGACTGCGCCTGCCGATGCGCCCAGCCAATCGAAGCCTGAACCTGTCCAATGCGGTCGCAGTAACCGTCTTCGAGGCCTGGCGCCAGCTCGGCTTTCGCTAGGAACAGGGGAACCGAGGTTCCCCCGTTACCCCTTCCTAACCTTCCGCTTTCGGATCGCGCGAGAGCAGCAGCTCGACCGCCTGCGGCGGCGTGAGCTTGCCGGCGAGCACCGCGTCTACGGCGGCCGTGATCGGCATCTCTACGCCGCAGCTCTTCGCGCGTTCTAGCGTCGCGTGCGCCGAGCGCACGCCTTCGGCGACGTGGCCGAGCGCGGTCACGATTTTGTCGAGCGGCTTGCCGGCGGCGAGCTCGAGTCCCACGCGCCGGTTGCGCGACAGGTCGCCGGTGGCGGTGAGGATCAGGTCGCCCGCGCCCGTGAGGCCCATCACGGTCTCGGCGCGGCCGCCGAGCGCGACGCCCAGGCGCGCGAGCTCGGCGAGGCCGCGCGTGATCAACGCGGCGCGCGCATTCTGGCCCAGGCCCAGGCCGTCGCAGATGCCCACCGCGATCGCGAGCACGTTCTTCACCGCGCCGCCGATCTCGACGCCGATCAGGTCGTCAGAGTGGTAGACGCGCAGCCGACCGCCGTGCAAGAGCGCCGCGCTGCGCGCGGCGAACGCGCCGTCGGCCGACGCCAACGTGAGCGCGCAGGGCAGCCCTCTTGCCACCTCGAGCGCGAACGACGGTCCCGAGAGCGCGCCGCTCGGCGCGCGCAAGCCGCTCGCGGCGACGATCTCGTGCGGCAGCGCGGCGCTCTCCTGCTCGAAGCCCTTGCACAGCCACACCAGCGGCGTCGCGCCGCCGTGCAGCCGGCGCACGAGTTCGCGCAGTCCCGCCACCGGCGTCGCCGCGATCAGCAGCTCGGCGCCGTCGATGGCCTTCTGGAAATCCGCGTCGATCCGCAGCGCCTCGGGCAGCGGGATTTCAGGCAGGTAGCGCGCGTTGCAGCGCTCCCCGGCGAGCGCCGCCGCCTGCGCGGCATCACGCGCCCAGAGCGCTACGCTATGGCGCCCTGCCAGTGCGGCGGCGAGCGCCGTGCCCCACGCGCCCGCACCCAGCACCGCGAGCGCCGCCATGGGCCGGGCCTCAGTTGCCCCAAAGCTGCTGGGAGCGCACGTAGCCGGTCGCGCCGTCGGCGTGGCGCACGCGCAGCCAGCCGCCCGGCGCCGATTCGATGAGCTCTAGCGTGACGTTCTGCGCGGCGCTGAAGACAGCGGGCGCAGCGTCTTCGGGACGCTGGCGCGCCTCGGCCGATGCGCCGGTCACCAGCAGCGTGCGCCGGTCGCCGAGCGACTTCTTCTCGACCCAGGTGAGCGCGCCGGCGTGGTCGCGCACCTTGACCCAGGCGTCCAGGTTGACGATGACTTCGAGCGGATAGTTGCGCTGCACGACGAACAGCGGCGTTGCCGCGCGCGAGGGCGCGTCGTAGAGCACCGCCGTGTTCTCCTGCACCGAGCGGAACTCCGCGGCGCCGGCGCCGAACGAGATCCCGACCAGGAGTGCCGCGAGGTATTTCACTGTGGTACTTCGATCCTCGGCGCGGCGGCCGCCTGCTGGCTGCGCGCCAGGTACATCTGCTCGAAAGACACCGGCTGCAGCACCACCGACGGGAAGCCGGCGCGCGTGACCAGATCGGAGATCGCCTCGCGCGCGTACGGATAGAGGATCGTCGGGCAGCCGATCGCGAGCAGGGGCTCCAGGTCCGCGGGCGGGATGCCGCGCGCCGTGAAGATGCCGCCCTGCGCCACCTCTGCGAGGAACACCGTCTTCTCGCCCGCGCGCGCGGTCACCGTCACCGTGACCACCACGTCGTACAGGCCGTCGCTGAACTGCGCCGACTGCTGGCCGATCTGCACCTCCAGCTGCGGCGGCTCGGAACCCATGAACACCTGCGGCGCGTTCGGCACCTCGAGCGAGAGGTCCTTGACGTAGAGCTTTTCGATTTGGAACAGCGGCTGGCCTGCCGCCGCGTCCGCGCCTTGCGTGCCTGCTGTCTGGCTCATGTTGCCTTCGCGAGTAGTTGGTCGAGTTGCCCGGAACTTTCCAGGTGGTGCAGTTCGTCGCTGCCGCCGACATGGCGGTCGCCGATCCAGATCTGCGGCACCGTGCGCCGGCCGCTCAGCTTCACCATCTCGGAGCGCCGCTCGGGGTGCAGGTCGACGCGCACGCGCTCGACGTCGCGCACGCCTTTGCGCGCGAGCAGTCGGTCCGCGGCCTGGCAGTAGGGGCAGGCGGCGGTGCAGTACATCCGCACGCGCGCCTGGGGTGTCGGCGCCTCCACGCGCCTATTTTTCCACCGGCAGGCCGGCCTGCTGCCAGGCGGCGAAGCCGCCGCTCAGGTTGACGACGTTGGTGAAGCCGTTGCGGCGCAGGAGGGCGGCGCCGCTGACCGCGCGGCTGCCGCTCGCGCAATGCAGGATCACCGGCTTGGCCTTGTGCTTGTCGAGCTCGCCGGCGCGCCGCCCCAGATCGGCGAGCGGGATGTTGCGCGCGCCGAGGATGTGGCCGCTCGCGAACTCGGCTGCCGTGCGCAGGTCCACCACCAGCGCGTCTTCGCGGTTCATGAGCTGCGTCGCCTGCAGCGTATTCACCCACGGGCCGCCGGTGCTCTTGCGCACGAGCGGCCACAGCAGCATGCCGCCGGAGATCGCGGCGATGGCGATGAGGAAGATGTTCTTGCTGATGAATTCCACGCGCAGGCCTTCGTGAATCCGCGCATTATAATCCGGCGCATGCACAAGCTCGTGCTGCTGCGGCACGGCGAGTCGGACTGGAACCGCGAGAACCGCTTCACCGGCTGGACCGACGTGGACCTGTCGGCGCGCGGCGTCGAGGAGGCGCGCGCGGCCGGCCGCTTGCTCAGGGCCGAGGGCTGCGCCTTCGACCTCGCCTTCACCTCGGTGCTGAAGCGCGCGATCCGCACGCTGCATCTCGCGCTCGAGGAGCTCGATCGGCTCTGGCTGCCGGTGCACAAGGACTGGCGGCTCAACGAGCGCCATTACGGCGCGCTGCAGGGCCTCAACAAGTCGCAGATGGCGGCCAAGTTCGGCGAGGCGCAGGTGCTCGCCTGGCGGCGCAGCTACGACACGCCGCCGCCCGCGCTGGACGCCGGCGATGCGCGCTACGAGGGCGGCGACCCGCGCTATGCCGGCGTCGCGGTGCCGAGGACCGAGTGCCTGAAGGACACCGTGGCGCGCGTGATCCCCTGCTGGAACGATACGATCGCGCCGGCGGTGCGCGCCGGCAGACGGGTGCTGGTCGCGGCGCACGGCAACTCGCTGCGCGCGCTGATCAAGCACCTGGACGACGTGTCGGACGCCGACATCGTCGGCCTGAACGTGCCCACCGGCGTGCCGCTGGTCTACGAGCTGGATGCGGCACTGCACCCGCTCGGGCACCGCTACCTCGGCGACCCCGAGGAGATCGCGCGGCGCGTCGCCGCGGTCTCCGCGCAGGGCAAAGCCAGAGCCTGAACCGCGCGCTCTTCGCCGCCGTGCTGCTGCTGGCCGCCGCCGCGGCGCCGGCTGCAACGCGCGAAGAGGACCTCGCCGCGCTGCGCGCGAAGATCGAGGCGCTGCGCACCGAGCTCGAAAGCCAGCAGTCCGAGCGCCGCGAGGCGCGCGACGCGCTGCGCGCCTCGGAGACCGCGATCTCGGCCGCCAACCGCAGGCTGCAGGTCCAGGAGAGCGAGGCGCGCTCGGTGCGCGCAGAGATCGGCCGGCTCTCGACGCAGCGCGGCGAGCAGCAGCGCGCGCTCGAGGCGCGCGAGGACGCGCTCGGCCGCCTGCTCGCGGCGCGCGCGGTGGCGCGGCTCTCGGGCGGCGCGCCCGACTTCGTGCGCCTTGCGCTCTCGGGCGAGGACCTCGCCGACAGCGCGCGCAAGCTGCACTACCTCACCTTCGTGTCGCGCGAATCGGCGAGCATGATCGAGGCGCAACGCGCGGGCCTCGCCGGGCTCGCGCGCCTGAAGGACGACTCCGAGGCGCGGGCGCGCGAGCTCGCGGCAATCGACGCCGAGGGCCGCGCGGCGCGCGACGAGCTGCTGCGCGAGCGGCGCGAGCAGCGGCGCGTGTTCGAGCGGGCGTCGGTGGAGATCCGCAGCACGCGCCGGCAGATGCAGGTCCTGGTCGCGGACGAGGCGCGCCTCGCGCGCCTGGTCGAGGAGATCGGCAAGCTGCTCGCGGCGCGCCCGGGCGCGGGCTACGCCAGGGTCACGTCCGTCCCGATCGCCGGCAACGTGGCAGGACCTTTTTCACAGATGAAGGGCCAGCTCCGGCTGCCGGTGCGCGGGGAACTCATTGGCCAGTACGGGGCCCAACGTAGCGTCGGGACCGCCTCGGCGAAGGGGGTATTCATCCGCGCGCCGGGCGGCGAGCCGGTCCGGGCGGTGGCGCACGGCCGCGTGGTCTATGCCGACTGGATGCGGGGCTTCGGCAACCTGCTGATCGTCGACCACGGCGACGCCTTCCTGTCGATCTACGGCAATAGCGAATCTTTACTGAAGCAGACCGGCGATGCCGTTACGCTGGGCGAGACGGTTGCCACCGTCGGGCAGAGCGGGGGCAACGAGGAAACGGGTCTATACTTCGAATTGCGGCATCTGGGCAGGCCTTTCGACCCCTTGAGCTGGGTGACACTGAAATGATCGGACGATTCAAGAACTTCGGACTGGTGCTGGTCGGCGCGGTCGCCGGCATCCTGGTCAGCCTGAACTTCCAGGCGATCGGCCAGCTCGCCGTGCGCTCGCCGCTGCCGGTCGAGGAGCTGCGCTCCTTCACCGAAGTGTTCGGCGCCATCAAGCAGAACTACGTCGAGCCGGTCGAGGACAAGAAGCTGATCACCGAGGCGATCAACGGCATGCTCGCCGGCCTCGACCCGCACTCGGCCTACCTGGACGCGGAAGCCTTCAAGGAGCTGCAGGTCGGCACCCAGGGCAAGTTCGGCGGGCTGGGCATCGAGGTCGGCATGGAAGACGGCCTGGTGAAGGTGATCTCGCCGATCGAGGACACGCCCGCCTACCGCGCCGGCGTCAAGCCCGGCGACTTGATCGTCAAGCTCGACGACACGCAGGTGAAGGGCATGACGCTGAACGACGCGGTCAAGAAAATGCGCGGCCGGCCGAACACGCAGATCACGCTCACCATCGTGCGCAAGGGCGAGCCGCAGCCGCTCGTGATCACGCTCACGCGCGCCGAGATCCAGGTGCAGAGCGTGAAGTCCAAGGTCATCGAGCCGGGCTTCGGCTGGGTGCGCGTCTCGCAGTTCCAGGAGAAGTCGCCCGAGGACCTCGCGCGCCACATCGGCAACATCTTCAAGCAGGGTCCGGTCAAGGGCCTGGTGCTGGACCTGCGCAACGATCCGGGCGGCCTGCTCTACGGCGCGGTGGCGATTTCTTCGGCGTTCCTGCAGCCCAAGGCGCTGGTGGTCTCCACCGACGGCCGCACCGAGGACGCGCGCAAGAAGTTCTACGCCACCAACGAGGACTACCTGCGCGGCGCGAAGGACGACATGATGCGCAACCTGCCGCCCGCGGTGAAGACCGTGCCGCTGGTGGTGCTGGTGAACGCGGGCTCGGCCTCGGCCTCCGAGATCGTCGCCGGCGCGCTGCAGGACCACAAGCGCGCAACCGTGATCGGCACGCAGACCTTCGGCAAGGGCTCGGTGCAGACCATCATGCCGCTGGGCAACAACACCGCGATCAAGCTCACCACGGCGCGCTACTACACGCCGAGCGGCCGCTCGATCCAGGCCAAGGGCATCACGCCGGACGTGATCGTCGAGGAACCGGGCGCCGCGGCCGCGCGGGTGCGCGAAGCCGACCTCAGCCGCCACCTGGGCAACGGCCAGGACAAGGGGACCGAGAAGGCCGGGCGCGCGAAGCCCGCCGCGCCCGCCGCGCCCGGCGAGGCGCAGAAGCCGATCGAGCTCGGCTCCAAGGACGACTTCCAGCTGCAGCAGGCGCTCGCCTTCCTCAAGGGCGAGCCGGTCAAGACCGCGCCGTCGATCGCGCAGACCAAGCCCGCCGACAAGCCGAACTGACGGGCGCTGCGCGTTCGTCATCCCCGTGAAAACGGGGATCCGGGTTTTCGATGAACGACCAGCAGCTCCTCCGCTACAGCCGCCACATCCTGCTCGCCGAGCTCGGCATCGAGGGCCAGGAGCGGCTGCGCGCGGCGCAAGCGCTGGTGGTCGGCGCGGGCGGCCTGGGCTGCCCCGCGGCGCTCTACCTCGCCGCGAGCGGCATCGGCAAGCTCACGCTCGCCGATCCCGACCAGGTGGATCTCACCAACCTGCAGCGGCAGATTCTCTATCGGACGGATTCAGTCGGTGCGCCGAAAGTCGATGCCGCGCGATCCGCCCTGAATGCTCTGAATCCCGAGGTCGAGATCGTTCCGCTCGTGCAACGCCTCGACGAAAGGAACCTCAGACCCCTGATCGAAGCATGCGACATTGTCCTGGATTGCTCGGACAATTTCGCCACGCGCCACGCGCTCAACCGCGCCTGCGTGCGCGCGAAGAAGCCGCTCGTCTCGGGGGCCGCGATCCGCTTCGACGCGCAGGTCGCCGTGTTCGACCTGCGCGAGATGGACGCGCCCTGCTACGGCTGCCTCTACCCGGAGGACGGCGAGGTGGAGGAAGTGCAGTGCTCGACGATGGGCGTGTTCGCGCCGCTCACGGGCGTGGTCGGCGCGCTGCAGGCGATGGAGGCGGTGAAGCTGCTCGCGCAGGCCGGCGAGACGCTGAGCGGCCGGCTGCTGCTGCTCGACGCCAAGCTGTCGGAATGGCGCACCGTGCGCGTCAAGCGCGATCCGGGCTGCGCGGTCTGCGCGCCGCTCAGGCGCTGAGATAGCGCCGCTGCGCGGCGAGGCTCTCGGTGGGTTTTTTGGTGAAGCCGGATTTTGCGTACTGGTGCAGGCAGCCGAGCGCGTAGCGCACGAGCATGCCGGCATGCGCGCTGACATCGGCATCTGAAGGCTTCTGTCCGCCTTCGGCCGGCGCGCGCAAAGCCTGCTTGAGCGTGGCCTCGATGCGCTCGTAGAACTGGTTCATGCGCGCCTGCAGGCGCTCGTGCTCGCCCACCAGCGCGTCGCCCGTCATGACGCGCACCATGCCCGGATTCTTCTCGGCAAAGGCGAGCAGCATCTCCAGGAGCTTCGCGGCCTGCCTACGGCTGTCGGGCTCGTCGGCGGTGATCTTGTTCGCGAGCGTGAACACCGAGCTCTCGATGAACTCGATCAGGCCCTCGTACATCTGCGCCTTGGACGCGAAATGCCGATAGAGCGCGGCTTCCGAGACGTCGAGCTTCTCGGCGAGCGCTGCGGTCGTGATCTTTCCCCACTTCGGCTGCTCGAGCATCTGGGCCAGGGCCTTGAGGATCTCGAGCCGCCGCTCTCCCTTGACGCGCGGCATCGACAAATTCTACGCCTCCGCCGGAGTCACCGGCGGTCCTGCTAATGGGAATGGCGGAACACCAGCCGGGGCAGTTCCGTGACCGACTTGACGCGCAGGTCGGCGTAAGGGGCGCGGCGCGCGTCGCCGCTGACCCACACCGTGGACATGCCGAGGCGCTTCGCGGCGCGCAGGTTCTCCGGCATGTCGTCGATGAGCGCGCAGTGGTGCGGGGCCAGGTTGTGCGCCCGCAGCAGCAGGCGAAAGCCG
This sequence comes from Burkholderiales bacterium, assembly GCA_049651845.1. Classification (GTDB taxonomy): domain Bacteria; phylum Pseudomonadota; class Gammaproteobacteria; order Burkholderiales; family SG8-39; genus RBG-16-66-20. Next base: position 16,747 of record JBASCW010000137.1, on the reverse strand, counting down.
TTGAAGGCGGGCTTGGGCCGGTAGCGCGTGCTCTCGATGGTGTAGACCGCGTCGAACCAGCGCGCCACACCCAGGGCGCGCAGCACCTCCTCGACGTAGTGGCGCGGCGCGTTGGAGAACACCAGGCGCCGGCCGCCCAGGCGCGCGAGCGCGTGCCCGAGCGCGGCTTCGCCCACCACCATGGCGTCCAGCTTCGGGAACCGGTGCGTCTCGCGGATGAACTTCTTCGGGTCCTCGCCGTGGTGGCGCATGAGCCCTTTCAGCGTGGTGCCGTAGCGCTCCCAGAAGAAGCGCCGCATCGCGTTCGCGCCCGCCTCGTCGAGATCGAAGCGCCGCATCAGCCAGGCGTTCATCTGGTCGTGCATCGACGGGAAGATGTGCGGCCGCGCGTCGTGCAGCGTGTTGTCGAGGTCGAAGATCCACACCCGCCGCGACGGCGGAATCCGGAGAATCCTCACTACTTCGAACGGATGACGGTGCCCACACCCTCGTCGGTGAGCACTTCGAGCAGCAGCGCGTGCGGCACGCGGCCGTCGATGATGTGGCAGGACTTGACGCCGGCGCGCGCCGCGTCCAGCACCGAGCCGATCTTGGGCAGCATGCCGCCGGAGATCACGCCCTTCGCCACCAGGTCGTCGATCCTGCGCGGCGTGAGGCCGGTCAGCAGCTTGCCCGCCTTGTCGAGCACGCCGGGCGTGTTGGTGAGCACGATGAGCTTTTCGGCGCGCAGGATCTCGGCGAGCTTGCCCGCCACGAGGTCGGCGTTGATGTTGTAGGTGGTGCCATCGGCGCCCGTGCCGATCGGCGCCACCACCGGGATGAAGCCGCCCTGCTCGAGCACCGAAATCACCGCCGGGTCGATCGCCTCGATCTCGCCGACCTGGCCGATGTCCACCTTGCCGTTGTCCTTGGTCTCGAGCAGCATCCTTTTCGCGCGGATGAAGCCGCCGTCCTGGCCGGTGAGGCCGACCGCCTTGCCGCCCGCCTGGTTGACGAGCTCGACGACTTCCTTGTTGACCTGCCCGCCGAGCACCATCTCGACGATGTCCATCGTCTCCGCGTCGGTCACGCGCATGCCCTGCACGAACTCGCCCTTCTTGCCGTGCTTGCTGAGCGCGGTCTCGATCTGCGGGCCGCCGCCGTGCACCACCACCGGGTTCATGCCGACCAGCTTGAGCAGCACCACGTCGCGCGCGAAGCTCGCCTTGAGCAGCTCGTCGGCCATGGCGTTGCCGCCGAACTTGACGACGATGGTCTTGCCGTGGAAGCGCTGGATGTAGGGCAGCGCCTCGGCGAGCACGCGCGCCTTGTCGGCGGCCTGGGCGTCGTGGCTGTGGGGGGCGTTCATGGCGCCCCCCATACTACAGAAAAACCTACTGGATCGTGATCGCCTTGCGCGCGGCCGCGGCCTTCTTCGGCAGCGTCAGCTCGAGCACGCCGTCGTGGAACTTCGCTTCGGCTTTCGCCTGGTCGAGCTCCTGCGGCAGCGTGAAGCTGCGCGCGACCTTGCCGTAGAAGCGCTCGGCGTGCAGCACGCGCTCGCCTTCGGCAGCCTGTTTCTCGCGCTTCACTTCCGCGGTCAGCGTCACCTGCGCGCCGTCCACGTCCACCTGGATGTCTTCCTTCTTCACCCCGGGCAGTTCCGCGGTCACGACATAGGCGCCGTTCTTCTCGGTGACGTCCACCGTGAGGCGCGGCGACTCGTAGGCGCCGCGGGCTTCATAGCCCACCGGCCGCACGAAGAAGCCCTTGAACAGTTCGTCGACGATGCTGTTGAACGGATCGAATCTCACAATGTTGGCCATGAAGCCTCCTATCAAGGTCGGTGGGCATAAAATGGGGGCCCGCACCAGGACTTCAAGCCCCCTGCAACCCCCCGCCGATTTCCGCGCCCAGGTCGAAGCCCTGCGGCCTTACCTCATGCGCTACGCCTCGCTGCAGCTGCGCGACGCGGCCGCCGCCGAGGACGCGGTGCAGGAGGCGCTGGTGGCGGCGCTCGCCGGCGAAGCGGGCTTCGCCGGGCGCGCGAACCTGCGCACCTGGCTCACGGGCATCCTCAAGCACAAGATCGTCGACGTGATCCGGCGCCAGGCGCGCGAGCGGCCGGCCTCCGAGCTCGAGACCGAAGGCGACGAGGGCGAGTTCGAAGGCGTGTTCGACGGGTTGTACGATCGCCGCGGCCACTGGGCGGAGCGCCCCGCCGCCTGGGAGCACCCGGAGCAGGCGCTCCAGCAGCGCCAGTTCCTCGCCGCGCTGGAAGCCTGCCTGCGCGCCCTGCCCGAGCGCACCGCGCGCGCCTTCATGATGCGCGAGCACCTGGGCCTGGAGACCGCCGAGATCTGTAAGGCACTCGCCATCACGCCGACGCACTGTTGGGTGCTGCTGCACCGCGCGCGCATGGCACTGCGACTGTGCCTGCAGGAGAACTGGTTCAAGAGATGATGCTCAGCTGCAAGGAAACCGCCCGCCTGCTCTCGCAGGAGCAGGATCGCCAGCTCGCTTTCGGCGAGCGCGTGGCGCTGCGCGTGCACCTGGCGATGTGCACGGGCTGCCGCAACGTGGGCCGGCAGTTCCGCTTCCTGCGCCAGGCCGTGCATGCTCTCTCCCGGGATGGACGCGAAGACCAGCGCGCCTGAGTCGCGCTGCGCGGCCTGCCGCGCCGCGTTCAGCTGCGGCATGAAAACGGGCGAGGAGCCGTGCTGGTGCGCGGCGCTGCCCGCGATCGAACCGACGCCGGGCCGCGGCTGCCTCTGCCCCCGGTGCTTGACCGGCCGTGTAAACTCGACCAAGAGTTGACACGCTGACATGACCCGGACGCTCCGTTACCTGTTGCTCGTTGTCGCGTTGCTGTTCTCGCAGCACGCCGCGATGCTGCACGGCCTCGGGCACGCCGAGCACGAGCTGGCGCTGGCCGCGGAGCGCGATGGCGATGCGCCGGCGCTGGATCACGGCGACAACGTCTGCGCCGCGTTCGGCACACTCGTACACGCCCTCGGCGTTGGCGATGCCGCGCAAGCGGTGGCCTTGCGAGCGTTCGATGAGTTTTTCGGGAGTTTCCAGAACGCCCCCGCTGTAACGCGAGTCGGCTTCGATTCGCGCGCTCCGCCCCTCTCCGCCTAAGCCTTCCAGTCGCGATCGGGAGACCGCGCGCCCCGGCGCCGCGGTCGCATTGCAAGTGCTTTCAGGAAAGAGAACCATGCAGAACAAGCGAATCTTCGCCGCGGCATGCGCGGCGCTCTTTGCCGCGGGCCATGCGGGCGCGCAGGAGAAGAAGGAACCGGTGCTGGACGCGATCGAGGTGCGCGCTTCGCCGTTCGCCGGCCACAGCGACCTCGAGATGGCGCAGCCGGCGAGCGTGCTGCGCGGCGAGCGGCTGCAGCGCCGGCAGTCAACCTCGCTCGGCGACACGCTCGGCACCGAGCCCGGCGTGCAGTCGAGCTCCTTCGGGCCGGGATCCGGCCGGCCCATCATCCGCGGCCTGGACGGGCCGCGCATCCGGGTGATGGACGGCGCCATGGGCACCTCCGACCTCTCCACCATCAGCCCGGACCACCAGGCCACGGGCGAGCCCATCAGCGCGCGCCAGATCGAGGTGCTGCGCGGGCCTGCCACGCTGCTCTACGGCTCGGGCGCGAGCGGCGGCGTGGTCAACGTCGTCACCAACCGCATCCCGGAATCGCGCCAGGAAGGCTTCTACGGCAGCGCCGAGCTGCGCGGCGCGAGCGGCACGCGCGAAGGCGCCGGCGTGTTCCAGCTCGATGGCGGCACCGGCGGCTTCGCCTGGCACCTCGACGGCTACAAGCGCAAGACGGGGGACTACAGCATTCCGGGATCGCAGACCCCGTCCGACCCGGCGAGCGTGCGCGGCCGCCTGCCGAACAGCGCCACGGATTCCGACGGCTTTTCGCTGGGCGGCTCCTGGGTCGGCGACCGCGGTTTTCTCGGGGCGAGCTATCAGAAGCTGAACAGCCAGTACGGCATTCCCACGCCGGAGGCCGCGCGCATCGACATGCGCCAGCACCGCAGCGACATTGCCGGCGAGCTGCTCGATCCGCTACCCGGCTTCACGCGCCTGCGCGCGAAGCTGCGCGACAGCCGCTATGAGCACGCGGAGATCGAGTCCACGGGCGAAGTCGGCACGATCTTCAAGAACGACGGCAGGGAAGGCCGCCTCGAGCTCACGCACGCGCCGCTCGCGGGCTGGACCGGCGTGCTCGGCCTCCAGCTAGAGAAGAAGGACGTGTCGGCGCTCGGCGAGGAGGCGATCATCCCGCGCACGCGGCAGCGCTCGCAGGGCCTGTTCCTCGTCGAGGATTTCGCCTGGCGCGACTTGCACTTCGAGCTTGGCGCGCGCGGCGGCAAGGAAAAGCTCAGCCCTGACGACCCGAACCCCAGCCGCAGCATCTCGCTCGCGAGCTATTCGGCGGGCGCAATCTGGAAGTTCACGCCGGGCTACGCGCTCGCGCTCAACCTTGCCTCGGCGCAACGCGCGCCCTCGATCGAGGAGCTGTACTCGAACGGCGCGCACGTCGCCACCGCGAGCTTCGAGGTGGGCGACCCGACACTGAACAAGGAAAAATCGCGCAACATCGACCTCGGCCTGCGCAAGACCCTGGGCGCCTGGCGCGGCAAGCTCGGCGTATTCCAGAACAGGATCAAGGACTACATCTTTGCCGCGAGCGCGGACCAGGACGGCGACGGCATCGCCGACCGCGTCGACGACGCCGGCACGCTCGACCCTGCCGGCGAGTTCCTGCTGGTCAACTTTGCGCAGGCCGAGGCGCGCTTTCGCGGCATTGAGGCCGAGATCAGCTATCGCCCCGCGCCCGAGGGATTCGGCGCGCGCCTCTTCGGCGACCGCGCCGACGGCAAGCTCACGGGCGGCGGCGGCAACCTGCCGCGCATCTCGCCCGCGCGCCTGGGCTTCGAGGCCGACTACAAGCAGGGGCCCTGGGTCGCCTGGGGCCTGCTGCTGCGCGTGTTCCGCCAGGACCGCGTCGCCATGCTCGAAACCGAGACGCCCGGCTACACGCGACTGGACGCCGGCCTCGAGTACGCGATCAAGGTCTCGGGCAAGGTCACGACGACGCTCTTTCTGCGCGGCAACAATCTGCTCGACGACGACATGCGCGTGCACACCTCGTTCATCAAGGATTTCGCGCCGTTGCCCGGGCGCTCGATCGTCGCGGGGTTGCGCGCGAGTTTCTAGGGAGGCCTACTTGACCGGAACGGCGTCGGTGAGCCGGTAGAACACGCCGGTCGGGTCGTCCTTGAGCACGGCGAGCTTGCCCGAGAGCACCACCGGCGCGGCGCCATAGGCGATCGGCTGCCTGGACTTCACCTCGACCAGGCTCTCGGGGCCGCCCGGCATGCAGAAGGCGCAGTCCTGCGGCGTGGCGGCGAGGATGAAATGCGACTGCTTGTCGCCCATCTCGAGCGGCATCATGAAGCCCTGCACCTTCACTTCCTTCGCGTTCAGCGCGGCGACGCCGTCGGAGAACTGCGGCTGGTAGCGGTCCTTCACCTTGACGAGCTCCACCTGCGCGAGCAGCTTCCAGGACACCACGCCCTTGCGTTCGGGCAACGGCGCGACCGGTTGCCCCTGCGGCGGCTGCGAGAACCTGCTCTGCGCCTGGAGGCCGGGCGCGAGCAGCAGGGCAGCTAGCAGGATCGCAACTCTCATGGCGCCGATTTTACCCCTGATGGCTCGCCTTCACTCAATGGCGATGCTTCATGCCGCAGTATTTGCCGATCGCGATGGCCTTGCATTCCGTCGCGAGGTGGGCGTGGCACTCCTTCTCCGGCTTGCCGGACTCCAGGCACCTGGCGGCCCTTTCATGCGCTGCGGCGATGGCGCGATGGGCGGCAATGTCCTCGTTCGCCTTCTTGTTGATCTTGTCCGACTGACCGAGCACCAGCAACGGCAGTGCAATACCGGCAACCACAAGCAGGGTCTTCATGTTTCCTCCCCGTCATCCTTCCGCCAGGACAGGCGCCACGTCAGCGCGGTAGGCGCGCCACGCGGGCAGCAGCGCGGCCGCCAGGCCCACGGCAAGCGCGAGCCCGAGCAGCCAGGCTTCGCCCGGATGCCAGCTCCAGCCGGTCACCGCCGTCTGCCTGGCCTGGCCGAGCGCGTGCCCGAGCGCTTCGGTCAGCACATGGCCGAGCGCGATGCCGGCGACGCCACCCGCCAGCGCGAGCGCTCCGCCCTCGACGAGCATCAGGCCCATGAGCCGGCCACGGCTGGCGCCCAGCATGCGCATCACCGCAAGATCGTAGCGGCGCTCCTCGAGCGCGTTCAGCAGCGCGATGAACACCGAGAGCCCGGCGGCGAAGACCAGCACCAGGCCGAAGGCGCGCAGCACGTCCACGCCGACCCCGATCATGCTGAACAGCCTTGCGCTTTCGTACGCCGGCGACGCCGCCTGCATGCTGGTGCTGGCGTTCACCTGCCGCGGGAACAACGCCGCGGCGAGGGGCGACGCGTACTGGATGAGCAGTGCGGTCAGCTCCTTTTCTTCCTCGTCCATCTCCGCGAGCAGCCTGGCCGGATCCTCGCCGGGTTCGCCGTGGCGGTGCACCGCCCAGACCGATTCGACGCTCGTGAGCACCAGCCGGTCGAGCACGCTGCCGCTGCGCTCGAGCACGCCGACGACCCTGTAGGGCGCGCTCTCGTGCAGGTCGCTGCCGCCGTCCAGGCCATGCGCGCCGGCGAAGGTCGCGCCGGCCGCGAGTCCGGATTGCGCGGCCACGTCGGCGCCCAGCACCGCCTCGAGCGGCGCCTGCCAGAGCCTGCCCTGGCCGGGGCGCGCGCCGTAGTGCGCCGGGTAGTCGTGGTTGGTGCCGACGATGCGAAAGCCCCGGTAGCTGTCGCCGAGCGCGAGCGGAATGGCCTTCTTCACCGCGCGGTTCTTCGCCAGCGCCGTTGCGTCGGCAAGCGGAATGTTGCCGGTCGGCGCATCGAGGTGGAACACCGCCGAGAGCACGAGCTGCATCGGGCTGCCCTTGGCGCCGACCACCAGGTCGATGCCGCGCGCGTCGCGACCCATGCGCGCTTCGAGCTGCGCGGTGGCGAGCAGCAGCAGCGCGATGGTGGCGATGCCGAGCGCGAGCAGCAGCAGGTTGAGCGCCGTGGCGAGCGGCCGCGCGCGCAGGTAGGCGAAGCTGAGCGTCGCAAGGTTCATAGCTCGAGCCGCTTCTCGAAGCCCTGCCTCGCGCGTTGATCGTGCGTGGCCACGATCAAGGTCGCGCCGCACTCCCGGGACTGGCCTTCGAGGAGCTCGAGAGCGGCAGCGCAATTGACATCGTCGAGATTGGCGGTCGGCTCGTCTGCGAGCAGCAGCTTCGGCCGGTTCATCACCGCGCGCGCGATCGCCGCGCGCTGGGCCTGGCCGTGGGACAACTGGTGCGGCCGTTCGCCCGCCTTGTCCTTCAGGGACAAGCTCTCGAGCAGCCCCAGTGCGCGCGACTCATCCGGCGGCAGTCCCGCCAGATAGGGAGCCAGCATCAGGTTCTGCAGGACGTTCAGGCTCGGCACCAGGTGCAGCTTCTGCGGCACGATGCCGACCGTGCGGCCGCGCCAGTGGTCGAGCGCGGCACCGCGCAGGGCGCCGAGCGGCTGCCCGGCGACCACCACTTCGCCCTCGCTCGGCGCGAGCAACCCGGCCAGCAGGTTCAGCAGCGTGGTCTTGCCGCTGCCCGAGGCGCCGAGCACCAGCCAGTGCTCGCCGGCGGCGGCTTCGAAGCGCTGCAGCGCGAGCGCCTGCTTCGCTCCGTAGCGCTGGCGGATCCCCGAGAGCCGGAGCATCAGCTCAGGCGAGGCACTCGTTCAGGCCGGCGAGGAACAGGTCCCTGGGCAGCTTCTTGCCGATGAACACCATCACCGACTGCTTCTTGTCCTTGCCCCAGGGCTTGCCCATGTCGCCGCCCATCATCATGTGCACGCCCTGGAACACGACGCGGCGCGGGTTGCCCTTCATCCACAGCACGCCCTTGTAGCGCAGCAGGTCCGGGCCGTAGACCTGGATCATGCCGGAGAGGAACTGCTCGAGCTTGTCGCCGTCGAAGGCCTTGTCGGAGCGGAACACGAAGGACTCGACCTCGTCGTGGTGGTCGTGGTGCGTGTCGGCGAGGAACTCCGGGTCGAGCTCGAGGATCGCGTTCAGGTTGAAGCCGCGGATGTCGAGCACCTCCTCGATCGGCACCTCGCCGAAGTGCACCTTCTTCACCTCGGCGCGCGGATTCATGGTTCTTATCCTCTTGATCAGTTTCTGGTTTTCCTCTTCCTGCGTGAGATCGGTCTTGGAGAGAAGGATGCGGTCGGCAAATCCCACCTGCTCCTGCGCCTCGCGGAATTCGTCGAGCTGCTGCGTGGCGTGCTTCGCATCGACCACGGTGAGGATCGAGTCGAGCAGGTAGTAGCCGCCGATGTCCTCGTCGGTGAAGAAGGTCTGCGCCACCGGGCCGGGGTCGGCCATGCCGGTGGTCTCGATGATCACGCGGTCGAAGGCGAGCGCGCCCGTCGAGCGCTTGTCCTTGAGCGTGCCGAGGATGCGGATCAGGTCGCCGCGCACGGTGCAGCAGATGCAGCCGTTGTTCATCTCGACGATACTTTCGTCCGTCTTCTCGATGATCTCGCTGTCGACGCCGATCTCGCCGAACTCGTTCTCGATCACCGCGATCTTCTTGCCGTGGTCCTCCTTCAATATCCGGTTCAGCAGCGTGGTCTTGCCCGCGCCGAGAAACCCGGTGAGGATGGTCACGGGCACCATCTGTTCCTGTTCCATTGCGATTTCCTCTCGAAGGGGGGCGATTCTACCCCCAGCAGGGCGCCGCCCCAGGGGCGCCGGGGCAGGCTCACCCGCCCGCGGCCGCCATGCGGTGCACGAGCCGGTCGGGGCGCAGGTCCTTCGACAGGTAGTAGGTCTCGCCGACGCGGAACACGTGGCGGCACCAGTTCTCGTCCACGCCGCGCATGTCGATCTCCAGGCACAGCTTGCCCTTGCGCGTGACGTACCACTGGCCAACGCCTTTCATCCGGCCGCGGCCGTCCTTGCGCTCGCCCGCGATGTCGAGCAGCTTGCGCTCGCCGAATCCCAGCGTGAGGAACCAGTCCTGGTTCTCCTTGAGCGTGCGCTTGCCGATGAGGAGCTTGTTCAGCGCCGCGCCCTGCAGGCGCTCGTGCGGCTGCGAGGTCACGTCGCGCAGGCGCGGCCGGTCGTCGACGCGCTGCGAGCCCGCGGCGGCGAGCTGGGTGAAGCCGAAGTCGCGGTTCTCCGAGTACTTGCCGAGCGCGCCCATCGCGTACTCGCGTTTCGAGACGAACTCGTTCATCGCCAGCGCGTCGCGCTCGCTGCGCAGCTGCCGCGCGTAGGCGACGCGCTTGCCGCCCGCGTCCAGGAACAGCAGCACCGGCGCCCAGGCGACGCGCACCTGCTCGATCACCTCGCGCTCTTCCTTGGTCGGCGCGAACAGGTCGATGCCGACGACGACGTAATTCGGCCGCCAGGCCGCGCGCACGCGCTCGCTATTGAGGATCGCGCGCGCCTCCTTGCACGGCGGGCAGAACTCCGACATGCCGAAGTACACGAGCACGTGCTTCTGCGGCTGCGCCTTCACGCGCTCGAGCGCCGCGGCGAGATTCGGTGCCTCCTCATAGCCGGTAAGAAAACTGTAAGCCTGCGCCGGCGATGAGACGGCAATCATCAGGAACAATGCGAGCGATCGGATTTGCATGAGCTCCTATTTCAATTTAAAGCCTGGACGGCCAGCGGCGTGAAGTATGAAGAACGCGAAGCAACTCCAGGTCGCCGCCGCTGACACGATACGCGACTATGTACGGCAGGCCGCCAATCACCAATTCACGGGTGCCCGCGACCCTGCCCGGCCTACCGATTGCCGGGTGGTCCGGCAGCTGCGATTCGACCTGGTCGATGATTTCCAGAACCACACGCGCCGCCGCTGCCGGGCTGTCGGACTCGATGTAGGCCGCGATTTCGTCGAGATCGCTCTCAGCGATCCTTGTCCAGCGCAGCCGCAAGGCGCCTCTCCCACTTGGCCCTCAGGCGCTCGTGGCTGACCAACCGGCCCCGATCGGCTTCACGAACGCCGGCGCGAATCGCGGCGATTTGCCACTCATTGAGCTCGAGATAATGCCTGACGGCCTCGGCCGCCAACCAAGCCCGGCTGCGGTCGGTCGCCTTGGCCAGGCGGTCAAGGCGCGCCTTGAGGCGCCGTTCGAGTCTCAGGGTGAGAGGATCGCTCATTCCAGCATTTTGTACACAATGTGCACATTCTCAGCCACTGCCCTACCCAAGTCAATGCGACGCTTCACGCGCGCAAGAGCAGCAATCCCTTGAGATACTCACCTTCGGGAAAATTCAGCGCCACCGGGTGATCCGCGGCCGCGCCGAAGCGCTCCAGTATTTTCGCATCCACGCCCGCGTCGGCGGCGGCGCCCGCGACGATGGACTGGAACAGCTCCACCGTCACGCCGCCCGAACAGGAGAACGTCGCCAGCAATCCGCCGGGCTTGAGCAGCTTCAGCGCGAGCAGGTTGATGTCCTTGTAGGCGCGCGCGGCGTTCTTCGCCTGCGCCGCGGTCGGCGCGAACTTGGGCGGGTCGAGGACCACCAGGTCGAAGGCGCGGCCCTCGTCGCGCAACCGGCGCTGGTAGGCGAATACATCGGCTCGTTCAAACGAAATTCTTGAAAACTCCATTGAATTTGCATTCACATGCTCTTTGGCAACCTCCAGCGCGGATGCGGAACTATCCACCGCGGTGACCTTTGCCGCGCCGCCCGCGAGCGCGGCGACCGCGAAGCCGCCGGTGTAACAGAAGGCGTCCAGCACCTCGCGGCCGTGCGCGAGCGCGCGCACGCGCTGCCGGTTCTCGCGCTGGTCGAGGAAGAAGCCCGTCTTCTGCCCCGCCTCCACGTCGACGCGGAAATGCAGCCCGTGCTCGAGGATCGGGCAGCGCTTCGCCTCCCGGTTGCCGCGCGCGAAGCCGGTGCGCGGCTCGAGCCCTTCGAGCTTGCGCACGTCGGCATCCGAGCGTTCGTAGATCGCCTCGCAGCCTGTGATGGTAGCGAGCGCGTCGAAGATCTCTTCCTTCCAGCGCTCCGCACCGGCTGAGAGCAATTGCGCCACCAGCACGTCGGCGTAGCGGTCGACGATGAGGCCGGGCAGGCCGTCGGACTCGCCGTGCACCAGGCGTAGCGCGTTGCTGTGATGAGCGGCAGGGAGGGAATTTCGAAGTTGAATTGCTTCTTTCAGAGTGAAATCGAAAAAAGATCGCTCAATCCGGGTGGCAGCGTCAAAACTCCAGACGCGCGCGCAAATCTGGGACTTCGGGCTCCAGGCGGCGACCGCGACCGGCTGGCCGCCGGATTTCACGAGCACCGTCTCGCCGCTCGCGGGCTCGCCGTCCACCTTCGCCACCGCGCCCGAGAAAATCCAGGGATGGCGGCGCTTGAGCGACTTGTCGCGCCCGCTCTTGAGGTGTAGCGATTTCATATCCGCAGTCTTACTTCTTTCGCGCGCGCGGGTGCGCCGCGTCGTAGACCTTCGCGAGCGCCTGGAAGTCCAGGTGCGTGTAGACCTGCGTGGTGGCGATGCTCGCGTGGCCGAGCATCTCCTGCACCGCGCGCAGGTCCTGCGAGGACTGCAGCACGTGGCTGGCGAACGAATGGCGCAGCATGTGCGGGTGCACCGCGGCGCCGAGGCCCCTGCGCCGCGACCAGGCGCGTAGCCGCGCCTGCACCGTGCCCGGTGCGATGCGCCGCCCGCGCGCGCCCACGAAGAGCGCGCGCTCCTCCGGATGCGCCATCAGCGCGCGCGCCTTGAGCCAGTCGCGCAGCGCCGCGCGCGCGCGCGCGCCCACCGGCACGGTGCGCGTCTTGGCGCCCTTGCCGGTGACGGTGACTTCCGCCTGGCGCAGGTCGAGGCGCCCGTCGTCGGCGTCCAGCGCGACGAGCTCCGCCAGGCGCAGCCCCGAGGAGTACAGCAGCTCGAACATCGCGCGGTCGCGCTTGGCCGCCGGCGCCGCGCCCTCGGCCGCCGTCTCGGGCGCCTCGAGCAGCTGCCGCGCCTGCTCCACCGAAAGCGCCTTCGGCAGGCGGCGCGGCGACTTGGGCGCACGCACGCCCTGGACGGGATTGGCGGGAAAGCCCTTGTGCCGCGCCAGCCAGTGATAGAAGCCGCGCCAGGCAGAGAGCGTGAGTGCGAGCGTGCGGCCCGACAGGCCTGCGGCGTGCAGGCGCGCGACCAAGCGCCTGATGTGCTGCGCGTCGAGATCGCGCAGGCTTGTCTTATCCTTCAATGCGAACAGAACATCGATAGCGCGGGAGTAATTGGCCAGCGTGTGCTGCGCAAGACGCCTCTGATGCTCGAGCGCCTCTAGCCAGGCCTTGCCGAGATCGGAATCGTTCACGTCCGCGCGGACAGCGCCCCCGCGGTGAGCTCGCCGATGCGGCGCAGGTAGAGCGTGCCCATCTCGACGTAGAAGCGTTGCGGGTCCTCGCTGCCTAGCGCGAGTACGCCCATGGTGCGCGTCTGCCCGAGCGGCACCAGCGCCATCGAGCGGATGTGGTCCTGCGCCTCGCGAAACAGCGGCAGGAATGCGTTGCCGGCCGCGGGACCGCATTGCGGCGCGCCCATGGTCTCGGCCAGGTCGCGCAACGCCGGATCCACCGCGGTGCCCTCGAGCGTGCCGTCGAGCAGCGATTTGCCCCAGACGCGCAGCGCCACGTGCGGTACCGCGAAGTCCTCGCGCAGGTGGAAGTAGAGCGCGTGCGCGGTGGCGGCGAAGTCCTTGGCGCCCAGCAGCGCGAGCGACAGGCGGTGCACCTTCTCGCCGATCGCGTCGTTGTCCTCGCCGAAGCGCACGAACTCGCCGAGCTTGGACTCGAGCAGGCGCACCTTCTCGCGCAGCGTGACGATCTGGCGCTCGGTGAGCGGGATCGCGCGCCCGCCGTGCGGGTGCGGCACGTAGATGGATTCCAGCAGCTGCGGGTGCTGGTCGAAGAACTGCGGGTGGGTCTTGAGGAACTGCGCGACTTCGTTGGCGTCCATGCTGGCCTCTTGTTATAGGTCTATCTCGCCTTCGAACACGGTTTTCGCCGGGCCCTTCATCCAGACGGCATTGTCGCCGCCGGCCCAAGCGATGGTCAACGTGCCGCCGCGCGTTTCGACCGCCACGGGCGAGTCGAGCAGACCGCGCAGCACGCCCGCGACCGCCGCGGCGCAGGCGCCCGTGCCGCAGGCGAGCGTCTCGCCCGCGCCGCGCTCCCACACGCGCAGCCGCGCGCGCTGCCGGTCGCGCACCTGCAGGTAGCCCGCGTTGACGCGCTTCGGGAAGCGTTCGTGGCGCTCGAGCAGCGGGCCCTGCGTGGTCACCGGCGCGCGCTCGACATCGGCGACGATCTGGACGGCGTGAGGGTTGCCCATCGAAAGGATCGTGAGCTCAACGAGTTCGCTCCCAATGGAGAGTTTCTGCAGCAAGGGCAGTTCAACAGCAGGCGGCCCCATGTCAACGCTCACCTCGCCGTCGTCCTCGAGGCGCGGCGCGATGATGCCGCCGAGCGTCTCGACGCGGATCTCCCTCTTCTGCGTGAGCCCGCGCGCGCGCACGAACTTCACGAAGCAGCGCGCGCCGTTGCCGCACTGCTCGACTTCGCCGCCGTCGGCGTTGAAGATGCGGTAGCGGAAGTCGACGCCGGGCAGGCTTGCCTTTTCGACCACCAGAACCTGGTCGGCGCCTACGCCGTAATGCCGGTCTGCAAGTTTTCGAATCTTCTCCGGGGCAAGCGAGAAAGCTTCCTGCGTGAGATCCAGAACCACGAAATCGTTGCCCGCACCCTCCATCTTGGTGAACTTCATTGCAGCTCCGCATGGCGCGCGAGGCGCTCGTCGACGAGCCGCCCCACCTCGAGCGCGAGCGCGAGGGTGCGCCGGCCCTGCTCGCCGCTCACCAGGGGCGCGCCGCGCTCGCGCACCGCACGCAGGAAGTCCTCGGCCTGCGCGCGCAGCTCGTCGATGCGCTCGAAGCCGCGCTCGACCGCCTCGATGCCCTCGGCGCCCGCAGCGCCGCTTTTTCGCACATAGCGCAATTTCTGGCCCTGCAGGTCGGCCGAGACGTAGCCGTCGTGGCGGAACACGCGGAGTTTGCGCACCGGCGACTGGCTGACGCGGCTCGCCGAGACGCTGGCGATCGTGCCGTCGGCGAACTCGATGCGCGCGTTGGCGATGTCGATGGCTTGCGTCAGCACGCGAAAGCCGCTCGCGCTCACCTGCTCCACGGGCGCGCGCGCGAGCGCGAGCGCGAGGTCGAGGTCGTGGATCATGAGGTCGAGGATCACGTCGACGTCGGTGCCGCGTGCCTTGAACGGCGCCAGGCGCTCGATGTCGATGAACAGCGGCCGCGCCGCGTCCGCGGCGAGCGCCTGAAACGCCGGGTTGAAGCGCTGCAGGTGGCCGACCTGCAGCACCAGGTCTTTCTGCTTCGCGAGCTCGAGCAGCTCGTCGGCTTCCACGAGCGTGCGCGCGATCGGCTTTTCCACGAGCACGTGCACGCCCGCTGCCAGGCAGGCGCGCACCGCCTCGTGGTGCCGCTCGGTGGGCACGGCCACGCAGGCCGCGTCGATCTTGCCGAGCAATGCGCGGTAGTCGGTGGCGCGCGCGCAGCCGAGCGCCCCGGCGATCTCGCCCGCGCGCGCGCCGTCGGCGTCCGCGACCGCGACCAGCTCGGCCGCCGCGCTCGCGGCGAACTTCTCGGCATGGAATTTCCCCATGTAGCCCACGCCGAACACCGCGACTCGCGTCTTCGCCATCAGTAGAAGCGTTCCTCGCCCGGCGGGCGCGTCTTGAAGCGCTTGTGCATCCAGAGGTACTGCTCGGGCATCTCGAGCACCCGCCGTTCGATGTATTCGTTCATGCGGCGCGTGTCGGCCGCAGGATCGTGCGTGGGGAAATTGTCCCACGGCGGTTCGATCTGCAGCACGTAGCCCGCGCCGCCGGGCAGCATGCGCGTCACGCAGGGCAGCACCCTGGCGCCCGTGAGCCGCGCGATGCGCGACAGGCCGGGCATCGTCGCCGCCGGCACGCCGAAGAAGGGCACGAACAGCGCGCCGCGCGGGCCGTAGTCCTGGTCCGGCAGGTAGTAGAACGGCCAGCCCTTGCGGATCCACGGCAGCCCGGCGCGCACGCCCTGCTGGCGCGAGATCTGCTGCAGGTTGCCGAAGCGGCCGCGGCCGCGGCGCAGCCAGTCGCCGAGCACCGGGTCCTTCGGGTTGGCGTAGATGCCGGCGATCGGCACTTCGCAGACCAGGCGCATGAGGCCCGCATCCAGGCCGGCGAAATGCGGCACCAGCAGCAGTATCGGCGCGCCCACGGGATTGGCCATCGCCGCGCGCAGCTGCTCGAGGCCCTCGATGCGGATCATGCGCTCGATGCGCGCGCGCGAGCCCGACCACAGCACCGAGCGGTCGAGGATGCCGCGGCAGAAGGCGCGGAAATGCGCGCGTGCGAGCGCCTCGCGCGCGCGCGGCGCCATCGCCGGAAAGCACTTGGCGAGGTTGATGCGCGTCACCTCGCGGCGCTCGCGGATCAGCCAGAACGCCGCGACGCCGATTGCGTCGCCGAGCACGGCGAGCAGCCGCAGCGGCAGCAGGTGCGCCAGCCACATCAGCGCGATCAGGATGCGGCTCATGGCGCGCGCGCGGACGCCGCGCCACGCGGCCTCTTGTACCGGTTGTAGCCCCACAGGTACTGCGCCGGGCATTCGCGGATCAGCGCTTCCAGCGCGCGGTTCATGCGCCGCGTCTCGCTCTCGCCCGGCACGCGCTCGGGCAGCGGCCGCAGGTGCAGCACGTAGCCCGCGCCACCGGGCAGCCGCTCGCCGAACGCGAGCAGGCAGACGCGCCCCGGGCGCGCCGCGAGCTTCGCGGCGAGCGTCATCGTGTAGGCGGGCCTGCCGAAATACTCGACCCACTTGCCCTTGCCCGCGCCGGGCACCTGGTCGGGCAGGATGCCGACCGCCTCGCCGCGCCCGAGCGCGGCGACGAGCTCGCGCACGCCGGAGATGTCGGCGCGCGCGAGGCGCACGCGGTCCTCGCCGCGCCCGCGCTCGATGAGCGGCTGCAGCCAGGCGAGCTTCGGCGCGCGGTACAGCACGGCGATCGGGAACTCGCCGGCGGCGACCTTGGCGGCAATCTCGAAGCAGCCCAGGTGCGGCGTGAGGAACACGATGCCCTGGCCGGCCGCGCGCGCGGCGTCGAAGAGCTCGCGACCTTCAATGCGGCGCACCAGCGCCGCGACTTCGGCGCGCGGGCGCAGCCACACCGCGGGCAGCTCGGCGACCATGCGGCCCGCGCCCGCGATTGCCGCGTGGCGCGTGGCCGCGTCGCGATAGCCGGCCGCCTCGAGGTTCTCCCGCAGGTGGCGCCGGTACGTGGGAGACAGCCCATAGATCGCCCAGCCGAGCATGGCGCCCAGCGCGTGCAGCAGGGGCAGCGGCAGACGGGCGACGAGGCTCATCAGGAAGCGCGACATCTGTTATCCTTGCAGCCCCGTTTTTTTCCACGCGGTCGCGTTGCGATCGCCCAGCCACAGCCCATGAGCGAATTTCTCTTCACTTCCGAGTCGGTTTCCGAGGGCCATCCGGACAAGGTCGCCGACCAGATTTCCGACGCGGTGCTCGATGCGATTCTAAAGCAGGACAAGACCTCGCGCGTCGCCGCCGAGACGCTGG
>JBASCW010000136.1:0-26260 GCA_049651845.1 Burkholderiales bacterium | reverse complement strand
TTTGGGTCTGAAGCTACCGGAGCGACTTCGACTACCCCAAACCGTGCAAATGTAGTGCCGACCTTGGACCTCAAGTCTTTGATCTACTATGATTCACACCCTCGAACTGTGGAAGTTGGGCTAGCGGTCAGCGCGCGGCGTGCTGCGCCGCGATTCTCGCCGGCTCGCGTGCGTCAGGCGAACGCTTCGCTGCCGATGGAGCGCACGCCCGACGCGGCCAGCGCAGCGTGCGCCGCGGCCATCGAGCCTTCGCTGTCGATTCCGCGGCAGGCATCCTCGATCACGGCGACCTCGAAGCCTTCGCGCCGCGCGTCCTCGCAGGAGTAGCGCACGCAGAAATCGAACGCCAGGCCGGCGACGAAGATCCGCCGCAGGCCGCGCTCGCGCAGGTAGCCCGCGAGCCCGGTCGGAGTCTTGCGGTCGTTCTCGTAGAACGCCGAATATGAATCGATTTCGCGGTTGCAGCCCTTGCGCAGCACCAGTTGTGCGTGCGGCACGCGCAGGTCGGCTCGCAGCTCCGCGCCCGGCGAGCCCTGCACGCAGTGGTCCGGCCAGAGCACTTGCGTGCCGTAGCCGAGCTGTATCGTGTCGAACGGCTTGCGTCCCGGATGCGAGGACGCGAACGAACGGTGACCGCGCGGATGCCAGTCCTGCGTCAGTACGGCGCGCGCGAACCGCGCGGCCAGCCGGTTGATCACGGGCACGACCTCGTCGCCCTGCGCGACCGCGAGGCTGCCGCCAGGGCAGAAATCGTTCTGCACGTCTACGACCAGCAGCAGGTCGTGCTCGCCGGGCGCGATCGTCGGGCTCATGAGGGTCGTGCTTCCTGCCGCGCGATGCGGCGGTCGACTTCCGCGGCAAGCTGTACCAGCGCTGCGGCGACTTGCACCGGGTACTGCACGCCGCCTTGCAGCCGGCGCAGCGGCTCCGGCAACTGCAGCAGGTTGCGCGCCGCGCGCGCCCGGATGTCGGCCAGCGACGGCGCGGGCGCGAGACGCCGGCCGGCCCGCATCACCGGCACGATGAGCGGCTCGCCGGGCTGCGTGTCGGACTCGACCGACAGGGTGTCGGCGGCCATCCGGCCGTCGTCGCCGTAGCGCCGCCAGACCTGCTTGCGGCCCGGCCAGGTGGCCTTGCCGGCCGAGCGCTTGCGCCGCGGCAGACCGGCGTACTCCTGCAGCTTGTAGGCGCAATCCAGGGCCGGCGCATCCGACGAGGTCGTGAGACTGGTGCCGACGCCGAAGCCGTCGACCGGCGCGCCGGCCGCGAGCATCGCGGCGATGCCGTCCTCGTCGAGCCCGTCGCTGGCGAAAATCGCGATGTAGCTCGCGCGCGCGGCCATCAGGCCCGCCTCGGCGCCGTGCGCACGCCGCAGGCCGAAATCCACGAGCAGCTTGTCCGGCGCCGCGAGCCTCATGCGCGCCGCCTTGGCGGCGATCAGCGACTGGAAATGCAGGATGTTGATCAGCCGCGTCTCGACCAGCTGCGCCTCGGGCAGCGGCGCGGTGACGCGCAGGATGGGCTCGCCGACGAAGAACACCGTGCCCTCCGGCATCGCGTGCACGTCGCCCGTGAAGCGCAGCGCCGCGAGGCGCTCGAGCAGCTTGGCGCGGAACCGGCCGCTGCGCGCGAGCCAGCCGATCTCCTGTTCCGAGAAGCGCAGGCCCTCGAGGAATTCGAGCGCCTGCTCCAGCCCGGCGGCGACGAGGAAGCCGCGCCGCTCGGGCAGCTTGCGCACGAAGAACTCGAACACCGCCGGCCCGGTCTCGCCATGATCGAGGTACGCCTCGATCATGCTGAGCTGGTAGAGGTCGGTGAGCAGCGGCGTCGAGGCTGGCTCGTCCATCCATCCACTTCTAGCCGCGCGCGTTGCGAGTCGTTTGATCGGCGTCAAGCGCCTCGACCAGCGCGCGGGACTCGAGGTCGGCCGGCAGGCCGACGGTCGCTTGCCGTCAGCCCTTCAGGCAGCTGCTCATGAACTTCTGGCGCTCGTCGCCCTTCTTGCCCTCGGCCTTCTTGTTGCAGTCGGCCATCTTCTGCTGCTGCGCCTTCTGCTTGCCGGAGGGGCCGGCCTGCTCGCCTTTCAGGCAGCCGCTCATGAACTTCTGACGGTCATCACCCTTCTTGCCCTCGGCCTTCTTGTTGCAGTCCGCCATGCGCTGCTGCTGCGCCTTCTGCGCCTCGCTGGGCTCCTTCTTCTTGTCCTGGGCCTGCGCGCCGAATGCCAGCGCCATTGCGCACACCACCGTCATCAGCAATTTCATGGCTGCTCCCTCTGGTTGATTACTTCAATGCACCGAACACCTTCTTGATGATGTCGCTGCCCGCCTGCACCGGATCCTGGCGGATCTTCTTCTCTTCTTCGCCGACCATGTAGAACAGGCCGTCGAGCGCCTTCTGCGTGACGTAGTCGTCGAGGTTCGCCTGCTCCTTCTTCACCAGACCTAACTGCGCGCCCTTCTGCGCATACTGGTTGTAGGCTTCGGCGAGCTTCACCTTGGCGGTCGCGCGCTTTACGATCGGCAGGAACTTCGCGCGCAACTGCTCGGAGGTGGTGCGCTGGAAATACTCGGTGCCCGAGGTTGGGCCGCCGGTCAGGATGCCCTTGGCGTCCTGCACGCCCATCTTCCTGACGGCATCCACGAAAAGCTTCTTCGCCTCGGGCACTGCGGCCTCGGCGGCGCGGTTCATCGTGAGGATGAGCTCGTCGGCATACCTGCCCATGCCGAGGTTGCGCATGAGCTTCTCGTACTTCTTCAGCGAATCGGGCAGCGGGATCTTGACCGCGCCGTTGCCGAAGAAGCCGTCGGTCCTGCCGAGCAGGTCGACCGCCACGCCCGAGCCCTTCTCGAGCGCGGCCTTGAGACCCGCCGTCGCGTCCTGGTTGCTCAACGCATTCACGTTCGCCTGCGCGGGCGCTGCCCCGCCGGCTAGCAGCACGAACATCAGCGTCAGCAATCTGGCGTGCATGGAGTCCTCCGCGACGGCACTGCGCGCAAGCTTACCCCGGATTTCTGTCGCCCGAGGCCGACGCCGGGGCGCACCAGCGCCGCCGCGGCTCCCCGCAAGTGCTTGAAGCCGCATGCTTCCCGCAAGTGGCACGGCGGTTGCAGGTGCAAGGGCTCCAACCCTGAAAAGGAGATGACGATGAAATTCGATCGTGCTGTCCCGCGCGCTGCCGCGATGGCGCTCGCAGTCTCTGCCGCATTCGCCGCCGCGCTGGTCGCCGCGGCGGATCGGAACGAGCGCATGCCGAACGCGAAATTCGACACGCTGGACAAGAACAAGGACGGCTTCGTGACGCGGGACGAGGTCAAGAGCCTGCGCAGCTACGGCCAGGCATTCGACGCGGGCGACGCCAACAAGGACGGCAGGCTCGACCGCGGCGAGTTCATCAATGCCGAAGCGGCGCACGACCGCATCGTCGCCGGCAAGTACGTGGACGACAGCGTACTCACCGCGAGGGTGAAGGCCGCGCTGCTGCAGGAGCCCGAGCTGAAATCGCTCGACGTCAGCGTCGAGACGCAGAACGGCGTGGTGCTGCTGTCGGGCTTCGTGCGCGACGAGGGCCAGCGCCAGAAGGCGATGAAGGCGGCAGTGGCGGTGAGCGGCGTCGCGTCGGTGAAGGACGCGCTGGTCGTGCGCTAAGGCGCCCTTGCCTGGTGAGCCTGCTGGTCGGCGTGGTAGGACGAGCGCACCAGCGGGCCGATCGCCGCGTGCCGGAAGCCCATCGCCGCCGCCTCGCGCTCGAACATCGCGAAGGTGTCCGGGTGCACGTAGCGCTCGACCGGCAGGTGATGCGCCGAGGGCGCGAGGTACTGGCCGATGGTCAGCATGGCCACGCCGCTCGCGCGCAGATCGCGCATCACCGCGAGGATTTCCTCGTCGGTTTCACCCAACCCGACCATCAGGCCGGACTTGGTCGGAACGTGCGGACTTCTCGCTCCGTAGGAATCAAACAACTTCAGCGAATGCGCGTAATCGCCGCCGGGGCGCGCGCGCTTGTAGAGGCGCGGCACGGTTTCCAGGTTGTGGTTCATGACGTCGGGCGGCGCGGCGGCGAGGATCTCGAGCGCGCGCTCCAGGCGCCCGCGGAAGTCCGGCAACAGCACCTCGATCGCGGTCTGCGGCGAGCGAGCGCGCACTGCGCGGATGCAGTCGACGAAATGCTGCGCGCCGCCGTCCTTCAGGTCGTCGCGATCCACGCTGGTGATCACCACGTAGCGCAGCGCAAGGCGCGCGATGGTCTCGGCGAGGTGCGCTGGCTCCTCGGCATCGGGCGCGAGCGGCCGGCCGTGCGCGACGTCGCAGAACGGGCAACGCCGCGTGCAGATGTCGCCCAGGATCATGAAGGTCGCGGTGCCGCCGCCGAAGCATTCGGCGATGTTCGGGCACGACGCCTCCTCGCAGACGGTGTGCAGGCGCTGCTCGCGCAGGATCCGCTTGATTTCGCCGAAGCGCGAGTTCGCGCTCGGCGCCTTGACGCGGATCCATGCGGGCTTGGGCAAGGCTGCGCGCGGCACGATCTTGATCGGCACGCGGGCGGTCTTGCTCGCGCCCTTCTCCTTGACGCCGGCTTCACGCATGTTCGAGCCTGTCGGCGAGCATCCCGGCCAGCTTGCGTCCGAGCGCCTCGGCGCTTCCCGCGATGCCGAGCTCGCGCGTCTGCGTCACGCGCAGGCCCGGATAGCCGCAGGGATCGATCGCCTGGAACGGCGCAAGGTCCATGTCCACGTTTAGCGCGAGGCCGTGGAAGCTGCAGCCGCGCGTCACGCGGATGCCGAGCGCGACCACCTTCGCGCCGTCCACGTAGATGCCGGGCGCGCCGGGCCTTCGCTCGCCGCGCCCCTCGAGCAGGTCGAGCACGGCCTGCTCGAGCAGCCAGACGAAGCGCTTCACCTTGAGATTGCGGCGCGCGAGGTCGACGAGCGTGTACAGCACCGCCTGGCCAGGCCCGTGGTAGGTCACCTCTCCGCCGCGCTCGACCTGCACGACCGGGATGCCGTTGGCCACTTTCGGGCCGTGCGCGCGGTCCGCCGCGAGGCCGAACGTGTAGACCGGCGGATGTTCCAGCAACCAGATTTCGTCGAGCGTGTCCTCGCCGCGTCGACGAGTGAATTCGCGCATCTTGTCCAATGCAGACTCATATTCGATCAAACCCAGAGGCAAGACCCTGACGCGCTGCAACACCTCGCCCATCACAACACCATCACCACCGAGGGGTGGTCGCAGAGCTCCCGGTAGAGCGCGTCGAGCTGCTCGCGCGAGGTGGCGTTCAGCGTCGCGGTGAGGCTCACGTACCTGCCTTCGCGGCTGGGGCGAGATTCGAGCGTGCCGGGCATGAAGTCCGGCGCGTGGCGGCGGATGATTTCGAGCACGGCCGTGGTGAAGCCGCTTTCCCGCCGCCCCATGATCTTGATCGGGAACTGGGTGGGAAACGCCAGCCCCACCGCCTGCTCAAGCGGCTTGTCGTTCCTTTCCCGCACGCATGACCTTCTGCTTGAACTCCTGGTACAGCGCGTACATCCGGCCGAACACCGGCCCCGGCTTGCCGTCGCCGACCGGCTTGCCGTCGAGCGTCACGATCGCCAGCACTTCCTTGGAGGACGAGGTCACCCAGAGCTCGTCGGCGCCGCGCACCTCGGCTTCGCTGAGGTCGCGGAACTCGAGCGGCAGCCCGCCCGCCTGCGCGAGCTCGACCACCACGTCGTAAGTGATGCCGGGCAGGATCAGGTTCGACTTCGGCGGCGACAGGATCGCGCCCTGGCGCACCACGAACACGTTGGAGGCCGAGGCCTCGGTGAGCTTGCCGTCGCGGAACAGGATCGTCTCCGCAGCGCCGACTTCCGCCGACACCTGGCGCAGCAGGCAGTTGCCGATGAGCGAAATGGATTTGATGTCGCAGCGCTGCCAGCGGTAGTCCGTCGCCGTGACCGCCGAGACACCGCGTGCCACCAGCTCCGCCGGCGGGCATACCAGCGGGTTCGCCATCACGAACACCGTCGGCGCCGCGTCCCTCGGGAATGCGTGGTCGCGCTTGGCCACCCCGCGCGTCACCTGCAGGTAGACGCCCTGGTCCTCGAACGGCTGCTTGGCCACGAGTTGCAGCAGGATCTCGCGCCATTCCGCGCGGCTGTAGGGATTGCGGATGCGCACCGCGCCGAGGCTGCGCTCCAGGCGCGC
The DNA here is from genome assembly GCA_049651845.1 of Burkholderiales bacterium. GTDB lineage: Bacteria > Pseudomonadota > Gammaproteobacteria > Burkholderiales > SG8-39 > RBG-16-66-20. Next base: position 20,077 of record JBASCW010000136.1, on the reverse strand, counting down.
GAGATGCTCTTCCAGCCGGAACGGCACGCGCGAATACACCGGCACCAGCTCGTAGACGCCGTCGCCGAAGATGAAGCCGCGGTCGAGCACGGGCACCCGCGCCTCGTCGACCGGCATGAACTTGCCGTTCAGGAACACCAGGCTGGACATTTCCATGTCGCTTCCGCTACTTGAGCCAGAGCCTGAGTGTATCCCAGGCGCGGCCGAAAAAGCCTGCCTCGGGCACCGCCTCCAGCGCCACCACCGGGTACTCGCCGATCTGCTTGCCCTCGAGCGTGACGCGCAGATTGCCGACGCGGCCGCCCTCGGCGACCGGCGCCACCAGCGGCTGCAGCGACAGCAGCTCGGCCTTGAGCCGCTCGCCCTGCCCTTTGGGCACCGCCACCACGAGATCGGAGCGAAAACCCGCCTTGAGCGCGTTCTTCGCGCCCTTCCAGACTTCGATCTCCTTCACCGTCGCGCCGCCCGCGTACAGGCGCACGGCGTCGAAGAACTGGAAGCCCCAGTTGAGCAGCTTCTGCGATTCCTGCGCGCGCGTCGACTCGGAGGTCGAGCCGAGCAGCACCGTCAGCAGCCGGCGCGGCCCGCGCTTGGAGGAGGCGATCAGGCAGTAGCCCGCGGCCTCGGTAAAGCCGGTCTTCACGCCGTCCACCGTGCTGTCGAGCCACAGCAGGCGGTTGCGGTTGGGCTGCGTGATGCCGTTGTAGCGGTACTCGCGCTGCGAGTAGTACTGCGCATACTCGGCGGGATAGTCTCGGATCAGCGCCGCGCTGAGCAGGTACAGGTCGCGCGCGCTCGCGTAGTGCTGCGGATCGGGCAGGCCGGTGGCGTTCATGAACCTGGTGTTCTTCATGCCCAGGCGCTCGGCCTCGCGGTTCATCATCGCGACGAAGGCCTCTTCCGAGCCGGCGATGCGCTCGGCGAGCGCGACGCAGGCGTCGTTGCCCGACTGCACGATCATGCCGCGGATCAGCTCCTCCGCCGTCACCGGGCGCCGCGGCTCGATGAACATGCGCGAGCCCGGCGCGCGCCAGGCCTTCTCCGAGACGCTGACCGGGTCGCCGAGCGCGAGCTTCTTCTCCCTGAGCGCGGCGAAGGTGAGGTAGGCCGTCATGAGCTTGGTGAGCGAGGCCGGCTCGAAGCGCTCGTCGGGTTTCTCCACCGCAAGGATCTGCCCGCTCGAGACGTCGGCGAGCACCCAGGCGCGGCCGACCACCTGCGGGGGTTGCGGAGATTGCGCGAGCGCGGCAAGCGGCAGCGCGGCGAGCAGATGAAGCAGAAAGCGACGCATGAACGAGAAAACGAACTCCCGGCGCAAAAGGCCGCGGATTATAGCGGCTGGCGACCGCCCACGATCAGCGGGCGCAGGCTGAGTTCGGCCTGGATACGGTCGGCGACCGGGCGCGCTTCGTCCTGCGAGCGATAGGGGCCGAGGTGCAGCCGATACAGCGTGCCCGCCGGAACGATGCGGATCGCGTCCTGCAGCCAGGCGAGCTGGCGATGGATGCGCGCGCGCAAGCCTTCGGCGCCCTCGGCGCTGGAGAATGCGCCGAGTTGCAGGTACACGCCCTTCGGCTCGGCGACCGCCGCGACCGGCTCGGGTGCCGGCCCGGCCGTCGCGGCCTGAGCCGGCGCGCCGGGCACGATGCTCTGCACCTCGACGCGTGCGCTGCCTGCGTCCACGTAACCGAGTTTCCACGCGGCCGCGTAGGAGAGATCGATGACGCGATCGGCATGGAACGGCCCGCGGTCGTTGACGCGCACCACGACGCTGCGGCCGTTCGCCGGATTGCTGACGCGCGCGTAGCTCGGGATCGGCAATGTCGGGTGCGCGGCGGTCATGGCGTACATGTCGTAGACCTCGCCGCTGGAGGTCTTCTGCCCGTGGTAGCGGCGCCCGTACCAGCTGCCGACGCCGCTCTGGCGGAACGGCGCAAGGCCGGTCATCGGCACGTAGTCCTTGCCGAGCGCCTGATAGGGCCGGTTGGCGAAGCGGTGCAGCGGCTCGGCGCGCGGCGCCGCGTCGGGGATCGAGGCGAGGTTCGCGGGCGCGTTGGCGCCGGGGCCGTCGTCCTTGTAGTAGCCGCCCTTGCCCGGCGCTGGAGGCGCCGTTTCAGTCCGGCTCACGGTCGCGCAACCTGAAACCGCGAGAGCAAGAACTGCGGCAAGCAGCTTCATTCTTGCTGGTACACCACGCTTCCGGCGACCAGGGTCGCGCGCACGCGGCCGGCGAGCTCGTAGCCGAGGTAGGGCGTGTTCTTGCCCTGGCTCTTCAGCGCCGCCGGCTCGACTCGCCAGGCCTGCTCGGGATCGAACAGCACCAGGTCCGCGGGCGCGCCCGGCGCGATGCGGCCGGATGGCACGCCGAGCACGCGCGCTGCGTCGCTGGTGACGCGCGCAAGTGTCTTCGCGAGCGGCAGCTTGCGCTGCGCGCCCCACTTGAGCGTGAGCGGCAGCAGCAGCTCCAGCGCGCTCGCCCCGATCTCGGCCTCGGCGAACGGCAGCTGCTTCTGGTCCTCGTCCACCGGCGCATGGTCGGAGACCGCGCAATCGACCGTGCCGTCGGCGAGCGCCGCGGCGAGCGCCTCGCGGTCGCGCTGCGAGCGCAGCGGCGGATCGAGGCGGCAGTTGGTGTCGTAGTAGCCGAGGTCCAGCTCCGACAGGTGCACGTAATGGATGCCGACGTCGCAGCTCACCGGCAGCTTCTCCCGCTTCGCCGCGCGGATCATGTCCACGGCCGCGCCGGTGGACAGCCGGCAGAAATGCACGCGCGCGCCGGTCGAGCGCACCAGCTGCAGCATGGTCGCCAGCGCGATGGTTTCGGTGAACGCCGGGATGCCCGCCAGGCCCAGGCGCGTCGCCACCTCGCCGTCGTGCGCGACGCCTTCGCGCGAGAGCCACTGGTCTTCGGCGCGCAGCCAGACCGGGTAGCCGAAAGTGGCCGCGTACTGCAGCGCGCGCCAAAGCACCTGGGTGTCGGTGATCGGCACGTTGGCCTGCGAGAACGCCACGCAGCCCGCCTCGGCGAGCACCGACATCTCGGTGAGCCGCTCGCCCGCGAGCTTCACCGTGAGCGCCCCCACCGGGTAGACGCGTGCGCGCGCCAGGGCCTTGGCGCGCCGCCGCAGCATGTCCACCAGGCCCGGCTCGTCGAGCGGCGGATGCGTGTCGGGCGGACAGGCGAGGCTGGTCACGCCGCCCGCGACCGCGGCGTCCATCTCGGAGGCGAGCGTCGCCTTGTATTCCTGGCCCGGCTCGCGCAGCCGCGCCGCGAGGTCGATCAGGCCCGGCGCGACGACCAGGCCTTTCGCGTCGATGATCTTGTCCGGCTTGCCTTTTTCCGCTGAAATCTTTCCATCGGAGACGAAAACATCTCCCACTTCATCCCGCTCGCTGGCAGGGTCCACCACCCGTGCGCCCTTGATGAGGAGCTTCATGCGCTGCTTCCTAGTTCCCCGCCACGATGGACATCACCGCCATGCGCACGGCGATGCCGAAGGTCACCTGCGGCAGGATCACCGAGTGCGGCCCGTCGGCCACGGGCGAGTCGATCTCCACGCCGCGGTTCATCGGCCCCGGATGCATTACGATCGCGTCCGGCTTGGCGAGCGCGAGCTTCTCGGCCGTGAGGCCGTAGTTCTTGAAGAACTCCTGCGCCGAGGGCAGCAGCGGCCCGGCCATGCGTTCGTTCTGCAGGCGCAGCATCACCACCGCGTCGCAGCCCTTGAGGCCCGCGCGCATGTCGTGGAACACGCGCACGCCGAGCGCCGACACGCCTTCGGGGATCAGCGTCTGCGGCCCGATCACGCGCACTTCGGGCACGCCCAGCGTGGTGAGGCCGTGGATCAGCGACCTCGCGACGCGCGAATGCAGCACGTCGCCGACGATCGCCACCGTGAGCGCGCCGAAGCCTTTCTTGTAGTGGCGGATCGTGTACAGGTCGAGCAGCCCCTGCGTCGGGTGCGCGTGGCGGCCGTCGCCCGCGTTGATCACGTGTTCGTGCGGCTTGACGTGGCGCGCGATCAGGTACGGCGCCCCCGAGGAGCCGTGCCGCACCACGAATACGTCGGCCTGCATGGCCGAGAGGTTGGCCACCGTGTCGAGCAGCGACTCGCCCTTGGTCTGCGAGCTCGCCGCGACGTTGAGGTTGATCACGTCCGCCGACAGGCGCTTGGCGGCGATCTCGAAGGTGGTTCGCGTGCGCGTCGAGGGCTCGAAGAACAGGTTGAACACGCTCTTGCCGCGCATCAGCGGCACCTTCTTCACCTCGCGCTCGGTGACGCCGACGAAGGACTCCGCGGTGTTGAGGATCTGCTCGAGGATCGCGCGCGGCAGCCCCTCGATCGACAGCAGGTGCTGGAGCTCGCCGTTGGCGTCGAGCTGCGGGTTAGCCGTCATCTTCCAGCTCCAGCGTGAGCCGGCCGTCGGCCGCGCGCTTCAGGCGCAGGCGCTTGCCCGCAGGCACCTCGACCAGCGCGCCCGCGTGCTGCGCGGCGATCGGCAGCTGGCGCCCGCCGCGGTCGGCGAGCACCACCAGCGCGATGCTGCGCGGCCGGCCGTAGTCGAACAGCTCGTTCATCGCCGCGCGCACCGTGCGCCCGGTGTAGAGCACGTCGTCCACGAGCAGCAGGTCCCGGCCCTCGACCTCGAAAGGGATGCGCGTGCGCTTGGGATCGTGCTTGAGGCCCTCCTTGGCGTAGTCGTCGCGGTAGAAGGCGATGTCCATCACGCCGAGCGGCTCCTTGAGTCCGAGCAGCGGATGCAGGCGCTCGGCGACCCAGGCGCCGCCGGTGTGCAGGCCGATCATCGCGGTCGCCGGCGTGACGCGGGGCCTGAGCTCGGCGGCGAGCTTGGGCAGCAGCGCTTCGGCGTCCGGAAGCCGGCTAGTCATGCGCTTCGCGCTCGTCGAAGTATTGCTGCAGCAGCAGTTGCGCGGCCTGCGAGTCGAGCGCCTTGCCGCGCGCGAGTTTGACCGCCTCGCGCGCGCCATAGGCCGCGCGCATGCGGCTTTCCACCTCCACCGAACTGTAGCGCTCGTCGACGAGCTCGACCGGCACGCCGAAGCGGCCGCCCAGCTGGCGCGCGAAGCGCTCGGCGCGGCGCGTGGTCTCGTGCGGCGCGCCGTCCTCGCCAAGCGGCCGCCCGACCACGAACAGCGCCGGCTGCCACTCCTTCACGAGGCGCTCGATCGCGGAGAAGCGTCCGGGCTGGGTGGCGGCCGCGAGCGGCGGCAGCGGGTGCGCGGTGCCGACCTCGGTCTCGCCGACCGCGACTCCGACGCGCTGCAAACCGAAATCGAAGGAAAGGACGGTGCCGGCGGCTGTGCGGCGCGCCTTCTCAGGCATGTCCCGCCTGGTCGGCGAGGCGCGCATAGTCCAGGCCGAGGAGCTCCATCGCCGCGGGCAGGCGCTCGTCCGCCGGCAGGTCGAACAGGATCGCGTCCTTGGCCTCGACCGTGAGCCAGGCGTTCTGCTTGAGCTCGTGCTCGATCTGCCCGGCCGACCAGCCCGCGTAGCCGAGCGACACCAGCATCTTGGCCGGGCCTTCGCCGCGGCAGACCGCTTCGAGGACGTCCTTGGAGGTGGTGAGGCCGATGGCGCCGCCCAGCACCTTGATCGTCGCCTGCCAGTCGCCCGCGGGCAGGTGCAGCACGAAGCCGCGGTCGGTCTGCACCGGGCCGCCGAAGTAGATCGGCGCATCCGCCAGCGTGCGGTCCTTGAGGCTGAGCGACAGGCGCTCGAGCAGCGCCTGCAGGGTCATGTCGATCGGCCGGTTGACGACGATACCGAGCGCGCCGTGCTCGTTGTGCTCGCAAACGTAGGTCAGTGTCCTCGCGAAGTACGGATCGGCCATGTTGGGCATGGCGATCAGGAAGTGATTCGTGAGATTGATCGAGGACACGTGGTCAAGGATGCATTGGCGTTATTTTACCGCAAGCCCCCTCTGATTGCTGCGAGCTTCGCGCTTCAGATCTCCACCATTTCGAAGTCGTCCTTGCGCGCGCCGCATTCCGGGCAGGTCCAGTTCATCGGCACGTCCTCCCAGCGCGTGCCGGGCGCGATGCCTTCGCCGGGAATTCCCTTCGCTTCGTCATAAACCCATCCGCAGATGAGGCACATCCAGGTACGGTTAGCGACTTGCTGCTCGGTCATGGTTCTCGGGACAGTAAAATTGCAGCGGAGTTTAACGCATGTCGTCGTCGCCTCCGGCAGTGCTTTGCTTCGCGGCCTCCGATCCCACCGGCGGCGCGGGACTGCAGGCGGACCTGCTCACGCTCGCGAGCCTCGACTGCCTTCCGCTTTCCGTCGTCACCGCAGTCACGGCGCAGGACACGCGCGGCGTAGAGAGCGTGATGGCGCTCGAGCCCGCGTGGATCGAGCGCCAGGCACGGCTCGTGCTCGCCGACATTCCGGTGGCCGCGTTCAAGATCGGCGTGCTCGGCTCGGCGCGCAACGCCGAAGCGGTCGCGGCGGTGCTCGCCGAGCATCCGCGCACGCCCGTGGTGCTCGACCCGGTGCTCAGCTCGGGCCGCGGCGACGTGTTGGCAAACGCGGAGGTTCTGCAGGCGATCCTTACACGGCTGCTGCCGCGCACGACGGTGCTCACGCCGAACGGCCTGGAGGCGCGCCGCCTGGCGCTGGCGGCCGCGGATGCGAATCTTGCAGAGTGCGCGCGCGTTTTGATTGAGAAGGGCTGTAAATACGTTCTGGTGACCGGCACGCACGAAGCCGACGCCCGGGTCGTGAACCGGCTGTACGGCGGCGACGGCCTCGTGCGCGAAGACCGCTGGCCGCGGCTCGCGGGCGAGTACCACGGCTCGGGCTGCACCCTTGCATCCGCCGTTGCCGCGCATCTCGCGAAAGGCATGGACGTACCGTCGGCGGCGCGCGCGGCGCAGGACTACACATGGCAGTCGCTGCAGGCCGGTTTCGCGCCGGGACGCGGTCAGCATCTTCCGAACCGCTTCTTCGACGAAAGAGAATGAAGCAGCGAGGCCGATCCGCGCCACTGCGCGGCCTGTACGCGATCACGCCGGACTTCGCCGACCGGCGCCGGCTGCGGGATCTCGTCGCGCAGGCGCTCGAGGGCGGCATCGCGGCCCTGCAATACCGCTGCAAGAGCCTGCCCTCCTCGCCCAGGCTCGAGGAGGCGACAGCGCTCGCCGCGCTGTGCCGGTCCAGGGGCGTGCCGTTCATCGTCAATGACGACCTCGGCATCGCCATCGCGGCGGACGCCGACGGCGCGCACCTGGGCCGGGACGACGGCGACCTCGCGGCGGCGCGCGCGATGCTCGGCGACAAGCTGCTCGGCGCCTCCTGCTACGACTCGCTGGCCGGCGCGCGCGACGCGGTCGCCGCAGGCGCCGACTATGTCGCTTTCGGTAGCGTGTTCCCGTCGCCCACCAAGCCGGCCGCGCTGCGCGCGCCGCTCACGCTGTTCGCCGAGGCGAAGCCGCTCGGCGTCCCGCTCGTGGCGATCGGCGGCGTCAGCCTGGAGAACGCACCGCAATTGATCGCAGCCGGGGCGGATTGCCTGGCGGTGATCTCGGACCTGTTCGATGCGAACGACGTCCGCGATCGCGCGCGGGCTTACGGTAAGCTCTTTTCTTCATGACGACGCACAACGAATCGCTGTTCGCGCGCGCGCAGGCGCGCATCCCCGCCGGCGTGAATTCGCCGGTGCGCGCGTTCCGCGCGGTGGGCGGCACGCCGCCGTTCTTCGAGCGCGCCTCGGGCGCGCATCTCTGGGACGCCGACGGCAAGCGCTACATCGACTACGTCGGTTCGTGGGGACCGATGGTGCTCGGCCACACGCATCCGGCGGTGGTGGAGGCCGTGCAGGCCGCGGCGGCGCGCGCGCTCTCGGTCGGCGCGCCGACCGAAGCCGAGATCGAACTCGCCGAAGCGATCTGCCGGCTCGTGCCCTCGATCGAGATGGTGCGCCTCGTCTCCTCGGGCACCGAAGCGACCATGACCGCGATCCGCCTCGCGCGCGGCCACACGGGCCGCAGCCTGATCGTCAAGTTCGAGGGCTGCTACCACGGCCACGCCGACAGCCTGCTCGTGAAGGCGGGCTCGGGCGCGCTCACCTTCGGCAACCCCAGCTCTGCAGGCGTACCCGCGGAAACGGCCGCGCTCACGCTGGTATTGGATTTCAATGATTCAGAACAAGTAAGAAAAACCTTCAACACTCGCGGCAAGGACATCGCCGGCGTCATCGTGGAGCCCGTGGCTGGCAACATGAATCTGGTGCTGCCCGCGCCGGGCTTCCTCGAAGCGCTGCGCGAGCAGTGCACGCAGCACGGCGCGGTGCTGATCTTCGACGAAGTGATGACGGGCTTTCGCGTCGCGCTGGGCGGCGCGCAGGCGCGCTTCGGCATCCGGCCCGGTCTCACCACGCTCGGCAAGGTGATCGGCGGCGGCATGCCGGTGGGCGCAGTGGGCGGCCGGCGCGAGATCATGGGCAAGATCGCGCCGCTCGGCCCCGTCTACCAGGCCGGCACGCTCTCGGGCAATCCCGTTGCCGTCGCAGCCGGCTTGGCGACGCTGAAGCTTGTCGAAGAGAAGGGCTTTCAGTCGAAGATCGAAGACACCACACAGACCCTGGTGCAGGGGCTCGCCGCCGAAGCGAAGAAAGCCGGTGTCGTCTTCTCGGCGCAATCGATCGGCAGCATGTTCGGCCTGTACTTCCGCGCGGCGCCGCCGACCAGCTTCGCCGAAGTCATGCAGTGCGACAAGGACCGCTTCAACCGCTTCTACCACGCGATGCTCGAGCGCGGTGTCTATCTCGCGCCCTCGGCCTACGAGGCCGGCTTCGTGTCGGCCGCGCACGGCGCGGCCGAGATCGATGCCACCCTCGCCGCCGCGCGCTCAGCCTTCAAGGCCTAGGCTGACGATGTTCGCCGAGCGCGCGGTTGCGCGCGCGCCCTCGGGGATGGTCGCCTGCCCGCACGCGCTCGCCTCGCAGGCCGGCGTGGACGTGCTGCGCGTCGGCGGCTCGGCCGTGGACGCGGCGATCGCCGCCAGCGCCGCGCTCGCGGTGCTGTACCCGCACATGACCGGCGTCGGCGGCGACGCGTTCTGGCTCATCTACGATGCGAAGCGCGGCGCAGTGCGATTCCTCGACGGCGGCGGGCGCGCCGCCGCGGCGGCGAGCGCCGCGTGGTTCCACGAGCGCGGCCACGCCGAGATTCCTTTCCGCGGCGTGCTGCCCGCGACGCTCACCACGCCGGGCGCGGTAGCGAGCTGGGTCGAGGCGCATCGCGAGTACGGGCGCGTGCCGTTGCGGCGCGACCTCGAGGCCGCGATCGCCTGCGCGCGCGACGGCTTCGCCGTCGGCGAACGCCTCGCGGGCTGGATCGCGGCGGTGCAGCCGGATCTCGCCGCGCATCCCGAGTCGGCCGCCCTCTTCCTGCCGGGCGGCGCGCCGCTCCGCGCGGGCGCTGCGCTCGCGAACCCGGATCTCGCGCGCACGCTGGGCGCGATCGCCGAGGGCGGCTGGGCGGGCTTCTACGAGGGCGAGGTCGCGCGCGAGCTGGCGCGCTTCTCGCGCGAGCGCGGCGGATTCTTCGACGCTCGCGACCTGGGGACGCAGAAGGCGTTCTGGGGCGAGCCGATCCAAGGGCGCTACCGCGACGTGACGATTTTCGAGACGCCGGCGCCCACGCAGGGCTTCACGGTGCTCGAGATGCTCAACCTGATCGAGCCCTTCGAGCTGCACAAGCGAACCTACCTCGGCGCGGACCACGTGCACCTTCTCGTCCAGGCAAAGCAGCTCGCCTACCACGATCGCGACCGCTACCTGGCGGACCCGAGGTTCGCCGACGTTCCGATCGCGACGCTGATTTCCAGGGCTCATGCGGACGCCCGGCGCAGGCTGATCGATCCGGCACGCGCGCTGCCCTGGGACAAGGTGCCCTCCTCCGGCAGCCTGGCGGGCGACACCGTGTTCATCGCCGCGGTCGATGCGCGGGGCAATGCCGCGGCGCTGATCAACAGCCTGTACGGCGCGTTCGGCTCCTGCGCGGTCGCGGGCCGCACGGGCGTCGTGCTGCAGAACCGCAGCGCGTACTTCTCGCTCGACCCCGCGCACCCGAACTGCGTCGCGCCGGGCAAGACGCCGCTGCACACCCTCATCGCCTCGCTCGCATTCCGCGGCGGCCGGCTGTGGTCGGTGTTCGGCTGCATGGGCGCCGACGGCCAGCCGCAGATCCACGCGCAGGCCTACGTCGCGATGATCGACTTCGGCCGCGACATCCAGCAGGCGGTACAGGCGCCGCGCTGGCTGTCGGGCCGCTTCGCGCTCGGCGAGGCGCGCGACACGCTGCACATCGAGGCGCGCTTCGCGCGCGCGACGCTCGACGAGCTCGAGCGGCGCGGCCACGTGCTCGATCGCTGGGGCGACTGGAACGAGCTCGCCGGTCACGCGCACGGCATCGTCATCGACCCGGCGGGCGGCGAGCGCCTCGGCGGTGCCGATCCGCGCAGCGACGGCGCCGCCATCGGCTGCTGAGGCCCCGCGCCCGCCGCCTCAGAGCAGGAACAGCGTGGCGAGGCCCAGGAAGATGAAAAAGCCGCCCGAGTCGGTGCAGGCGGTGATGAGCACCGAGGAGCCGACCGCGGGGTCCTTGCCGAATTTCGAGCGCAGCCAGGGGATCGCCACGCCCATGCCGGCGGCGAGCTGCATGTTGAGCAGCATGGCGAGCGCCATCACGCCGCCGAGCGCGACGTTGTCGTAGAGCAGGTAGGCGGCGGCGCCGAGCAGCGAGCCCCAGAGCACGCCGTTCAACGCGGCGACGCCCAGCTCCTTGCCGATGAGCTTGCGCCAGTAGCTGGACTGGATCTGCCCCAACGCGAGCGCGCGCACGATCATGGTGATGGTCTGGTTGCCCGAGTTGCCGCCGATGCCGGCGACGATCGGCATCAGCGCGGCGAGCGCCACCAGCTTCTCGATCGAGCCTTCGAAGGCGCCGATCACGCGCGAGGCGACGAACGCGGTCACCAGGTTGACCGCCAGCCAGGCCCAGCGGTTGCGGAAGCTGTCCCAGACCGGCGCGAACACGTCTTCTTCCTTGGACAGGCCGGCCTCGGCGAGCTGGTTCTCGGCGCTCTTCTCGCGGATATGGTCGACGACCCCGTTCACCGTGACGCGGCCCACGAGGCTGCCGGTGATGAGGTCCACCACCGGCGCCGATACCAGATCGTAGCGCTCGAAGGCCTGCGCGGCGTCCTCGGCGCGGTCCTCGGGCCTGAGCTTCACGCTCTCCGGGACCATCACCTCGCCCACCTGCTTGTCGAGGTTGGTGACGATCAGGCGCGCGAGCGGCAGCGTGCCGGTCAGCTTGCCCGCGCGGTCGACCACGAACAGCTGGTCGGTGTGCGCCGGCAGCTCGTCCAGCGCGCGCAGGTAGCGCGTCGCCGCCTCGAGCGACACGTCGGCGCGCACGGTGACCTGGTCGAAATCCATGAGCGCGCCCACCGTGCCCTCCTCGTAGGACAGCGCCGCGCGCAGCAGCGCGCGCTCTTCCTGCGGCAGCGCGCGGATCACGTCCTGCACCACCTCCTCGGGCAGGTCGGGCGCGAGGTCGGCGATCTCGTCGGCTTCCAGCGTCTCGGCCGCCGCGACCAGCTCCTTCGAGTCCATGGTGGCGATCAGCGACTCGCGCACCGCCTCCGAGAGCTCGAGCAGGATCTCGCCCTCGCGCTCGGCCTTGACCAGGTCCCAGACGAGCTGGCGCTCCTCGAACGGCAGCGCTTCGAGGATGTAGGCGGCATCGGCCGGATGCAGCTGGTCGAGCTCGGCGCGCAGCGTCGCGGACTCGGCGTTGCGCGCGAGCCGCTCCTGGACCCGGCGCAGGTTCTGCTGCAGGTCCTCGATCTCGAGGCGGGACGGCATGTCCGTCATGGGATCTGAGCGGCTGGCATGCGCGCGAGGATAGTCTCGATCCGGCCGGCCACATAGGGCGTCGTCATGCCGCGCGCATAGCGCCGCGGGCTGGGCAGGATCGCCGCGAGGAACGCGGCCTGCGAGGCGCCGAGCGCCGCGGCGCCGACGCCGAAGTGATGGCGCGCCGCCGCCTCGGCGCCGAACACGCCCTCGCCCCACTCGGCGTAGTTGAGGTAGAGCTCGAGGATGCGCCGCTTGCCGAGCGCCGTTTCCAGCATCCAGGTGATCGCCGCCTCCTGGCCCTTGCGCAGGTAGGAGCGCTCGCCCGAGAGGAACAGGTTCTTCGCGAGCTGCTGGCTGATGGTGGAAGCGCCCGCGACCACGCGGCCCTTGCGCTCGTTCTTCTCGATCGCCTTGGAGATCGCCTCCCAGTCGAAGCCCTCGTGGTCGAGGAACTTGGCGTCCTCGGAAGCGACCACCGCGCGCTTCAGGTGCGCCGAGATGCGCTCATAGGGCACCCACTGATGCGCGAGCTTCGCCTGCGGGCTCTTCGCGCGCAGCTGCTCGAGGCGCCGGTCCATGAACGCGCTGGTCGCGGGCTCGAAGCTGCGCCACCAGAGCACGTGCGCGAAGAACCACAGCTGCACCGCGAGCGCGAGCACCACGAGCGCGCCGAGCGCATAGCAGAAGACCCGCCATGCGATGCATACCGCGCGCCACGCCCCGCCGCGCGCCACGCTCAGCCCCTGCGCAGCGCGGCCAGGACCGGGGCGGTGTCCGGGCGCACGCCGCGCCAGAGCAGGAACGACTCGGCCGCCTGCTCGACCAGCATGCCCAGGCCGTCGCTCGCCGCGGCCCCGGCGGCGCGCGCCATGGCGAGAAACGGCGTTTCGCGGCCGTAAAGCATGTCGTAGGCGAAGGCGCCCGGCGCGAATACGCCCGGCGGCAGCGCCGGCGCCTCGTTCGCCAGCCCGGCCGAGGTCGCGTTGATCACGAGGTCGAAAGACTGGCCCGCCAGCTCGCGAAAGCCCACGCCCTGCACTCCCATGAACAGGCGCGCCAGCTCCTCGGCGCGCCGCACGGTGCGATTGGCGATCCTGAGCGCCGCGGGACGCCGTTCCAGCAGCGGCTGCAGCACGCCGCGCGCCGCGCCGCCCGCCCCCATCAGCAGCACGCGCTTGCCCGTGATGGCGCGCCCGAGATTGCGCTCGAGGTCGGTCACCAGCCCGACGCCGTCGGTGTTGTCGCCATACACCGCCGCGCCTTCGAAGCGCAGCGTGTTGACGGCCGCCGCGGCGCGCGCGCGCGCGCTCGCTTCACCGCCGCAATAAGCGAACGCCTGTTCCTTGAACGGCAGCGTGACGTTGGCGCCGCGCCCGCCCGCGGCGCGGAACGCGTCCACGCTGCGCGCGAAGCCGTCGAGCGGCGCCTCGATGCGCCCGTAGTCGATGTCCTGGCCGGTCTGGCGGGCGAACTCGGCGTGGATCCAGGGCGACTTCGAATGCGATACGGGGTGGCCGATCACCGCATACCGGTCGGTCATTCCGTCCAGACCTTGTCGCCTTGCGCGAAGAACCAGGTGCGGGTGATGACCAGCAGGTCGGTGTCCTTGCGGATCTCGGCGGGAAACGACGCGAAAGGCGCCGCCATCTTCACGATCCGGTGCGCCGCGGCATCGAGGATCTTCAGGCCCGAGGAGCGGTTGAGCTCGACCGAGTCGACGCTGCCGTCCGGCCGGATGGTGACGGTGAGCTGCAGCGTGCCGTAGAGCTTGCCGCGCGCCTCGGCCGGGTAGTTGGTGGTGCCGACGCGCTCGATCTTGCTGCGCCAGTCCTCCTCGTACTGCGCGAAGCGGTACTCGCGCGTGCTGGCGCCGATGAAGCGCTTGCGCGGGCGCTCCTGGTAGGCCTGCGTCTGGCGCGCGATCTGCGCCTGCAGGTTGAGCATCGCCAGCGAACGGTCGGCGATGTCGCGGCCCGACACCTGCGGCGTCGCCTCCTCCGCGGGATTGCGGCCGTCGGCGCCGGCGGCGATCGCCGCGCGCGGCTCGCGCGCCTGCGCGAGCAGCTGCTGCTGCTGCGCCTCGAGCTCGCGCTGGCGGCGGCGCATCTCGGCGAGATCGCGCCCGGGTTCTTTCGGGTGGGTGGTGGGCAGGGGGCTGGTGGCGCGCTGCCGGGCGTCTGTGTTGCCGCCGCCGTCCAGGTTGGCCTGCGCGAGCGCCCTGGCGCGGTCGGGCTTCTCGCGCGTCTTGGAGTTCACAAGCACCACCTCGAGCGGCTGGTTGGCCGAGTTCCAGCGCATCGCGTCGGGAAAGCGGAAGTGCACCATCAGCAGGACCGCGTGCAGCAGGATCGACACGCCGGCCGAAATCGCCAGCAGCCGCGACTGGCGGTCCAGCCCGGCCCAGTACTCGCGCGGATCCAGCAGCAAAGTCGCGGCGTTGGCGCCCTGCAAAGTCACCTCAGAGTGCGAAGTTCCGCCGCCATTTTAGGCGCTTAGCGCGGCTTCTGCTCGTGCGCCACCGGCGGCGGCGCGGCGTCGCCGCGCCATGTGCAGCGCACCTGGCGCTCGATCAGGTCGGGCGCCTCCAGGCCGAGCCGCACGCGGACGCCCTGCTCGAGCGCCGGCATCGAGGGCACGCGCACCACCAGCGGAAGGTCGTCGATGCGCGCGAGGTTTTCACGCAGCACGGTGGCCGTGCATTCCGTCACGTTCTCCTGCTCGAGCCAGCGCAGGCACCAGTACTGTTCCATCGCGCGCTGGTGCTCGTCGTAGCGCGCGGCGACGACCTCGAAAGCGCGCAATGCGGCCAGCAGCCCCTCGGAGTTGCGCGCGAACGGGGCACGCTGCCCGCGCAGCGCCGCGGCGAGCTGCCACTGGTTGACGAGATCGACGTAGCGGCGCAGCGGCGAGCTGAACCAGGCGTAGGTGCCCACGCCCAGGCCCTCGTGCGTCTCGGCGTGCACGCTCATGCGCACCTTGCCCGCCGCCTGCACGCGGTAGATCGCCGCAACGTCGCGCTCGGCGAGCACTTCTCCCCAGGTGGCATTGGCGAGGATCATCAGCTCCGAGACCAGCTTGTCGAGCGGCGCGCCGCGCTTGCGCGGCTCGATCGCTACCCTGCCCTGCTCGATCCGGAACAGGAAATCCTGGTGGGTCGCGGCGACGCTCGGCTTGCCGCGGCGCGCTTCGAGCGCCGCCGCCAAGCGCCACAGGTCGTGCAGCTCCTCTTCGAAGGGGAGGCCCAGAACGCCGTCGGCGCGACCGCGCTCGAAGGCGCCATTGAGTGCGTCCAGCTGCGCATGGCGCAGGTTGGCCGCGATGCGCACGCGCTCGAGCCGCGTGGAGTGGCCGCGCAGCGCGAAGTCCTGCGCGCCTACGCGCAGGTAAAGCGAGAACGCGGGCCGCTCGGTGCCCGCGTCGAGCGACAGCGCCGCGATCGCGTCCTCGGGCAGCATCGTGAATTTGCGCCCTGGCATGTAGGCAGTGGACAGGCGCTCGCGCGCGATGGCGTCCAGCGCCGAGCCGGGCGCGAAGGCAAGCGCCGGCGCGGCGATGTGGATGCCGATGCGAAGCTCCTCGGCCGACACGCGCGCAAACGAGAAGGCATCGTCGATCTCGGTGGTGCCGACATCGTCCAGGCTGAAGGCCGCCGCCTCGGCCAGCGGCAGGTCCGCGGGCACCGCGGGCGGCTCGTGCGCGGGAAAGCGGTCGCCTTTCGGATGAAACTCGTGCAGGAAGCGGCCCAGGTGATAGGCCTCGCTGTCGGGCAGCAGGCCGCAGCGCTCGAACAGGTGCGCCGCCGTGAGCCCGATCTGCGCGCAGGCATGCTCCAGCGCCTTGGTTTCGGGCTTGGCGCGGTCCGGCGCGTAGAGCAGTTCTTCGCGCAGCGCGGCGATCTCGGGCGGGCACTCCAGGCGCGCGAGCTGCGCCGTCCAGGCGGCGATTCTTTCCAGCTGCAGCCGCTTCTTCTCCACGCCGGCGAGCGCGAGCTTGAGCGTCTCTTCGGGCGCGGCCTGGTAGCGGCCGCGGCCGCGCCGGTAGAAATACATCGGCGCCGAATGCAGCTTGAGCAGCACGCCGGCGGTCTCGACGGGCGCGGGCTCGCGCCCGACGTAGTCGCGCGCGAGCTCGTGCACGCCGAATTCCACGCCCTTGCGGCACTGCCAGAGGAAATCGGTGTCCAGGCCGTCGGCGTACTTGCGCGCCTCAGCGAGCAGCTCCGCGCCCGAGGGCCGCTCGAAGCTGAGCACCACGCTCGCGGCCTTGATCTTGGAACGCCGGCCATGCGGGCTCTCGACCTGGTACGAGGCCGGGCCCTGCGACAGCACCGCGCCGACCTTGAACTCGCCCTCTTCTTCGTAGAGAACGTTCATCCGGCGAAGGTCAGTATCCTCGGCAGCATCTCCGGGAAGCATTGCAGGCTGTGGTCGCCGCCCTGCCGGATCACCATGCGGGCGCCCTCGTACTTGCGCGCGGCTTCGCGCCAGTCGAGCACCTCGTCGCCGGTCTCCAGCAGCAGCAGGTACTTCTCCGGATCGACGCGCTCCACCAGGAGCTCGCGCCAGCCTTCGAGGTGCGCGTGCGTGAGCTCGTACGGCGCGCCGGTGTGCAGGTTCTGCTGCGGCCCGAGGTAGGCGGCGAGGCCCACGTGCGGCGTGATCGCCGGGTTGATGAGCGCCGCGCGGCCGCCGCGCCGCTCGACGAACCAGGTGGCGTAGTAACCGCCGAGCGAGCTGCCCAGGAAGGTGAGCGTGCGCGGGTCTCGGCCGGCGATCGCCTGCTCGATGGCGCGCACGGCCTCGGCGGGCGTATCCGGCAGCGCGGGACAGGCGTAGCGCTCGCCGAGCCCCCGCCCTTCCAGATAGGCTTTCAGCACCTGCGCCTTGTGGGACGCGGGCGAGCTGTTGAAGCCGTGCAGGTAGATCAACATCGCCGGGGTCAACGCTGTTCCAGCGCTGCGAGCAGCTTCGAGTGGATGCCGCCGAATCCGCCGTTCGACATCACCAGCACGTGGTCGCCTTCGCGCGCTTCGGCGGCGATCGCGGCCACCAGCGCCGGAAGATCCGGCTCGCAGCGCGCGCGCGCTCCGAGCGCTGCGAACAGCGCCGCTGCGTCCCAGGAGAGGCCCACGTTGTGGATGTAGACCCGGTCCGCGCCCTCGAAGCTCGCGGGCAGCGCCTCCTTCAGCACACCCTGCTTGAGCGTGTTCGATCGCGGCTCGAATACCGCGAGGATGCGACCGGCGCCATCGCGCTCGCGCGATCCTGCGCCATCGCGCCGGCGCGATCCTTGTATCCGTTGGCGCAGCCCCGTGATGGTTTCGCGGATCGCGGTCGGATGGTGGGCAAAGTCGTCGTAGACGCGCACCCCGCGCGCGGCGCCGCGCAGCTCCAGCCGGCGCTTCACGCCGCGGAACCGGGACAGCGCCGCGATCGCGTCTTGGGGATCCACGCCGGCGTGGCGCGCAGCGCCAATCGCGGCCAGCGCGTTCATCTGGTTGAGGCGCCCCGCCATCCCCCAGCGCACCCGGCCGAGAGACTTGCCCTGCCAGGCCACCTCGAAGATCCCCTCCTCGTCCGGCGAGCCGGCCTGCCATCCGGCGGCAGTGCCCACTTCCTCCACCGGCGTCCAGCAACCTTGGGCGAGTACTCGCTTCAGCGCCGGGTCGCCGCCGTTGACCAGGATCCGGCCCGATCCGGGTATGGTCCGAACGAAATGGTGAAATTGACGCTCAATCGCCGTAAGATCGTCGAAGATGTCAGCATGATCGAACTCTAGATTGTTCAATATCGCGGTCCTGGGACGGTAATGCACGAATTTGGAGCGCTTGTCGAAGAAGGCGGTGTCGTACTCGTCGGCCTCGATGACGAAACAGGGTTCGGCGGTCGCCCGAGCTGATACTTTCAGGTCCTGGGCGACACCACCGATCAGGAAGCCGGGCTTGCGGCCCGCGCACTCCAGGATCCAGGCGAGCATGGCCGAACTCGTCGTCTTGCCATGGGTGCCAGCGACAGCCAGCACCCACTTACTTACGAGAACCTGCTCCGCCAGCCACTGTGGGCCCGATTGGTAGCGCTCGCCGTGATCGAGGATCGCCTCCATGAGCGGGTTGCCGCGCGTAACGACGTTGCCGATCACCCAGAGGTCCGGCGCCAGCGCGAGCTGATCCGCGCCGTAGCCTTCGACGAGGCGGATGCCGAGCGCACCGAGCTGCTCGCTCATCGGCGGATAGACGTTCGCGTCGCAGCCGGTGACGCGGTGGCCGGCGGCCTGCGCGATCGCCGCGATGCCGCCCATGAAGGTGCCGCAGATGCCGAGAATGTGGAGGTGCACCACGCTATTATCCGGTGATGGGCCGCAGGCATCGCACGGCACTGCGAATGCGCATCGCCGCGGCGGCGGCGCGCATCATGGCCGAGGAGGGCATCGACGACTTCGCGCTCGCCAAGCGCAAGGCGGCGCGGCGCTTGGGCGCGCCCGACAGCGAGGCGCTGCCGGCCAACGACGAGATCGAGGCCGAGCTGCGCGAATACCTCGCGCTGTACCAGGCCGAAGCGCATCCGCAGCGCATCGGCGAGATGCGACGCGCCGCGCTCGAGGCGATGCGCGCGCTCGAGCGCTTCAGCCCCTACCTCACCGGGCCGGTGCTCGCGGGCATCGCCGGCCCCTACGCCGAGATCGAGCTGCAGCTGTTCCCGGAAAGCAGCAAGGAGATCGAGCTGTTCCTGCTCGACCGCGGCATCGCCTACGAGGCGAGCGACGAACGCCGCTACACGGGCGACCGTGCGCGCGCGGTCGCGATCATCTCCACGGAATGGAACGGCGTGCCGCTGCGCCTGCAGGTGTTCGATCCCCGCGACGAGCGCGCGGCCATGAAGACGACGCTGGCGGGCAAGGTCGCGGCGCGGGCCGGGATTGCGGAAGTCCGCATGCTCGTCGAAGCCGACGATGGCGCCCGCGCGGCGTGAGCTGCTGATCCTCGCCGGCGCGGGCCTCGCCGCGGCGGCGGCCGGCTTCCTCGCCGGCCCGGCCCTGCTGCACCTGAGCGGGGATGCCGGGGCCGAGGCGCTGGGAGCCGCGACCTTCGACGACCTGCACGGCCATAGGCGCCGCCTGGCGGAGTGGCGAGGGAGGATCCTCGTCTGCAACTTCTGGGCGACCTGGTGCGCGCCCTGCCGCGAGGAAATCCCGCTCTTGGTCGCTGCCCGGCAGAAACACGGCCCCGCAGGGGTCGAAATTGTCGGTATCGCCATCGATAATGCCGATAAAGTCCGCGAATTTGCAGAAACGTTCGACATCTCCTATCCCATCCTCGTGGCCGAAGCGGACGGTCTGGACCTGATGCGGAAGCTCGGCAATACCGGCGGCGGGCTCCCCTATACGGTGATCGCCGACCGGGAGGGAAGTCCGGTCCACCGCAAGCTGGGGGCATTGAAGGAGGCCGAGCTCGAAGGGTTCTTGGCCCCCATGGCGAAAGCTTGACCGAGGGAGGGGAGGGCAATATCGGCTAAAATGCACCCATCTACGGCGAAAATGAAGAAAACCTCAAAATCCAAGGCGGTCCTGGTTCTGCACGGACCGAACCTGAACCTGCTCGGGACCCGGGAGCCGCACCTCTACGGCAGGGACACGCTGGCCGCGATCAATCGCCGGCTGGAGGCCAAGGCCCGCGCGGCCGGGCTCGGCATTGCCTGCTTCCAGTCCAACCACGAGGGGGTGCTGGTCGACCGGATCCAGCAGGCCAAGCGCGACGGGGTCGGCTTCATCGTCATCAACCCGGCCAGCTACAGCTACTCCAGCGTGGCCATGCGCGACGCGCTTACCGCCGTGCAGATCCCCTTCGTCGAGGTTCATCTCTCGAACATCCATGCCCGCGAGCCGTGGCGGGCGCACACGCACTTCACCGCCGTCGCCGTCGGCAGCGTTCTCGGGCTGGGCAGCCAGGGATACGAGCTGGCGCTCGACTACGCCATCCGGCAGCTGAAGTCCCGGTAGCCGATCCGGCGGGCGCGCCGCCGCAGGAGGGGGAACATGGATCTGCGCAAGCTTAAGAAGCTGATCGACCTCGTGCAGGAGTCCGGCATCGCCGAGCTCGAGATCACCGAGGGCGAGGAGCGGGTGCGCATCGCGAGCGGCGGCGCCGTCACCGCCACTCCGCTCGGGGCGGCGGTCGCCGCGGCGCCGGCGC
>JBASCW010000135.1:0-5869 GCA_049651845.1 Burkholderiales bacterium | reverse complement strand
CCCCGTAGGGGGTCGCGCCTGCGCGCGGCACCAGCGTCATCGCTTCGTACTGCGAGCGAAAGTGCGTCTGGTTGAGCAGCTCCCCGTAGAAGCGCTCGGTGAGGTCGCGGTAGCTCTTCTCCCAGGCGAGCGACTGGAAGTGGTGCGGATTGGCATCCAGTGCCAGGCCGTAGAACTTCTCAAGGGCCACCACCTGGCGCGCGCTGAGCTCCCCGCGCATCTGGGCCGCGGGGATCGCCTCCAGCCCCGTCCAGGCGTTGAACAGATCCTCGAAGCGGGCGTAGTACGACCCTGCGTCCGGTTCGGAGGTGAAGGCGTCGAGCTTGCCCCTCAGGTAGCCGCTCGGTTTGCCGAGGTAGCCTTCTACGGAAGCATCCTGCTCCAGCGCCTCCCTGAGCGTGAGCACCTGCGCCCCGCCGATCAAGCCCGGCAGCGCCCGGGTGGCGTCCGATATCACCGGCGCATCCACCGGGCGGGTAATGGTCATGTCGCGCGCGAAGCGATACTCCGCGAGCTCCAGATTCGTTCCGTCGGCGAGCGTGAAGCTCGAAGTCCTCGTCCTGGTGTTGCCCCGAAGATCGGTCGCGTTGACGATGCTCGACGCCAGGTTCAGCGAGGCGATCCCCAGCGCATCCAGGCTCGTCAGCGTGAGCCCCGTGGTCGGATCGGCAAGCAGCGCGCCCCCCGTCTCCTCATCCACATCGAAGCTGCCCACCGACAGGCTCGACCACACCGGGTCGAGAGAATCGATCCTGCCGTCGCGGTTCGCATCCCAGGCCGAGAGCGCCTGAAAGCCGTTCGCCGCCAGTTGCCCGCCCGCCAAGCGCGTGAAGTCCCCGAACAGCTCCTGCCCATCGGAGAGCGAGCCACTGGCGTCCTTGTCGAGCACGAGGACGCCATCGCCAGCCCCCACCCACCCCGTCCTCTCGGCAAAGCCATTGCCGTCGTGGTCGAAGTGAAGCTGGGCGTTGAGTCCGAGCGTACCGATCCCCAGCCCATCGAGATCAAGCACCAGCGGATCGCCCCGCCGCGGCGGAACAACCCCTCCGATCGGCGGCGCCGGCGGCAGATCGTCGGGCTCGTCCTTGCCGTCGTTGAACCTCAGGCCAAGGCCGTTGCCCTCGGTGAGCAGAAGATCCCTGACCTCGAGCAACCCGCCCTGGCGGCTCGTGATAATGACGTCAAAGCGCCCCTCGTTCGGATTGCGGCTCGCCTCGTACCTGAAGCGCCAGTCGTCGGGATTGTCGTAGTAGACGCGGTCGCCCGGGCCGCTGTTTGTGCCGCCGAAGAGCGCAATCTCATCCTTGCCCCAGAGGATCTGGCCTTCGTTGCCCTCGTCCTTGATGATGTCGCGGCTGTCGTTCGGCGTGTAGTAATAGGTGTCGAACCCCGTGCCGCCTTCCAGCCTGTCGTTGCCGCCCTCGCCGTGCAGCTTGTCCTCGTCCGCCCCGCCAAAGAGAAAATCGATCCCGTTGCCACCGAACAGTTCGTCCTTCCCTGCTTCGCCATAGAGCCTGTCCAGCCCCTGGTCCAGCTTGTCGTCCTTCTCCTTGCGCCCGCCGTAGATCGTGTCGTCGCCCGCCCCGCCAAAGAGGGCCACGTCGCTCCCGTGACCGCCGACGATTTCGTCCTTGCCCTCGCCCCCGAGGATCGTGTCCGCGCCCCCGCCGCCGTAGAGGAAGTCGTCGCCTTTCCCGCCGTCGATGTTGTCGGCACTCCCAATCTGCGTGCCGTTGGCCGATTCCTCGTCGCCGTAGATCGTGTCCTTCTCGTCGCCGCCTTCGAGCCGGTCGGCGTCCGCGCCGCCCACGATCAGGTTCTCGCCCAAGCCTCCCTTGATGATGTCCGCGCCCGCATCGCCATAGAGCTTGTCGTCGCCCGCGTTGCCCTCGATCTGGTCGTTGTCCCCGCCCCCGCGGATCGTGTCCTTGCCGCCCCCGCCCCAGATCCTGTCGCTCCCAGAGCCGCCGTCGATCGTGTCGTCGCCCGTGATCTGGGTGCTGTTCTCGTCGTCTTTCTTGTCCCCATAGATGACGTCTTCGCCCGAGCCCCCATCGATGGCGTCGCCATCCATTCCGCCGTAGAGCCGATCGGCACCGAGCGAACCGTTGATCGTGTCGATCCCGAGGCCGCCATACACCTCATCGTCGCCCCAGCCGCCATCGATCGTGTCGAAGCCGTCGTTGCCTTCGATGTAGTCGTTGCCCAGACCGCCGGAGATCGTGTCGCCGCCCGCGCCGCCGAAAAGTGCGTCGCCGACGATCCCACCCGACAACGAGTCGATTCCGTCCTTGCCAAACGCCAGTGTGCGCTGCAGAACATTGCCGAACTGCGTATCGGTAATCTTGTCATCGACGCGAGCGAACGCGACGTCGCCGCGGTTGTGCATGATCTTCGCGCCCAGCACCTCACCGCGCGCTTCAAGCCACTTCTCGGTGATAGTGCCTTGATCCGTTGCAGCGTCATACAGCGCAAGATCAGCTTCAAAGCGCGAGTAGCTGGCTCCGGTTACTGCGAATGGATTGAGCTGCCAAAGCGCATATCGGTAGGCGATATCGCTTTGCGCCCGGCCCGCGAGCGTACTTGCATCCATTCCGACCAGCCGCTCGACCCGAAGACCGCCCTGGGGAATCGCATTGCGAGCCGCGACGATGCGCTGATAAAGCGCCTCTCGATCATTCTGCAAGGTAGGCAGAATGTCGCTGTATCCAGGGACAAACAACTTGCCCAGCATGTTCACTACAGACTCCAACACAAAGTTCGACGTCGGGCTTGCGGCCTTGAAGATGTCGAGCAAGAAGGCAGCCATCTCGGAGGGCGACTTGGCCTTCAGCTCATCGTCGATCCTGACGAAGAGGTCATAGACCGCAGCGGTATCGGTCATCTGCTCGCCGCCATGGCCGAGTACTGCACTGGCTCCGAAGAAGCTTGCAGCCTCCGTGAAGAGCTGCGCTCGGATTCCCTGCTGTGGGTAGAGAAGTTCTCCGGTTGCGAGATTCGGTCCGGCACTACCGAAAACGTTCGAGATACGCTGCGCATCGAACGACGTATTCGGCGTTTCTGCCAGCGCATCGAAGAAGGCGTTTACAAACGGATCCTCTCGCGAGCCCATACCGTTAACCGTTACAGCTTCGGCACCCGAGTTTCCAAAAAACCGGAGGAAAGCTGTGGAAAGATGGCCGCCAAGACTATGGCCGGCAACGACCAAGCTTGTCGGCGCACCAACTACAAGCTCCAACCCTGTTTCGCCCGCGCCGCCTCGCATTTCAAACTGAATGCTGTAATAGTCGGCGGCGCCTTGTCCCCCGATACGCGGCTGTGTATAGAAAAGGCCGCTACTTGGCGGAGTAACGCTGCGAACAAGCTTTGCATGCCGCACAGGTAGCCCGAGCGGAGATGTAAGTCGCTTCCAATAGTTGTAAAGATCGAGAATCTGGTTGACGGCGAGGCCACTGAGGATGATCCCACCTATGTCAGCCTTGCCTAGGTCGTCGAGTGCTTGCGACGGGTCTCGGAATTCTGTCCCGCGGAGCGCAAGCACCAGGCTGGAAGGATCGTCCTTGGCCCGGAAAAGAGATGCGGAAAATCCGCTTGCCGTATTGGCCTGGTGATGAACGATCGTCCAGGACGCAGCCAGCGTTTGTGCTTGAGTGGCACTGAACCCGCCGTTAAGATTCGCATTAGCCAGTGCCGCGGCCAGCTGTGCATCGCCCCCAGGAGGAACCTCACCCAGCAGCGTGTAACTCGCCTCCGCAAGCTGTATGGCATCACTGAGTTTCGTGGTCGGTATCATTCCTTGCCTCCCAAATTCTCAAAGGCGACAGTTAGCAGGTTGAATTCCTTACGACGGGATTGTTGAGTTTCACGCTCGCAGGAGTTCCGGTTCATCCAAAACTTGTAATCCCGGAAGGAGTCTATGGTTCCGCTTTGGCCAGTTGAAAAATCGATGTAGTGGCTCAACACCTGTCCTGTCGCTCCGTCCACCACACGCTGGTCGTCCCTTCTTAGCCATAGCGGTAGCTGCATGGATTCAATCTCCCATCGAAACCGTTGATTAAGTTGGAAGTAGTATTTATCTTTAGATCCCACCCGGAGTGGTCGCTGCTGCCGCACAAGCGTCTTCGCAATATCTGGGTTCGCGTCTTTCCATTGATTCGGCGTCTGATGCACGGTGAGCCCGGCGTATCTTTCGCAGTAGTATGAATGTAGCCAAACCGTCGGCAGCCAATCCCAGAACATTGGCAAGAAAACCAGCAGAAACCCCGTCGCCGCCCCAAGCCAAGATTTGCGGCGCGACCAACCACGCGCTTTGGCAAACCGATAGCCCGCGACGGTCGCAGCGATGAGGAGGGCAACATAGATGAGGATGACGAGTAAGAACGCGAGGCCCATATCTACCGCTCCGTTCCAAGGCGCTGCGCCGCCCCGACGCGCCGCCTGGGTCTGCAAGCGTGCCGCTGGATGGGTGCCCGGCGGGTCGATGCCGTTTCACACACGGCCCGGCATCGCCCCGCCACCCATCTGGCGCGGCGCGGACCCGAAGGCGAGCGCCCCGGGGCGATGCAGCGCCCAGATACACCCGCGCCGCCGGCGAGGCCGATCACCAGGTCGCCGCCGCTGTTGGTCAGCGTCACGTCGGCGAGCGTCACCCCCGGCTTGAACAGCACCGTATCGAAGCCGCCGCTGTCGAGGATCGTGTCCTCGCCGTCGCCGAAGCCGAAGCGGTAGGTGTCGTTGCCTAAGTTGGACTGCCAGTAGCCGATGCTCGGGTCTCCGACATCGATACGATCGTCGCCGGCGCCGCCGTCAACCACGTTATCGCCGGGTCCCGGCAGGACGAGGTCGTTCCCCGCGCCGCCGTCCAGCACG
This sequence comes from Burkholderiales bacterium, assembly GCA_049651845.1. Taxonomy (GTDB): domain Bacteria; phylum Pseudomonadota; class Gammaproteobacteria; order Burkholderiales; family SG8-39; genus RBG-16-66-20. Next base: position 1,000 of record JBASCW010000135.1, on the reverse strand, counting down.
TCGGCGCCTTGGCCGCCGTCGAGGCGGTCGGCACCCGCCCCGCCGATCAGGCGATCATCCCCGGCAAAACCCGAGATCGCGTCGTCGCCGCCCAGGCCGTCAATGATGTCCGCGCCCGGTGTGCCCATGAGGACGTCCGAACCTTCGCTCGGCGCGAGCAGTTCTTCGAACGTGAACAGCGTCCCGTCCGAGAAGGCGAAGCGCTCCAGCCCTGTGACCGACCACCAGTCGGCGTCGAAATGGAGCACATCGCCCGTTGCCTGCAGCTCGAAGCGCATGCCGCCCCAGGTGTTGGAGGCCACGACGCGCACGTCGGTGCGCGTGAGCCCGCCGCCGAAGAACACCGTGTCGATGCCGCCGCGCTCGGACTGGATGCGGTCGATCCCCGAGCCAGGGCGAAAGAGGTAGAAGTCGTTGCCCGCCCCTTCGGCGGTACGCCCCACGTCGCCGAACAGGTAGTCGTTGCCCGGCCCGCCGTCGAGGATATCGGCGCCCTCCCCGCCCGACAGGTCGTCGTTGCCCGCCCCGCCATAGAGGAGGTTGTCGTGCAGGCCGCCATCGATCGATGCAGACGCACCGTCTCCGTAAAGCACATCCTCGCCAAAGCCCCCGCCCAGGCGCCCGCCCGAAGCACGCACCGCCTCGGTAAAGTCGGAGGTGCCGGCCCTTACCGGCGCCCCGGCCGAATCGAAGGCGAACGCCAGGTCCTCGTTCACCTGGCCGCCCGCGTCGAGGATGAAGCGCTCCCTGAAGGCGAAGTAGCTCGTCTCGCCAAGCAGGTCGCGCCCGCGCAAGGACCGGGCGAATTCGTGCAGCCGCGCCGTGCCGGCCGCTTCGTCCGCTGCGATCTCCGCCTCGAACATCGGCACGAGCGGCGTGAGGTCCCCGTAGGGGGTCGCGCCTGCGCGCGGCACCAGCGTCATCGCTTCGTACTGCGAGCGAAAGTGCGTCTGGTTGAGCAGCTCCCCGTAGAAGCGCTCGGTGAGGTCGCGGTAGCTCT
>JBASCW010000134.1:0-14506 GCA_049651845.1 Burkholderiales bacterium | reverse complement strand
GCCGAGCTGAAACACACCGCGCGCGGCCGGCTCAAATCCGCACAACGGCGCTCCGCGATCATCGCCGCTTGCTGGACCCAGGCTGAGCTGATCTAGTGTCACACGGTTAGGTAATTCTCAGTAGTCTGGTTAGGCTACCCGCAAATCCCTGATCCCTCTATCGCGTCAACCGGCGCCGGCACCTGTACGTTCATACAGTATAGGGGTCTTGAGGGGGTTCCGCCGTGTCGGCACCGAAACTGCTCGACCAGGTCCGCGAACGCATCCGCGTCAAGCATTACAGCCTGCGCACGGAGGACGCGTATCTGCACTGGATCCGCCGCTTCATTTTCTTCCACGATAAACGCCACCCGCGAGACCTGGGCGGGCCGGAGGTGGAGGCTTTCCTGTCGCACCTTGCCACGGCGGGCCGCGTCGCGCCCTCGACGCAGAACCAGGCGCTGTCGGCGTTGCTGTTCCTTTATCGCGAAGTACTGGAAGTGCAACTGCCATGGCTGGATGGCGTGGTGCGCGCGAAGCGCTCGCAGCATGTTCCTGTAGTGCTGACGGAGAACGAGGTGCGGGCGCTGCTCGCCCGGCTGGACGGCACCAAGTGGCTGGTGGCGTCGCTCCTCTACAGCACCGGGATGCGGCTGCTGGAAGGCCTGCGGTTGCGCGTGAAGGATGTGGACTTCGAGCGCAAGGAAATCACGGTGCGCGACGGCAAGGGCGCGAAGGACCGGCGCACGATGCTCGCCGAGCGCCTGCGGGAGCCTCTGCGCACGCATCTCGCGAAGGTGCGCGCGTTGCACGAGCAGGATCTGGCAGGCGGCTTCGGCGACGTGCACCTTCCCTTCGCGCTCGCGCGCAAGTATCCGAAGGCCGGGCGCAGCTGGCCGTGGCAGTACGTGTTTCCGTCCGGCAGCCGGTCTGCCGACCCGCAGAACGGCGTCATCCGCCGCCATCACCTCGACGAGAAGATCATTCAGCGCGCGGTCTCGGCCGCAGGCCGCGCCGCAGGCATCGCGAAACCGGTGTCGCCGCACATCCTGCGGCACAGTTTCGCGACGCATCTGCTCTGCGCGGGTTACGACATCCGCACGGTGCAGGAACTCCTCGGTCACTCGGACGTCTCGACCACCATGATTTATACGCATGTCCTGAACAAGGGCGGGCGCGGCGTGAGCAGCCCGCTCGACCGACTGGACCAACGGGAAACGAATGGCGCGGCCTGACGCAGCCTCAGTGAGGATCGCGGCATTCATGCGTACGTTTCGCGGCGTGCGGGTAATACTCGATTCCGATCTCGCGATGCTTTACGGCGTGACCGTCAAGCGACTGAATGAGCAGGTGCGCCGCAATCTCGCGAGGTTTCCGCCGGACTTCGCTTTTCTTCTTGAAAATCATGAGTTTCGAATCTTGAAGCCGCTAATTGCGACTTTATTTGCCATAACGCCCCTTGCACGGCCCCCTCGACGCCGTCGGCGTGACCGATTGTGGCACCAACCCATCGCTCGGCAGACCGGACCCGACCGCAGGAGCGAGCATTGTGCGGCGCGGACGGGAAGGAAATTCCTATCCTTACCGCAAGGCCCGCTGGATCACCGCGCCTGCGTCGGCAAGCTCCGGGGGTAGCTTGGAGAGTTGCGCGACGAGGCGCGTGCGCAGCTTGGCTGAGCGTTTGCGTAGCGCAGCGGCTGCGAGCGCGAGGTCACCGCGGCGGTCTTCGTGCAGCACGGCGATGAGCTCCGAGGCTTGCTGGCGGTCTTTGGCGGCTTTGGCTTGCTCGGCGACCGGGCGGCGCAAGGCGAGGATCAGCTTGTGGAGCGCGAAGCGCGCCGGATCGGGCACATTGACGAGCGTTGCGCCGCCGTTCAGCAGCGGCACGGACACGGGGACTTCCAGCAGGTAGTCGAGGAATTCGAGCGGCTGCGCGGCGGCCTTGAACCGCGCGATCTGGACTGCCTTGCCCTCGCGTCGCCCCTGCGCGGGCGTGAGCAGGTCCACGCGCAGCGTCTGGCCGCGCACCTTGAACGAGGTTTGCGGCGCCCTGGGACTCAGCCCGGGGACGGGCAGGAAGCCCATGCGCAGCGAATCCAGCGTGGCCGGAAGATCCGCTTCCGTCTGCGGCACCGCGATTTCGAGTTTGCGCGCGGCAGCAATGTCGATGTCCTGCGTGCGCAGGCTCGATTGCCAGCGAACGCCGAGCAGGTTGCCCAGCGCGAGATAGGCGTGCGTGCCGACGAGCACCGCGCCGAGGCGGAATGCGCCCGCGCTGGCGAGCCCCGAGATCACCTTGGCCGAAGCCGCGTCGGTGAGGGTCGCCCCGCTCTGGCGCAGCATCGCGCTCAGGCGCGCGATGCCGGCTTCAGCTGCCGCGGCCTCCTCGCGGCCCGCGGCATGACTGCGCATGATGGCATGCGTCCGGGCGCTCTCCGGTCCGACGAAATACTCCTTCTGGGCGCCTGCCCCGGCGCTGGTCTTGAAGTACCAGTACTCGCCGCCGGCGACCCGCTTGCGCGCGAAGCTGCCCCGGAGGCTGGCGAAGGAGCGCGTCGCCTCCAGCGCGCGCAGCCGCTCGGTCAGCTCGGCGAAAAGGGTGTGCGCCTCCGCGGGCAGGCGGGTCATGCTCCATTATACCTAAACTCAATATAAACTAGGTATACTAAGCCGTACCCCAGACCTCCTCGGCGGTCTCGATAACGAGGCGGAGCTTCGCGCGCTGCGCTTCGATGGCGATCTTATTGCCGTGCACGGTGCTGGAGAAGCCGCACTGAGGGCTCAACGCGAGCTGCTCGAGGGGCGCGAACTTCGCCGCCTCGTCGATGCGCCGTTTCAGGTCGTCCTTTTTTTCGAGCGTACCGAGCTTGGTGGTGACGAGGCCGAGGACGACGATCTTGCCCTTGGGCAGGAACCGGAGCGGCTTGAAATCGCCCGAGCGCGCGTCGTCGTACTCGAGGAAATAGGCGTCCACGTTCATTTCCGAGAGCAGCGCCTCGGCCACCGGCTCATAGCCGCCCTGCGCGGCCCAGGTGCTCTGGAAATTGCCGCGGCAAAGGTGCACGGCCAGGGTCATGCCGGCGGGCTTTTTCGCCACCACGCGGTTGATGAACTTGGCGTAGCGGTGCGGCAGCTCGTCCGGGTCGTCGCCGCGCGACTTGGCGGCAGCGCGCATTTTGGCGTCGCATAGGTAGGCGAGGTTGGTGTCGTCCATCTGCACGTAGCCGCAACCCGCGCCCGCCAGCGACTGCAGCTCCTCGCCGTAGGCTTTCGCCACGTCCTCGTAGAAATCGGGCTCGAGCTCGGGGTAGTGCTCTTTGCTGATGCCGGCGCGGCCGCCGCGGAAATGCAGCATGGTCGGTGACGGTATGGTGACCTTCGGCGTGCGCTGGGTGCAGGATCGCAGGTACTGGAAATCGGCGAGCTGGATGTCCTTCGCGTGCCGCACCTTGTCGATGACGCGCATCACGGGCGGCGCGAGCTCCTCGGTGCCGTCTGGCTTCTTGATCATGACCGGGATGTCGGTCTTGACGCCGCCAATCTGCTCGAGGAAATCGATGTGGAAGTAGGTGCGGCGGAACTCGCCGTCGGTGATCGCCTGCAGCCCGGTGTCCTCCTGGAACTTGACGATCTCGGCGATCGCCCGGTCCTCGACCTCGCGCAACTCCGCGGCGCCGATCTCGCCCTTGGCTTTCTTGTCGCGCGCCTCGAGTAGGTACTGCGGCCGCAGGAAGCTGCCTACGTGATCGGCGCGGAAAGGCGGCGTGCTTCGGCTTGACATGGTTTTCTCTCTGAGTTGTTCAAATAGACCCCTTGACGCAAGAGCGCCGACCGCAGCTCGCCGATGTCGAGGGCGCGCGGCGCGACGCCCCGGTTGGCGGCGATCGCCGCCGCCACGCCCGCGCCCTGGCCGGTGATCCAGCATTGCGGAATCTCGCGCATGAAGCCGTGCGAGTTGGCATCGCAGGCGATGTGCCGGCCGCAGGCGATCAGGCCGTCCAGCTGCTCGGGCACCAGGCAGCCGTACGGGATGGATATGTTCGGAAATTTCGGCGACACGCTCGGCGTGACGCCGATCTCATCATCGAACACCTGCGCGCTCGGCCAGTGCGCGCGCAGCATCTTCTTCACGCCCACCAGGCGCCGCGAGTGGCGCACGCCGAGCTGCGGCGCCGAGAGCATCAGGAACGCGTTCTCGAAGCCCGGCGCGTTCGCGCGGTAGTAGTCCAGGTGCGCGGCCATCAGGCGGTGCGAGCGCACTTCCACTTCGGTCTGGTCATCCACGTCGAGCGCCGAGAAGCCGGACTGGCGCGGGCCCATGTAGAGCGCGATGTCGTTGCGCCAGGACACGAACGGGCGCTCGCACACGCCCATGCGTCCGCGCCCGCGCGCGAGGAACTGCGCGAACTGCTCCGGGTTGCCCGCCTTGAACGCGATCCAGCGGTCCATGTCCACGCCGCCGAACAGCCACGCGGTGTTCATGCAGTGGTGGATGTCGTTCGACTCGATGTCGGACTCGAAGGCCGCGCCCGCGCGCGCGAACAGGTCGCCGTCGCCGGTGGCGTCCACTGTGACTTTGGCGCGTACGGCCTGGCGCCCGGCCTTGGACTCGAAGGTCGCGCCGCGCACCACGCCGTCTTCGAGGATCGGCAGCGCCGCCCAGCAATGCAACGCCAGCCGCGCGCCCGCCTGCAGCACGAGCTCCTGCGAGGCGAGCTTGAGACGCTCCGGGTCGATGGTCGGCGACCAGGTGACGATGCCGTGCCAGGCCGCGGTGCGCTGCGACCAGTGTGCCGCGCGCTCGAGCGAACGCGATCCCCACTCCTCGGCGCCGGGCCCGGCGATCGCGTCGCGCGGCAGCCGGTCGAGAAGCTCCTCGGCAAAGCCGCGGATGACGAGCTTACCCTCCCAGTCGGTCATGCGGTCGATCCAGATGACCAGGCCCCCGGTCGAGAGGCCGCCCAGGTGGTTGTAACGCTCGAGCAGGATGACGGCAGCACCCAGGCGCGCGGCGGCCACGGCGGCCGCGGTGCCCGAGGGGCCGCCTCCCACGACCAGCACGTCGCAGTCGGCGTACACCGGCACTTCGCGCGCGGCCTCGCGAACCGTGCCCAGATCCCTGCGATCGCGCGGGCCGCGTTCGAACCGGTTGATGTCCGAAACGAGGAGACGCTCGTCGGTGGGCTTGCCGGAGATCAAGGCGTCAGCAATCGAAGAAGACCGTTTCGTTCTTGCCTTGAAGGATTGCATTCCATTCCAGCACGCCGGGCTTACCGGTCTTTCTCGCGATGAGCGTGGCGCGACGTTCCTTGGGCACGAGCGCGAGCACCGCGTCCCTGGCGTTCGCCGGCTCATCCGGGAAGTAGATGCGCGACACAAGCTGCTTCAGCTGGCCGCGCATGAACACGACCACCAGGATGTGCGGCGCCTGCAGCTGGCCCGGACTTTCAACTACGGGCCCCGGGACGCGGCCGGGCTTGATGGTGTGGAAGCGGAACTCGCCCGCGTCGTCGGTGGCCGAGCGGCCGAAGCCGCGAAAGCGTTTGCCGCCGTATTTGCCGCGGCTATCGGCCTGCCAGATCTCCACGAGCGCGTCGTTGACCAGCTTGCCGTCGCCGTCGAGCACGCGCCCGCGGATCGTGACGCGCTCACCGGGCACGCCGGCCGGCGCGAGCGACTCGGTGATCAGCCAGGTCAGGCCGATGTGCAGGTAGGGCCCGACCGTCTGCGAAGTGGTGGCATGCAAGCTCATCCGGGCAACCTTTCCTTGTTTTCCATCGGTGTTTCTTCGGCACCGCGCAGCACGATGTCCCAGCGGTAGCCGAGCGCGAACTCCGGAATCGTCGTTTCCCAGTCGAGGGCGGATACCAGGCGCCGGCGCGCTCGCTCGTCCGGCACGCAGTTGTACATCGGGTCCTCGTCGAGCAGCGGGTCGCCCGGGAAATACATCTGCGTGACCAGCCGCTGCACGAACGCCTGGCCGAAGAGCGAAAAATGGATGTGCGCCGGCCGCCAGGCGTTGTAGTGGTTGCGCCACGGATACTCGCCCGGTCGGATGGTGACGAAGCGGTAGCGGCCCTGCTTGTCGGTGAGCGCGCGTCCGCAACCCGTGAAGTTCGGGTCGGTCGGCGCGTCGTGCTGGTCGACGCGGTGCGGGTAGCGGCCCGCCGAGTTCGCCTGCCAGATCTCGACCAGCGTGTTGGGCACCGGGCGGCCGTTTTCATCCAGCACGCGCCCGCTCACGACGATGCGCTCGCCGATCGGATCGCCGGCGTGTTGCCGGGTGAGGTCGGCGTCGCCGCGCTTGACCTCGCCGTAGCCGAACACCGGCCCCGTGAGCTCGGTCTGGGTCTGCGGCAGCCTCACCAGCGGTTGCGCAGGCGCGCGCTTCACGGTCGAGGCGTAGCGCGGGAACAGGTACTCGGGTTGCGTGCCGGCGGCCGGGCGCCGGTAGACGGTGGTGGGTGGCATGGCCTGCGGGTTCTCCCTTATTCGGCGTCGGGTTGCTTCGCGGGCTGGGCGCGCGCGAAGGCGTCCAGCTTCATGCATTCGGCGAACACCCGCATCGTCGTCGGGTAGGCCGTAGTGTCGCACTGATAGCGCTGCGCGTTGAAGACCTGCGGCACGAGACAGCAGTCGGCTAGCGTGGGCGCATCGCCGTGGCTGTAGCGGCCGGTGCCGGCGGTGCCCGCGAGCTGCGCCTCGAGCTTGACGAGGCCGTCGGCGATCCAGTGCCGGTACCAGGCGTTGACCTGCTCTTCGCTCTGGCCCGGCGCGCGCTTGAGATACGTCAGTACGCGCAGGTTGTTGAGCGGGTGGATCTCGCAGGCGATGAGCAGGGCGAGAGACCGCACGCGCGCGCGCTCGAACGGGTCTTTCGGCAAGAGCGGCGGCCGCGGCCGCGTCTCTTCCAGGTATTCGATGATCGCCAGCGACTGCGTGAGCAGGTGGCTCGCATCCTCGAGCGTGGGCAGGAGCGCCTGCGGATTGAGCGCGGCGTAGTCCGGCTGGCGATGCTCGCCCCTGGCGAGGTGCACGAAAGCCGCGTCGTAGGCGAGGCCCTTCAGGTTCAGCGCGATGCGCACGCGGAACGCTGCCGAGCTGCGGAAATAGGTGTGCAGCTTCATTCCGCGGCAATCATGGGACGCGCAAAGATTCTCGCCGGCTAGAGCGCGGCGACGATCTTGACCTTCAGCTCGCCGACGCCATCGATGCCGGCATGCAGGTCATCGCCCGGCTTCACCGGCCCGACGCCCGCGGGCGTGCCCGAGTAGATGAGGTCGCCCGGCTCGAGCGTGTAGAACTCGGACAGGAACGCGATCTGCTCGGGCACCGACCAGATCATGTCGGAGAGGTCGGCCTTCTGCCGTTCCTTGCCGTTCACCTTGAGCCAGATGGCGCCTTTGCACGGGTGGCCGATCTTGGCCGCCGGCACGAGCGTGCTGCAGGGCGCCGACTCGTCGAAGTTCTTGCCGAAATCCCAGGGCCGGCCGTGGTCCTTGCCGAGCTGCTGCAGGTCGCGGCGCGTCATGTCCAGGCCCACGCCGTAGCCGAAAACGTGCTCGCTGGCCCGCTTTGGCTCGATGCGCCGGCCGCCCTTGCCGATGGCCACCACCATCTCGGTCTCGTAGTGGAAGTTCGCCGTCTTGGCCGGGTAGTGCAGCTCGCCGCCGCCCGGCACCAGCGCGAACTCGGACTTGATGAAGAAGAACGGCGTCTCGCGGCCGTCGCCGCCCATCTCTTTCTGGTGCTCGACGTAGTTGCGGCCGACGCAGAAGATGCGCCGCACCGGGAAGCGGTCCTTGGAATCCTTGACTGCGAGCGAAGGAATTTCCCAAACTGGAATGATATGCGCCATGCTTTGCTCTCCTGAAGGAAGCGGCATTTTAATCGCGGCAAGGGCGTAGAACGAGCCAGAATCGAGTCGGTCATGCTAGGATTCCCGGGCTATTTTCGCGGGCCCTAGGAGGGGACTATGCACAGCGAACGGATCAGGTTGTACGCCGCAGCTTGGCTGGCCGCGTTCTCGGTCGGCGCATGGGCGCAGACGGTCAAGGTGGGCGTGGTGCTGCCCTACACCGGCGTCGGCGCGGAGTTCGGCCAGCAGGTCGACCGCGGCATGCAGATGTTCATGAAGCTGAACCCGAAGGCCTTCGAGCCGTACAAGATCGAGATCGTCAAGCGCGACTCGAAAAATCCCAGCGGCGCCGAAGCGAAGGTCGCGGTGCAGGAGCTGGTTGCCCAGGCGAAGGTCGACATCCTGACCGGCTTCATCTACTCGCCGGATGCGATCGCTTCCGCGCCGCTGCTCACCGAGGCCAAGCGGCCGGCGGTGATCATGAACGCCGGCACGGCCTGGATCACGAACCTCTCGCCGATGATCTCGCGCGTGTCGTTCTCGATGTGGCACGCGGGCCACGCGATGGGCGTCGCGGCCGCCAAGAACCTGAAGGCGAAGACGGCGGTGGTCGGCTACAGCGACTTCCCGCCGGGCAAGGACAGCCTGGATGCGTTCAAGCGCGGCTTCGAGTCCAGCGGCGGCAAAGTGATCGACGAGATCCCGATGGGCGGACCGGGCCAGGTGCCGGACTTCACGCCGTTCTTCCAGCGCGCCAAGGACAAGAAGCCGGACGTGTTCTTCGTCTTCGTGCCGGCGGGCGACCATGCGGTCGGCGTGCTGAAGACCTACGGCGCGCTCGGCATGCGCGCCGCGGGCATCAAGCTGATCGGGCCGGGCGACATCACGCAGGACATCAAGCTGCAGGCGATGGGCGACAACGCGGTCGGGCTGATCACCATCCACCACTACAACGCCGACCTCGACAATCCGGCCAACAAGCGCCTGGTCGCAGCCTGGAAGAAGGAATACGGCCCGAACTCGACGCCGGATTTCATGGGCGTGCAGGGCTACGACGGCATGGCGGCGATCGCGCACGTGGTCACCACGCTGAAGGGCAAGATCGAGGCCGACGCCGCGATCAACGCGCTCAGGGGCTGGAAGTTCGACAGCCCGCGCGGCCCGATCTCGATCGACCCGCGCACGCGCGACATCGTCATGAACGAGTACCTGAGCGAGATCGTGAAGAAGGACGGGCGCCTTTACCAGAAGAACATCGGCGTCATCTCCGCGGTCAAGGACATGTGCAAGGAGCTCGCCGAGGGCCGTTGCAAGCAGTAGCGCAGCGCCCGACGCTGCCCGACGCCGCCGCCCGGGGAAACCGCCGGGGCGGCGGTTTCTTTTTATGGACCTGCTTTGATGGACCTGAGTAGCCTCATCAGCATCCTCCTGGGCGGTATGGCTGCTGGGATGGTGCTGTTCATCGTCTCGGTGGGCCTGTCGGTGACCATGGGCCTGATGGGCTTCGTCAACCTCGCGCACGGCGCGTTCGCGATGCTGGGCGGCTACGCCGTCGTGCTGTCGATGCGGCACTGGGGCCTGCCGTTCCTCGCCGCGCTCGCGCTCGGCTTCGTCGCGGTGGCGCTGGTCTCGGTGGTCTTCGAGCGCCTGCTCTACGCGCCGCTGTACCGCGCGAGCGAGCTCGACCAGGTGCTGCTCACGATCGGCCTGGTGTTCGTGATGATCGCCACGGTCACGCTCGGCGTCGGCCCGGAGACGCAGACCGTGGTGTTGCCGGACTGGCTGAGCGGCCAGACCGACTTGGGTTTCATGCAGTACCGGACCTACAGCCTCGCGCTGATCGCGGCGGGCACCACGCTGATGCTCGCGCTGTGGCTCGGCTTCGAACGCACGCGCATCGGTGCGCGCATCCGCGCGGCGGTCGATAACCGGCGCATGGCGCAGTCCATGGGGGTGAACGTCGGGCGCCTGTTCACACTCACCTTTGCGCTGGGCAGCGGCCTCGCGGCGGTCGGCGGCGGCCTCGGCGCCGAGATCCTCGGACTCGACCCGCAGTATCCGTTCCGCTATCTCGCCTACTTCCTGATCGTGGTCGCGGTGGGCGGCCTCGGGCGCATCAGCGGCGTGTTCTTCGCTGCGGTCCTGATCGGCGTGCTGGATTTCGTGCTCAAGATCTACTTTCCCAAGGGCGGCACGCTGTTCATCTACGCGCTCACGCTGATCTTGCTGCTCGCGCGGCCGCAGGGGCTGTTCGGCAAGAAGAGCGCCTGATGAATGCCGCCACCGAGCTCGCGCGGCGCCACCGCTGGCGCTGGTGGGAGGCGCTGCCCTGGGTCGCGGCGCTCGCCTGCTTCTTCCTGTTCCCGAACTACCTCGCGTTCGGCACGCAGCTGCTGATCACGATCCTGTTCGCGCTGTCGCTGGACCTCGTGCTCGGCTACGCGGGCATCGTCACGCTGGGCCATGCCGCGTTCTTCGGCGCGGGCGCGTATACCGTGGGCATGCTGGCGATGCACCTGGGCTGGAGCGAGCCGCTCCCGGGACTCGCGGCAGCGGCGCTGGTGGCGGGCGCGATCGGTCTGGCGAGCGGCCTGGTGCTGCTGCGCACGCACGGCCTGGCGCTGCTGATGCTCACGCTGTGCACGATGGCGCTGCTCGAGCAGGCGGCCAACATGGGCGCGCACTGGACCGGCGGCTTCGACGGCATGCCGGGCCTCTCGTTCGGCAAGATCCTCGGCCTGTTCGGCTTCGACGTGCTGTATTACCGCTCCCAGTACCTGTACGCGCTCGCGGTCCTGTTGCTTTGCTTCCTGCTGGTGCGCAGGCTCGTCTACTCCTCCTTCGGCCAGAGCCTGACCGGCGTCCGCGAGAACCTGCTGCGCATGCACGCGGTCGGCGCACCGGTGCGCGCGCGCCAGGTGATCGCCTACACCATCTCGGCGGCGCTCGCTGGCGTCGCCGGCGCGCTGTTCACGCAGGCGAATGGCTACGTCAACCTCGCGGTGCTGGGCCTGGAGCGCTCGGCCGGCGTGATGATCATCCTGATTCTCGGCGGCTATGGGCGCCTCTACGGCGCTTTCGTCGGCGCGATCGCGTACATGGTGCTCGAAGACCTGCTCGCCAAGGCGTACCCGACCGCCTGGCAGCTCGGCCTGGGCGTGACGCTCGTCGCGGTGGCCCTGTTCGCGCGCAACGGCGTGATCGGTCTGTTCGACGCGCTGCGGCGTCGCTTGGCAAGACAGATCCAGGGCCGCGCGCCATGACCGGCTCGGAAACTGCGCCGATGCTCGAAACCAAGGGGCTGTGCAAGAGCTTCGGTGCGCTCGAAGTCGCGCGCGACGTGAACTTCCGCCTGGCGCGCGGCGCGCGGCACGCCCTCATCGGCCCCAACGGCGCGGGCAAGACCACCTTCGTCAACCTGCTCACGGGCGTGCTCGCGCCTTCGCGCGGCAGCGTGCTGCTCGAGGGCGAGGACGTGACCTCGCTCGCGCAGGCGAGGCGCGTGAAGCGCGGCATCGCGCGCACCTTCCAGATCAACCAGCTGTTCCGCGGCCTGACGGTGCAGGAGAACGTCTGCATCGCGGTGGCCGAGCGCCTCGGCGTGGGCGGCGCGATGCTGCGCGCCGCGGGCAGCCGCGCAGACGTGCTGGGCGAGGCGGCGCGCCTGATCGACATGCTCAAGCTTGGCGGCGACGCCGGCCGCCGGATCGTCGAGCTGCCCTACGGGCGGCAGCGGCTCGTGGAGATCGCGATCGCCCTCGGCCTCAACCCGCGCGTGCTCCTGCTGGACGAGCCCGCGGCCGGCATCCCGAGCGCCGAGAGCCACATCCTGCTCGACGCCATCGCCACGCTGCCCGAGGACATCGCGGTGCTGATCATCGAGCACGACATGGACCTCGTGTTCCGCTTCGCCGAGCGCATCACCGTGCTGGTGAGCGGCGCGATCCTGGCCGAGGGCGCACCGGCCGAGATCGCGGCCAACGCCGAGGTGCGCGCCGTCTATCTGGGAACCGCGCTCGATGGCTGAGGCGCCCGCACCGGCAGGACGCGAGCGGCCTGCGGTCCTCGCGTTGAGGGGTGTCACGGCCGGCTACGGCGAGACGCACGTACTCGAGGGCGTCGAGCTGGCGCTTGCACCCCGCGAGAGCCTGGCGATCATCGGCCGTAACGGCGTGGGCAAATCCACGCTGCTGGAGACGCTGATGGGCCACACCACGCTGCACGGCGGACAGGTGCTGCTCGGCGGTCGCGACATCACCGCAATTCCCCCTCACGCACGCGCGCGCGCCGGCCTGGGCTATGTGCCGCAGGAGCGTGAGATTTTTCCCTCGCTCACGGTGCGCGAGAACCTGGAGCTCTGCGCCCGGCCAGGGCACTGGGACGCGGCGCGCGTGTTCGAGCTGTTCCCGAACCTGCGCGCGCGCCTCGCCAACGGCGGCACCCAGCTCTCGGGTGGCGAGCAGCAGATGCTGGCGATCGCGCGCGCGCTGATGACCAACCCGTCGGTGCTGCTGATGGACGAGCCGACCGAGGGCCTCGCGCCGGTGATCGTGCAGGCGCTCACGCACGTGCTGGCGACGCTGCGCGCCGCGGGCGGCCTGTCTATCGTGCTGGTGGAGCAGAACAGCCGCGTCGCGCTGGAATTTTCGGCACGCACCGTGGTCATGGACCGCGGGCGCCTGGTCTACGACGGGCCTTCGGAGCGCCTGCGCAGGGACCCGGAGTTCCTCGCCAGCCTCATCGCCGCGCAGTAAGCGGGCAGCGGGCGCGTCCGCTCAGCGTTTGCCGCCGAGCTCCTGCTCGAGCAATTCGCGCAGCTTGAAGCGCTGGATCTTGCCGCTCGCGGTGCGCGGCAGCTCGTCGATCGCGCGGATCCACTTCGGGCGCTTGAAGCGCGGCAGCGACTCTGCGCGCGCGCCCGCCGCGGCGAGCGCCTGCGCGGCCTCGCCGCGCGCGGTCACGAACAGCGCGAGGCGCTCGGCACCCTCCGCGTCGGTGACCTGGACGCAGGCGGCCTCGGCGATCGCCGGATCCGCGGCGACCGCTTCCTCCACCTCGCCGGGCTGCACCCACTGCCCGGCCACTTTGAGCAGCTCGTCGGTGCGTCCCTGATGCAGGTAGAAGCCCGCGTCGTCGCGCACGAACAGGTCGCGCGTGCAGAACCAGCCGTCGCGGAACTGGGCCGCGGTCTGCTCGGGCCGGTTGGCGTAGCCGAGCGCGAGCGCGGGGTGGCGCACCCAGAGCTCGCCGCGCTCGCCGGCGGCAGCCTCGCGGCCCTCGTGCGTGACGATGCGCGCGGCGACGCCCGGGATCGGCTTGCCGGCGCGCGCGCCGTCGGAGGTCCCGGGCGGCGTGATCATGCAGGCGCAGAACGTCTCGGACATGCCGTACAGCGACAGGATCTCGCCGCCGGTCGCCGCACGCCATTGCGCGACGAGCGCGGCCGGCAGGCGCTCGCCGGCCGCCACGAAGCGCCGCACCGCGCGCATCGGCTCCAGGCGCGCGTTGCCCAGCGCAAGCAAGCTGCGGTACATCGTCGGCACGCTGAACAGCGTCGCGGGGCGGTGCTGCGCGACCAGCGCGAGCAGCTTCTCGACGTCGGGCCATTCGGGCTCGAGGATCGCAGTGGCGCCGATAGCGAGCGGCCCGAGCAGCCCGTGTTCGAGCGCGTAGGCGAAGAACAGCTTCGAGCTCGTCAGGCTGCGCTCGCCGGCCGCCAAGCCGACCACTTCGCGCTGGCCTTGCCCCGCGCAGCTCACGCTGCGGTGCGTGTGCATGATGCCCTTCGGCTTGCCGGTGGTGCCCGAGGAATAGAGCCAGAACGCCGGGTCGTCGCCGCCTACCGCGGCGGGCGCGGCAGGCGCCGCGCGCGCGAGCGCCGCGCGCCAGGATAGCGCAGGCTCGGCGCTCGGCCCGGCGATCGCGAGCCCGCCCGCGCCCGCCTCCTCGGTCGCGAGATCGGGGCGCGCCCAGGCGAAGACGTCCTCGACGATCGCCAGGCGCGCGCCGCTGTCGGCGCGCACATGCCGGTACTCGGCTTCCGAGAGGCGGGTGTTGAGCGCCACTGCAACCGCGCCCATGTGCACCGCGCCCAGCCAGGCGGCGGCGAACTCGGGCGTGTCGCGCATGAGCAGCAGCACGCGCTCGCCGCGGCCGACGCCGAGCGCGCGCAGCGCGCCGGCCGCGCGCGCCACCCGGTCGGCGAGCTCCGCGTAGCGCACGGCTTCCGTGCCGCAGACCAGCGCCACGCTCTGGCCGTGCCGGGCGAGAGCCGCCTGTCCCAACAACTGCTCGACGGCGTTCACTTCAAGGGTAAGATTGTTTGGGATCCAAACAGATTGTGCCCGATTCCGTGAAACCGATCGAACGCCGGCCGCTCAGCCCGGGCGCCCTGCCCGGTCTGCTCGGCTACCGGCTGCGCCTCGCGCAGCAGGCCGTGTTCCGCGACTTCGCCGAAAGCGTGCACGGCCTTTCGCCCGGGCGCGTCGGCCTGCTGATCACCATCGAGGCCAACCCGGGCCTCTCGCAGAGCCGCTTGGCCGAGTCCGCTCGCCGCGACCGCTCGACGATGGTCGGCGTGCTCGACCAGCTCGAGGCGCGCGGCCTGATCGAGCGCCGGCGCGGCGCGGACCGGCGCTCGAACGGACTGTGGCTCACGCGCGCCGGGCG
>JBASCW010000133.1:0-13098 GCA_049651845.1 Burkholderiales bacterium | reverse complement strand
ACGCTCGAATCCCCGGCGGAACGCTCATGACCGGCCAAACCCGTCGCAAGCCGAGCGTTCGCGCGCCTGCCCCGCAGCGCTCGGCGGCCACGCACGCGAGCGGGGCGCATGAGTTTTCCTATCGTTTGGCGCGAGATAGCGAGCGGGGACTTCGAGCTGCGGTAGTGCGATACCGGCGGGTCACCTCGATCGCCGACGGAGCTGTTGTGCGCGAGCTCGGCTGCTACTTCGAAAGTCGATAGTCGAGCTGCGCCCGGCTCATTCCCAGCAAGCGTGCGGCACCACTGACGTTACCATTCGAGCGGGCGAGCGCTTCCTTGAACAGCCCATCTTCCAAGTTCTTCAGACTCAACCCCGCATCTAGAGCGACCGCGGCAACTCCTTTTTCACCGGCTGCCGATGTCCGGGCTGTGTCAGCCTTCCTGTTGGCCGCCGGGCTTTCGCTCGCGCGCAACGCTCCCTCCTGGCCAAGGGAGAACGCGCCGACGTGCATCAATTCGTTGCTGCGGAATATATGCACGACGTCGATCGCATCGCCGTCTTCGGCATAGATGACACCGCGCTCGATAAGGTTTTGAAGTTCGCGCACGTTTCCGGGGTAGTCGTAGTTCAGAAGCGCCTCCACCGCACGTCGCGTGAATCCCGTGATCTTCCTTTGATGCCTGGTGGAATACTGGGCCAGAAAGTGCTCCATGAGGAGCGGAATATCATCGCGCCGATCCCGCAGGGGCGGGAGCTCTATCGGAAACACGTTCAGACGGAAAAACAGGTCATCGCGAAAGCGCCGCGCGCGAACTTCTTGACGCAGGTCAACGTTCGATGCCGCAACCACGCGGACATCCACCTCGATCGATCGCGCGCCGCCGACACGCTCGATCTCCCCCTCCTGGAGGGCACGCAGCAGCTTGCCTTGCGCGACCAGGCTCATGGAGGAGACTTCGTCGAGAAACAGCGTTCCACCAGAGGCGCGCTCGAACCGTCCTGAGCGCGACGCGATCGCGCCGGTGAATGCGCCTTTCTCTACGCCAAAGAGTTCCGCCTCAAGGAGCGTCTCGGGGATCGCGGCGCAGTTGATCGCGATGAAGGGGCCGGATGCGCGCGGACTGATCGCATGCAGCGCGTGGGAAAAGAGTTCCTTGCCGACGCCTGATTCGCCGGTGAACAACACTGTCGCGGAACTTCGAGCGACGCGCTCCAGCATGTGGCGCGCGGCACGGAACGCTGGCGAGAGGCCAACCATCGTTCGTTGGTCTTCCGAACCTGCGGTGAGCTTCGTGGCGGCCATCGACGCGGTCTCGAGAGTTTTTTTCTTCGGCCGTTTTCCGGGAATCTCCGCTACCTTGAAATAGCGCAGATCGTCTTCGATGTCTTGCCATTCATCGGCCGGCTTGCCAAGGATCCGGCAGCAGGGTGCGCCCATCGCGGCGCACTGGATTTCCCGGTAGACGATCAACTTTCCGAGGAACGCGCTTGCGTAGCCGCTTGCGTAGCCGATCTGCATCCAGCAGGCGGGCGATGAACCGATACCGTAGGCGGCGACGTGCTCGGCAGCTTCCATCGAGTCGTGCCAGAGGAACTCGCCCATGAACGAGCCGCGGTCGACATCGAACTCAAAGTGGACAGGCGTTACCTTCACCACGCCCTCCAGCGAATGCAGCCGCGGCCCCGCGTTGAACGCACTCGCCAGGTCCCCGTCTGGCCAGCGGCGGCGAATGACTTCGGCGTCGCGGGCGCCAGACGTATAGCCGATTCTCGTCAGTAGTCCCCGAGCCTTCTCCGTGCCAAGGGTTTCGATCAGTTCGCGCCGAAGCGCTCCAATGGAAGCAGTGTGTAGGAGCACCATCCTCTGGTCGTTGAGCCATATTCGGCCATCGCCGGGCGAAAAGAAAAGGCTTTCGGCGAGATCTTCCAGCGTTGGCGGGACGCCTGCCGCGAGCGTATCGCTCGAAGCCCGGCGAAGCGGCCTGCCCGCGTGCTCGGCGACGTCGGCAAGGGAAACACGCTCCTGCGGTTTCTTCATGGGTCAGCTCCGCCTCCGGACGCCCAGGTTTCGCGAACTGGAGACAAAATTTTAATGAACTGGAGAATATCTCATTCATGATTTCATCAATAGCTCACGAGATAATAATTGTGGCAGTGCAAAAGAAAACTGAGCTCCTCTGCTGTTTTCATATTGATTCATCACAGTTTTCTACTTTGTGCAATGCGACATATCTGGATGCCCACGTCATGGCACGCCAGTTGCGATGGTTCTCCCTGTTAACCGGCAAGTCCCAGTTACTTCACCAAGGGGGAGATCTATGCAGAACAATCGATTTGCATTCGGGGTTCGCCTCGCAGCCGCGAGCCTTTTCGCCGTTTCTTCTATCAGCGCCGCGCAAGCCGCCGACAAAGTGTGCGGTCTGGACAACGGCAAGAAGGCCGCCGGCAAACCGATCGTCGTCGGCGCCGTCGTCGGAAAGACGGGCCCAGCCGACTTCAGTTCGGCCGCCGCCGCGGCGCGTGCCTACTTTCGCTGTGTCAACGAAAATGGCGGCATCAACGGTCGGCCGATTGACTACCGGATCGAAGACGACAAGTGGAGTCCGGAGACGGCCGGGCAAGCCGCATCGAAGCTGGTCAAGGACCAGGGCGTCGTGGCGCTTGTCGCCAGCGGCAGTTTCGTCGAGATGACAGTCAACGCGAAACTCTATGAGAAAGAAAACGTGCTAGCGCTTGCGTCTGCCTGCGCCGTCCGAGAATGCTTCGAAGCACGCAACATCGCTTCGACCAATCAAGGGCCGCTGCCAAGCAATCTTGGTGCGGTCCAGTGGGCGGTCAAGAATCTCGGCACCAAAGCGGTCGCCTGCATCGGCCTCAACATTCCGAGCAATGGCGGATGGTCCTGTGACGCGGTGAATACCTGGCTCAAGGACTCCGGCCTGCGCGGTGCGCCGATACTGTTTGATCCGGCGAACGCGGATTTCACTTCGGTGATTCTGCAGGCTGTCGCGGCAAATCCCGACACAATCCTGCTCAATCTGCCCGCGGGCGCCGCGATTGCGGTGCTCAAAGCTGCCCAGGAGCAAAATCTGAGGGATAAATTCAAGTGGATCTCGCCCACGCCCCTCTACGACGCCGCGTCTCCAGCGGCGCTTGGGGCCTACTGGAATGAGAAGATCTACATCCAGATCGAGGCAACGCCGCTCGACGGAAACGGCCCGGATGCGAAGCGCTGGCGCGCCGTGATGGACAAGTACAGCAATGCCGACGATCGAGCCAACAACCGCCGCGATACCTTCTCGCAGCTCGGCTTCCTCTCAGCCAACATGTTTGTCGACACGCTGATGAAGATGGACCCGGCGAAGATCGACCGGGCTTCCGTGACCAAGGCCGTCCGGGACATCAAGAACTACCGGAGCGATCTTATTTGCGCGCCTTGGTACTTCGGTCCGGGCGATCGTCACATGCCCAACCACGAGGGCATGATGGTCCAGTACCAAGGTAGCGGGTTCAAAGTGGTGAGTGGCTGCTTCCCGGTACAGTCGAAGTACCTTGATCCCATCTACGCCCTGGAGAAGAAAGAGAAGCTCACCGGCAAATAGACCGTGCCCTATGGCACCTTCTTCGTCGCCGGGCTGGCATTGGGCGCGATATACGCGCTTTCAGGCGTCGGACTGGTTCTGCTCTACCGGTCGACCGGCGTCCTGAATCTCGCGTATGGCGCCATCGGCGCCGCCGGGGCGATGCTGTGCTGGCAGCTCGTGCAATGGGGCAGCGCGATTGAGCTTGGCGTGTTTGCGGCCATCGTGCTCGCCACCACGCTGTCGGTTGCCTACGGGCGCCTGATCGCTCCGCATCTCGCTTACCGCGATCCTGTCGTAAAGGCCGTGGCCACGCTTGGCCTTGCACTCATCATCCTGGGAATCCTCAATTGGATCTGGCCAGTCAATCCAAGGCGCCTCAGCCTTCCGACGGATACCGAGGGATTCCCGCTCCTCGGGGTCCGTGTAACGCTGACCAGAGCAATCGGCTTCGCTGTCACCGTTCTCGCCACCCTTTCGATCGCGATCGTCCTTGGCAAGACCAGGATCGGGTTGTTAATGCGCGCGCTCGCGAATAACCGCGGGCTTGCTTCAGTTCTCGGGGTTCCGGTGCTGCGAGTCGAGACATTCGCCTGGGCAGTGAGCGGTCTGCTTGCCGGATTCAGCGGCATCATGCTGGGGAATCTTGTCAGACTGGATCCAAGCGTCCTTACCTTTCTCGTCATTCCAGCTATCGCCGCGGCCATCGTCGGCCGCCTTCAATCACTGATCGCCGCGTTGCTTGGCGGCATCTTTATCGGCGTGGTGGAAGCGATGACGACTTTAATTCAGCCGCTGGCCCCCGTACGCTCGGCCGCGCCCTTCGTTGTTGCCGCAGCGATCATCCTCTGGCTGCAGAGAAAGAAGACTCTGACTTTCGCGAACAGCGACTAACGCACATGTGCGTTCCACCAACGCACATGTGCGTTCCACCCAACCGGACTTGCTCGTGATGCAGCTCGCCAAGCTCGAAGCAGAGTTCCTTTCCGCGATCCGGCTTCATCTCGGAACGGGTCCCGCGCTCACTGCGCTGGCCGTAGCCGTTGCGGCCATCGTGGTCCTTCCCTCGATCCTGAACGGCTACTGGCTCAAGGTCTTTACGTCGGCAACGATCTACATGCTCGCCGCCTCAGGTGTGGCGCTCCTATACGCCCGGCTGGGACTCGTCTCTCTTTCCCAAGTCGCGCTAGCAGGAGTAGGCGGCTGGACATCACTTCGCATCGCCCATGCAACCGGTCTGCCGTTCGAACTAAACCTTCTCGCGGGCGGATTGGTCACCGGCGTGGTGGGCATGCTGGTCGGCCTGCCGGCGTTGCGCATGCGCGGTCTCTATCTCGCCCTCATCACGCTCATGGCCGCGGGGTGCTTTCATATCCTCGTCACCGCGATCCAGTTTCCCAACGGTGGAGAGGGATTCTCCGGCTTCACTTACGCGAACGGCCAGTACATGCCGCGCCCGGCGTGGGCAACCTCCGATGAAGCGTACTTTCGTTACACCATCGTCGTGCTGCTCCTCGGGTTCATTCTGATCGAGGCGCATCGCCGCAGCAGGCCCGGACGGGCCTGGGCGCTGATAAGAAAGAGTGAGGCCTGCGCGATGGCTGCGGGCGTCAACGTCACGCTCTATAAGACATGGGCGTTCACGCTGGCCGGATTCCTGGCCGGCGTTGCTGGCGGACTGCTCGCCGGAAACATCGGCGTTCTCGACGCCAGATCGTTCCCGGCGAGCGAGTCGATCATGCTCTTCGCGCTGACGGTTGTCGGCGGCGCCTACAGTTGGATCGGCCAGGTCATCACGGGCATTCTTTACCGGGCCTTCCCCGCCCTGCTCGACAGCTTCGGCGTGGACGGGAATCTCGCCTTCGCGATCTTCGGGGTCGCGCTACTTCATGCGCTCGTCACGGCTCCCGCGGGTCTGGCCGGCCAGTTAGCGCGGTTCGCCGGCAAATTTGGCAACAAAGACACCGCGAAATGATCATCGAGAACGTATCGGTCTCCTTTGGCGGCGTTCAAGCGCTTTGTGACGTAAGCGCCGAGATCCCGGATTCAGTCGTTGGAGTCATCGGGCCTAACGGCGCCGGAAAAACAACGCTGCTAAACGTCTTTAGCGGATTTGTGCAGCCCGACTCCGGCCGGCTGGAGGCGTTCGGTACGGATCTTCTCGAAATGCCGCCCCACCAAAGAGCGCGCTGGGGTCTGCGGCGCTCGTTTCAGACCGAACAGGTTGTGGACGACCTGAGCGTCGCGCACAACGTTCTAGTCATGCTCGATCCGTTTCCGCTCAGCCGGGCGGAGAAGGCGGCGAGCACGGCCGAAGCGCTCGCATTCGTCGGCTTGTCGGGAAAGTCGGACGCGGCGCCCCTCACGCTCAACACTTTCGAGCGGCGCATGGTGGAGCTCGCCAAGACACTCGTTGGTGCACCAAAGCTGATTCTCCTGGACGAACCAGGAGCAGGTCTTGGCGAGCAGGAGGTATCCGAGCTGGAAAGAATCATCAAGGAGATTCCCCGTCGTTTTCGCGCTACTACCCTGCTCATCGATCACGATGTGGAGCTTATCGTCGCTACCTGCTCATCCACGCTGGTTCTCGATTTTGGAACTTTGATCGCATACGGACAGACCGCCCAAGTGCTCAAGGACCCGCGAGTGCGCGCGGCGTATCTGGGTGACGAGAATGTTGTGCGATGAACCGCGTCCTCGAAGTGAGCAACCTCAAGCTCGAGCGCGGCAACCGGCGAGTGCTGAACGACGTCTCCATCCGGATCGAGCAGGGAAAGACGACGGCGCTCCTTGGTCCGAATGGCGCGGGCAAGAGCAGTCTCGTTCTCGCGCTATCAGGTATGTTGCCGACGGCTTCGGGGACCATCACGTTTGATGGCCAGAGGCTGAACGGACGCTCGCCGGAGTCTATTCGCGCTCTCGGCATCGCGACCGTGCTGGAAGGGCACCAGGTCCTCACTCTACTGAGCGTCGAGGACAATCTGAAGGTCGCTGGCAGCCTCCTCGAGCGCTCGGCCCTGCGTACGGCAATCGGTCGGACCTACGAGATATTTCCCGAACTGGCCGAGCGCCGTTTCCAGTTGGCGGGCTCTCTTTCCGGCGGACAGCAGCAGATGGTCGCGTTGGCGCAGGCTCTGATCGCCAAGCCCGCGATCGTCCTTGCCGACGAAATGTCTCTCGGCCTCGCTCCCATCGTCGTCAGGCGCCTCTTGGGGGTTTTGCGCGCTCTCGCCGACGACGGCTGCGGGATCCTGCTGATAGAGCAGTTCACGCACATTGCGTTGGGACTCGCCGATCGGGTCTATGTCATGAACCGGGGGCGCATTCAGTTCGAAGGACTGCCGCGCGAAGTTACCAATCAACCCTCTCTTCTCCACGATGTCTATTTCGCGGGGAAGTCGCTCGATCCTGCACAACCCAATTCCATTGCCTGCCAAGAAAAAGGAGCTCGTTGACCATGAAGATTCGCGCTGCCGTAACGCGCGCCAAAGCGGCGCCAATGCGTCTGGAGACGCTCGACTTGGAGGAACCACGGGACGCCGAAATCCTTGTTCGTCTTGTGGCTACCGGTGTCTGTCATACGGACATCGCTATGCGCGACCAGGCCTTCCCTGTACCTCAGCCGATCGTTCTCGGACACGAGGGCGCGGGGATCGTTGAAAAAACAGGACGTGGCGTGAGCAAAGTACAACCAGGAGACAACGTCGTCATGACGTTCAATTCCTGCGGGCATTGCGCGAGCTGCCTGGAGCACGAATCGACCTACTGCCACGATTTTTTCGGCCGCAACTTCGGCGGCGCTCGCGCGGATGGAAGCAGTCCATTGTCAGCAGCGGGTAAGTTGGTCCATGGCAATTTTTTCGGGCAATCGTCCTTCGCAACGCATGCGTTGTGCCACGAACGAAATATCGTCAAGGTTAGAAAGGAGGCGCCACTGCATTTGCTTGGCCCCCTGGCCTGCGGTGTTCAGACCGGCGCCGGAGCGGTCATCAACACTCTAAAGGTAGGACCCGGCCATTCGATCGCCGTGTTCGGAACTGGATCGGTTGGCTTGAGCGCGATCATGGCGGCGCGTCTGGTTGGGGCCACGGCCATCATCGCCATCGATCTGAACGACAGCCGGCTGAAGCTCGCCCGCGAGCTTGGAGCAACGCATACGCTCAACGCAGCCAAGGACAATGTGCTCGAGAGCGTCATGAAGCTCACAGGCGCGGGCGTCACATTTTCTTTCGACACCACGGGAAGCGCGGCCGTGATCCGGCAAGCCGTGGAATCCCTCGCACCCAGGGGTACCTGCGGCATCTGCGGCGCCTCGGCAGGCGGAACGGAGATGACGCTTGACGTTCTGCACATCATGACCGCGGGCCGCAAAGTGCGAGGAATCGTCGAAGGCGATTCAGCGCCGGATCTCTTCATTCCGGCGCTCATCGACCTTCATCTCCAGGGACGTTTTCCTTTCGACAAACTGGTGACCCTGTATCCGTTCGAGAAGATCAATGACGCGATTCATGACTCCGAGGCGGGCAAGGTCGTCAAGCCGATCGTGCGGATGAGCGATTGACGAATTTCCGGTTCGAAGCCATCGACACTTAAATCAAAGGACATTGCATGTTTGATATTCAACTTTTGATCGGTAACAAGGACTCCTTCTCCTCCACGGGCAAGACGTTCGAACGGCTCAATCCGATGACCGGCGAAGTAGCATCACGCGCCGCCGCGGCGGCGGTCGAGGATGCAAATGCGGCGGTTCAAGCCGCTTCGCGGGCGTTTCCCCTGTGGTCGGGCCTGGGTCCCAACGAACGTCGGGCCAGATTGCTTAAAGCGGCCGATTTACTCGATCGGCACACGCCGGACTTTGTCAAGCTGATGATGCAGGAAACCGGCTCCACTGCCCCCTGGGCCGGCTTCAATGTACACCTCGCCGCAAACATGCTTCGCGAGGCGGCATCAATGACCACACAGGTTGGCGGCGAAATCATTCCGTCGAGCGAGGTTACCCGGTTGGCCATGGCTGTTCGTCAGCCGGTTGGGGTGGTCGTTGGGATCGCTCCATGGAACGCGCCCGTCATTCTCGGCGTTCGGGCAGTGGCCATGGCCCTGGCATGCGGCAATACCGTAGTGCTTAAGGCCTCAGAGCTGTGTCCCGGCACGCACCGCCTCATCGGTGCGGTATTGCGCGAGGCAGGGCTTGCGGATGGTGCGATCAATGTCATCACCAACGCGCCTGAGGACGCCGCCGGGATTGTCGAAGCGCTAGTCGCCCATCCCTCTGTCCGGCGCGTGAACTTCACCGGTTCGACCAAGATCGGACGGATTGTCGCCCAGCTTACGGCGCGATATTTGAAACCGGTCTTACTCGAACTTGGCGGCAAGGCTCCCTTGGTCATTCTCGACGACGCGGATCTGGACGCAGCGGTCAACGCAGCAGCGTTCGGTGCTTTTATGAATCAAGGACAGATCTGCATGTCGACCGAACGCATCGTGATCGACGAATCGATCGCCGATGAATTCGTCGCCAAGCTGGGGGCCAAGGCTTCGGCACTTCCAGCCGGCGATCCGAAAGAAAATGTCGTTCTTGGGTCGATGATCAACCGAGAAGCAGCTCTGCGCGTCGAATCGCTTGTGAAGGAAGCAGTGGACAAGGGCGCGACACTGGTCGCCGGTGGAAAGGTTGACGGCACCGTGATGAGCGCAACTGTGCTGGACAAGGTTACCCCAGCGATGCGCATTTACGCGGAGGAATCCTTCGGCCCCGTGGTAACAGTCGTTCGCGTAAAGGGCGTTGACGAAGCCGTGCGCTGCGCGAATGACACCGAATACGGATTGTCTGCAGCCGTGTTTGGCCGGGATATCGCTCGTGCGCTGGGCGTCGCCCGGCGAATAGATTCCGGCATCTGTCACGTCAACAGCTCGACAGTACAGGACGAGGCGCAGATGCCCTTCGGGGGTACGAAGTCGAGCGGCTACGGCCGTTTCGGCGGCAAAGCAGCGATCGATGCATTTACGGACCTCAGATGGATCACTGTAGAGACAGGTACGGCTCACTATCCGTTCTGACTTTCTTTCGAGTGTATTCGATCTGACAACTTTCTGTACTGACGTTTACGGATAGGAGAATGAATCCAAGGCTGGGCGCGACGTGCTCCATGAAATCCCCCTTTTCATGCTCCTTCGCCCCCCTGGCGACGTCGCACAACGCTGCTTTATGTCGCGTCGGAGGTCAATCTCGGGGTTAAACACTAAGGAGACGGAAAATGGCAAATCGTTTGAACGGCAAGGTGGCGCTGATCAGCGGCGCGGCGGGTGGACTCGGTGCGGCGCAGGCACGTTTGATGGCCGCGGAGGGCGCCAAGGTGTTCCTGGGCGATCTCGTGCCCGAAGGAAGTCAGTTCCGGGTTTCGCTGACAGGGTTGTGCGAGGAAATCAAAGCCAGCGGCGGTGAAGCCGCGTGGATGAAGCTCGACGTCACGCAAGAAGGCGGTTGGACAGGCTTCGTGCGCGCCGCCGAGGAACGCTTTGGCAAGGTGAACGTTCTTTCGAACAACGCCGGCATTTACCTTCACAAGCCGCTGACGGAACACACGACGGAGGAGTTCCACCGCATCACCAATGTGAACCAGCTCGGCGTGCTGCTCGGCATGAAGGCCGCGGTGCCGGCGATGGAGCGTTGCGGCGGCGGCTCGATCGTCAACTTTTCGTCGATCTACGGTATCGCCGGAGCCGGCATTTCAGCCGCGTACCAGGGGACCAAGGGCGCCGTGCGCCTGATGACCAAGTCGGCTGCGCTGGAGCTTGTGGGCAAGAACATCCGCGTCAACGCGGTCTGCCCGGGAATGTTCGACACCAGCTTGTTCGAAACTTCCGTTCCCAAGGAGGCGTGGGAGCCGTTGATCTCGCTGGTGCCGATGAAGCGCTTCGGCAAGCCGATCGAGATCGCGTACGGCGTCGTGTTCCTTGCTTCCGACGAGTCGTCTTTCATGACGGGGACCGATCTCGTGATCGACGGCGGCTACACATGTCCGTAATGTCCGTGGCAGGAGCGGTCCAGCCGCGCGTATCCACGCTCTTGCTTCGACTGATCGTCGCTGCCTGCCTTGGCATTGCGTTGCCGGCCGGCGAGGCGATCGGTGCCGGGCGCGACCCCTCTGGAGGAACAACGGTGGCTGATACCCTCGAGCAAAACAAGAAGAACGTGATGGCGTTCTACGATCTGATGTTCAACCAATCCCGGCCCGGGGAAGCCGTCGAAAAGTACGTCGGAGATATCTACGTGCAGCACAACCCCGATGTGGCCGACGGCAAGCAAGCGTTCATCGCGTACTTCGAAAAAATGGCCCGCGAGTTTCCGGGCAAACGCGTGCACTTCAAGCGCGCCTTCGCCGAAGGCAGCTACGTTATCCTGCATTGCCATCACGAGTTCCCGGGCTACCGAACGCCGCACTGGGCGGGCATCGACATCTTTCGCCTGGATGAACGCGGCAAGATCGTCGAGCACTGGGACGTTCTTCAAGCCATTCCTGACCGAGCGGCGAACACCAACTCGATGTTTTGAAGATGACGGTGCAGATTCGAATCGACAAATCAGAGAGACAAGTCTCATGAGCGACATTCAGATCCGCCGTATTGCAGGATCCATGGGGACTGCGATTCGGCCCGCTTCTAACCCACCCATACCTGAAACCGCTGGAAGGTCACGCGCCGGTCCACGAGCTCTACAAAAGTCCCGCGGAGAAGCTCGTATTCGGTGGGGAATGGCATGCCGATTTCAGCCATCTCGAGAAAATGCCGCAGGCCATTTCTCTGTATACCCAAATCATCCCCGAATACGGCGGCGACGCGCTTTTCGCCAATCGCTATCTCGCCTACGAAACATTGCCTCAACCGTACAAAAACTCGTTGACTCACTGGACGCCGAGTTCGCGATCACCGACTACTACGAGGACAACGTCAAGGTCATGCGCAACAAGATTGAACGGCAGGTGAAGGGCAAAGCCGTTCATTCGATCGTCTAAGTGCATCCCGAAACTGGCCGCAAGAACCTCTTCGTGTGTCCCGCGTTCATTCACAACATCGTCGGGATGACCCCGGCGCAGAGCAGGCCGCTGATCGATTTTCTGGTGCGGCATGCCACCCGCCCGGAATTCACCGCGCGCTACCGCTGGAGACCGGGAACGGTCGGTATTTGGGATAACCGGGCTTCGCTTCACTACGCGTTGAACGACTACCTGGGAATGGAAAGAAGAATGATGCGCTTGGTCGTGGAGATCTGAGCGCACCGTAATACATAGAAACCGACGGTATCGAAATGCCCGTTTTCAGATGTGCAATCGCCGTTGCCCTATTGCTCGTGTCTGCTGTTCAACAGACGCTTACGTGACGCGGGAACGCGGCCCGCGCTTTCGCGACTTTCGCGCGCCGTGGCTGTTTGCGCCCACTCTCGCGGCGAGCGCTCCGGGTCCCGGCATGAAGTCCATATCCCGGGCAAGAATCTTCCGCCCGCAGTGAAAGCGCTTTTGCGAGCGCCGCGACAAGACCCGACCGGTTTCGCGCGCGATCGCCGGGTGATCCGCGGATCGCGCCACCCGCCGCCTCAATCTCGGCGCGCAGCGCGGCCGCACGCTCCATCAGCCGCTCGTAACGGCGCACCAGGGGGATCGCGTGCAGCTCACGCCGGCGCTACTCCTACCGCAGCAGTGCCGCCGGAACTTGCGCCAAGTCGCCTCTGGACCACCTCCCGGCCTTCGCCATGCCCCGAATCGCTTCAACGTTGGCCGAGTGCCATCCGTTTACACGATTTTGCCAAGCGGTCCAGCCTCTGGCGTGACCCCGCTTCGGTGCTCCGGCGCGCGTTACAGGCGGGTTGGGATGCCGGGACGTCAGCGCGCCGAGCGCCGGGGCTTACCACCCGCGCAATCCGCGGGCAAGCCCGCTGTACCACTGCGTCGCGCGCCATGCCGGGGAACTGCGCGCCGCTGGCCGGCTCGAGCGTCCGGTCGAGAAGCAGGCGATTGAGCGCTTCGTCGAATGCGGGGATCCGCACTTCGGCTTCGCCCGCGTCCGGTGCGACGCTTGCGGACACGACTACCTCCTGAGTTTCTCGTGCAAGACCAGGTACTTCTGTCCGAGCTGCCGCCAGAAGCGGGTGCTGCTCTACGGCGAGTGGGTGGAGGAAAACATCCTCGCCCCGGTCGCGCACCGCCAGTACGTGTTCACCGTGCCGTGGCTGATGCGGCCGCTTTTTTCGCGCCGGCGCGCCTGGCTCGGCGAGCTTTGCTGCATCGCCGCGCGGGCCTGGCCCGCGCACGCCAATCTGGCGCTCACCTACCACCCTCTGCCCGACATCGCCTGAAGCCGCGCTCCGGGGCTCGCTCGCCCCGGAGCGCGGCTTTGCTTGCGTGATCCAAGCCAGCCGGGGCAAGATGCGGCATCACGCCGATCGCGCAACGCTCGAATCCCCGGCGGAACGCTCATGACCGGCCAAACCCGTCGCAAGCCGAGCGTTCGCGCGCCTGCCCCGCAGCGCTCGGCGGCCACG
>JBASCW010000132.1:0-6966 GCA_049651845.1 Burkholderiales bacterium | reverse complement strand
GGCGCAGGTCGTAGCCCGCGCGCGTGGCGTGCGCGAGCTGCAGGAACAGCGCCTCGGGCTCGGCGCCGGTCAGCCGCACCGATATCCGGTCGCGCTCGCGCGCGATGCTGGCCGCGATGCCGCGGCGCGCCGCCTCCTGCTCGCGCTTGAGCACCGCGTTGATGGCGAGGCCGCGCTTGTAGTAGTCGTCGGCCACCAGGCCGTCGGCGCTCGCGAAGGCCATCCAGGTGGTGACCGCGCCGGCGACGATCACCGCCGCGGGACCCGACATCAGGATCCAGGGCCAGGGCTCGCGGTACCAGGGCTGGGCTCGGTTCATGCGCTCACCTCACGATGAAGACGGACTTTTCCTGCACCGCCACGCGCTCGTCGTCGAGCGCGTGGATCCGGAACTCGATCTTGTGCGTGCCCGCGCTCACCGCGCCCGGATCGGCGCGCACGCGCACCAGCACCATGCGGCCGTCGGCGGCGCCCACTTCGACGCGCGGCTCGACCGCGAGCGCGAGCGACGGCAGCCCCGCCACCGCGATCTCGTAGGTGCGCGCGCGCTCGGTGGTGTTCATGACCTGCAGGCGGTAGACGTTCTCGACGCGGCCACCCTCGACCTCGCGCGCGATGGCGGCGCGGTCGCGGATCACGTCCACCTTGAGCGGCACGCGCAACCACAGGCCCGCGGCCGCCGCGCCGACGACGGCGCCGAGGATCGCCAGGTAGACGAGCACGCGCGGCCGGAAGGCACGCCGGAACATCTGCTCGCGCGTGAGCTTGCGCTCCAGCGCGTGCGTGGTCGAGTAGCGGATCAGGCCCTGCGGGCGGCCGAGCTTCGCCATCACCTGGTCGCAGCCGTCGATGCAGGCGGCGCAGCCGATGCACTGGTACTGCAGGCCGTTGCGGATGTCGATGCCGGTGGGGCAGACCTGCACGCAGATGCTGCAGTCCACGCAATCGCCGAGACCCGCGCCCTTGCCCTTCACCGTCGCCTTGCCCCTGGGTTCGCCGCGCTCGGGTTCGTAGGTGATGATCATCGTGTCCTTGTCGAACATCGCGCTCTGGAAGCGCGCGTAGGGACACATGTAGATGCACACCTGCTCGCGCATCCAGCCCGCGTTGCCGTAGGTCGCGAAGCCGTAGAACAGGACCCAGAACGTCTCCCAGGGGCCGGTATCCAGGCGCAGCACTTCGCCCCAGAGCTCGCGGATCGGCGTGAAGTAGCCGACGAAGGTGAAGCCGGTCCAGAGCGCGAGCGCGGCCCAGATGGCGTGCTTTTCCGCCTTCAGCAGGAGTTTCTTCATGGAAAATCCGGACTGATCCAGCTTGATCCGTGCATTCCGGTCGCCTTCGACCTTCTGCTCGATCCACATGAAGATCTCGGTGTAGACCGTCTGCGGGCAGGCGTAGCCGCACCACAGGCGCCCGGCGATCGCGGTGAACAGGAACAGCGCGAGCGCCGCGAGGATCAGCAGCACCGTGAGGTAGACGATGTCCTGCGGCCAGAACACCAGGCCGAAGATGTAGAACTTGCGGTGTGCGATGTCGAACAGCACCGCCTGGCGGTCGTTCCACGGCAGCCAGGCGAGGCCGTAGAAGATGACCTGCGTCGTCCACACCAGCGCCCAGCGCCAGGCCGCGAACCAGCCGTGCACCGCGCGCGGGTGGATCGCACGCCGGATCTCGTAAAGCGGGACTTCGTGGTTCGCCTGCCCGACCGGTCCGTTCTGGTTTTTTTCGTGGACCTTGACGACGCTTGCGGAAGGTTGAGCCATACCTTCCGTCCCCCTCTATTTGGGCGGGGCCGCCGCCTGGCCGCCGCCCAGCGAGTACACGTAGGCCGCGAGCAGGTGGATCTTGGCCGGACTGAGGATGTCCTTGTGCGCGGGCATCTGGTTGACGCGCCCCTTGCTGATCTGCTCGGCGATCGCATATTCGCCCGAGCCGTGCAGCCAGATGGCGTCGGTCAGGTTGGGCGCGCCGAGCGCCTGGTTGCCCTTGCCGTCGGCGCCGTGGCAGGCGATGCAGATCTTCTTGTACTGCGGCTCGGCGCGCGCGACGCGGATCGAATCGGCCGCCAGGCCGGAGAGCGACATCACGTAGTGCGCCATGTCCTTGACGCCCTGCTCGCCCAGCACCGGGCCGAGCGGCGGCATCGCGCCGGTGCGGCCCTCGGCGATCGTCTTCTTGATCGCATCCGGCGTGCCGCCCCAGAGCCAGTCCTTGTCGGTGAGGTTCGGGAAGCCGCGGCTGCCGCCGCCGTCCGAGGCGTGGCATTGCGCGCAGCTGTTGACGAACAGCTTCTGGCCGACCTTCTGCGCTTCCGGGTTCTTCGCCAGCGTCTCCACGTCCTGAGCGGCGAACTTGTCGTACAGCGGCCCGTAGGCGGCCTGCGCGCGCGCGTTCTCCTCGTCCAGCTGCGTGACCTGCGTCCAGCCGAGCGTGCCGCGGAAGCTGCCGAGGCCCGGGTACAGCACCAGGTAGCCGGCGCTGAAGACGATGGTCAGGTAGAACAGCCACATCCACCAGCGCGGCAGCGGACTGTTGAACTCCTTGAGGTCCTCGTCCCAGACGTGGCCCGAGGTCTCGGTGGCGGAGGTCTTCTGCGTGCTCTGGATCCACAGCAGCAGCGCGCAGGCGGCGATCGACGCCACCGTGACGATACCGATGTAGAGGTCCCAGAATCCGGAAGTGAACTGGCTCATGACGCGTCGTCCTCGAGGATGCTGCGCGCCTGCCGGTCGAGCGCGTCCTTGCGCGCGGGCCGGTAGGCCCACAGCACGATCGCCACGAAGGCGGCCAGCGAGGCGAGGGTCACGGCGATGCGCAACGTGTTGATGTCCATGGCTAGTTCACCTTGCTCTTGAGCGCGGTGCCGAGCACCTGCAGGTAGGCGATCAGCGCGTCCATCTCGGTCTTGCCCTGCAGTTCGGCTTTCGCTTCACCTATTTCCTTTTCAGAATAGGGAACACCGACAAGCCGCAATGCGCGCATCTTGGCCTCGATCGTGTCGGCGTCCGCCGGCACGCGCGCCATCCAGGGGTAGCCCGGCATGTTCGACTCCGGCACCACCTGGCGCGGGTTGATCAGGTGGATGCGGTGCCATTCGTCGGAGTAGCGGCCGCCGACGCGGTGCAGGTCGGGCCCGGTGCGCTTGGAGCCCCACTGGAACGGGTGATCGTAGACGAACTCGCCCGCGGTCGAGTAGTGCCCGTAGCGTTCCACCTCGGCGCGGAACGGCCGCACCATCTGCGAGTGGCAGTTGTAGCAGCCTTCGCGCAGGTAGATGTCGCGCCCGGTGAGCTGCAGCGCCGTGTAGGGCTTGAGTCCCGCCACCGGCTCGGTGACCGATTTCATGAAGTAGAGCGGGATGATTTCGACCAGCCCGCCCACCGCCACCGTGAGGATCACGAGGACGATGAGCAGCGCCTGGTTGCGCTCGATGAGGTCGTGGGTGAGTTTCATGGTCGGCCTCTAGGCGTGGGCGGGCGCGGGAATCTGCGCCTCGAAGGACTTGCCTTCCATCACGGTCTTGAACACGTTCCAGGCCATGATCAGCATGCCGCCCAGGTACAGCACCCCGCCCAGCAGCCGGATCGCGTAGAACGGATAGGTCGCTTTCACGCTCTCCACGAAGGTGTAGGTGAGCGTGCCGTCTTCGCCGACCGCGCGCCACATCAGGCCCTGCATCACGCCGGCGATCCACATCGCGGCGATGTAGAGCACGATGCCGACGGTGGCCACCCAGAAGTGCACGTTGATCAGGCGCACGCTCCACATCTCCGTGCGGCCGAACAGCTTCGGGATCAGGAAGTAGATCGAGCCCATCGACACCAGGCCGACCCAGCCGAGCGCCCCACTGTGCACGTGGCCGATGGTCCAGTCGGTGTAGTGCGACAGCGCGTTCACGGTCTTGATCGACATCATCGGCCCCTCGAAGGTCGACATGCCGTAGAAGGACAGCGAGACGATGAGGAACTTGAGGATCGGGTCCTCGCGCAGCTTGTGCCAGGCGCCCGACAGGGTCATGATGCCGTTGATCATGCCGCCCCAGGAGGGCGCGAGCAGGATCAGCGAGAACAACATGCCGATCGACTGCGCCCAGTCCGGCAGAGCGGTGTAGTGCAGGTGGTGCGGGCCCGCCCACATGTAGGTGAAGATCAGCGCCCAGAAGTGCACCACCGACAGGCGATAGGAGTAGACCGGGCGGTTGGCCTGCTTCGGGATGAAGTAGTACATCATGCCGAGGAACCCGGCGGTCAGGAAGAAGCCGACCGCGTTGTGGCCGTACCACCACTGCACCATCGCGTCCTGCGCGCCCGCGTAGGCCGAATACGACTTCCAGAAGCCCGCCGGCACCGCCGCGCTGTTAACCAGGTGCAGGATCGCCACCGTGAGGATGAAGGCGCCGAAGAACCAGTTGGCGACGTAGATATGTTCGATTTTTCTCTTGTATAAGGTGCCAAAAAACACGATGGCGTAGGAGACCCAGACCAGCGTGATCAGGATGTCGATCGGCCACTCGAGCTCGGCGTACTCCTTGCCGCTGGTGATGCCGAGCGGCAGCGTGATGGCGGCGAGCACGATCACCGCCTGCCAGCCCCAGAACGTGAACGCCGCGAGGCCGTCGGAAAACAGGCGCGCGTGCGAGGTGCGCTGCACGACGTAGTAAGAGGTGGCAAACAAGGCGCATCCGCCAAACGCGAAGATCACCGCGTTGGTGTGCAGCGGCCGCAGGCGCCCGTAGGAGAGCCAGGGAATGTCGAGGTTGAGCTCGGGCCAGAGCAGCTGCGCGGCGATGATCACGCCCACCAGCATACCGACCACACCCCAGACCACGGTCATGACGGCGAACTGGCGGACGACCGTGTAGTTGTAGGTAGTTTCGCTTGCGCTCGCGGCCATAGGACTCCCTTTGACTGACTTGCGCATGCTAGAGTCCACGCGAATTTGCCGTTTGACCCAAGTCAAACGGCCGGACCGCGAGCGGAAAATACCTACAGATTTCGACTTGACGAGTTCCTTGCACGGCGACGTGCTGGTGGTCACGTTCTCGGGCGCCTCCAACGACGCCAAGGCCGAGGCGATGACCCGGCGCTATTTCGAGATCCTGCATGCCTCGGGCCGCAACAAGGTGCTCGCCGACGTGCGGCCGCTGCGCGGGCGCCTTTCCAGCGCCGCCACCTTCTTCCTGGTGCGCAATCTGCCCGTAGAGCGCGTGCCGCGGGGGATCCAGACCGCGATCGTCGAAGCGGCCGAGAACCGCGAATTCGCGGACTTTCTCGAGACCACCGCGGCCAACGCGGGCGTGCACTTTCGCTGCTTCCTCGACTACGACGCGGCGCTCGCCTGGCTCGAATCCCCGGCGCCCGCGCCGGGGCCCTGAGCGCCGGGCACCAGCACCGCCGCGCCCTGGAGCCTGCCCTGGCGAAGGTCCTGAAGTGCCCGGTTTGCCTTTTCCAGGGGGTATGGCGTCGTTTCGATCTTCAGCGGGACCTTCGCCGCGAGCGCCATGAACGCCTCGCCGTCGGCGCGCGTCAGATTCGCAACTGATCGCAGACTGCGCTCGCCCCAAAGGAGTGCGTACGGAAACGACGGGATATCGCTCATGTGGATGCCGCCGCAAATGACGCTGCCGCCCTTCTTGGTCGCTCTCAACGCCAAAGGAATCAATGCTCCGGCCGGAGCAAAGACGATCGCGGCGTCGAGCGGCTCGGGCGGCGGCTCGGTAGAGTCGCCAGCCCAGTGCGCGCCGCAACGCTTCGCGAAGTTCTTTCCCGTGTCATCTCCGGGCCTGACAAACGCAAAGACTCTTCTTCCCTCGGCGTTCGCTATCTGCGCGACGATGTGCGCCGCCGCGCCGAATCCGTAGATGCCGAGAATTCTCGCTTCCCGGACAAACGAATAGGAACGAAAACCGATCAAGCCTGCGCAAAGGAGCGGCGCGGCTTGCGCATCGCCATAGCGCTCCGGAAGCGGCAGGCAGTAGCGCTCGTCGGCGAGCACGTACTCGGCGTAGCCGCCGTCGAGGTCGCAGCCGGTGAAACGCGCGCGCTCGCACAGGTTCTCGCGGCCGCCCCGGCAGAAATCGCAGGTGCCGCAGGTCCAGCCGAGCCAGGGAATCCCGACGCGCGCACCGCTGCCGGCGACGCGGCCCACGATCTCGTGTCCCGGGGTCACCGGGTAGCGGCACTGCGCCAGCTCGCCGTCGGCGACGTGCAGGTCGGTGCGGCACACGCCGCAGGCGCTCACCTTCACCAGCACCTGGCCGGGGCCGGGCACCGGCACCGGCAGCTCCTCCAGCGTCAGCGCGCGTCCCGGCCCGCCGGCGCGCATCGCCCGCATCAGCGGTCGTCCGACAGCACGTCGATGCCGGGCTTCTCCAGGTCGTCGAACTGTCCGCCGCGCAGCGCGCGCCAGAACAGCCAGCCGATCAGGAATACGACGGCGACGGAGAGGGGGATGAGGAGGACGAGGCTTTCCATGGCCGTTCCTGCAGCGCCGCGCCGGCGCGCAGCGCGTTCAGCACCACGATGAAGGAGCTCGCCGCCATGCCGACGGCGGCTTCCCAGGGACCGACCACGCCCGCCGCCGCGAGCGGCAGCGCGAGCGCGTTGTAACCGAGCGCCCAAGCGAAGTTCTGCCGCACGATGCGCATCGCGCGGCGCGCGCGCGCGAACGCCGCGGGGACCTCGGCGAGCGCGTCGCCGAGCACCACCAGGTCGGCCTGGCGCTGCGCCGCGTCGGCGCCGCCCCCCATGGCGAACGAGACGTCGGCGCGCGCGAGCACCGGCGCATCGTTCAGGCCGTCGCCGATCATCGCCACGACGCGGCCCCCGCGCTGCAGCCGCGCGACGTATTCGAACTTGTCCTGCGGCAGCGCGCCGCCCAGCGCCTCGGCGATGCCGAATTGCGCCGCGGCCGCCGCCACCGCCGCCGGCCGGTCGCCACTCAGCAGATGCAGCCGCAGGCCCGCGG
>JBASCW010000131.1:0-12636 GCA_049651845.1 Burkholderiales bacterium | reverse complement strand
CGGGCCGCCAATGCTGCGCGCCAGGCGGGCGGGCGTCCCGCTTTCGCCTGCGGCGTCGGCCTGCACCTGGGGCGCGTGCACTACGGCAACATCGGCACGCCCGAGCGGCTGGAGTTCTCGGTGATCGGCGCGGCAGCGAACAAGGCCGCGCGCATCGAGGCGCTGTGCAAGGACACCGGCCAGGACGTGGTGCTCTCGGGCGCGGTGGCGGCCGCGCTGGGCGTGCGCTGCCCGAGCCTGGGCCGGTTCGCGCTGCGCGGCGTGGCCGAGCCCGAGGAGGTGTTCGCGCTTCCCTGAGCCGCGCTGCGGGACCGGCCGCGGCCTACTTGCCGCTATCGGCCGCCATGCGCCGCAGCTGGGCGGTGGTCTTCGCCAGGCGGTCGGCGAGGATGCGCACCAGCGCGATCGCCGCGTCCGGATTGCCGCGGATCACGTTGACGAACACGTCGCGCGAGATGCGCAGCACCTCCAGGCGCGTGCGCGCGACCGCGGTCGCGGTGCGCGGCACGTCGCCGAAGATGCCGATCTCGCCGATCACGTCGTTGCGCGTGAGCGTGTTCACCAGCAGCGGCCCCTTCGGCGTAGGCACGGTGATGTCGACCTCGCCCTCCATGACGATGTAGGCGCTGTCGGGCGGATCGCCCGCGCTGAACATGAGCTGGCCTTCCTCGTAGGTGAGCCGGTCGCTGCTGAACGCGAGCAGCTTCTGCATCGCGGGGTCGGTGGTGCTGAAGATCGGCACCCGGCGGATCAGTTCGAATTCCTGTTCGAGGCTCATTGTGGTCTTCCTTTGCGAGGCTCCATCACGCGCGCGTGATCCTTCTCACCCGGCGTTCAAGAGTTTGTCGAGCGCGCCGCCGCGCCCCTTCAGATCCGCGAAGCGTCCCTGCTCGGCCAGGCGCCCCCGCTCCATCACCAGGGTGTGGCCGAAGCGCTCGGCGAGGTCGTTGCGCTGCAGGACCCAGAACAGGCAGCGCCCTTTGCGGCTCTCGAGCACGTTGGTGACGATGCGGTTCTGCGAGCCCGCGTCCAGGCCCGCCGCCGCCTGGTCGAGGATCAGCACCGTAGGCTGCCTGAGCAGCGCGCGCGCGATCGCGACCTTCTGCCGGTCGGCCGAGGCGAGACGCGCGCCGCCGACGCCGGCCTGGTAGCCCAGGCCGATCGACACCACCTGCGGGCGCAGGCGCAGCTCGTCGAGCACCTCGTGCAGCATCGCGCCGATGCGCGCCGAGGCCTGCGCCTGGCCGGTCGCGACCTTGCCGAACAGGATGTTGTCCTGCAGGCTCGCGGCGCCGTTGTAGCGCGCGGCGTCGAAGAATTCCACGCCGCCGCGCATCTCGGCGGGCAGGTTCTCGGCAAAATAGCGCCGCGCCTGCAGGATGCGCGCCTCGAAAACCTCGTCCATGAGTCCCAGGCGGTGCCGCGCGGGGATCAACTTGAACGGCAGCGCGAGCAGCAGATCGCGGTCGGCCTGCTCGATCCGCTCCAGCCCCGCGTCGCCGACGCGGCCGAGCAGCGCCTTGACTTCGGGCAGGTCGTCCTGCCGGATGAAGCTGAAGCGCTCGAAGAACTCGTGTCCGGGCGGCAGGCCGCTGAACAGCTCGACCATGGTCTCGGCGAGCTTGTGGCCCATTTTCAGCAGGTCGTCGGCGAGCCCGGTCTCGCGCAGCACCTGGTTCACGTAGTCGTTGTGCGCGAGGTTCTCGATGTCGAAGATCTTCTTGCCGATCGGCGTGCCGAACAGTAGGTTCTCGGCGAGCGTCGCGTTGCGGTTGTAGCGCGCGGCGTCGAACTGCTCGACCAGGCCCTGCATGCCCGGCGCCGCGAGCCTGGTGCGCATCGCCGCGCGCGCGCGCATGATGCTCTCGGCGAGCCCGGGATGCTGCGCCGGATCCACCGCGCTGCGCAGGCCGAACTCGAAGATCGTCTCCTCCAGCTCGACCACCTTGAGCGTTTCCAGGATGCGCGCCTCGATGTCTTCCGGGCCGGTCGCGCCGGCGGCGCCGTAGTCCGTCCAGTCGGCGTTGTGATCGAGCAGCGTGCTGCCGGTGCGCGCGGCCTCGCGCTCGAAGAATGCCCTCTCCTTGGCCGCCTCACCCTCGTAGGTCGCCTCGCGCAGCGGGTAGTGGCGCAACCCGTACAGCAGGTTCTCGCGCACGCTCACCGGGAACAGGTAGGTCGAGGGACCGACATAGGCGGTCGTGCGTCCGGTCACGGACTCCGGCGCCTTGGTGATGTCGAGGTCGCCGATCTCGACGCGCCCGCTGCTCGGCGGGATCAGGCGCGCGAGCATCTGCGTGAGCTCGCCGGAGCCCGCGGCGTGCGAACCGAGGATCGCCACGTGCTGGTCCAGGCCCACCTCGAAGCCCACGCCGTCGATCAGCTTGGTGCCCGCCTCGCCGGCGAGGGTCAGCCCCGAGACGCGCAACCGCCCGCTCTGCGCAGGCAGCTGCGCGGCGGCCGTCGGCGCCTGCAGCTCCGACGGCAGCAGGTCCTCCACGGTGAACTGCTCGACCACCTGGGTGTACTTGATCTGCACGTCGAGGCGCTGCTGGTCCCAGTCGATGAGCTCCTTGATCGGGCTCGGCAGGTCCTTGTAGGCCGCGATCACCGCGACCAGCGTGCCGATGTCCACGCTGCCCTTGAGCACCAGGTAGCCGCCGACCAGGTAGAACAGGAACGGCCCCACTTGCGAGAGGAAATTGTTGAGGAACTTGATCATGAACTTGCGCTGGTACAGCTCGAAGCGGATGCGGAACATGCGCCCCAGGCGCGAGGAGATCTCGGCGCGCTCGTAGTTCGAGGTGTCGTGCGCGTGCACCTCGACGATGCCGTCGGAGACTTCGGCGATGCGCCCGGCGAGCTGGCGCGCGGTGATCTGCCGCTCGCGCGACAGCACCAGCAGCCGGCGGCGCAGGCGCGGGATGATCACCGCCTGCGCCGCGACCACGCCGAGCGCGATGAACCCCAGGTAGAAGTGCTGGTACATGATGAAGAACAACGCAGTGAATGCCTCGAGCGTGTAGAACGTCGGCGCGATCATGGATTCGCCGACGAAGCCGCCCAGCGGCTCGACCTCGTCCTTGATCATGGTCGCGAGCTCGGCCGACTTCACGCGCCGGAAGCGCGCCAGCGGGAAGCGCAGGATCTGGTCGAACAGCGCGTAGCGCAGGCGCCGCAGCATGCGCTCGCCGAGCCAGCCCTTCATGGTGTTGATCTGGAACTTGAGGCCGCCGTTGACCACGATCAGCAGCAGGAAGGCGACGGTCAGCGCGACCAGGTACGGCAGCTGGTGCAGCGCGAAGCCGTCGAACAGCTGCAGCGTGCCGCCGCCGAGGAACTGCGGCAGCGTGAGGTGGGCCTTGAGGAACGCCACGGTCGAGGTCGCTTCCGGGAAGCGCTTGCCCTGGATCGCCTCGTTGATGATCGCCTTCGGCAGGTCGAGCATCGAGAAGTAGATCAGCATCGATGCGATCACCAGCGGCAGGATCATCGCCTGCTCGCGCTTCGAATAGCGCCAGATGAACCTGAACAGCGACCGTTCCATGGGGACGGATCATAGTGCAAGCCGCGCCGGTTCGTGCCACAGTAGGGGGCGTGAGTCCGGGGGAAACCGCAGAGGACGAATTCACGGTCCGTTTCTGGGGCGTGCGCGGCAGCATCGCCACGCCCGGCCCCGCGACGGCCCGCTACGGCGGCAACACTTCCTCGATCGAGGTGCGCTGCGGCAAGCGCCTGCTGCTGCTCGACGCGGGCACCGGCCTGCGCTACCTCGGCGCGAAACTGCTTGCCGAGGCGCCGCTGGATGCGGATTTGTTCTTCACCCACACACATTTTGACCATGTCTGCGGGCTGCCCTTCTTCAAGCCGTTCTTCCAGCCGCAGAACGGCTTCCGCCTGTGGGCGGGCCACCTCGGCGGCAGCATGACGCTGCAGCGCGTGCTGCGCGAGTTCATGATCGCGCCGCTGTTCCCGGTGCCGCCGGAAGTGTTCAAGGCGAAGCTGGCGTACCGGGATTTCAGCGCCGGCGAGACGCTGACGCCCGCGTCAGGGATCAGCGTGCGTACCGCGGCCCTCAACCACCCCGACGGCGCCACCGGCTACCGCATCGAGTACCGCGGCAAGTCGCTGTGCTACGTCACGGACACCGAGCACGTGCCGGGCACGCCCGATCGCAACGTGCTCGGACTGATCCAGGGCGCCGACGTCGTGATCTACGACTGCATGTACACCGACGACGAATACGCGAACGCCTACGTGGGCTGGGGCCACTCGACCTGGCAGGAGGCAGTGCGGCTGTGCAAGCCCGCGGGCGTGAAGCAGCTCGTCGTGTTCCACCACGACCCGGACCACGACGACGAGCGCATGGACGCGATCGGCCGCGAAGTCGCGGCGGCGTTGCCCGGCGCGATCGTCGCGCGCGAGGGGATGGAGCTAAAGCTCTAGTTACTTATGAGGATCGGCGGCGTCGCGCAGGCCGTCGCCGGAAGAATTGAAGGTGGCCACCACGCTACGCTTCACGCGATTCTTCCAGGCCTATCATGCGCCAGCCATTCTTCATCACCGCGCAGAACGGGCTCGGCATTCTGAGAAAAAGGTGCTTCTCATTCGGGAGATTGAGCTGCTCGATCAGGTTGGAGAAGACGCTGTCTATGCACACTAGCTTGGCCGCGCGCTCAAACGTATATATCCAGTCGAACGGCGTCCCGCGGCCATCCACTTCGACGATCTGAAACTCGCGCCATTCGCTCGGTATCCCGAACTCCACGCGCGCGTTGGAAGCCTGGCGATGTATGCAGATGTACGCCCCCCCAATTC
This sequence comes from Burkholderiales bacterium, assembly GCA_049651845.1. GTDB lineage: Bacteria > Pseudomonadota > Gammaproteobacteria > Burkholderiales > SG8-39 > RBG-16-66-20. Next base: position 7,818 of record JBASCW010000131.1, on the reverse strand, counting down.
CGAGGGACGTATGGAGTTCCTTTTCCCGCTCGATGTTACGCGTCACCTGCAGGCGCCACTTCTCAGCGAAAGGCACTCCGGTGACGGCGTACTTGTATTCATCGAATTTCAAGAATCGAACAAGATCTTTTCTCTCGAGCATGCTCGAGTCATCGAATAGGCTGTTGTAGAGAACGAACGTCCTGTCGCATCCGCGTGACGCAAGCTCTCTGCGGGGAAACGATAGGTGAAAATCCACGGGCTCATTCCTGGGAACGGGAATAAACGTCACATAGGGCGCCGCCTCCGGAAGAAAACGGCAATACGCTTCATTGACCGGCCAGAATACTTGGTGTCCCGCGTCGGCAAAGGTCTTTGCGATGGGAAGCGCGATGACGATGTCGCCCAAGCCCGCTGTCTGAATGAGGCCGATTTTCACCGCAGGACCAGTCTGTGTACTTCTACTTATACGGATCGGCGGCGTCGCGCAGGCCGTCGCCGAAGAAATTGAAGGCGAGCACCACCACGAATACGGGCACCACCGGCAGCATCAGCCAGGGGTAGAGCGCGACCACGTTGATGTTCTGCGCTTCGTTGAGCAACACGCCCCAGCTCGTCACCGGCGGCCGCAGGCCGAGGCCGAGGAACGAGAGCGCGGTCTCGCCGAGGATCATGCTCGGCACGGAAAGGGTCAAAGACGCGATCAAATGGCTCGTGAAACTGGGCAGCAAATGCCGGCCGATCACGCGGCCCGGCGAAGCGCCCATCAGCACCGCGGCCTGCGCGAAGTCCTCCTCGCGCAGCGCGAGCAGCTTGGAGCGCACCGCGCGCGCCAGGCCCGGCCAGTCCAGCAGGCCCAGGATGATGGTGATGCCGAAATAGACCAGTATCGGGCTCCAGGTCACCGGCAGCGCCGCCGACAGCGCCATCCAGAGCGGCAGCTCCGGGAACGAGCGCACCATCTCGATGAAGCGCTGGATGACGGTGTCCACCCAGCCGCCGTAGTAGCCCGAGATGCCGCCCAGCGTGATGCCGATCAGGAAGCTCACCGCGATGCCGAGCAGCCCTACGGTGAGCGAGATGCGCGTGCCGTAGATGATGCGCGACAGCACGTCGCGGCCCAGCCGGTCGGTGCCGAACAGGAAGAAGGTGCCGCCCTCGGCCGGGCAGACGAGGTGGAAGCTCGCCTCGAACAGGCCCCAGAACTGGTAGGCGTCGCCGCGGCAGAAGAAGCGCAGCGGCTGCACCTTGGCCGCGTCGGGACTGTAGACGCGGCGCATGGTCTGCAGGTTCAGCTCCATGCTGTAGCCGTAGACGAAGGGCCCGACGAACCTGCCGTCGTGGAACAGGCGCAGCTCCTGCGGCGGCGCGTAGATGTGGCGCGAGTCGCGCGTATGCAGGTTGTAGGGCGCGAGGATCTCGCTCACCAGGATCGAAGCGTAGACCGCGAGCAGGATCGCGGCGCAGAACACCGCGACGCGATGGCGCCGGAACTTCCACCACATGATCCGCCACTGCGAGGCGCGGTAGAAGCGTTCCTGCTCGGGCGTGAGCTTCTCGGTGGCGAGCGGCTCGAAGGGCTCGGGCGAGACGTAGTGCTGGAGCCGGCCTTCACCGGCGTGCTCGAGCCGGCTCACTTCGCGACGCCCCCGGTCAGGCGGATGCGCGGGTCGAGCGCCGCGAGCAGCAGGTCGGAGACGAACATGCCGATCACCGTGAGCAGCGCGAGGAACATCAGGAACGAGCCGGCCAGGTACTGGTCCTGGCTGCGCAGCGCCTCGAGCAGCATCGGCCCCGAGGTCTGCAGCGACAGCACCACCGCGACGATCGCCGAGCCAGAGATCACCGAGGGCAGCAGGCTGCCGATGTCGGCGACGAACGGATTGAGCGCCATGCGCAGCGGGTACTTCACCAGCAGCCGGAACGGCGGCATGCCCTTGGCGCGCGCGGTGACCACGTACTGCTTCTGCAGCTCATCGAGCAGGTTGGCGCGCAGGCGCCGGATCATCGCCGCGGTGCCCGAGGTACCGATCACGATCACCGGGATCCACAGGTGCGACAGCACCGAGGCGAACTTGGCGAGGCTCCAGGGCTGGTCCAGGTACTCGGGGTCCATGATGCCGCCGATCGCCAGGCCGAATTCGACGTTGGCGAAGTACATCAGCGTGAGCGCGAACAGGAAATTGGGCGTGGCGAGGCCGACGTAGCCGAGCATGGTGAGGCCGTGGTCGCCCCAGCTGTACTGGTGCGTCGCGGCGTAGGCGCCGATCGGGAACGCCACCGCCCAGGTGAACAGGATCACCGTGAAGTTCATGATGAACGACAGCAGCATGCGGTCGCCGATCACCTCGCTCACCGGCAGGTCGTGCTCGAACGACCAGCCCCAGTCGCCCTGCAGCAGCCCCGAGAAGCCGCGCTCGGCCGGCCACAACCCGACCCAGACCGCGTACTGCTCGAGGAACGGCTTGTCCAGGCCGTACTGCTTGCGCAGGAACTCGACGCGCTCGAGCGCGGCCTTGTCGCCCTGGCTGCGCAGCTCGGCGATCTGGTTGGAGAGGAAGTCGCCCGGCGGCAGCTTGATGATCGCGAACGTGACGAAGCTGATCACGAGCAGCGTCGGGATCATGATCAGCAGCCGACGCAGCGTGTAGGTCAGCATATCGCGGGATAAGCTGTCGCGGCGGTCGCTCTTGCCTGACTACTTGGCAAACCAGAACGTGTCGGGCCGGTAGATGCCGAAGAAGGCGCCCGGATCCCAGTTGTAGATGCCCTTGTCGGGCACGTTGCGCAGCGTATTGCGTACCACGATCGGCTGCGACACGCCGTTCACCACGCCGATCACGTACTGCTGCTCGCTGTGGATCGCGAGCATGCGGTGCCAGATCTTGGTGCGCTCCTCGCGCGTGGACGCGCTGCGCCAGGCGCTGTTCAGCTTGAGCAGCTCTGCGACCTCGGCCATGTCGGGCGCCTCGCCCGCCTTGCCGCCAGTCTCGTAGTACTGGCCGAATTTCGGCCACTGCAGCTGCTGCTGGTTGGTCGGCGCGAGCTCCTCGGGGCTCACGTCGGCGGTAGCGACGCCGTTCTCGATGCCGCTCCAGACCGACATCAGCGCCTCCCCCGAGAACACGCGGTTGCGCAGCACCTCGCGCTGCGAGGGCTTGGGGAACAGCTTGATGCCGACCTCGCGCCAGGTCTCGCGGATCATCTCGAGCACGTCGGTCTGCTCGGTAGACTCGCCCGCGGTCTCGACGATGATCTCCATCGGCCGGCCGTCGGGCAGCCGGCGCACGCCGTGGCTGCCGCGCTTCAGGCCCAGCTCGTCGAGCAGCTTGTCGGCGGCCTTCCTGTCGTACTGCGCCCAGCGCGTCTGGTATTCCTTCCTGTAGAGCGGGCTCTCCGCGACCATGGTGTCGTTGCTCTCGGCGGCGAGGCCGAAGTACAGCACCTGGTTCACCTGCCCGCGGTCGATCGCGAGCGACAGCGCATGCCGGAAGCGCGCCTCGCGCACCAGCTTTTTCCAAACTGGATCGGTCACGTTGAGGTTCGGAAACAGCGCGAAATGCGAGCCGCGCGCGGTCTTCCAGAGCAGCGTGCGGTAGTTGTTGGTCTTCTCGCCCTTCCTCAGGAAGGTGTAGTTGTTGAACTGGATGTCGCGCGCCTGCAGGTCGGACTCGCCCGCGCCCGTCTTGGCCGGGATCAGCTTGCCTTCGGCGACCTGCAGCACGATGCGGTCGATGTACGGCAACTGCAGGCCGGCGGCATCGACGCGGTGGAAATACGGATTGCGCACTGCCACGAAGCGGTCCGCGGGCGGCTTGGTGGTGTTGATCCAGGGCTGCAGCGTCGGCAGCTTGGGATTGTCGAACTGGTACAGGTTGTCTTCGCGGTTGTGCAGCGCCGCCCAGCCGCGTTTTTGCACCGCGGAACTACTGCGGTCCACCCCGCCGCCGCTGCCCTCGGCGGCCTCCACCTTCTTGTTGTACTTGGGATGGAAGTTCTTCAGGTAATGCGCCGGCCGGAAGATGAACAGCGGCGAGGCGCCCGCCATGCGCGGCAGGAAATCCGGGTTGGGCTTGGACCAGCTGTAGCGCACCGTCTGCTTGTCCGGGAACTCCACCTTCGGCGGCTCGCCGTTCACCAGCAGCTCCGAGGGCGGCCCCGTGGGGCTGAGCTCCCTGTTGTTGGCGACGTCCTCCCAGTAGTAGCGGAAGTCCTCGGTGGTGAACGGCTGGCCGTCGGACCAGCGGTGGCCCTTGCGCAGCTTCATCGTGAACACGCGGTCGTCCTTGACGTCGATGCTCTCGAGGATGTCGGGCGCGATGTTGAACTTCGCGTCGTAGCCGACCAGCCGCGCGTAGCCGTACACCACCAGCATGCGCACGTCGCGGCTGCGCCCGATCAGCATGTTGAGCGTGCCGCCGTGCTGTCCCGGCTGAGCGCCCGCGGGCAGGTTCGCCACCAGCGGCGCCTCGGGCAGCCGCTTGGCCACCGGCGCCAGCTTGCCGGCCTTGACCTCGGCCTCGAGCGCGGCCGAATCGACGAACTTGCCCTGCGCGGCGGCGAGGCCGCTGGCGAGCAGCGCGCCCGCAAGGAGAAAAGCTGGCAATCGTTTCATGTCCGGAGCTCCGAAATGTCGGCGGATTCGTGGGCGCGTACCAGGTGGTCGGCGCCGATGTCGAGCATCGCCGCGCGCGTGCCGGCGTCCAGCCGGAACGGCGCGGGCCAGGCGCCCGGGTCCGAGGCCTTGCCTTCCATCAGCGCCGCGAAGTCGAGCTTGCGGTCGAGGTCCGGGTCCGGCACCGCCGCGAGCAGCGCCCGGGTGTACGGGTGCACCGGATTGCGGAACAGCTCGTCGAAAGTGGCGAGCTCGACGATGCGCCCGGCGCACATCACCGCGATGCGGTCGGCGAGGTAGTGCACCACCGCGAGATTGTGCGAGATGAAGATGTAAGTCAGGTTGAGCGCGCTCTTCAGATCGAGCAGCAGGTTGAGCACCTGCGCCTGCACCGAGACGTCGAGCGCCGATACCGGCTCGTCGCAGATCAGCAGCTGCGGGCCCAGCGCCAGCGCCCGCGCGATGCCGATGCGCTGGCGCTGGCCGCCGGAGAAGCTGTGCGGATAGCGCCTGAGAAACCTCACGTCCAGCCCGACCAGCGTCATCAGCTCCTTGACGCGCGCGTAACGCTCCTCGCGATCGCCGACGCCGTGGATCAGCAGCGGCTCGGCGAGGATTTCGTTCACCGTCATGCGCGGGTTGAGCGAGCTGAACGGATCCTGGAACACGAACTGGACCTTGCGCCGGTAGGCGAACAGGTCTTCGCCGGCCAGCGCGAGCACGTCGCGCGGCCGGCCGCGGTCGTTGAACACGATCTCGCCGCTGTCGGGGGCGATCGAGCGCAGCAGCATCTTGGCGGTGGTGGTCTTGCCGCAGCCGGACTCGCCCACCAGGCCCAGGCACTCGCCCGCGCCGACGTGAAAGCTCACGTCGTCCACGGCGCGCACTTCGCCGGCGAGCTTGCGGCCGAGCAAGGAGGTCTTGCGCGTCTGGAAGCGCTTCACGAGGTTGCGCACCCTGAGCAGCGGGTCGTTGCCCATGTCCTGCTCGTCGTGCGGGCGGCCGCGCCCCGATATGAGGTGGTCGGTGACCGACTGGACTTCGCGGATCGGCGTGAGCCGCTCGCTCGGCGCCATGTTGAAGCGCGGCACCGCGCGCATCAGCGCCTTCAGGTAGGGATGGCGCGCGTCGCGGAAGATGTCCTCGAGCACGCCCGATTCGACGACCTTGCCGTTGTACATCACCACCACCTCGTCGGCCATGTTGGCGACGATGCCCAGATCGTGGGTGATCAGCAGCATCGCCATCTGCAGCTCCGACTGCAGCGACTGCACGAGCTGCAGGATCTGCGCCTGGATCGTGACGTCGAGCGCCGTGGTCGGCTCGTCGGCGACCAGCAGCGCCGGCCGGCAAACGAGCGCCATGGCGATCATCGCGCGCTGGCGCAGGCCGCCGGAGAGCTCGAACGGGTAGGTGTGCTCTGCCTTGGCCGGGTCGGCGAAGCCCACCAACCGCAGCATGTCGATCACCGCGTCGCGCCGTTCCGCGGGGCCCAGGCTCGCGCGGTGCAACATGAGCGCCTCGCCGATCTGGTTGCCGACGGTATGCAAAGGCGAGAGCGCCGTCATCGGCTCCTGGAAGATGATCGAGATGCGCCCGCCGCGGATCGCGCGCACCTGCGCGCCCTGCGGATCGAGCCGTGAAATGTCCGTGACGGTGCCCGGCAGCCTGGGGTCGTAGAACAGGATCTCGCCCGATTCGATGCGCGCCACCTGCGGCAGGATGCTCATCACCGCCTGCGCGACCATGGTCTTGCCCGAGCCCGATTCGCCGACCAGCGCCACGGTGCGTCCCTCCGGGATACGGAACGACACGCCGTCCACCGCCTTCACGGTGCCGGCGTCCACTTCCAGGTAGACGCGCAGGTCGCGGATCTGGAGGACGTCCGCCATCTCGCTAGGGGCGCAGTGCGAGCAGATTGTTCACCGTGCCGGGCTCGAGCGCGAGATCGAGCCGGGCGGCCTCGCGCGCCGCGCGTTCGGCGATCAGTGCGAATCCCTCCAGATCCGAGTCGATGCGGATCGTGCGCTGCCCGTCGCCCAGCTTCAACTGCATCCATCCCCCCTCTCGGTCGGCGCGCGTCGAGTAGTAATCCAGGCGCAGCGCACGCAAGTCATGCCACCGGATCGCCGCGCCCGACGTCAGCACTGCGGGTCCGACGGCGCGGATTCCGGTCTCGTCCAGCTCGATGTGGGTCAACTGGCGGCAAACCGTCCGCGCAAAGTATACGAGGAATAGTGCGGCCGACCCGGCCAGCACCCAGGCCATCGGCGCCGCCAATCGCACAAACACGATGATGCCGACCGAAATGCCGAGCCCGGCCGCGGCGCCGGCGTAATCGAGGCCCAGCGCGCGCAGCGGGTACCCATGCCTGCTGCGCGCCGTCATCGTCCGGAAATGTGGAATAGTTCCTGCGCCCCGAGCCAGCGCAGGCCCGGCGCTGCCGGCATCGTTTCGAACAGCTGTTCGAGGAAGCGCCAGGCCGGCTCGTCGTGTACCGCGTGGTGGCTGAGCCAACCGGTGGGCTCCCCGGCATCGGCCCTGCCTTCGCGCTTGGCAGCGAGATGCCCGGCCGCCGCGGCAAGCACCGCCTCCTCGCCCGCGAAGCCGCGGCCGGCGCGCCAGGCGATCAGGTCCACGTGCGTGTTGACCTGCGCGAGCCCCGGCGCCGCGAGCGCGGCGCGGCGCGGCCCGTAGCAACTCAGCCCGCGAAATCCAGCTGCCGCGAGCGGCGCGACATGGTTCGCGGGAATCCTGTTCCAGGGAGGGGCCAGCACCGGAAGCGCGCGCCCTCCCAGCACAGCCGAAAGCCGGTGGCGCGCGTCCGCGAGCCGTGCAATCGCCGCAGCGGGCGGTTCCGCGCCCGCAAACTCGCTCTTCTTTTCTCCGGCCGCCGCGCGGTTGCGATGATCGCTGCCGTGCTGCAGGATCGAAACGCCCGCGCACGGGCGCGCGAACGCCGCTGCCTCGGCCTGCGCGGGAATCACGGCGAGCGCGAGCGGCACCGCGCTCGCCTGCGCAAGGGCGAGCAGCCGCTCCAGCGCCGGATCCGGCCGCGCGGCGTCGTCGTCGCGCCACCAGAACTCGACCTCGTGGCCGGCATCCCGCGAGCGGCCGATCTCGTCGAGCAGCGCGCGCCACGCCGCGTTCACCGGCAGCGCTCCCCGATCAGGGCCGCAAGCAGCGTTGCGCTGTGACGCGCGCCCGCCAGGTCGACCGCGCCC
>JBASCW010000130.1:0-38831 GCA_049651845.1 Burkholderiales bacterium | reverse complement strand
CCCGGCGCTTCACCGCGGCCTCCACTTTGTTGTTGGTCTTCATGTCCAAACCCCGATGTTATGCCGACATCGGAATAACGCATGAAGTTGGATTCGGTTGTCATGAGGTTACGTAATTCTCAATAATGAGTACTGCGTAAGTATTGTCCTAGGTACGCCAAGCGGAAGGATGGGACATTACTTGCGCAGGTATCAATAGCTTGACACGTTCCCCCTACGGGCTTAGGTACGGGTAATGTCGAGTGGTGGTGCGCCCGTTGTCGAGGTCACGCTGGAAATGGTCTCGGCAGGCGCGGAGGTTCTCCGAGAGTACCACTGGGGCGAGGACGATGCACAGGACTTCGCCGCTAGGATTTGGCGAGTGATGGAGACTGCGCGGCTCCAACCTGAACGGCCACAATCGACATGAACAAGGCCATGCCCATTACGTGCGTGGAGAACTGGCGCAAACCTTTTGCGTCAATACGGATCGTGGTTGGCATGATTCTGGTTTCTGTCTTTCCACGCATCCAGTACAGCAGCATCTTTCTCGGCATTCCCCTTCGCTTGCGCTTGCTTGGGGCCGTTGCCCAAAGCCCATGTGCCAGTTTGTTCCGGAAGTCATTCGCTGCGGTTATGTCCTTGCTCATGGCGAGCAGTGCCTTCCGTCTTTCGTCGTCAAGGTTGGCGCGGGATGCCAGGCCCTTAAGTATTTCCAGTTTGGGTCGGATGTTCATTTGCGTGGTTAGCAAACGGCCTTCTTTCGGGCCGATTTTCAAGAGTGCCCAAATCGTCTTTTCGACCTGCCACTCTAGATTCGCCCAATGGCTTATGATTTGCCCGACTGCCTTGCAATACGACATAGGCGGAGCGGAGTGAATCTGCACCATCGTTGACATGAGTACCCTCCCAAAGAAAACGAGACGCGAGAAGCAAGAAATTCCTCAAATGCCGTTTGACGAAGCGTTAAAGCGGCTTTGGTCGTCGCCGCCGCAGCACAGAGTAGCGAAAAAGAAACGACTGAAGAAGGGGAACAAATGACCGAAACCGATCGCCTTCTACGGGACATCGCAACGAGGATTCCTACGGCCGCAGACATAAATCTAGCGGCACAACAAAACCATGTTGTGCTAATGCGAGCCGTCAATGCGTGCTATTGGGCGCTTCTGGTGAATGCGTTGCTCTTGGCACTGATCTTGTGGCGGATTTGGTAGAGGCCCTTGCAAATGTCGCGGATTACGGAATATCTACATGATGCTGACGTAAGAGAGTCTGAGAGCGCTGAATTTGCGCGTCTACTAACTCTCGCACACGCCGAAGGGCGACTAACTGCAATACTTCGACGTGCGGGACTGGCTCGCAAGGTATCGGTACGCGGAACTTCAAGAACTCACCGGAAATCTCGGCCTCTGCGTCATTCGCAATAAGCATTTCGATCACGGCGTGGTCATCGGTCTGGTCGGTGATACGCATGGATTGAATGCTCATGTTTCCCCCTAGCGAATCTTATGCATTCTGGCGGAGATCAGTCCGCCGATAGGTCAGCCTTTTCCCGCAAATCCCCTTAAGCGCCGCATCGGCGCGTTGCGTATCGTTTACGCCCAAGGCGCTGCGGTGGTTGTAGCGAAAGTCAAACTCACGCACGTAGCGCTGTAGGTGGTTCTCGCCTACGTGGTGGTACGTCCCAATGAGGCCACGCTTGAGAATCGAGAAGTAGCCCTCGACCGTGTTCGTGGTGACTTCGCCGCGAGCGTATTCCAGCCGCTTATGATTCACGGCGCTGTGCTTCTTGAACTCGCGGCCGATCTTGATGTAGCTCGAACTCTCGTCGGTCATTAGATGCGCGGACTTGGATACGTTCTTACGCAGCACGTCCTTTAGGTTGGCCGCGTTGACGGTGGGAACGTGAAACGAGCGCACTCTGCCGCCACGCTCAAGCAGGGCGACAATCGGCATCTTGTGCTTGTTGCCAGCGCGCCTTACTCCCGGCAGGTTGCCCCAGTAGGTCTCATCGGCTTCCACAATGCCAGAGGAACCCGGCCCGCCCATGAACTTGCCTACGCCGTAGCTGGTCATGGCCTCTCGGATTCGATGCGTCATGAACCATGCGGTCTTGTAGGTCACGCCGAGCATTCGCTTTAGCTGAAGGCTGCTCATCCCCTTCTTGCTGGCGCAAAGCAGGTAGGTGGCCTTGAGCCAGAGGTTGAGCGGAATCTTGGAGCGCTCGAACACGGTCCCCACGGTCACGGTAAAGGGCTGGCGGCAGTCCTTACACTTGTACAAACCCGGCCTTGTGGTCTTGCCGTTCAGTTCGTAGTGCCCTCCGATCACGCCACAGCGCGGACAAACCGGCCCTTTGGGCCACACCTGGGATTCGAGGTAGGTGCGGGCTTTCTCGGGGTCGGAAAAGTGGGGTGCGTTGAGACTATCTGCGGCCATGTTGTTCTCCTTGACGGGTGCAATGATGCCTATACGCATTGGGTATGTCAAGGGGATAATTAGCGATTTCAACCCCACTGCCGTTCAGGCGAACAGGGTTTCCACCGCCTCGCGGTCGAAGCGGTATTCGTGGTTGCACATCTCGTTCTTGATCACCACTTCGCCCCGCTCGGCGAGGATCGATTCCACCTCGTCGCGTCCCAGTCCGCGCAACACGCGTTCCACCTTTTCGACGTCGAAAGGACAGTGATACCTCACCGCGTCGATGCGGAACACGCGCAGCAGCTCCTCGGGAAAGAGCTTGACGAGCAGCCCATAGGGCTGCGCGTCCACCGTCTCCTCCAGCCGCAGCGTGGCCGCGAGCTGCGTGACGCGGTTCCAGCCGTCCGGGTCGCGCGCGTCGGCGCCGGGCAGCTTCTCCAGCAGCAGGCCGCAGACCGCGCGCTCGCTCGCGGCCAGGTGCAGGAAGGACGTGCGTTGCTCGGAGCGCTGCAGGTAGTTCTCGAAGATCTCGGCCATGCCGCTGCCCTCGAGCGGCACCAGGCTCTGGTAGAGCTGGCCGCTCTCGGCGTCCTCGAAGGTGAGGGCGAGGCGGCCCGCACCAAGCGACGGGTCGTCGCTGTCGTGCTGCGCCATGCCGCGGATCTTGAGGTCGGCCGTGCAGTCGGCGACCAGCAGCCGCACCGGGCCCGAGCTCTGCACCTGCAGCGTGACGCGGCCCGCGCGGCCGCCGTCCTTCTTCTGGTTGGCGCCGAGGATCGCGGCAAGCGCGGTCGAGTGGCCGAGCAGCTCGGCGATGCGCGGCGGATAGCCGCGGCCCTCGGTCATGCGCCGCCAGGCGCCGGTGAGGCACACCAGGCGCCCGCGCACGTCCAGGTTCTCGAACAGGAAGCGCTGGACGTAGTCCGTCTGCATTACCCTCCCGTGGCGCCGGCGGCCCTGAAGCGGATTCGGGGCACGGCGATAGGTTAGCATTCCGCACGGGAGGATCGGATGGACCGTTATCGCGGATTCGCAGTCAACCTGTTGTGCGGCGCAGGTGGCGCGGAGATCTCCGGGGTCGTTGCCTCGAAGCCGATCGGCGCCGAGGTGGTCGCGGAGTTGCGCCGGGCGCTTGCGCGGCATTGCGTGATCTTCCTGCGCGATCAGGACCTCACGCCCGACCAGCAGAAGGCCTTCGCGCGCCATTTCGGGCCGCTCGCCACGACGCCTTTCATCAAGCCGCTCGAAGGGCACCCCGAGATGATGCGCATCGTGCGCGAGCCGGACGAAACGGAGAGCCAGAATTTCGGCGGGCGCTGGCACTCCGACATGACGTTCTCGCCGGAACCGGTGCTGGGCACCTGCCTCTATGCGCGCGAATCGCCCGCGGTCGGCGGCGACACCATCTGGAGCAACCAGATGCTCGCCTTCGAGGCGCTATCGCCCGCCTTGCAGCGCACGCTCGAGGGCCTCAAGGTGATGCACAGCGCGAAGCGCTCGTACGGCCCGCAGGGCACCTATGCCGATGACGACCTGAAGGGCATGCGCATCCAGGCGAGCGAGGAGGCGCTGAAGGAAGTCGCGCATCCCTGCATCCGCACGCACCCCGAATCGGGCCGCAAGATCCTGTTCGTAAACTGGGTGTACGCGATCCGCTTCGAGGGCATGACCGAGGAGGAATCGGCGCCCCTGCTAGACTTCCTCAACCGCCACAGCCAGCGGCCTGAGTTCCAGATCCGCTTCCGCTGGCGCAAGGGCTCGCTCGCGCTCTGGGACAACCGCTCCACGCAGCACATCGCGGTCAACGACTACTCCGGCTGCCGCCGCGTGATGGACCGCGTGACGATTGCCGGTGACAAGCCTTACTTCGGGGGTTGAATGAAATATCTTCTTCTAGTCCTCGCCTTGATTTCATTTCAGGCCGACGCACAAACATGGCCCAACAAACCCGTCCGCATCATCGTTCCCTATCCGCCGGGCGGGCAGACCGACATCATCACGCGCTGGCTCGGCGACAAGCTCGCGCCGGTGCTCGGCCAGCCGGTGCTGGCGGAGAACCGCGCCGGCGCGCAGGGCATCGTCGGACTGGAGGCGGCGAAAAACGCGGCGCCCGACGGCTACACGTTCGTGTACTCGAACGTCTCCAACATCAGCTTGAACCCGCACATGTACGAGAAGCTGCCCTACGACGGGCAGAAGGATTTTGCCCCGGTGACGCAACTCGGGCTCTCGGTGCTGGCGATGGTGGTGCCTTCGTCGCTCGGGCCGAAGTCGCTCAAGGAATTCGTCGCCTGGGCCAAGGCCAGTCCGGGCAAGGTCAGTTATGCCTCTTTCGGCAACGGTTCCTCATCGCACGTCTACGGCGAGATGCTGAAGGGGGCGGCCGGCTTCGACATGGTGCATGTGCCCTACAGGGGCGCCGGACCGGCGGTGCAGGACATCATTGCCGGCCACGCCAGTACCGGCATCCATGACCTCGCCAGCGTCGGGCCGCATGTCGCGTCCGGCAAGCTGGTGGCGCTTGCGGTGACCGGGCCGAAACGCTGGCCGGCACTGCCCGATCTGCCGACCTTCGCAGAGCAAGGCTACCCGCTCGACGTCGCGGGCTGGAACGGCATCATGGCGCCGGCCGGCACGTCTGCGGCGATCGTCGAGCGCATGAGTGCCGAGATCAACCGCATCATCCAGTCGGCCGAAGGCCGCGAGCAGATCCTGAAGTACGGCTTGCTCGTCACCGGCACGACACCGGCCGAGTTCGCCGACATCATCCGCCGCGACACGCCGCGCTGGGGAGAGGTGATTCGCAAGGCTGGTATAAGATCCCAACAATGAAGAGATTTCTGTGCATGCTGATGTTCGCCGTTCCGCTCGCGGCCATCGCCGCGCCGATGACGAACGAGGACGTCATCAAGATGGTGCAGGGCGGTCTGGGCGAGGCCACGGTGATCCAGGCGATCGACTCGGCGGAGCCGAATTTCGACACCAGCGCGGACGGCCTGGTCAAGCTCAAGCAGGGCGGCGTGAGCGACGCGGTGATCCAGCGCATCATGGCGAAGAAGAGCGGCGCCCCGGCCGCATCCGCCCAGCCCAAGGCGCCGGCCTGTCCCGAATGCGGCACGGTCACCGGCATCCGCGAGATCGAGCAGCCGAGGAGGGTGGGCGGCGGCACCGCGACGGGTGCCCTGATCGGCGGCGTGCTCGGCTACGCGATCGGCGGCCCAGGCAATCGCACGGCGGGTACCGTGGTCGGCGCGGCGGGCGGCGCGGTGGTCGGCAACGTCGTCGAGAACAAGGCGCCCGAGGGCAGGACCTTCGAGATCGGCGTGCTTTTCGACGACGGCAGCTCCCGCATCATCATGCAGCAGTCGCACGCCTCGCTCAAGCAGGGCTCGCGCGTGAAGCTCGTCAACGGCGTGCTCACGCCGCTGTAGCGGCGCGGCCGCGAGCCGGGCCTACAGGCCCATGTAGGCCTGCCGCACGCGGTCGTCGTGCAGCAGGTCGGTGCCCTTGCCGCTCATGACGACGCTGCCGTTCTCCAGCACGTAGGCGTGGTTGGAGAGCTTGAGCGACACCGCGACGTTCTGCTCCACGAGCAGCACCGTCATGCCGCTCCTGTTGAGCTCGCGAATGGTGTGCAGCACCTCCTGCACCACCAGCGGCGCGAGGCCGAGCGAGGGCTCGTCGAACATGATCAGCTCGGGGTTGCCCATCAGGCAGCGGCCGATGGCGAGCATCTGCTGCTCGCCGCCCGAGAGCGTGCCGGCGAGCTGGCGGCGGCGCTCCTCGAGCCGCGGGAACATTCGGTAGGTCCCGGCCAGCTTCGCTTTCGTCCCTGCACGCGCTCGCGGCAGCAGCGCGCCCATCTCGAGGTTCTCCTCGACCGAGAGGCTGGGGAAGACCTGGCGGCCTTCGGCCACCTGGCCGATGCCGAGATTGCAGATCTGGTGGGGCTCGAGGTCCTGGACTTCATTCCCCTTGAACAGGATCTTCCCGGTGCTCGGCTTCTCGATGCCGGCGATGCTGCGGATCAGGGACGACTTGCCCGCGCCGTTGGCGCCGACGATGGCGACGATCTCGCCCTCCGGCACCTCGAGGCTGACCTGCGACAGGGCCTGCGCGTCGCCGTAATGCAGGTTGAGGCCGCGCACCGCGAGCATCGCGCCGGCCATCAGACCTCGGTCTCCTCGCCGAGGTAGCACTCCAGCACCGCCGGGTCGCGCACGACCTCGGCAGGCGCGCCGCGCGCGATGATCTCGCCGTGGTGCAGCACCACGATGCTCTGCGCCAGCGCCATCACCGCGCGCATCACGTGCTCGATCAGCAGGATCGTGAGCCCGTCGGCGCGGTTCAGGTCGCGGAACACGGCCACCATCTCGTCGCACTCGGTCGGCCGCAGGCCGGCCATGACCTCGTCCAGCAGCAGCAGCCGCGGCCGCGTCGCGAGCGCGCGCGCGACTTCCAGGCGCTTGCGGTCCGGCAGCGTGAGCGAGGAGGCGGGCAGGTCCCGCTTCCTCTCCAGGCCCAGTTTTTCCAGCACCGCCAGCGAATGCCGCCGTGCCGACGACACGCTCTTCTCCCTGAGCAATGCACCGACGATCACGTTATCGAGCACGGACAGCCCGGCGAAGGGCTTGACGATCTGGAAGGTGCGGCCGATGCACGCCGCGCAGACCTGGTCGGGCCGCCTGCCGTGCATTTCCTCTTCCCTGAAAACGATCCTCCCGGCGTCGGGAGGAAACACCCCCGCGATCATGTTGAAGCAGGTGGTCTTGCCGGCGCCGTTGGGCCCGATCAGCGCGACGATGCCGCCCTGCGGTACCTCGAAGGACGCTTGCGAGACGGCCTTCAAGCCGCGAAACGATTTCGAAATCCCTTCTACACGCAGCATCATTTCCCCAAGCCCAGCCTGCGGGCGATCGCGGGCCAGATGCCGTGCGGCAGGAAAGTGATCACCACCAGCAGCACCACGCCGTAGAACACCTGCTTGACGCCCGGGATCTCCCAGCCCAGCGCGGCGAGGCCCTCGGTGATGCCGTCCGAGAGCAGCGTGAGCAGTGCGGCGCCGACGATCGGGCCGAACAGCGTGCCGATGCCGCCGATGATCGGGCCGAGGATGAACTCGATCGAGCGCGAGATGTGGAAGATCTGCTCGGGGAAGAGGTTGTTGTAGTAGAACGCGAACACCACGCCGGAGAGCGAGGTCATGGCCGCCGAGATGACGACGGCAATCAGCTTGTAGCGGAACACGTTGACGCCGAGCGCCTGCGCGGCCTCGGGGCTTTCGCGGATCGCCAGCCAGTAGTAGCCCATCCGGCTGCGCAGCAGCGCGTGGCAGAGCACGAACGCCGCCACGGTCAGGCCGAGCATCAGGTAGTAGAACATGGTCGGGCTGCCGCGCAGGTTCCACAGGTCGTTCCTGGCGTAGTTGGCGACCGGCAGGAAGAAGCCGGAGGAGCCCTGCACCCAGGTGAAATGGTCGAAGCCGATGCGCGCGAACTCGGCGAAGGCGATGGTGAGGATGGCGAAGTACACGCCGGCGACGCCAAAGCGGAAGGCGAGGAAGCCGATGGCCGCGCCGGCCAGCGCGCAAACCGCGATCGACGCCAGCAGCCCGATCCAGGGGCTGATGCCGAAATGCACGTAGAGCGCGGCGGCGGTGTAGGCGCCCAGGCCCACGTAGAGCGAATGCCCGAGCGAAAGCTGGCCGGCAAAGCCCATCATGATGTTCCAGGCCTGGCCGACGTAGGCGAAGTACAGGATCAGGAAGGCGACGGCCAGCAGGTAGCCGCTCGCGAAGGCGGGAAACACAAGCAGCAGCGCGAGCAGCGCGCCGAGGGCGACCAGGCCCCGGCGCGGCACGCCTTCGAGCAGTCGCGCGATCACGCCGCCTTCCTGCCGAGGATGCCCTGCGGCCGGAACAGCAGCACCAGCACCAGCAGCCCGAAGGCGAACATGCTCTTCGCCGAGGGCGTGAACAGCACGCCGCCGAGCGCTTCGGTGACGCCGATCAGCAGCCCGCCGAGCAAGGCGCCCGGCATCGAGCCGAGGCCCCCGGTGATGACGATGACGAACGCGAGCAGCGTGTACGCCGGCCCGATCGCCGGCGTGACGTCGATCACCACCATCAGCATCGCCCCGGCGGCGCCGACGCAGGCGGCGCCCAGGCCGAAGGTGAGCGCGTACAGGCGCTTCACGTCCAGGCCGACCACGCGCGCGCCGTCGTAGTTATCGGCGCAGGCGCGGATCGCCTTGCCGAGCAGCGTGTACCTGAAGAACGCGAACAGCGCCGCCGCCACCACCAGCGCCGCGCCGGCGGCGTAGACCTTGGAGGCGTCCACGATCAGCTTGCCGATCTGGAAGCTGTCGAACGAGTAGGTGGTGCGGATGCCGCGCGCGTCGGGGCCGAATACGATGAGCTGGAGGTTCACCAGGATCAGCGCTACGGCGACCAGCAGCATGAACTGGCTGTGCTCGGGCCGGTTGATGAAGGGGTTGATGAGCGCGCGCTGCAGCAGGTAGCCGAAGACGAACAGCACGGCGGCGATCGGTACCAGCAGCACGAGCGGGTCGAGCTTGAGCGCGCCGAACAGCACCAGCGTCAGGTACATGGCCAGCGTCATCATTTCGCCGTGGGCGAAATTGACGACGCGCACCACGCCGAAGATCACCGACAGGCCGAGCGCCATCAGCCCGTAGACGAGCCCCGTCAGCAGCCCGCTGGCAGCGACGTTGAGATAGATCTCAGCTGGCAAAATGCGGGTTCGGGCGGAAGCAACCCCGCCCGCCGTCAGCGCTTGTCGTAGGGCGTCATCGGCAATTCGGGCTTGGCGTTCGACGCACCTTTCGGCGCCACGACCACCAGCTTGCCGCCACGGTTCTGGATCGCGGAGTTCTTCAGCTTGTCGTTCTGCCCCTTGGCGTCGAACTGGATGCCGGGCCCGGTGCTGACGTTGTCCTTGATGTTGGTCGCGCGGATCGCGTCGGCGAGCGCCTTGGGATTGGCCGAGCCGGCGCGCTTGAAGGCGTCGGCGGCGATGAGCAGCGCCTCGAAGGTGTAGATGTGGTTGGTGTTCAGGTTGATCTCGGGGTAGGCCTTGGTGTGCGCTGCCTCGAGCTGCTTCGAGAGCTTCTTGTTCGGGTCGTACCAGGGCACGAAGCTCATCGGCCCGTCGCCGAGCTTGCCGAGCGTCTTCAGGTACTGGTCCTCGTACCAGCCTGGGCCCATGCTGAGCACCGTCATCGGGTTCCAGCGCTGCTTGACGAGTTCACGCGTGATCAGGATCGCGTCGTTTAGCCGGCTAACCATGACCAGCGACTCCGCGCCGGAGGCCTTGGCCTTCGCCACTTCGACCGACAGGTCGCGCGCCGCTGGATCGTAGGCGATGGTGTCCACCACCTTGTAGGGAATCTGGGGAAATTTCTCCATCACGCCGGTGAAGCCCTTCTGCATGGCGACGCCGAAGGTGTCGTTCACGTGCATGAACACGGCGGTCTTCGGCGCGACGCCGGCGGCCGCGAACACCTCGAGCTGGTTGGCGAACGCGTCGCCGAGGATCATCGGCGCGGTCGGGAAGTTGCGGAACACGAACTTGTAGCCCTGCTCGGTGATCGGCGGGGCCGCGGCGATGTTGATCACCAGCGGGATGCCGCGCTGCTCGGCGACCTGGGCGATGGCAGTGGTCTGGCCCGAATCGAAGGCACCAACCAGCAGCTGCGCACCGTCGCTGATCAGGCGCTCGGCGCGGGAGCGCGCGACGTCGACGTTCGACTCCGTGTCGCCGTTCAGGATGTCGAGGCCCGGCAGGCCGAGCTCCCTGAGAACGCCGGTGGTGACCTCCACGCCGCGGTGGCAGTCCTGGCCGATGCCGGCCTGCACGCCGGAGCGCGGCAGCAGCACGCCGACCTTGAGGCGCTGCGCCTGGGCGCGCACGTTGAGCGGGGAAAACGCGGTGGCGGCGCCGACAGCGGCGGCGGCCTTGTTGAAGTCGCGGCGGTTCATGGTTCCTCCTCCAGGAATGGCCGATTGTTATATAGCATTACAATCAACGGGTCAACGATGAACCGCCTGCGAAAAGCCAAGTCCCGCGGTCCGCGTCCCGGCAGTATAGAGCGTGTGCCGGGGCTGAACTACGGTGACCTCGACCAGCACCTCGGCTACGTGCTGCGGCGCGCGCAGCTCGCCGGCTTCGAGGCCTTCCACCGCGCCACCGGGCGCTCGGACATCACGCCGGCGCGCTATACCGCGATGGTGATCGTGCGCGCCAACCCCGGCCTCACGCAGAGCGCGCTCGGCGCCGCGCTCGGCACCGCGCGCTCGGGCGCCATGATGACGGCAGACTGGCTGGAGGCGCGCGGGCTCGCCGAGCGGCGCGACCGCCCCGGTGACGGCCGCGCCTGGGGCCTGTACCTGACGCCGCGCGGCGAAGCGCGGCTGCGGGAGCTCGGCCGCCGGGTGCGCGCCCACGACTCGGCGTTCGCGGCGCGCCTCGCTCCGGCCGAACGGGTGACGCTGAGGAAGTTGCTCGATAAACTCACCGGGTGATCACGCGCAGGACATTGCTCGCGGCCGCGCTCGCGCTGCCGTTCGGCGCGGGCGCCCAGACCGATTGCGGCAAGCCGACGCCCGCCGACATGGAGGGCCCGTTCTACAAGGCCGGCGCGCCGGCGCGCGCGAGCATCGCCGAGCCCGGCTCGAAGGGCGAGAAGCTGGTGCTGAGCGGCGTGGTGCGCTCGGCCGACTGCAGGCCGCTCGCGGGCGTCGCGCTCGATTTTTGGCAGGCCGACGCCGAAGGGAATTACGACAACAGCGGCTACCGCTACCGCGGCATCGTGCGCACCGACGCGCAGGGGCGCTACACGCTCGAGACCAACCTGCCGCCGCCGTATTCGGGGCGGCCGCGCCACATCCACGTCAAGCTGCAGGCGCCGGGCGGGAAAATCCTCACCACGCAGCTCTACTTTCCGGGCGAGTCGCGCGGCGCGGATCGCGCGCTGGTGGTGAAGACGTCGCGCACCGGCAGTATGCTGCAGGCGAGCTACGATTTCGTGCTTCCGTAGTGCGATAATCGCGCCTTTCCAGCCGCAACCGCGAGAGAACAAGGCATGACCTACGTCGTCACCGAAGCCTGCATCAAGTGCAAGCACATGGATTGCATCGAAGTCTGCCCCGTGGACTGCTTCTACGAGGGCGCGAACATGCTCGTCATCCACCCGGACGAGTGCATCGACTGCGGCGTGTGCGAGCCGGAATGCCCGCCCAAGGCGATCGTGCCCGATTCCGACGCGCAGGCCGACAAGTGGCTGGGTCTGAACACCGAGTACGCGAAGAAGTGGCCGAACATCACCCGCAAGGGCACGCCGCCGCCGGACGCCGACGACTGGAAGGAAGTGCCCGACAAGTACAACAAGTTCTTCGACCCGAACCCCGGCAAAGGGGAATAGTTACGGGTTTTCCTGCGTGGAGCTGACCCCCGACGAGCAGGCCATCCTCGGCGGCGGGCGCGGCGAAGCCGCGCGGCGCGCGCTGCAGTACCAGATCGAGGTCGGCCGCTTCTGGGGCGCGAAGCGCTTCGTCCCCGTCACCAACGTCCACATGATGGGCGACATCGAGGTGATGGGCGATGCGGGCCTCGCGTACCTGAAAGAAGAGGCAGGGCTGGGCGCACGCTGCGCCGTCGCCACCACCACCAACGCACGCTGCATGGATTTCGCGCACTGCGAGCGCATGGGACAGGACGCCGGCGAGGCGAAGAAGGAAAAGGAGATCATCGCCACGCTGCGGCGCATGGACGTCGTCACCACCGACACCTGCATCAACTACCAGACCGTCTACCAGCCGCACCTGGGCGAGCACGTCGCCTGGGGCGACACCGGCACCGTGATCTACGCCAACTCCGTGTTTGGCGCGCGCTCCAACTTCGAGGCCGGTCCCGCGGCGCTCGCCGCCGCGCTGACGGGTCGAACGCCGGCCTACGGCTTTCACCTCGACGAGAACCGCAAAGGCACGTTTGCGGTCGAATTGAAGGCGCGGCTCGACGACCTCGCCGACTGGGGCGCGGTCGGCAAGCTGGTGGGGGAGTCGCACCAGAGCTACTACGCCGTGCCCGTGTTCCACGGCTACCACCGCGTCCCGACGGCTGACGAGTTGAAGCACCTCGGCGCGGCGCTCGCGAGCTACGGCTCGATGGCGATGTTCCACTTCGTGGGCGTAACGCCGGAGGCGCCGGAGTCCGGGGATTTTCCGTCTGAACGGATTTCCGTCGGTGAAAGCGATATCGATGAAGTCCTCAAGTCCTACAAGCTCGGCGACGGCGATGCGCGGCTGGTGGTGTTCTCGGGTCCGCAGCAGTCGCTGTTCGAAATGAAGAGCCTGGCGGCGCTTTTCGCGGGGCGCAAGGTCAAGGCGGGCGGCACCTGCATCGTCACCACCAACTCGGCGATCCTCAAGCAGTCGCGCGACCTCGGCTACGCGAAGACGCTGGAAGACGCCGGCGTGACGATCCTCGAGGGCGTGTGCTTCTATATCCTGCAGAACCTCTCGCCGATGCGCGAGAGGAACCGCTGGACCAACATGGTGTCGAACTCGGCAAAAATCGTGAACATCATCGGTGCGCACCGCTTCAACACCGTTCTCCGGCGCACGGCGGACTGTGTTGAGATTGCCTGTTCCGGGGTTTTGCGGTGATAGCCGTAACGCGTGCGTTCGGTCCGACTGTCGAGGGCGAGGCGGTGGTTTCGGAGGAGGGCTTCTCGCCGCGCTACGACCTGGACCGCTGGACGGGCGTGATCACCAAGCCCGGCCACAAGCTCGAGGGCACGAGCATCGTCGACAAGATCTGCTTCTTCCCGACCGCCAAGGGCGGCATCGCCGCGGGCTGGGCGTTCTACGACATCAAGTGGAAGAAGATCGCGCCCAAGGCGTTCATCTTCGGCGTCACCAACCCGGTGATGGTGCAGGGCGCGGTGTTCGCCGGCATCCCGATCACCGAGGGCTGGTCGCCGCACCCGCGCGAGGTGGTGAAGACCGGCGACTGGGTGCGCGTCGATCCGGCGCACAAGCGCATTGAAGTGCTGAAGAGACCGGCCTGACCCTGCCGCCGCTCGCCGAGCTCGCACTCGCCCTGGCGCTCGCCTGGGGCGCCGGGATCCGCGTCTACCTGGTGATCTTCCTTTGCGGTTTCGCCGGCCGGATGGGATGGCTGGAGCTGCCCGGCCAGCTGTCGCTGCTCGCGCATCCGCTGGTGCTCGGGGCGAGCGGCTTCATGCTCGCGGTCGAGTTCTGCGCCGACAAGCTGCCGTGGCTCGACAGCGTCTGGGACGCGGCGCACACCTTCGTCCGCGTGCCCGCGGGCGCGGCGCTGGTGGCGATGGCGTTCGGCGACAGCCCGGGCGCGGTCACCGCCGCCGCGGCGATCCTGGGCGGCGCCGTGGCCGCGGGCACGCATTTCACGAAAGCCGGATCGCGCAGCGCGATCAACCTGTCGGCCGAGCCCTTCAGCAACTGGGCCGCTTCGCTCGTCGAGGATGCCCTGGTGCCCGCCGGGTTGTGGCTCGCCTTCGTGCACCCGGTCTCGTTCCTGGTGCTGCTCGCGCTCGGCGCGATCGCGGTGATCCTGATGCTGCGCTCGATCTGGGGTGGCCTGAAGGCGCTCGCGGCGCGCCTGCGCTGACTACTACTTCTTCTTAGGCGCGCCGGCGAAGTCGAGGTTATGGATGCCCGCGAGCTCGTCCTTGTACTTCGCGTGCACTGCGTCGAATTCTCGGATCACTTTCGCGAAGGCGGCCACCACCGACGGGTCGAACTGCTTGCCCGACTCGCTGACGATGCGCCCGGCCGCTTCCTGCGTGGTGATCGGGGCGTGGTAGCGCTGCGTGGTGGTCATGGCCTCGTAGGCATCGACGAGCGCCATGATGCGATCCGGCACCGGGATCTCGTTGCCCTTGAGCTTCTTCGGATAGCCCGTGCCGTCCCAGCGCTCGTGGTGCGTGAGCGCCATGACGCGCGCCTGCTCGAGCAGGGGATCGCGGTGCTCGCCGATGATCGCGGCGCCGATCTCCGGATGCTTGTGCACGATCTCCCATTCGACCTTGTTCAGCGCGTCGGCCTTCTGCAGCACGTTCTCCGGCACGCCGAGCTTGCCGATGTCGTGCAGCGGCGAGGCCTGCGAAAGGATCTCCACCACTTTGCTTTTCAGTCCCAGCGCCTGCGTCAGCAGCGCCACGTACTCGCAGGTGCGCGCGACCCCGTTGGTGAGCCCGCCTTCGCGGATCTCCATCGCGCGCGCGAGGCGCCGGATCAGCTCCATGCGCGTGTCCTGCAGCTCCTCGGTGCGCTGCAGCACCTGCTCCTCGAGCGCGCGGCGCTGGTCCACCAGCGCGAGCTGGGTCTTCACGCGCAGCATGACGATCGGCGCGCTGATCGGCTTGGTGATGTAGTCCACCGCGCCGGCCATCAGGCCGCGCGCCTGGTCCTTCGGGTCGCTGCGCGAGGTGACGAAGATCACCGGGATGTGCGACAGCACCGGGTTCGCCTTGAGGCGCGCGCAGACCTCGTAGCCGTTCAGCGACGGCATCTCGACGTCGAGCAGGATCAGGTCGGGCAGGGGCTCGGTGTCGGCGGCCGCGAAGGTCTCGTCGCTGTTGGTCGCGAACTTCACCTCGTAGTTCTTCTTCAGCATGATGCCGAACAGGTTCCGGATGTCCTCGGAATCGTCGGCGACCAGGATCACGGGCCGGTGGTCCATGCAGCGGGGGATTATAGGCGCTCGCGCAATTCGGTCTTGAGCACCTTCCCGTAGTTGTTCTTCGGCAGTCCGTCGACGAACCGGTAATCCCTGGGTCTCTTGAAGCGCGCGATGTTGGCGAGGCACAGATCGTCCAGTTCCGCCTTTTCCACGGAAGAGTTTCCTTTCAGGACGACAAAGGCCACGACTTCCTCGCCCCACTCCGCGTGCGGTCGCCCCACGACGGAACATTCGGCCACGGCGGGATGGCGCAGCAGCACTTCCTCGATCTCGCGCGGGTAGATGTTCGATCCGCCCGAGATGATCATGTCCTTCGAGCGGCCGCGCAGGGTGAGGAAGCCCGCCGCGTCGAGGCTGCCCAGGTCGCCCGTGTGCAGCCAGCCATTGCGCAGCGCCTGCGCGCTCGCCTCCGGGTTCTGCCAGTAGCCGGCCATCACGCAATCGGAGCGCGTGACGATCTCGCCGATTTCTCCCGGAGGGAGTTCTTCGTCTCTTGCATCAACTATTCGAACTTCGACGCCGGTACGCGCAAATCCACAAGTCTCCAAGTTCGATCTCGTCCTGTGGAATTCCTGCGGCAGGCCGGTGATCGTCATCGGGCTCTCGCCCTGCCCGAACAGCTGGTAAAGGCGCGGGCCGAACAGGTCGATCGCGCGCAGCGCGTCGGCCACGTACATGGGCGCGCCGCCGTAGCTGATGGTCTTGAGCTGCCGCGGCGTGCGCGCCGCCGGGCTGGCGAGCAGGCGCACGATCATGGTCGGCGCGGCGAAGAACGAGGCATTCGGCCAGCGCTCCATGAGGCCGAACAGCTCCTCGGCGTCGAAGCCGCCGCTTGCCGGGATCACGTTGACGGCGCCGGCGGCAAAATGCGGCAGGCCATAGAGGCCCGAGCCGTGCGACAGCGGCGCGGCGTGCAGGATCGCGTCGCCGGGGCCGAGCTTGTCGATGTCGGCGAAATAGGCCTGCGAGGCGAACAGCAGGTTGCGGTGCGTGAGCATCGCGCCCTTGGGCACGCCCGTGGTGCCGCTGGTGTAGAACAGCCAGGCAAGATCATCGAGCCGTGAGGGGAAGGGCTTGCGGGGCTCGGCTTGTAGGTCGTGAAATTCCTTCGGGTCGAAGAAACAAGCTCGCGCCTGGCAATTTGCGACGATGTAATCGAACTCCTTCTCATGCAACTTGGCGTTCATCGGCACCGCCACCAGCCCTGCGTGCCAGCAAGCGAACAGAAGCTCCCAGTACTGCGGGCTGTTCTTCATCGCGAACGCGACGCGGTCGCCGGGCGCGAGAGCGAACCTGCTCGCGATTGCGCCCGAGAGACTTTCGACGCGATGGGCGAGTTCCTTGTAAGTGCAGAACACCTTGTCGCCGACGGCAAGCGCGGGCCGGTCGGGCCATCGCAGCGCGTTCTGCAGCAGGAATTGGACGATGTTCACGGCAGCCCGAAGAACTCTTTCGCGTTGCGCGTGGTTTCCTCGGCGACCTGCGCGGGCGGCTTGCCGAGCGCCCGAGCGACCGTGCGCAGGATGTGCGGCAGGTGCGCGGGCTCGTTGCGGCGCGCCTTCGGCTGCGGGTGCAGGTCGCGAGGCGTGAGGTACGGGGAATCCGTCTCGAGCATCAGCCGATCTTGCGGAATTTCGCGTACCAGCTGAAGCAAATGCCGGCCGCGCCGCTCGTCGCAGATCCAGCCGGTGATGCCGATATAGAGGCCGAGATTCAAATAGGAATGCAGTTCCGCTTTCTGTCCGGTAAAGCAATGTGCGACTGCCTTGCTGATCCTGTGGTTCTTGAGCAGTTCCGAAAACCTTGGAAAAGCATCCCTGGAATGCAGAAACAGCGGCTTGCCGAACTCGAGCGCAAGCTCGATCTGAGCCTCGAACCACCTCTCCTGGTCGGGGTGCGGCGAATAGTTGCGGTTGAAATCCAGCCCGCATTCGCCGATCGCCACGACGCGCGGCTGCTGTGCGAGCACGCGCAGCGCGGGAATCGTCGCGTCGTCGCATTCGCGCGCGTGGTGGGGATGCACGCCTGCGGTGCAATACAGGCCTTCCCTCGACTTTGCGAGCGCGAGCGCGGCTGTGCTTTCCTGAATGGACGTTCCCGTCACCACTACCGTCGCGACGCCGACGCCACGTGCGTGCGCCAGCACCTCATCGAGATCGGCGTGATAGGCCGGATGAGTAAGATTTGCACCGATATCAACGAGTTGCATTGCGCGGCGGAGTATACTCGCCGCGCCATGCCGACCCGCGATGCTGCGCTGGAAATCCAAACGCTGGCGCAGGATCCCGTGCCGATCCGGGTGCGCGCGAGCGGCCGGTGGACCTTCGACGGCATGAAGGAGCACGATGCGGAGCTCTCGCGCCATCTTGCCAGCCTCAAGATCGAAACGCCCGAGCGCATTGCCTGGGACCTGACGAACGTCGGCGAGATCGACGACGCGGGCGCCGTCTGGCTGGTGCGCGCGTTGCGCGGCTCGAAGCAGGTGCAGATATCCGCCGGGCTGCGCGAGATCCTCGAGCAGATCGAGAGCGCGCTCAGCGTGCCGAAGCAGCGCGAGCGCATCGACCCGCTCGCGGGCGTGGTGCGCGTCGGCGAGCGCACGTTCGATGCCGGCATCCATTTCCGCGACGGCATCACGCTGCTCGGGCAGCTCGCGCTCGATGCGAGCGCGCTGATGCGGCGTCCGCACGAGTTCCCGTTGCGCGAGTTTTCCGCAGGCATCTACCGCGCGGGCGTCACCGCGCTGCCGGTGACGATGCTGGTCGGCTTCCTGGTCGGCATCGTGCTGACCTACCTGTCCGCGCTGCAGCTCAAGCGCTACGGCGCGGATCTGCTGGTGATCAACATCGTCGGCATCGGCGTGCTGCGCGAGCTCGGACCGATGCTGGCCTCGATCATTTCGGCGGGGCGCTCGGGCTCGGCGATCACCGCGCAGCTCGGCGTGATGCGCGTGACCGAGGAGGTGGAGGCGCTCTCGGTGATGGGCATCTCGGTAACTTCGCGGCTCGTGTTGCCGCGCGTGCTCGCGCTGTCGGTCGCGCTGCCGCTGGTCGCGTTCTGCACCGACATCGCCGCGCTCGCGGGCGCCATGCTGGTAGCGCAGTTCACGCTGGGCATCACGCCCGCGGCCTTCCTGCAGGCGCTGCCCGAGGCGGTCGAAGTGGTCAATTTCTGGATCGGCATCTGGAAGTCGGCGGTGTTCGGCTTCGCGGTGGCCTTCGTCGCCTGCCACTACGGCCTGCGCGTGCTGCCCAACACCGACAGCCTCGCGCTCGGGGTCACGCGCTCGGTGGTGGCGTCGATCACCGTGGTCATCATCCTCGATGCGATTTTCGCGATCCTGCTGCGGGACGTCGGCTGAACATGGACACCGAGCAGTACGTCATCGAGATCGAGGGGCTCGTCAATGCCGTCGGCGGCGCGATCCTGCATCGCGACGTGAATCTCAAGATCAGGCGCGACGAGGTGCTGTCGCTGGTAGGAGGCTCGGGCAGCGGCAAGTCGCAGCTGCTGCGCGTGATCCTGGGTCTGAAGCGACCGAAAGCGGGCAGGGTTCGCGTGTTCGGCGTGTCCTGGGACGACCCGAATCAGAAGAAGGTGCGCGACGCGCGCCGGCGCATGGGCATGCTGTTCCAGAACGGCGCGCTTTATTCGGCGCTCAGCGTCTACGACAACATCGCCTTTCCGCTGCGCGAGCGCGGCGGGCTGTCCGAAGAAGACATTCGCGCCATTGTCAACACCAAGCTCGCCCAGGTCGAGCTCGAGCCGCGCCACGGCGTCCTGCTGCCGGCGAACCTCTCGGGCGGCATGGTGAAGCGGGTTTCACTCGCGCGCGCGCTCGCGCTGTCACCCGACCTGCTGATCCTCGACGAGCCCACCGCAGGCCTCGATCCCGATCGCTCGGAGAGCTTCATCCGCCTGATCAGGCGTCTGCGGGACGAGCACCGCTTCGCGGTGGTGATGGTGACGCATGACCTCAATACCCTGCACGAGCTCACCGATCGCGTCGCGGTGCTGCACGACCAGCATATAATCGCCTGCGACACGCTCGACGTGGTTCGCGCCATGGATCACAGGTTCGTGCGGAGTTTCTTCGGGGGGGACCGGGCCCGCCGCGTGCTCGAGAACGGCAGGCCGGGCCCGAGCCACAGCATGGAGAGCCGCGCCTAGATGGAAAGCAGGGCCTACGCGCTCATCACGGGCTTGTTCGTTCTAGGCATCGCGGGCTGCATCGTGCTGTGGGCGCATTGGCTCGCGAAGACGCCGATCGCGCGCACCTCGTACCGGGTGATCGCGACCGGCGCGGTGTCGGGGCTCAATCCGGAGGCCCAGGTACGCTACCGCGGCATGGGCGTGGGCCGGGTTTCCAGCATCGTGCTCGATCCCAAGGACCCGCGCCGCATCCTCGTCAACGTCGAGGTGGACAGCAACATCCCGGTCACCAAGGGCACCTATGCGCATCTCGGCATGGAAGGCATCACCGGCATCGCCTACGTGCACCTGCAGGACGACTACCGGAACATGGAACCGAAGGAGAAGGGACCCGACGACGTGGTCGAGCTGCCCCTCAAGCCGGCGTTCTTCGACACGATCTCCGAAAGCGCCGAAGGCGCGGTGCGCGACGCGCGTGAGGTCATGGCGAGCCTGAACGCGCTGCTCACGCCCGAGAATCGCAAGCGCGTCACCACCCTGCTCGCCTCCCTGGAGAGCACTTCGGCCAACCTGGAGAAGGCATCGGCGCGCCTGCCGGCCGCGGTCGCGGGCGCCGAAGCTTTGCTGTCCGAAGACAATCGCCGCCATGTGGCGGGCCTGCTGCGGAACGCGGACCAGGCGTCCAGGAACATGCCCGAGCTCACGCGCGAGATGCAGGTGCTCGTCAAGGACGGGCGCGAAATGGTGGCGCAGGTGAACCGCCTCTCGACAGAGGCGCAGGGCGCGGCCGGAGCGGTGCGCGAGGACACGCTGCCGCGCGTCAACGCGCTCGCCGAGTCGGTGGACCGCGCCTCGCAGCAGGTGGGGCGGCTCGCGCTGCAGCTCGACCGCGAGCCGCAGAGCGCGATTTTCGGCCGCAGGCCCGGCAGGCCCGGGCCCGGCGAAGCGGGGTTCCAGTGACGAAAACCTTTGCCTTCCTCGCCGCCACCCTCCTGCTCTCAGGCTGCGGCGGCGCCGCGGCGCCCGAGCCGCGCAGCTACGATCTCGGGGTGGAGGCGCCGGGCGCGAAGCTGCCGCCGGTACGCGTCGGTACGGTGCGCGCGACTGCGCCGTTCGATGCCACCGACATGCATTACCGGCTCGCGTATCGCAACGCGGCCGAGATCGCCGCGTTTACCGCCAGCCGCTGGGCGGCCACGCCCGCAGAAATGCTCCGCAAGCAGCTGCAGCGCGCCTCGGCCGAAAGCGGCAAGTGCACGCTGTCGGTCGAGATCCAGGAATTCAGCCAGGTATTCTCCGCAAAGGACGCAAGCGATGCGCGCCTGGAGCTGCGTGCTTCGCTTTCGTCCGGGGCTGCCAGGCAATTCTCGATCGTCGAAGGCAACGCCGGCGCCGACGCGAGCGGGGGCGCAGCGGCGCTCGCGCGCGCATCGAATCGTGCCGTCGGCGAGCTGGGCAGCTGGCTGGCCGCGCAGGCGCACTGCCAGTAGCGGTAGGCCTTCGCTCCGGCCGTCAGGCCGGGATCGTGTAGTTCTTGTCGCGGAACAGGCGCAGCGCGCTCGCCGCGACGTCGGCATCGTAGATCGGCCCCGCGCCGCGCTCGATCTCGGCGAGCGCGGGCGCAATGCCGAGCGAAGGCCGGTAGGGGCGGTGGCTGGACATCGCCTCGATCACGTCGGCGACGGCGAGGATGCGTGCGCCATGGCAGATCTGGCCGTTGCGCAGGCGCCCGGGATAGCCGCTGCCATCCATGCGCTCGTGGTGCTGGTGCGTCATCTCGGCGACGGGCCAGGGAAATTCGACCACCTTGAGGATGTCGAAGCCGTTCGGCGCGTGGATCTTGACGAGCTCGAACTCGGCCTCGGTCAGGCGCGTCGGCTTGGACAGGATTTCCGAGGGGACGCTGATCTTGCCGATGTCGTGCACCTGGCCGGCGATGTCGAGCGAGCGCTGTACGTCCTCGGACAGCCCGAGGTCGCGTGCGAGCGCGCAGGCGAGGCTGGCGACGCGCCGCTCGTGGCCGGCCGTATACGGATCGCGCAGCGCCACCATGTGTGAAAGCGCGCCCACGGCGCCGCGCATCGCCGCCTCCAGCTTGTGCAGGTATTCGTCGTTGCTCCGCTGCGCGCGGCGGCGCTCGGTGATGTCCTGCGCCACGCCGACAATCACCCGCTTGCCGCGAATGTTCGCGACCGAGCCGTGCACGCCAACGTCGATCAGCTCGCCGTCCTTGCGCCGCGCGCGGAATTCGTACTGCACGCTGTCCACTTCGCCCGCCAGGCGCCTGCGGTTGTTTTCCGCCACCAGGTCGCGGTCCTCGGGCGCGACCACCTCGGGCACCGGCACGCCGACCAGCTCGCCCGCCGCATAACCGAGGATCTCGGCCATGCGCGGGTTCGCGTAGCTGAAGCGGCCGTCCTCGATGATGTAGATGCCGGCGATCGACTGCTCGACGATTGCGCGCAGCTTCTCCTCGGCTTCGCGCCGCTCGGCCTTCGCGCGCCGGCGCTCGGTCACGTCGTGGATGATGCCGTAAACGCAGCGGCGGCCGTTCAGATCGATCGGGCCGCAGTAGATCTCCACGTCGCGCAGCTCACCGGAGGCGATCCGGTGCGTGCCGCGGGTGCTGGCGATAGCGCCGGCGGCCGCCTCGCGCAGGCGCTGACGCACGAGGACCGGATCCGACCGGCTGACGTCCCAGACATGCATCCCGAGCTTGCGCATCTCGACGGTGGTCCAGCCGTAGAAAGACTCGGCAGCGGGATTCGCCTCGACGATGCCGCCGGTCTCGGCGTCCAGTATGACCATCGCCGATTGTCCCTCGGCGAACACGGTGCTGTAGTGCGCGAGGCTCGCCGCCGAATCGCGCTCGGCGACATCCGACACCAGCGCGATCACGAACTCCTGTCCGCCGTGGCGCCGGGGCGCATGGCTGAGGTCGATCTCCGCGTGCACGACGGTACCGTCCTTCCGGCGCAGGCGCTGCACCATGCGCACGTGGCCGCCGGGTTTGGCGGCCAGGCGCTTGATGGCTGAATCGCATTCCGCCTGGTCGCCGGGATGGCAGAGATCGGTCCAGGACAGGCGCAACAGCTCGCCGCGCTCGTAGCCGACGCTGCTGCAGAAGCGGTCGTTGAGGCGGATCCACTTGTGCGACCGGCGCTCGAAGATCGCCACTCCCACGAACGGCAGCTCGAGCAGCACGTTCATCCAGCCGAATGGCGATTCCCGCAGCGGCAGCCGGGACTTGATGGCGCGTCTCATTCATGCGAGTTATGAACCGAATCGCGGCGGCTGGCTATCCGCAAACGACGGATTTTTGCAAAAGTCCGTCATGCCCGCGCATGACCGCTGCTGCGCGGACGCTAGGTCAGCTTCTTCAGCCGGTAAAGCAGTTCGAGCGCCTCGCGCGGCGTGAGCTCATCGGGATTGACCGACTGCAATGCGTCGCGCAGCGCGTCGATCTCGGAATGAGATTGCATTTGCTCCGGGCGGGCGAACAGGTCGGACTGGCCGCCGCGCTCGAGGGCCTGCCGCTCGAGCTCCTCGAGCGTCTTCTTCGCCTGGCGCACGACCGGCTTCGGCACGCCCGCGAGCGCGGCCACCTGCAGGCCGTAGCTGCGGTCGGCCGGGCCTTCCTCGACCGCGTGCAGGAACACGATGCTGTCCTTCTGCTCGACCGCATCGAGATGGACGTTGGCGACCTGGCGGTATTCCTGCGCGAGCGCGGTGAGCTCGAAATAGTGCGTGGCGAACAAGGTGAGCGCGCGATTCTTCTCCACCAGGTGGCGCGCGATCGCCCAAGCGAGCGCCAGGCCGTCGAAGGTCGAGGTGCCGCGGCCGATCTCGTCCATGAGCACCAGGCTCGAGGCCGTGGCGTTATGCAGGATGTTGGCGCTCTCGGTCATCTCGACCATGAAGGTCGAGCGCCCGCCGGCGAGGTCGTCGGAGGCGCCGATGCGCGTGTAGATCTGGTCGATCGGCCCGACTTGCGCACGCTTCGCGGGCACGTAGCAGCCGGTGTGCGCGAGCAGCGCGATCAGCGCCACCTGGCGCATGTAGGTGGACTTGCCGCCCATGTTCGGGCCGGTCACGAGCAGCAGCTGGCGTGAGGCCGACAGCCGGCAGTCGTTGGCGATGAAGGGATCGACCAGGGATTCCACCACGGGATGCCGTCCTGCTTCTATTTGAATTGAAATCTCGTTCGTAAAAACGGGGCGGCAGTAATTCCGGCGCGCTGCGATGTCGGCGAAACAGGCCAGCACATCCAGTTGCGCGA
Organism: Burkholderiales bacterium; assembly: GCA_049651845.1. Lineage (GTDB taxonomy): Bacteria > Pseudomonadota > Gammaproteobacteria > Burkholderiales > SG8-39 > RBG-16-66-20. The sequence continues at coordinate 15,257 of JBASCW010000130.1, read as the reverse complement.
GCGCGGCCGCGATGCGTTGCAGCGTTCTTATGTGCGCCCGCAGGCCTTCCAGGACCCCGTCATACAGCGTCTTCTCGAGCGCCAGCGCGCGGTCGCGCGCCGACAGCGCCTTGTCCTCGAAGGCTTTCAACTCCGGCGTGATGTAGCGCTCGGCGTTCTTGAGCGTCTGGCGCCGCCGGTATTCGTCGGGCACCTTGTCGGCCTGAGCGTTGGTGACTTCGATGTAGTAGCCGTGGACGTGGTTGTAGGCGACCTTGAGGTTCGCGATTCCGGTCCGTTCACGCTCTTGTCTTTCCAGCCGAATCAAGAAATCCGAAGCGTTCGACCGCAAACCTCTCAACTCGTCGAGCTCGGCCGAATAGCCGCCCGCGATCACGCCGCCATCGCGCAGCATCGCCGCGGGTTCCGGTGCAATGGATTTGACAAGGAGACTTTGGGCCTCGGCAGGCGTGTGAAGATCCAGAACAAGGCTCTTCAGGAGAGAAGCGGATTCCGGAACGCAGGCTCTCAACGTCTCCAGCAATGCCAGGCTTTCCCTGAGGCCCGAAAGATCGCGCGGGCGGGCGTTCTTCAGCGCGATGCGCGCGGCGATCCGCTCGACGTCTGCAAAGTGGCGCAGCTGCACGTGGATCTGTTGGCCTTGCTCTGCAAGCTTCTCTACGGAGTCCAGACGCAGGTTCAAGACGGCCTGGTCCCTCAGCGGATGATGCAACCAATGCCGCAGCAGGCGGCTGCCCATGCCGGTGGCGCACCCGTCGAGCTGCGAGAACAGCGTGGGCGCGGGCTCGCCGCGCAGCGTCTCCGTGATTTCGAGATTGCGCCGCGTGGCCGCGTCCATGCGCAGGTATTCGCCCGCGCGTTCGGCGCGCACCGCGACCACGTGCGCGAGCGTCTGTCCCTGCGTCTTCCTCGCGTACTCGAGCAGCGCGCCGCAGGCGCCGAGCGCGGGTTCCAAGTCCTCGATGCCGTAGCCCGCGAGCGTGGCCGCGCCCAGCTGCTCGAGCAGGCGCTTCCTGCCCGAGGCGGCATCGAAGCTCCAGGCGGGCAGGCGGGTGACGGTGTAGCCCGGCAGCTCCAGGCCGTCCGCCGCGAGGATCTCCGCCGGCGCGATGCGCCGCAGCTCGTTGTCCAGGGCCTGGGGAGCGATCTCGGCCACGCGCAGTTCGCCGCTGGCGAGCGCGAGCCACGCCAATCCCACGGAGGACTTGTCTTGCGAGATCGAAAGCAGAACATTCTCGGCTTTCTCATCGAGCAATGCTGGATCGGTGAGCGTTCCCGGCGTGACGATGCGCGTGATCTCGCGCTCGACCGGGCCTTTCGCGGTCGCGACGTCGCCGACCTGCTCGCAGATCGCCACCGACTCGCCCAGCTTCACGAGCCTGGCGAGGTACTGCTCCACCGAGTGCACCGGCACGCCCGCCATCTTCACCGGCGCGCCCGCCGACTGGCCGCGCGCGGTCAGCGTGAGATCGAGCAGGCGCGAGCCCTTTTCGGCGTCGTCGTAGAACAGCTCGTAGAAGTCCCCCATCCGGTAGAACATCAGGATGTCCGGGTGCTGCGACTTCAGGCGCAGGTACTGCTGCATCATCGGCGTGTGCTCCATGGGGCTCAGCCGCTGTTGCGCAAGCCGGCGGCGATGCCGTTGATGGTCAGGTGAATGCCGCGCTTGACCCGTTCGTCGGTCCTGCCGCTGCGGTGGCGGTGCAGCAGTTCCACCTGCAGGTGGTTGAGCGGATCGAGGTAGGGCAGCCGGTCGCGGATCGAGCGGGCGAGCGCCGGATTGTCCGCGAGCAGCGAATCCTGCCCGGTGATCGCCAGCACGGCCTTGACCGTCCTCTGCCATTCGTCGCGGATGCGTCCGAACACCGCGTCGCGCAGCGCGGCTTCGGGCACTAGCTCGGCATAGCGCGAGGCCACGGCAAGGTCACTCTTGGCGAGCACCATCTCCATGTTGGCGATGATGGTGCGAAAGAACAGCGATTCGCGAAACATCGCGCGCAGCACCTCCATGGCGTCGGGCCGGCCCGCGCTCCAGGCGTCGACCGCCGCGCCGAAGCCGTACCAGCCCGGCAGCATCAGGCGGCACAGGCTCCAGCTGAACACCCACGGTATCGCGCGCAGGTCCTCGATGCGTTGCGAGGCGGTCCTCGAGGCGGGGCGGCTGCCGATGTTCAGTTCGGCAAGCTCCGAGACCGGCGTGGAGGCGCGGAAATACTCGGCAAAGCCCGGCGTTTCGTAGACCAGCGAGCGGTAGGCGGCATGAGAACGCTCCGAGAGCGCCTCCATGACCTCATCGATGCGGCCATCCTCGTTGCCGCCAGCCGCGAAGCTCGCCTCCAGCGTCGCGGCCACCAGCGTTTCGAGGTTGCGCCGGCCGACGTCGCGGTCGGCGTACTTGCTGCCGATGATCTCGCCTTGCTCGGTGAGGCGGATCGCGCCGTCGACCGCGCCTCTGGGCTGTGCGCGGATGGCGTCGTAGCTCGGGCCGCCGCCGCGCCCGACCGTTCCGCCGCGGCCGTGGAACAGGCGCAGCCGCACGCCGGCCTCGCGATGCACCTCGACCAGCGCGCGCTGTGCCTTGTACAGCGCCCAGTTCGCGGTCAGGTAGCCGCCATCCTTGTTGCTGTCGGAGTAGCCGAGCATCACCTCCTGAACGTTGCCGCGCCCGGCGATCCAGCTGCGGTAGGCCGGCAGGGCGAAGGCGGCGCGCATCACCTCGCGCGCGTTCTCCAGGTCCGCGATGGTCTCGAACAGCGGGACGATGTCCATCGCAAGGCCCTGGTCCGGCGTGTACAGGCCGACTTCCTTGAGCAGCAGCGCCACCTCGAGCAGATCGGACGCGCTCGCCGCCTTGGAGATGATGTAGTGCGGCAGCGCGGCCGCGCCGTAGAGCGCGTGCAGTTCCGCCGCAGTGCGCAAGATCGCGAGTTCGCTCTGCGTGCGTTCGCCGTAGGCAAGCTGCGGCGACACCAGCGGCCGTGGCGTCGCCAGCTCGCGCTCGAGCAGCGTCACCCGCGCCGGTTCGTCCAGCGCGAGGTAGCCGCTCTCGACGCCGACCGCGGCAAGCAGTTCGGCCACGACCATCTCGTGCACATCGGCGTTCTGGCGCAGGTCGATCGCGGCGAGGTGGAAGCCGAACACGCGCAGTGCGCGCTGCAGCGGCCGCAGCCGGACGGCCGCAAGCGGCGCGGCGCCGTGGCTGGCGAGCGAATCGGCGATCACCTGCAGGTCCGCCGCGAACTCGGCTGCGTCGGGGTAGGGCTCGGCCGCACGATGCGGCTCGCGCGGGGGAACGTAGCCGGTGCGGGCGCTGGCGCTCGCGGCCAGGCGCGAATACATGCCCGAGAGCGCCTGGCGATAGGGCTCGTCCTGGCGGTGCGGCGACTGATCGCGGGCTATCTGCGCAAGCCGGAGCAGCGCTGCGGTGGGCTTCAGCAAGCGCACCGACATCGAAAGTTCCGCGCCCAATGCATGGATTTCCTCCAGATAGAATGCAAAAGCGGTGCGTGCCTGGCGCGTCACGGCCTGGCGCAGCACGTCGGCAGTGACGAAGGGATTCCCGTCGCGGTCGCCGCCGATCCATGAGCCCATGTGCAGCAGGACCGGCAGCGGCCTGCCGCCCGCGGCGGCCCCGAGCGCGGCCTCCATTTCCTCGTAAAGACGCGGTATCTCGGTGAGGAAGGTCAGGCGATAGAACGACAGCGCGTTTTCGATTTCGTCGATGACGCGCAGCCGCGCAAGCCGGATCATGGCGGTCTGCCAGAGCGTGAGCACGCGTGCGAGCAGGCGTGCCTCGATGCGATCGCGCTCGCGCGCAGTCAGCCGCTCGTCTTCGAGCTGCGACAGCGCCGCTGCGATGCTGCGCTCGCAATTGAGAATGCTCTGCCGCTGCACTTCGGTCGGGTGTGCGGTGAGCACCGGCACCACCATCGCGCGCGCGAGCCAGGCATCGAGTTCGGCATCGCCGGCGCCGCCCGCGCGCACCTGCGCGAGCGCGTGCGCGAAACTGCCTGGCCCCGGCGCCGCGCCCTCGCGCTCGCGTTCCAGCGCGAGCCGGTTGGTGTGCCGATCCTCGGCGACGTTCACCAGGTGCAGGAAGTAGCTGAAGGCGCGCACCACGTCCAGCGTCTGGTCGCGGCTGAGGGCGTTGAGGCGCGCCTCGAGCCTGGCGCGCACCGCCCGCGCTTCCCGGGGTGCCGCGCGACGGAAACCCACCGCCTCCTGGCGGATGCGCTCGATGCGCTCGTAGCCCTCGATGCCGGTCTGGTCGCGCAGCACTTGGCCCAGCACCCGGCCGAGATAGCGCGTCTCCTCCCGGAGGAAAGCTCGTTCCATCGACTCAGTCAGGATAGCCGGAGGGATTGTCCGACTGCCAGCGCCAGGCATCGCGGCACATGTCCTCAATGCCGAGCTGCGCGCTCCAGCCGAGCTCGCGCGCGGCGAGCGACGCATCGGCATAGTAGGCGGGCAGGTCGCCCGGCCGGCGCGCGACGATCTCGTAGGGCACCTTGCGGCCGGTCACCCTTTCGAAGGCGCGGATCACCTCGAGCACCGAGTGGCCGCGCCCCGCGCCCAGGTTGGCCGTGATCGAGCGGCGCCTTTCCTGGAGGTAGCGCAATGCGGCGAGGTGCCCGGCGGCGAGATCCATGACGTGGATGTAGTCGCGCACGCCGGTGCCGTCCGCGGTGTCGTAGTCGCCGCCGAACACGCGCAGGCGCGGCAACTGTCCGAGCGCCACGCGCGTCAGGTACGGCAGCAGGTTCTCGGGCGCGCCGCGCGGATCCTCGCCGATGCGCCCCGAGGGGTGCGCGCCGATCGGGTTGAAGTAGCGCAGCGTCGCGTGCAGGAACGAGGCGCGCGCTGCCGCGCGCGCTTCGAGCAGCCGCTCTACGGCGAGCTTGGTATCGCCGTAGGGATTCATCGGCTTGAGGCGATGGCGCTCGGTATAGGGCAGGAACTCCGGATCGCCGTAAACCGTCGCCGACGAGCTGAAGACGAAGCGCTCCACGCCGTGGCGGTCCATCGCCGCAAGCAGCACTTTCGTGCCGCCGACATTGTTGTCGTGGTAGCGCGCGGGGTCGGCGACCGATTCAGCGACCGCCTTGAGGCCCGCGAAGTGCATGACCGCGTCGGCGCCGGCGCCCGCGAGCACGCGGTCCAGCGCGTTCGCGTCGCGCACGTCGGCGCGAATGAAGTCGATCGCCGCTCCCGGCGCGAGCTCGCGGATGCGCTCCAGCACCGAGAGTTTGGAGTTCGCAAGATTGTCGACGATGCGCAGCCGGTGGCCCGCGCGCGCCAGCTCCACGCAGCAGTGCGAGCCGATGTAGCCCAGCCCGCCGGTTACGACGACGTGCATCGAATTGCCCGCGTCAGCAGGGCGCGCCCGTGGGGCGCAGGCAGGCATCGGCGATCTTCGGATCGGCGACCAGGGGGTCGAGCTGGCCGGCGAGCGCTCGGGGCAACGTCCAGAAGGTGTCGGCGATGTCCTTGAACGGGCCGACGCCGACGATCTGGCTCTGCACGGTTGCCGCGCAGAACAGGGGCATCGTTTCGCCCGCGCTGCGCACGCGCCGCTCGATCTCTGCGAAATCCGCCTCGCCCAGCCTGAACCGGTAGACGCGCACGTCCTCGCCGTCCTCCAGCTGGAAAGCGACGTAGTCCGCCAGCGAAGGCCCGGGCCATTGCGGCGAGTCCGCGCTCCGAGTGACGTAGCTGCCGGACGGATCGCTGAGCCAGGGTCCGGCGAACAGGCCTGCGTGGCGGCCTCCAGCGGCATTGCCGTTGACGACGATGACGACTTCGCCCCGCTGCACCTCCGGTGCCGGCCGCGAGCACCGCCGCACCGGCGAGTTCTCGTCCGCCGGCAACCCGGCGCAGGCGGCCAGCAGGCACACGAGCAACAGGCACCCGCTGCGCGCCACGGCGGCCTACTTCAACGCTCCCAGCAGCTGCGCAAACACCTTCGGCGTCGCGGCGGCGATCTCGCCCTTGTCGAGGTAGCCGTCCTCGCCGTCCAGGTCGCCCACCAGTCCGCCGGCCTCCTGGATCATGAGCGCGCCCGCGGCCATGTCCCAGCTCGACAGGCCGATCTCCCAGAACGCGTCCATGCGCCCGCAGGCGACATAGGCGAGGTCGAGCGCGGCGGCGCCGGCGCGGCGCACGCCCGAGGTCGAGGTCATGATGGTGCGCAGCTGGCGCATGTAGAGCGTGAGCCGCGACAGTTCCTTGAACGGAAAGCCGGTGCCGACCAGCGCGTCCTTGAGCTGCGCGCACTTCGAGACGCGCACGCGGCGGTCGTCGAGGAAGGCGCCCGCGCCGCGGCTCGCGGTGAACAGCTCGTTGCGGCCCGGATCGTAGACCACGCCGTGCGCGGTCTTGCCGCGATGCTGGATGCCGATCGACACGCAGTACTGCGGAAAGCCGTGGATGAAGTTCGTCGTGCCGTCGAGCGGGTCGATGATCCAGCGGTATTCGGCCTTTGCGACCTTCTCGAGCGCACCGGATTCCTCGCCGAGGATCGCGTGGTCCGGGTAGGTGGTGCGGATGATGTCGATGATCGCCGCTTCCGCGGCGTGGTCGACCTGCGTCACGAAGTCGTTGGCGCCCTTGGCGCGCACCAGCAGCGCGCCGCGCTCGAGCGCGGCGCGGTTGATGAGGCTGCCGGCGCGGCGCGCGGCCTTGACGGCCGTGTTGAGCAGAGGGTGCATCGGGCGCGTATTCTATTATGGTGACTGCTTCCGCCGTGAGAATCGTGCTCTGCCGCCCGAGCCATCCGGGCAACATCGGCGCGGCCGCGCGCGCGATGAAGACCATGGGCCTGTCGGACCTGCGCCTGGTGAAGCCGGAACGCTATCCGGCTCCGGAGGCCCAGTGGATGGCCACGAATGCGTCGGATGTTCTGCTCAATTCGAGAATTCATGAAGACCTACAAGGCGCGCTCTCGGATTGCGTGGCCGCGTTCGCGCTGTCGGCGCGCCCGCGCGAGTGGTCCACGCAGGTGCTCGACGTGCGCGCGGCGGCCGCGCGCGCGGCCGAGCTCGGCGGACCGGTGGCGTTCGTCTTCGGCAACGAGCAGGCCGGCCTGACCAACGAGGAGATGCTCGCCTGCCAGTATCTGGTGCACATTCCCGCAAATCCGGAATTTTCGTCGCTGAATCTGGCCCAGGCCGTGCAAGTGGTGGCGTATGAGCTTCGGCTGTCGTCCTTTCAAGATGCTTTTCGGATGAAGAGCGAAAAGCCGGCAACGGTCGCCGACCTGGAAAGCCTGTACGCCCATCTGGAGCAGGCGGCGGTCGAAAGCGAGTTCTTCGACCCGGCCTCGGGGTCGAAGCTGCGCACGCGCTGGCGGCGCCTTTTTTCGCGCGTGCCCGCGCTCGAGCGCGAGGAAGTGAACATCCTGCGCGGCCTGCTGAACGCTCTGCAGAAGGCACGGTCCAAATAGTTGAGAGTTTTAGTCGGGCAACGTAAAATGCCTTTCATGTTCAGGCGGCTACGCGAGGACATCGCCAGCGTCATGGAGCGCGATCCGGCTGCGCGCTCATCCTGGGAAGTGCTCACCTGCTATCCTGGGCTGCACGCGATCTGGATCCACCGCGTCGCGCACTGGTTCTGGACGCACGGCCTGCACTGGTTCGGGCGGTTCCTCTCCAACCTCGGCCGCTGGCTCACCGGCATCGAGATCCACCCGGCGGTGGTGATCGGGCGGCGGGTGTTCATCGACCATGGCATGGGTGTGGTGATCGGCGAGACCGCGGAGCTTGGCGACGACTGCACGATCTACCAGGGCGTGACGCTCGGCGGTACGTCGCTCTACCGGGGCACCAAGCGGCATCCGACGATCGGCAAGAGCGTCGTGGTCAGCGCGGGCGCGAAGGTGCTCGGCGGCTTCACCGTCGGCGACGGCGCGAAGATCGGCTCGAACGCGGTGGTGCTGAAGGCGGTGCCCCCGGGGGCCACGGTCGTGGGGGTGCCGGGCCGCCTGGTGGAAGACAGCGCGAAGGGCAAGGAGAAGGCGCATTTCGCCGCCTACGGCGTCGAGCCGAATCAGGAAGACCCCTACGCCAAGACGCTACAATCGCTGGTGGATCACGCGCAGGAGCTCGAGCAGACGGTCTCGGCCCTGACCGAGAAGATGCGCCGCCTCGAGCAGGCCGCCGAGCGCGCCAAGACGGACTCCCTGCGCGCTGTCAAGTAGTTGACGGGAAACGGTTTATAGAGATTCTCTATACCTGACAAAATTTGTCGGGATTTGCTATACTTGAGCATCTTCATCGGGTATAAGACGGCACACTCATGAGACTGACAACCAAAGGCAGGTTCGCGGTCACCGCGATGGTGGATCTCTCGATGCGCCAGACGCGCGGGCCGGTCACGCTCGCCGCCATCAGCGAGCGCCAGCACATCTCGCTGTCGTACCTGGAGCAGCTGTTCGGCAAGCTGCGCCGCGCCAAGCTCGTGAACAGCGTGCGCGGGCCGGGCGGCGGCTACAACCTCGCCAAGGCGACCGCGCAGATCACGGTGGCGGACATCATCAGCGCGGTGGACGAGCCGATCGACGCGACGCAGTGCGGCGGCAAGGAGAACTGCAACGACGACCGGCGCTGCATCACGCACGACTTGTGGGCGACGCTGAACGAGAAGATGAACGAATACCTCAGCTCGGTCTCGCTGGCCGACGTGGTTTCGCACCAGCAGGGCAAGCAGGTCCAGGTGATCAAGCATTTCCGCGGCCCGGAAGGCACGGCCGAGAGCCCGGCCGCCAAGCCCGCGGAGAAGGTGGCCGCGTGATGAAGCTGCCGATCTACCTCGATTACTCCGCGACCACGCCGGTCGATCCGCGCGTGGCGGAGAAGATGATCCCCTATCTCACGGAGCACTACGGCAACCCGGCGAGCCGCTCGCATGCCTTCGGCTGGAAAGCCGAGGAGGCGGTCGAGCAGGCGCGCGAGCAGGTCGCCGCGCTGGTGCGCTGCGACGCCAAGGACCTGGTCTGGACCTCGGGCGCGACCGAATCGATCAACCTCGCGCTCAAGGGCGCGGCCGAGTTCTACAAGACCAAGGGCAAGCACTTGGTGACGGTGAAGACCGAGCACAAGGCGACGCTCGACTCGATGCGCGAGCTCGAGCGCCGCGGCTTCGAGGTGACCTACCTCGACGTGCAGCCCGACGGGCTGCTGGATCTCGGCCAGCTCGAGGCGGCGCTGCGCAAGGACACGGTCCTGGTGTCGGTGATGTTCGTCAACAACGAGATCGGCGTGATCCAGGACATCCCGGCGATCGGCGAGCTCTGCCGCTCGAAGGGCGTGCTGTTTCACGTCGATGCGGCGCAGGCGACCGGCAAGTGCGCCATCGACCTGCAGGCGCTCAAGGTGGACCTGATGTCCTTCTCCGCGCACAAGACCTATGGCCCGAAGGGCATCGGCGCGCTGTACGTGCGGCGAAAACCCCGCGTTCGTTTGGAAGCGCAGATGCACGGCGGCGGGCACGAGCGCGGCTTCCGCTCCGGCACGCTCGCCACCCACCAGATCGTCGGCATGGGCGAGGCCTTCCGGCTCGCCAGGCTGGAGATGGCGGCCGAGCGCGAGCGCATCGGGGCGCTGCGCGACCGTCTGCTCGCGGGCCTGAACCAGATGGAGGAAGTGTTCGTGAACGGCGACCTCGCGCGGCGCGTGCCGCACAACCTCAACATGAGCTTCAACTACGTCGAGGGCGAATCGCTGATCATGGCGGTCAAGGACATCGCCGTATCCTCGGGATCTGCATGCACCTCTGCATCGCTCGAGCCGTCCTACGTATTGCGCGCGCTGGGGCGCTCCGATGAGCTGGCGCACAGCTCGATACGGTTCACGCTCGGGCGCTTCACGACCGCGGAAGAGGTCGAATACGCGGTCGATCACATCAGGGTAAAGGTGGCAAAGCTGCGGGATCTCTCGCCGCTCTGGGAGATGCACAAGGAAGGCATCGACCTAAACACGGTGCAGTGGGCAGCCCACTGAGGAGACGACAATGGCATACAGCGACAAGGTCATCGATCACTACGAGAATCCGCGCAACGTCGGCTCGTTCGAAAAGAGCGACGAATCGATCGGTACCGGCATGGTCGGCGCGCCGGCCTGCGGCGACGTGATGAAACTGCAGATCAAAGTCAACAAGGACGGCGTCATCGAGGACGCGCGCTTCAAGACTTACGGCTGCGGCTCGGCGATCGCCTCGTCCTCGCTGGTCACCGAGTGGGTGAAGGGCAAGAAGCTCGACGAGGCCGCCGGCATCAAGAACACGCAGATCGCCGCCGAGCTGTCGCTGCCGCCGGTGAAGATCCACTGCTCGATCCTCGCCGAGGACGCGATCAAGGCGGCCGTCGAGGACTACAAGAAGAAACACAAATAGACGATGGCTGTGACCCTCACCGAGAAGGCCGCATCGCACGTCCAGAATTTCCTTGCGCGGCGCGGCAAGGGCGTGGGGCTGCGCCTGGGCGTGCGCACGACGGGCTGCTCGGGCATAGCCTACAAGATCGAGTACGCCGACGCGGTCAATACCGAGGACCTGCAGTTCGAGAGCCACGGCGTCAAGGTGGTGGTGGATCCAAAGAGCCTGCCCTACCTCGACGGCACCGAGCTCGACTTTGCGCGCGAGGGTTTGAACGAAGGCTTCAAGTTCAAGAACCCCAATGTCAAAGACGAGTGCGGTTGCGGCGAAAGCTTTAACGTCTAGCCACTTCGAGCTGTTCGGACTCGCCCCGGCCTTCGCGCTGGACCCCGCGCGCCTGGACGCCGCCTACCGCGACATCCAGGCGCAGGTGCACCCGGACCGCTATGCGCACGCCGGCGAGGCCGAGCGGCGCGCTTCGTTGCAGATGACGACCCGCGTGAACGAGGCCTACCGCACCCTCAAGAGCCCCGTGCGCCGCGCCCAGTATCTGCTCGAGCTGAACGGCGTGGACGTCGCCTTCGAAAGCAACACCGCCATGCCGCGCGAATTCCTCATGCAGCAGATGGAACTCAGGGAGCAGCTCGAGCAGGCGAAGAATGGCGCCGAACTGGACTTGATTGCCCGGAATCTTTCGGTCGAAAGGCGTGAAATCGAGAGTCAGATCCGGGAGAAGATCGACGGCGATCGCGATTTCGCCGCCGCCAAGGACCTGGTGAGAAAGCTCATGTTCCTGGAGCGGTTCGGCGAGGACATCGACGCCGCCTACGAGGCATTGGAAGCCTGATGGCGCTGGTCAAGGAACGCTGATGGCGTTGTTCCAGATCTCGGAGCCGGGCCAGTCGCCCGAGCCGCACCAGCAGCGGCTGGCGGTGGGCATCGACCTGGGCACCACCAATTCGCTGGTGGCGACGGTGCGCGGCGGGGTCGCCACGGTGCTGCCCGACGCGCAGGGCCGCGCGCTGCTGCCCTCGATCGTGCGCTACCTGCCCGACGGCCGTACCGAGGTGGGCTACAGCGCGCAGGCGCACCAGGCGGACGACCCCAGGAATACGGTCGCGTCGGTCAAGCGCTACATGGGGCGCGGCCTGAAGGACGTGGCCCACGCCGAGAACACGCCCTACGATTTCGTCGACGCGCCCGGCATGGTTCAGTTGAAGACGGTTGCCGGCGCGAAAAGTCCTGTCGAAGTTTCCTCCGAGATTCTGAAGGCCCTGAAATCGAGAGCGGAAAAGTCGCTGGGCGACAATCTGACGGGTGCCGTCATCACCGTGCCGGCGTATTTCGACGATGCGCAGCGCCAGGCGACCAAGGACGCGGCCCGGCTCGCGGGCCTGAACGTGCTGCGCCTGCTCAACGAGCCGACCGCAGCGGCGATCGCCTACGGCCTGGACAACGGCGCCGAGGGCACCTACGCGGTGTTCGACCTGGGCGGCGGCACCTTCGACATCTCCATCCTGCGGCTGACCAAGGGCGTGTTCGAGGTGGTCGCCACCAGCGGCGACTCGGCGCTCGGCGGCGACGACTGGGACCAGCGCGTGTTCTGCTGGATCATCGAGGCGGCCAAGCTCGCGCCGCTGCAGCCGCGCGACATGGGACTGCTGCTGGTGAAGGCGCGCGAGGCGAAGGAAACCCTGACCGGACATGGAGAGGCGCGCATCACCGCGAAGCTCTCCTCGGGGGAGCTCGTCGACCTGACGCTCGACACCGAGACCTTCTGCCGGATCACCCAGCACCTGGTGCAGAAGACGCTCGCGCCGGTGCGCAAGGCGCTGCGCGACGCCGGCCTCGGCGTCGCGCAGGTCAAGGGCGTGGTGATGGTCGGCGGCGCGACGCGCATGCCGCAGATCCAGCGCGCCGCGGCCGAGTTCTTCTGCCGCGACCCGCTCAACAACCTCGATCCGGACAAGGTGGTCGCGCTCGGCGCCGCGATGCAGGCCAACGTGCTCGCCGGCAACAAGCCCGAGGGCGAGGACTGGCTGCTGCTCGACGTGATTCCGCTGTCGCTCGGCATCGAGACCATGGGCGGCCTCGCCGAGCGCATCGTGCCGCGCAACACCACGATTCCCTGCGCCAAGGCTCAGGAGTTCACGACGTTCAAGGACGGCCAGACCGGCATGAGCTTCCACGTCGTGCAGGGCGAGCGCGAGCTGGTGGCCGACTGCCGCTCGCTCGCGCGCTTCGAGCTGAAGGGTATCCCGCCGATGGTGGCGGGCGCGGCGCGGGTGCGCGTCACCTTCCAGGTGGACGCCGACGGCCTGCTGTCGGTGTCGGCGCAGGAGAAGGCGACCGGCGCGGCAGCGCACGTGACCGTCAAGCCGTCCTACGGCCTGGCCGACGCGGACATCGAGCGCATGCTGAGCGATTCCTATCAGCACGCGAAGGAAGACATGCACGCGCGGGCGCTCAGCGAGCACCGCGTCGACGCGCAACGCCTGATCGACGCGACGCGCAGCGCCCTGGCGGAGGATGGGGCGTTGCTGGCCGCCGATGAGCTCAGTGACATCGAGGAGAAGATCGTCTTCCTGGAGCGCGCGCTCGCCACGCCGCATGTGCGCGCCATCAAGACCGCGAGCGACGCGCTCAACCGCGCGACCGAGGAGTTCGCCGCGCGCCGCATGGACGCCAGCGTGCGCCGCGCGCTCGCGGGCCGGTCGGTCGAGAGCCTGGATGCCTAAGGTGACGGTGCTGCCGCACGCCACGCTGTGCCCGCAGGGCGCCGCGTTCGAGGCCGTCGCGGGCGAGTCGCTCTGCGACCAGCTGCTCGCGCACGGCATCGAGATCGAGCACGCCTGCGAGAAGTCCTGCGCCTGCACCACCTGCCACGTGATCGTGCGCGAGGGCTTCGGCTCGCTCGCGCCGGCCGAGGAGAAGGAGGAGGACCTGCTCGACAAGGCCTGGGGGCTGGAGGCGAGCTCGCGCCTGTCGTGCCAGGCGCTCATGGACGGCGCGGACCTCGTGATCGAGATCCCGAAATACACCATCAACTACGAGCGAGAAGGCGGCGCAAAGAAATGAAGTGGACCGATTCGCGCGACATTGCGATCGCGCTTCTGGAAGCGCGCCCCGACACCGACCCGAAGACCGTGAACTTCGTCGACCTGCGCAACTGGGTCCTGGCGCTGCCGGGATTCAGCGACGACCCGAAGCGCAGCGGCGAGAAGATCCTGGAAGCGATCCAGATGGCCTGGATCGAGGAAGCGGAGTAGCAGGCCGCGGCGCGGCGCCGGCTAGGCGCCCGCCGCGTCGCGGTCCATGACCGCGAGCTCGGCCTCGGAGAACACCACCTCGCGCAGCAGCCGCGTCAGGAAGAAACTCTTGCCGGTGCCGCCCAGTCCGCCGGCCGCGGCGCGGTCCAGGCGGAAGGTGCGCGCCAGCGCCACCAGCACGCGGTCGATCGGATTGCCTTCCTGCGTGCCGCTCGTGTAATACGCGCCGCGCAGCAGGATCGGCTTGTGGTTCACCTGCGTGCCGAAGGCCTGCTCGATGAATTCGCCGACCAGCGGGCCCATGGCGTGGAACTGCTGCGGGAAGCGGTAGATCGCGGCGCGCCGCTGCAGGTCGCGCTCCTCCTGAAGCCGCGCCAGCATCTCGGCGCAGAGTCGGTTCTCCAGCGCCGTGAAGTCGGCCGCGTAGGGACCGCCGTACAGCGCCGGGTCGATGTCCATCGGGAACGTCGTGCCCCAGACCTGGGAGCGGCCCATCACGTCCAGGTCGCCGAAGAACTCGGTGAAGCCGGCCAGCAGGTCCGATTTCGTGATCAGCACATACACCGGGAAGCGCGTCTCGAGCGCGGCGACCATCTCGGAGATCCGCATGCGCACGTGGCCCGCGAACTTCGCGCGCTCGGCCTTGGTCCAGAGCAGAAGGTCCATCACGCTGACGGTCACCAGCGCGCCGTTGAGCGGGCGCTGCGGCCGCGCCTCCCTGAGCAGCGCCAGAAAGCCCAGCCAGGCCGCGGCGTCGGCGCGGCGGTCGCTGTCCTGCGTGGTGTAGCGCCCGGCCGTGTCGAGCAGCACCGCCTCGTCCGAGAACCACCAGTCGCAGTTGCGCGTGCCGCCCACGCCGGGCACCGAGGGCGAGGTGTCCTTGGCGTAGAGCGGGAAGCGCAGCCCGGAGTTGATCAGCGCGGTGGTCTTGCCGGAGCCCGGCGCGCCGATCATCACGTACCAGGGCAGCTCCTCGATCTCGCGCCCCCGGCCGTCGGGTGAGGGAAAGCGCGCGCCGTCGAGATCTCCGGCGGCCTGCTTGAAGCGCGCACGGATGGATTCCAGCTCGGCCGCGACGCGCGCGTCCGTGCCGGCGTCGGCACCGGCCGCGGATTGGGCGAGGCGATCGAGGATCGTGGTCATGACGCTGGCGTCTTCCTCAGTTCGCGGCCTTCAGCTGGAGCTCGATGCGCCGGTTCTTCGCGCGCCCGGCGCCGGTGTCGTTGGGCGCGATCGGCTCGGCGTCGCCGCGGCCCTCGACCGCGAGCCGCTTCGGATCGGCGAGCTTCTGCGCCATCAGGCGCGCGGCCGCGCGCGCTCGCGCGGCCGAGAGATCGGCGTTGGAGGCAAAGCGCGACCCGGCTGGCGTGGCGTCGGCATGTCCGACGACCACGATCGCGCCGGGCAGCCCGTCCAGCGCGGCGGCGATTCTCGGCAGCAGCGCGCGCAGCGCCGGCGCCGGCTGGTTGCTGCCTGAAGCGAACTGCTGGTCATCGGCGATGCGCAGCGCGAAGCCGCCGGCGCTCTCGCTCACCGCCACCGGGAGCTTCTCGAGCGCCTTGGCCAGCCTTTCGGCGACCGGAACCGCGGCCGGCGCCGGGGGCGCCGCCGGCGCCGGCG
>JBASCW010000129.1:0-7315 GCA_049651845.1 Burkholderiales bacterium | reverse complement strand
ACCCCGGGCCGGCCTGCGGCGCGCGCGCGGCGCGCGCCGGCGCCATCGCCTGCGCAAGATCGGTCCAGAAGGCGAACGCGGGCGCCGGCGCCGTACCGATGGCGAAGCGCGGCGCGTACACGGCGATCAGGCGCTCGGCGAGCTCGACTTCCAGCGGCAGCAGGCCGTCGGGGGCGCTCGCGCTGAACATCGCACCCTTCAGGAACTCCAGCTGCGGCGTCGAATCGCCCGGCTGGCCGGCGTACACCGGCACCCGCGCCTGCGCGAGCTGGCGCAGCTCGGCGAAGGCGTACACGCTGTTGAACACGCCCCAGCTCGCAAGATCGATCGGGCCGTAGCGCATGTGCATCCACTTGATATGCTGCGCCAAGCTGCGCAGCGTGCGCGCGAGCAGCAGCGGCAGCTGGGCCTTCGCGGCTTCGACGCCCTTGGCGTTCTGCACGAACAGGTCGATCGCGCGCGCGTAGGAGTAGCCGGCCTGCTTCCAGTAGCCGTGCAGCGCGGTCCACAGGCGGTTCTCCTGGAAGCGCGAGGGCCGCGCGTCGCCGAAATAGTCCTTCGCGAGCTTGCGCGCGCGCGGCTGCGCGACGTCGTCGAGCTGCAGCAGCAGCTGGATCCGCGACTCCGGCTTGAAGCCCTCGACGCCCGCCACCGACTCCATCCAGTGCATGAGCTCGTCGAGCGCCTTGGCAGGGTCGTTCTCGGGCAGCCCCTCCAGCAGGCGCTTCGCCTCCTTCGGGTCGGCGAGGGGATGGCCGGGCTTGCTGCCAAACAGCTTCATGGGAGTCTGCGAGCGCTGCGAGGGTGGTGGAGGCATGCATGATCCTATGTCCGGGTCGCTTTATCAATGCGTCCAGCCCCGGCACAATAGGCAAGCTCCCCTGCCGCCCCTGATGCGCTTTCTCATCGTCGACGAATCGGCCGAATTCCGCCGCGCGCTGGCCGACATGCTGTACGCGCGCTGGCCCGACGCGCAGGTGGAGGAATGGGACCCGAAAGCGCGCGGCAACCCGGCGGCGGCGCTCGCGCGCGGGGGCTACAGCGCGGTGCTGCTCGATTCCAGCCCGGCCGGCGAGGACGGCATCGCCTGGGTGCGCGAGATCCGCAGGAACGCGCTCGCGCCGCCGCTGCTGCTGCTGGCCGACCAGGGCGACGCCCACGTCGCGATCCAGGCCATGAAGGCCGGCGCGGCCGACTTCCTGCGCCGCACCGGCCTCTCGCCCGCGCGGCTCGCGCGCTCGCTGGAGGACGCGATGCGCGAGCACGAGGTGCGGCGCCAGGAGATCACCGGCACGCACACGCCGTTCGCGCGCACCGTGCCGCTCGAGCCGCAGCGCATCGGCAAGCCGGTCGGCAGCGACAGCATCGCGATCGCGGGCTACCGCGCGCTGCGCAAGATCGGCGAGGGTGGCATGGCGCAGGTCTACCTTGCCGAGCGCGTGCGCGACGGCCTGCAGCTGGTGCTCAAGGTGCTCGACCCGGCCATGCGCCGCAACGACACCTTCCTCAAGCGCTTCGAGCGCGAATACCGGCTCATCGCATCGCTCGAGAACGAGTACGTGGTGCGCATTTACGAGTACGGCGTTTCCGGCGAGAGCCCCTACATCGCCATGGAATACCTCTCGGGCGGCACGCTCGCAGCGCGCATGCGCGAAGGCTTGACCTCGCTCGCGGCGCTGCGCCTCACCTCGCAGATCGCCAAGGCGCTCGACGCGATCCACGCGCAAGGCATCGTGCACCGCGACCTCAAGCCGCAGAACATCATGTTCCGCGACAGCGGCCGGCCGGTGATCGTGGACTTCGGCCTGGCCAAGGACCTGGGCTCCTCGATCGAGCTCACGCGCCAGGGCGAGATCATGGCCACGCCGCGCTACATGAGCCCCGAGCAGTGCCTCGGCCGCGAGGCCGACGCGCGCTCGGACCTGTACAGCCTCGGTGCGATCTTCTACGAGATGCTCACCGGCGAGCGCCTGTTCGGCGACGCGGGACCGGCCGACCTCGTCTACCAGCACGTGCACGGGCCGATTCCCCAGCTCCCCGCCCGCCTGGCGGGCTACCAGACCATTCTCGACCGGCTGCTCGCCAAGCGGCCCGAAGAGCGCTTTCGCAGCGCGCGCGAACTTTTCGCTACCATCGCGGTATGAGACCGGCCCCCGGCGAACGCCAGTACCTCGACCTGCTCGCCCAGGTGCTCGACGCCGGCGCGCACAAGACCGACCGCACCGGCACCGGCACGCTGTCGGTGTTCGGGCGCCAGCTGCGCTTCGAGCTGGACGGCAGCTTCCCGCTGCTCACCACCAAGAAGCTGCACCTGAAGTCGATCATCCTCGAGCTGCTCTGGTTCCTGCGCGGCGACACCAACGTGAAGTGGCTGCAGGAGCGCGGCGTCTCGATCTGGGACGAGTGGGCGGACGAGAACGGCAACCTGGGTCCGGTCTACGGCTACCAGTGGCGGCACTGGCGCACGCCCGAGGGCGGCGAGATCGACCAGATCCGCAACGTCGTCGAAGCCATCCGCAACAAGCCCGACTCGCGCCGCCACCTGGTCAGCGCCTGGAACCCGGCCGACGTGGACCGCATGGCGCTGCCGCCCTGCCACGCGCTGTTCCAGTTCTACGTCGCCGGCGGGCGCCTCTCCTGCCAGATGTACCAGAGGAGCGCGGACCTGTTCCTCGGCGTGCCGTTCAACATCGCCTCGTACGCGCTGCTCACGCTGATGGTGGCGCAAGTGACCGGGCTCAAGCCCGCCGAGTTCGTGCTCACGCTGGGCGACGCGCACCTGTACCTGAACCACCTCGAGCAGGCGCGCGAGCAGATCGGCCGCGCGCCGCGCCCGTTGCCGCGCATGAAGCTCAATCCGGCGGTGACGGACATCTTCGGCTTCAGCTACGAGGACTTCGCGCTCGAGGGCTACGAGCCGCACCCGGCCATCAAGGCGCCCATCGCGGTTTAGCCGCGATCCAGCACGCGGTCTAGTGCAGCGCGCTCTGTGCGGGCGGCGACGCGCCATTGATCGGCACGGGCAACGGCGAGCGCGCGGTCTCGTTGCCCGCGGCGTCCCGGTGCACCAGTTCGTTGCGCTCGAAGTCGTACTCCGGGTGGACCGGCTCGTTCCAGCGCTCGAGCACGTGAACGTAGAACGGCACGAACAGGCCCTGCCGCGGCTTGCGGTCGTTCAGTGCGAATACGTACTCGGGCTGCTCGCTTACCGCAAAGCCGGCATGACAGAACTGCACCCAGGCGTGGTCGCCGAGGACCGCCACCTTCCAGAACGGCATCTGGTCGTAGAATTTCAGCGCGACCTTCGTGCCGCGCTTGCGCAGGTTGGCCAGGAACGCGATGCTGGCCTCGATCTCGGTCTGCAGCGACAGCACGGTGATGTCCGGGGGCAACGATTCGGCGCGTCGGCGCAGCGCCTCGCCGACCGGGTTCACCAGCATGACCCGCAGCTCGTAGGCCGTCTCGAGCGGCGCGCGCAGCAGGCTGCCCTCTGCGACGAAGGTGTCGTAGCCGGTCAGCGTCATCACGAAGGCGTCGCGCACCGCCGGCAGCTGCTTGAGCAGCTGGCGCTCGCGCCAGCGCGCCGTCCAGCCGCGCGTCGCATCGCGCGTGTAGACCAGCGCCGCGGTGCGGGCCAGCTTGACCGCGTAGCGGTTGTCCCAGGACAGCTTCACCAGGTTGAGGACCAGCACCAGAACCGAGGCGAGGACGATCTCGCTGCCGAGCAGCAGGTTGGGATCGGACTCCACCATCGGCCACCATTCGAACAGGATGTACTTCGCGGCCTGCGGCAACGAGAAGGCGATTGCCACCGCGAGCAGCGTGATCAGGCCGTGCACGGCGATGCTTCGCAAGCTGATCATCAGGCTGGGCGCCTGTCGTTCGACACGCATCATGGTCTGCAAACCCAAGAAAATGGCCCGCCTCTAGGGGGGGAGGATCGGGCCGGGGGGAGAAAGCTTTGGAGGAAGATTTCTTCTGGTTGTAGGTTGCCGGCGCTAGACGCCGCCCTTCATGAGTATCTGGACCGCATAGACCAGTCCGATACCGGCGAAGACATAGACGAACACTTCCGAATAGCGGTTGCGCTGCGTGACCGAGACCCAAGCCCGCAGCAGCCAGGCGCTCGTGCCGATCATCAGCAGCGCGAGCAGCGCCGCGAGCCCGCCCGCGAGGCTGCGGCCGAAGAGCTGCGCAAGCCAGCCCTCCGGCGCGATCATCTTGTAGACCGTGCCGCCAAAGCCGATCATCACCAGCACCGCGATCGCGAAGCCCGCGAGCGCCTGGAAGAAGCCGGCCGTCGTGCCGATGTGCGGGAGCTTGGTCGGATGATTCATGCGGACGATCGTTCGCAATCGCCGTGCCAGCGGCGCATTTGCGACTGCGCTCAACGCCTTAGCCTCATTGCGTGACGGATTTCCAGTGTCGCCTCAGCGGCAAATGCGTCGCCGGGCGGCGACGCGTTCAGCCGCGTGCGCGCGAAGCGCTTGATGCGACGCGGTTTTCGTTGTCTGCGCGCGGCGACGGCTTGAACATGCCGGGCTCGAGCGCGTGCCGGTCGAGCAGGCGATAGAACTCGGTGCGGTTGCGGCCCGCGAGGCGCGCGGCCTGCGTCACGTTGCCCGCGGTGATCTTGAGGATGCGCGCGAGGTAGTCGCGCTCGAAGGCGCGGCGCGCCTCGTCCAGCGGCGTGAGCGCGGAGTCGCCCGCGTCGAGCGCCTGGCGCACCAGCGAGGCCGGGATCACCTCGGTGGCCGACAGCGCCACCGCCTGCTCGATCACGTTCAGCAGCTGGCGCACGTTGCCCGGCCAGGGCGCCGCCACCAGCAGCTCCATCGCCTCGGGCGAGAGCGCGAGGCGCGGCCGGTCGTAGCGGCGCGCGAAGTCGGTGAGGAAGTGGCCGGCGAGCAGCGGGATGTCCTCGCGCCGCTCGGCGAGCGCCGGCAGCGCGAGCTTGACCACGCTCAGGCGGTAGAACAGGTCCTCGCGGAATTCGCCCGCGGCGATGCGGTCCTCGAGCTTGCGGTGCGTGGCCGAGAGCAGCCGCACGTCCGCTGCGATGTCCTCGTTGGCGCCGACCGGCCGCACCACGCGCTCTTCGAGCGCGCGCAGCAGCTTGACCTGCAGCGCGAGCGGCATGTCGCCGATCTCGTCGAGGAACAGCGTGCCGCCGTGCGCGGCCTGGAACAGGCCGCGCCGGTCCTGCACCGCGCCGGTGAACGCGCCCTTCTTGTGGCCGAACAGCTCGGATTCGAGCAGGCCCTCCGGGATCGCGCTGCAGTTCACGGCGACAAAGGGCGCGTCCGAGCGCCGGCTGGCGCGGTGAATCGCGCGCGCGAGCAGCTCCTTGCCGGTGCCGCTCGCCCCGAGGATGCAGACCGCCGCGTCCGACAGCGCGACGCGCCTGGCCTGGTTGAGCAGCGACTCCATCGCGGACGAGCGCGTGACGAGCTCGGTGCGCCACCCCTGGTCGGCGCCGCTGGGCGCGCCCGACAGGCGCAGCGCCTCGGCCACGGTGTCGAGCAGCAGCTTGGGGTCGAACGGCTTGGTGAGGAAGCCGAACACGCCGCGGCGCGTGGCCGCGACCGCCTCCGGGATGGTGCCGTGCGCGGTCAGGATCACCACCGGCAGCGAGGGCGCATCGCGGTGGATGGCGTCGAACAGCGCGAGGCCGTCCATGCCCTCCATGCGCAGGTCGGTGATCACCAGCTCGGGCGGCGTCGCGGACATCGCGGCGAGCCCGGCCTGGCCCGACTCCGCGGTGGACACCGCGTAGCCCGCGGCGCGCAGCCGCATCGAGATCAGGTGCAGCAGGTCCTTGTCGTCGTCGATCAGCAGGATTCTCTTCGGGTTCTTATCCATGGCTCACCTCATTTCGGAACGCAATTTGTCCTCGCGCTCGAGGATGCCGCGCTCGATGGACTTCATCGCCTCGAGCTGGCGGCGCAGCGTGTCTTCGCGCGCGCGCGCGGCGCGCGCGAGCTTCTGGCGCTCGGCGACCTCGGCGGCGAGCTGCGCCTTCAGGCGCGCGATCTCGGCCTCGTACTCCTGCGCGCTCGGGCCCGGCTGCAGCGCGCCCGCCGCGCAGCCCGAGAGCAGGAACGCCAGCAGCAGGGCGATGCGCCTCATGCCGCCTCCGCCAGGGGCGCGGCCGGGCGCAGCGGCAGCGTGACGCGAAAATGCCCGCCGCGCGCGCCCGCGACCACCTCGATGCGGCCGCCGTGCGCCTCGGTGAACTCGCGCGCGATCGCCAGCCCCAGGCCGGTGCCCTCGGCGCGCCCGTAGGCGCCCGCGCGGCCGCGGAAGAACGCCTCGAAGATCGCCTCGCGCTCCTCCGGCGGCACGCCCGAGCCGCTGTCGAGCACGTCGATCGTGGCCAGGCCGCCCTGCTCGCGCGCCAGCACGCGGATCTCGCCGCCCGCGGGCGTGAACTTGACGGCGTTGCCGAGCAGGTTGTCGACCACCGAGCGCAGCTTCGCGGCATCGCCCGATACGGTGAACGCGGCGGTCTCGAGCCCGATGCGCAGCGCCTTGCCCTGCGCGGCGAGCTGGTGCGAGCGCAGCGACTGGCGCAGCAGCGCGTCGATGGCCACCGTGCCCACCTGCAGGCCCGAGGCGGCGTGCAGCGCGCGCTGGTAGTCGAGCAGGTCCTCGATGAGCCGCTGCAGCTTGATGCTGTTGTCGCGCAGGATCGCCACCACCTGGCGCTGCGGCGGCGCGAGCGGACCCGCGACCTGGTCGTTGAGCAGCTCGGTGCCCTCGCGCAGCGCGGCGAGCGGCGTCTTCAGGTCGTGCGAGAGGTGGCGCAGGAAGCGGTTCTTCTGCGCCTCCAGCTCGGTAAGGCGCAGGCGCAGCCAGTCCAGCCGCTCGCCCAGGCTGCGCAGGTCCGCCGGCCCGCTCACGCTGATCGGCCGCGCGAAGTCGGCGCCGCCCAGCTGGCGGATCGCGGAGTCGAGCTCGGCGATCGGCCGAGAGATCAGGCGCGTGAGCGCGAGCGCGGCGGCGAGCGCGAGCGCGGAAGCCACCAGCACCATCACGATCAGGCGCCGGTGCACCTCGTCGGCGCCGGCGCCCAGGCGCTCGACCTCGCGGTCGGCGACGTAGTAGCTCGCGGCGAGCACCCGATAGGCGTCGTCGACCATCTTGCCGGCGAGCGCGCGCACCGACGCCAGCTCTGGATCACCGCGCGGCGCCGAGGCGACGCGCTCGACGAGCGCTTGCTCGCCCTCGATCGTGCGCTGCAGGGCGCCCGCCTGGCCCGCGTCGAGCGGCTGGCGCTGCAGCGCGGCCGCGAGCTCCTGGAAGCTCGCGTGCG
>JBASCW010000128.1:0-10845 GCA_049651845.1 Burkholderiales bacterium | reverse complement strand
AATCCTTCTTTGAGCAAGGCCAGCGCCCGCATCCGGCGATGTTCGAGTTCTTCTGGGCTTCCGGTGGGTCTCATGGAGCACCTCCGGCGCACAGTATAGGACATTATTTACGCAGTTGTCATTAGCTAGTGAATCTCGGGCTCCGCGGTCGGCGCGGTGCCCTCGAGGAAGTCGAAGTCGCAGCCCTCGTTCGCCTGCTTGACGTGGCGCGAGAAGATCGCGCCGTAGCTTCTCTCGTACTTGGCGGGAGGACGCTTCCACGATTTCCTTCTTTTTTCCAGTTCTGCCGGTGAAATCTTGAGATTCACGACTTTCTCGTCCACATCCAGTTCGATCGAATCACCATTCTGAACGAAGGCGAGAGGGCCGCCGACGTAGGCCTCGGGCGCGACGTGCAGGATGCAGGTGCCGTAGCTGGTGCCGCTCATGCGGCCGTCCGAGATGCGCACCATGTCCTTGACGCCCTGCTTGATGAGCTTCTTCGGCATCGGCAGCATGCCCCACTCGGGGAAGCCCGGGCCGCCGAGCGGGCCCGCGTTCTTGAGCACCAGCACGCTGTCGGCGTCCACCTCCAGGTCATCGCGGTCGATGCGCGCCGCCATGTCGTTGTAGTCCTCGAACACCACCGCCTTGCCCGTGTGCTTCAGCAGCTTCGGGTCCGCAGCGCTCGTCTTCAGCACCGCGCCGTCGGGCGCGAGCGAGCCGCGCAGCATGACAAGCCCGCCCGATTTCTTCAGCGGCTTGTCGCGCGGCAGGATCACGTCCGCGTTCCAGACTTTCGCCCCTTCGATGTTCTCTCCCAGGGTGCGGCCATTCACTGTTTTCGCATTCAGATCCAGAAGGTCTCTCAGAGAAAAAAGCAAAGCGCGAAGTCCGCCCGCGTAGAAGAAGTCCTCCATCAGGTACTTGTCGCCCGAGGGCCGCACGTTGGCGATCACCGGCACCCTGGCGGCGATCTCGTTGTAGCGCTCGAGCGGGAAGGGCAAGCCCGCGCGCCCGGCCATGGCGACGAGGTGCACCACCGCGTTGGTCGAGCCGCCCATCGCCATCAGCGTGGTGATGGCGTTGTCGAAGGAGCCGCGCGACAGGAAGTCGCGCGGCTTCAAGTCCTCCCAGACCATCTCGACGATGCGCTTGCCGGTGAGCGCCGCCATGCGCGCATGGTTCGAATCCGGCGCCGGGATCGAGGAGTAGCCCGGCAGCGTGAAGCCGAGGGCTTCCGCGAGCGACATCATCGTCGCCGCCGTTCCCATGGTCATGCAGGTGCCGGGCGACCGGGCGATGGTGTCCTCGATGTCCTGCCAGTCGCGCTCGGTGATGCGCCCGGCGCGCAGCTCGTCCCAGTACTTCCAGGTGTCCGACCCGGAGCCCAGCGTCTGGTCGCGCCAGTGGCTGTTCAACATCGGCCCGGCGGGCAGGTAGATCGCCGGCAGGTTCATGCTGGTCGCGCCCATGATGAGCGCCGGCGTGGTCTTGTCGCAGCCGCCCATCAGCACCGCGCCGTCCACCGGGTAGCCGCGCAGCAGCTCCTCGGTCTCCATGGCGAGGAAGTTGCGGTACATCATGGTGGTCGGCTTCTGCATGGTCTCGGCGAGCGCCATCGCCGGCATCTCGAGCGGGAAGCCGCCGGCCTGCCAGATGCCGCGCTTGACTTCCTCGGCGCGCTGGCGAAAGTGGGTGTGGCAGTGGTTGATGTCCGACCAGGTGTTGATGATGGCGATCACCGGCTTGCCCGCGTAGTCGCTGCGGTCGTAGCCCATCTGCGCGGTGCGCGAGCGGTGGCCGAAGGAGCGTAGGTCCTTGACGCCGAACCAGCGATGCGAGCGCAATTCTTCGGGTTTTTTCTTGGCCACGGGCTCTCCTCGGTCGAGCGGGGATTGTAAACTCCACCCATGGCCTACGGCGGCGAGTTCATCCTGCGACCGCGCAGCTGGCGCCGGCTCGGGCGCTTCGCCGGCTACGCGGTGGCGGCCGCGCTCTCGCCCTCCACCTACACGCCGGCGGCGCGCGAGATGGCGGTGCGCCAGATCTACTTCATGGCCTGGAAGGTGCTGGCCGGCTACCTCGCGTTCACCGCCGTGCTCAGCGTGGTGCTGATCGAGGTCGTGAGCCAGGCGGCGGTCACCTACGGGGTCTCGCAGTACGCGATCGAGCTCGTGCTGCGCGTGCTGGTGCTCGAAGTGATCCCGCTGCTTACCGCGCTGTTCGTCGCGCTGCGGACCGGCTCGGAGATCGGCGCCGAGATCGCGCTGATGCGCGTCAACGGCGAGATCGAGGACAGCGAGGAGATCGGCGCGACGCCGCTGTACGCGGAGCTGGTGCCGCGCGTCGCCGCGGCGGCCTTGTCGGTGTTCACGCTGAACACGCTGGCCTGCGCGCTCGCGGGCCTGCTCACCTACACCGTGTTCTACGGCTTCACGGACGCGGGCTTCGACACCTTCACGCGCGTCGTCGCCGATGTCTTCGACGGCCAGGTGCTGGCCGGCTTCCTGCTCAAGTGCCTGCTGTTCGGCCTGGCCGTGGCGCTGATCCCGATCGCCACCGGCCTCGAGGCCGAGCGCGGCCAGCCGCGCTCGGTGCCGTTCGCGGTGCTGGCGGGCTTGGTGAAGCTGTTCTTCGTGGTCGGCATCGTCGCGGTGCTGTCGCTGGTGGTGAAATACGTCTGATGGCCGAGCCGGCGGACAAGCAGGGAGGCGAAGCGCTGGGCAGATTCTCGCTGCTGCCGCGCAGCCTCGGCGTCAAGGTCGGCATCCTGCTCGGCCTGTCGATCATCGTCGCCGCCGGCTTCATCGTCTACGTGCTCTACGCGCGCGGCGTGTTCGAGGATACGCAGCGCCTCGATCTCATCGCCGACAACGCCGAGGGCGTGAGCGTGGGCTCGAGCCTGAGCTTCGCGGGCTTCCCGATCGGCAAGGTGCGCGGCATCGGGCTGCGCGACGACGGCAAGGTGCGCATCAGCGTGCGCATCCCCGTCGAGGAGGCGAAATGGCTGCGCGCAACGAGCGTGTTCGTGCTCGACGTGCCGCTCGTGGGCGCGGGCAAGCTGCGCGCCTATACCGCCGACCTGAAGGATCCGCCGCTGCCCGACGGCGCCGAGCGGCCGGTGCTGCGCGGCGACACGGCGCAGGAAATCCCGCGGCTGGTCGCCTCGGTGCGCAGCATCCTCGAGAGCCTGGACGAGCTGGTGCAAGCGGGCTCGAACCTGCAGCAGAGCGTCGCCAACGCGCGCACGGTCACCGAGCGCATGGCGGGCAAGCAGGGCGTTCTCGGGGCCGTGCTCGGCTCGGAGGAGAACGCACGCAAGGTGCTCACCGCGCTCGACCGCGCCAACGCGCTGCTCGGCCGGCTGGACGGCGTCGCGCTCAAAATGGATACCGTGCTCAGCAAGACCGACCAGCGCGTGCTGAGCCAGGGCGGCCTCGTCGACGAGACGCAGAAGGCGGTCGTGCAGGCGAACCAGATCCTCGGCGAGGTGCGCGCGAGCCTGAAGCGCGTGGACGGCATCCTCGCCGACGCGCAGGTCGTGTCCGGCAACGCCAAGGCGGCGAGCGCCGACCTGGGCGCGCTGCGCGCCGAGGTCGAGGCGAGCCTGCGCAAGGTCTCGGCGCTGATCGACGAGATCAACCGCAAGTGGCCGTTCGAGCGCGACACCAGGATCAAGCTGCCGTGAGATTTCGTTCTCTGCTGCTCGCGACCCTTCTTGCCGGCTGCGCAGGCGGCCCGCCGCCGGCCGCCTGGCAGGCGAGCGCGAAGTATTCGCTCGACGCGTTCCAGCAGGCCTACCTGCGCGGCGACAGCCGCGTGGCGGACCTGGAGTTCGCGCGCGCGCGCGCCGAGCTCGCGAGCACCGGCAACCCCGCGCTGGTCGCGCGCGCCGAGCTGATCCGCTGCGCCGCGCGCACCGCGAGCCTCGAGTTCGACGACTGCCCCGGTTTCGAGAAGCTGCGCGCCGACGCGGGTCCGGAGGAGTTGGCGAATGCGGAATTCCTCGCGGGACGCGCCGCGCGCGCCGCTGCGGACGACGGCTTTTCGCGGCTGGTTTCCGCCGGAGTCGATTTCAAGAACGGCAAGGCCAACCCGCAAACCATCGCTGCGGCGATCGACCTTTCCTCTGCCCAGGGCTGGCGCCGGCCGCTGCTTGCCTGGCTGGGCGTCGAAGAGAAACGCATCGAGGCGGCGGGGGACCGCGACGCGCTGGAGCGGATCCGCCGCCGGATCGCGCTCGTTTCCGGAAAGACCTGAAACCGTATCCGTCGACACGGCTCGCCGAACCACGATCTCGATACGGCCCGCCGAAGTGCGGTGCGTTTCTTGTTACAGCCAGCCCACCAGGTGAAGCGTCTCCGCGACCAGGATGGCGATGCTCGCGAGGACGAACGCGATCGAGCCGACGGCTTGGACGACGATGCTCATGAGATTGGCCGCCGATCCCGCGCCGCCTCGACCAGGGCGATGCCGACGGAATAGAGAATCAGGACGACCAGCACCGGCAGGATCATGAGGAGTCCAAGCTCCTGGAAGATGAACAAGGACAGCACGAGGAGGTGCCCGACTGCCAGGCAACCGTGGCCCCACGTCAGCCAGGCCCCACGGCCAGGAACGACGCGTCGTGGCGACAGGCCCTGATTGCGGACCCAGATCGCGACCAGGGCGCACGTCCACAGGAACGCGACGGTGGAATAGACAATCGCCTTGGCGGTCTCCTCGTTCGGTCGCGCACCCAGCGCCATGCCGACGAGCTCGACCCCGATCGTCGCGAACGAGCCCAGGGCCATGAGCAGGACGAAGCTGCCCATCGCGGCGAGAGCGACGAAGTAGCTGAGATGCGTCATGGGCTCGCCCCCATCATTTCAGCCACGGTTCGATCGCCTCTTATTTGCGATAACGCCCCTTGCACAGCCCTCTCGAGATCGCATGCATGACCGATTGTGGCAGTAGTCCACCGCTCAGCGCCTGGTCCGGCCGCAGCACGCCTGCCTTCGGTGCGTCCGCCGTCGCCCCCCGATTCTTCTTTGCGAAGCGCCATCAGCCGCGCTTCGGGTTGCCTGCACCGCGCGCGCTCGCGCTGCGCCCCAGCAGGAACAGGCCGGCGAGCCACAGGAGGTAGAGCCAGGCAATCGTCCAGGCAAGGTGCTCGATCAGGCGCGCCGCGGCTTCCATGCCGTCGCCTGTCGGCGCGAACAGCCCGAGCAGGATCGCCAGCGGCGCCGTGATGGCAAGTAGCCAGCGATAGATGCGCCAGGCCCGCGCGCGGGCGGTGGCCTCGTCGCCTGCTGCGCGCCGGCGCAGGCGTCCATAGGCAAAGCCCAGCGCGAAGCCCAGGGCCGAGGCCGCGAGCGCGAGCTCGAGAAGGTTCTGCTTCACGGCGTACCGGTATCTCGCCGCCGCCGGCGCCTCGTGCCGCAGCGCTTCCGGCGAAAGCACCGGGTCGAGCCGCACTTCCGTCAGCACGATCTCGCCTACGTCCGGATTGCGCCACCCCACGCGCCGGATGACCCCATCCTCGCGCCCGATCCACACCCGCTGCCCTGCCATGGGATCACCGGGCGGCGCCTCGTAGGCGACGAGCGTCGCGGTAGAGAGCTCCGCTTTCGGCTCGAACGCCTTGAAGCGCTCGCGCAAGCCCGCCATGTCGGCGACGCCCAGCCAGTACCAGCCGAGCGCCCGTTGCAGGATCGGCAGCACGTCGGGCGCGCTCATGCGGGCCGCGGCAACCCGGACGTAGCTGTCGAAGGGCCGCTCGCCCGTGATGCGATGGTGGGAGTGCTGGAATTCGCCGTCGGACCACTCGACGTTGAGCTGCCTCGGGCTGGTGACGACGCTGCGGAATCGGCCGTCCCGCAGGACGCAATGCTCCATTTTCATTGCCGGCGCCGCGCCGTCGCCCGCCCGCTGCGATTGCTGTGCACGCGCACAGTACGAGCCGAGCTTGGCGTACGCCGCCACCAGCCGGTCGGCGAGGTCACGTTCTTGGGCGAGGGCGGGCGGCACCAGGCACGCCCAGCCGAGACTCGCCAGCGCCGCCCTCAGGAGCGGGCGCATCCTCACGGCGATCGATCCTCCGGTGCTGCCGGCGATTTTCAGGCTGCCACGCGTTGCTTGAGCGGCACGCCGTTCAGGCGCTGCAGTTCCTCGAACGACAGGCCCTCGGCGCAGATTTGCACCAGGTGCAGGCCGTCGGCCTTGACTTCAATCACCGCGAGGTCGGTGTAGATGCGCGTCACGCAGCGCAGGCCGGTGAGCGGGTAGCTGCAGCGCTCGACGATCTTCGACTCGCCTTGCTTGGTGAGGTGCTCCATCGTCACGAATACCTGCTTTGCGCCCGCGGCGAGGTCCATCGCGCCGCCGACGGCGGGAATGGCGTCCGGCTCGCCGGTGTGCCAGTTGGCGATGTCGCCGTTGGCCGCGACCTGGAACGCGCCCAGCACGCAGATGTCGATGTGGCCGCCGCGGATCATGCCGAAGGAATCCGCATGATGGAAATACGAGGCGCCGGGCAGCGCGGTCGCCGGCGCCTTGCCGGCGTCGATCAGGTCCTCGTCCTCGGTGCCCGGCGCGGGCCGGGGGCCGAGGCCGAGGATGCCGTTCTCGCTGTGCAGGACGATCTCGCGGTCCTTCGGCACGTGGTTGGCGACCAGCGTGGGCAGGCCGATGCCGAGGTTGACGTAGGCGCCGTTCGGGATGTCGCGCGCGACGCGCGCGGCGATCTGGTTGCGGTCGAGCTTTTTCACGCGGCCTTGCGCATCGCCGGCAGGCGCACCACGCGCTGCACGAAGATCCCCGGCGTAACGATCGCTTCGGGGTCGAGCTGGCCGAGCTCCACGGTCTCGCGCACCTGCGCGACGGTGAATTTCGCGGCCGCCGCCATGATCGGCCCGAAATTGCGCGCGGTCATGCGGTAGGTGAGGTTGCCCCAGCGGTCGGCGCGGTCGGCCTTGATGAGCGCGTAGTCGGCGTGGATCGGGTACTCGAGCACGTAATCGCGGCCGTCGATGTGGCGCGTCTCCTTGCCCTCGGCGAGCCTGGTGCCGAACGCGGTCGGCGTGAAGAACGCGCCGATGCCCGCGCCCGCGGCGCGGATGCGCTCGGCGAGCGTGCCCTGCGGCACCAGCTCGAGCTCGATTTTTCCTGCTCGGTACAGGCGGTCGAAGTGCCAGGAATCGACCTGGCGCGGGAACGAGCACAGCACCTTGCGCACGCGCCCCGCGCCGATCAGCGCGGCGAGGCCCGCGTCGGCGTTGCCCGCGTTGTTGTTGACGACCGTGAGGTCCTTCGCGCCCTGCGCGATCAGGCAGTCGATGAGCTCGGCGGGCATGCCGGCGTTGCCGAAGCCGCCGATCATCACCGTCGCGCCGTCCGCAACGTCGGCGAGCGCCGCCTCGGCGGTGGCAAAGAACTTGTTGATCATTAGTGGATTATCGCCGATGCCTCCTGACCCTCTTCCTGAGAAGCCACTTTCAGTCACTTTTATAAGTACTTGATATTAAAAGACAAGTAAAACAGAGATTTGGCCTCCAGATGTTGTCCTAAGTTGTTGTCGTAACTGGAAAATTTCCTTTCGATCGCTTGACCGACCCTGCGCTTTTCGCATAAAGTGGGAAAACGTAGAAAAAAGTGGCGGAGTTTCGCCCATAACGATGCACTGGGTGTGGTCTAGGCCAATCCGAGTGGAGGAGACGCAGGAAGATGGGAGGCACGTTCCACGGCGCGACGGTTCTCACGCTGGATGCCAAGGGCCGGCTCGCCATACCCACGCGGCACCGCGACGCGCTCGTCGCCGCGAGCCGCACGCTGGTGCTGAGCGCGCACCCCGAGGGCTGCGCGCTCGTCTACCCCGAAGCCGAATGGGAGCGCGTGCGCGCGCAGGTGGAGAAATTCCCCAGCTTCGATCCGCGCGCGAGCTGGTGGAAGCGCCTGCTGCTGGGCTTCGAGGAGCACGTCACGCCGGACGGCTCGGGCCGGGTGCTGATCTCGAGCGCGCTGCGCATGCACGCGCGCCTGGAGCGCGAGGCGATGCTGGTCGGGCAAAGCCACTACTTCGAGCTCTGGGACCCGGGCGTGTGGAGCGCGAAGGCCGCCGCCGCGCTGTCCGGCACCGGCTCGCTGCCGCCCGGCATGGAGGACTTCTCGCTGTGACGGCGGGCGCGGACGATGAGCCCATCCTCGTCCTCCCTGCCGGCGCACCGTGCAGTGCTTCTCGAGGAGGCAGTCGCGGCGCTCGCCATCCGCGCCGACGGCGTCTACGTCGATGCGACTTTCGGCCGCGGCGGGCACAGCCGCGCGATCCTCGCCGCGCTCGGGCCGGCCGGGCGACTGATCGCGCTCGACCGCGATCCCGAAGCGGTGGCCGCCGCGCGCACGATCGCCGACTCGCGCTTTCGCATCGCGCACGCGCCGTTCAGCGAGCTCGCGCAGGTGCTCGATGCGCAGGGCGCGGCGCATGTGCACGGCGTGCTCGCCGACCTGGGCGTGTCTTCCCCGCAGCTCGACGATCCCGCGCGCGGCTTCTCGTTCCGCGCCCCCGGGCCGCTCGACATGCGCATGGATCCGAGCCGCGGCCAGTCCGCCGCGGACTGGCTGGCCACGGCGACAGAACAACAAATGCGGGAGGCAATCGGGGGCTATGGCGAAGAACGGTTTGCTAAACAGGTTGCAAAGGCGATTGTTGCTGCTCGCGCACGCGAGCCGATCCGCCGGACAGAGCAACTTGCCGCTGTCGTGGCTGCCGCGGTCCGTAAGAGGGAGGCACGGCGCGAAGTCGGCCAGGATCCGGCGACGCGCACCTTTCAGGCTCTACGGATTCTCGTCAATCGGGAGCTTGAGGAGGTCGCGCTGATGCTGCCGCAGGCGCTCGCGCGGCTCGCCGCGGGCGGCCGGCTCGCGGTGATCAGCTTCCACTCGCTCGAGGACCGCCTCGTCAAGCGCTTCCTGCGGGCCTGCAGCGCCGACAGCCTGCCCCGGGATTTGCCGATTCGCGCCCGCGATCTGCCACAAGCGCCGCTCAGAATCGTCGGCAAGGCGCAGCGCGCATCGAGCGCCGAGGTCGCGGCCAATCCGCGCGCGCGCAGCGCGACGCTGCGCGTCGCCGAGCGCACCGGCGAAGCGCTGGATGCAGCGGTACTGAAGCATGCTTTTTCCGAACACGGGCCCGACGCGTGGCGAAGCTGAACCTCCTCCTCCTCCTGGTTCTCGTCGTCTGCGCGCTCGGGCTCGTCACCTCGCAGCACAAGTCGAGGAAGCTGTTCTCGGAGCTCGAGCGCGAGCAGGAGCGCAGCCGCGCGCTCGACGTCGAGTTCGGCCAGCTGCAGCTCGAAGCCAGCACCTGGGGGCTGCACTCGCGCGTCGAGAAGATCGCCGCCGGCGCGCTCGGCATGCGAGTGCCCGATCCGCGCCGCGTGCGCATGGTGGAGGCGAGGAAGGACGGGGCGCAGCCTTGAGCGCCGCAGGAGCGATACCGTGAGCGTCGCGGCCAGCGTGCCGGTGATGGTGCGGCTGCCCGCCTGGCGCGCGCGCGTCGCGCTGGCGCTGCTGCTCGCGGGCTTCGCGGTGCTCGCGGGCCGCTCGGTCTACCTGCAGTCGGTGCAGACCGGCTTCCTGCAGGGCAAGGGCGAGGCGCGCCACGCGCGCGTGCTCGAGGTGCCCGCCACGCGCGGCCGGATACTGGACCGCAACGGCGAGGCGCTGGCGATCTCCACGCCCGTGAAGTCGGTGTGGGCGATCCCCGAGGACGTGCAGGCGAGCCCGGCGCAGATGAAGGCGCTGGCGGGGCTGCTGCAGCTGGACGCGCGCGAGCGCGCGCGCAGGCTCGCCGATTCGGATCGTGAATTCGTGTACCTCAAGCGCCAGATCCCGCCCGAGAGCGCGGCGCGCGTCGCCGAGCTCGGCATCCCCGGCGTGCACCAGCAGAACGAGTATCGCCGCTACTACCCGGGCGGCGAGACCATGGCGCACGTGGTTGGCTTCACCGGGGTCGGCGACGCCGGCCAGGAGGGCATCGAGCTCGCGCACCAGGCGCTGCTCGGCGGCACCGCGGGCAGCCGGCGCGTGATCAAGGACCGGCTCGGGCGCATCGTCGAGGACGTCGAGTCGATCCGCGCCGCGCAGGACGGGCGCGACCTCGCGCTCGCGCTCGACAGCAAGATCCAGAACCTCGCCTTCGGCGCGCTCAAGGCGGCCGTCGAATCGCACCGCGCCAAGGCGGGCGCGATCGTGGTGCTCGACGTGCGCACGGGCGAGGTGCTGGCGCTGGCCAACCTGCCGACCTACAACCCGAACAACCGCGCGCGCCTCTCGGGCGCGCAGCTGCGCAACCGCGTGATGACCGACAGCTTCGAGCCCGGCTCCACGCTCAAGCCCTTCACCGCGGCGCTGGCGATGGAGCTGGGGCGCGTGACCGCGCAGACGGTGATCCCGACCGCGCCCGGCACGCTCACCATCGCCAACTACACCATCCACGACGCGCACCCGGGCGGCGCCATGAGCGTGGCGCAGGTGATCCAGAAGTCCTCCAACGTCGGCGCCGCCAAGATCGCGCTCGGGTTGCCGCGCGAGGAGATGCACGGCATGTTCAAGCGCGTCGGCTTCGGCGCCGCGCCCAGGCTGGGCTTCCCTGGCGAGGGCGCCGGGCGCGTGCGCGAGGCCAAGACCTGGCGGCCCGTGGAGCAGGCGACCATGGCCTACGGCCACGGCATCTCGGTGACGCTGATCCAGCTGGCGCGCGCCTACACGGTGTTCGCGCGCGACGGCGAGCTCGCGCCGCTCACGCTCGTCAAGACCGGCGCGCCCGCGCCGGGCGAGCGCGTGTTCGCGCCCGAGGTCGCGCGCGAGGTGCGCGCGATGCTGGAG
>JBASCW010000127.1:0-10869 GCA_049651845.1 Burkholderiales bacterium | reverse complement strand
GATCGAGAGCATGCCGGCCATCAGCGCGGCGAAGTCGGGGCCGGGCAGCGGCGCGGCGGCGGCATCGCCGCGCGCAACGCCGGCGGCCGGCTGGGGGGGGATTGCCGAGTGCAGCGTGATCATTCGGGGTTCGTCCGCTTTGCGTGGCTCAGTGGTCCTTGGCGGTGCGCGCGGCGGTGTGCTCGTCGCTGCTGCGCTGCTCGTCGCGGCGCGATCGTCCCGCGCTTGCCGCGCGCCGACGCTCGCGCAGCGTCGCGTAGCCCTGCAGCCTCGATTCTCGCTGGGCCCAGTCCGCGCGCCGCTGCAGGTGCTGCTCGGACTGCGAGTGCATGGCCTGCTGCTGCTGCGCGATCGCGAGATCGAGCTTGTCGAGAAACAGGCGAAAGCCGCGCAACTGCTCGGCCGTCAGGCCCTCGCGCACCGCGGCGGCGAGGCGCGCGACGAATTCGCCGCGGTAATTCACGAGCAGCGCGAGCCGGTCGTGCAGCGCGCGCGAAGCCGACACCGAAGCGGCGAAGCGCGCGAGCGCATCGTCGCGCTGGCCGCGCGCGTATTCGATCAGGCTATCCAGGGCGGTGGCGTGCGCCATGTCGGATCTCCTCAGGTTTGCGCCGCGGTCTGCCCGGCGCCTTGAACGCCGGCCTGGCCGGCGAGCAGCGCGTCGAGGCGCGCGAAGCTCTCGGCGAGCGGCGCGCGCTCCTGGATGTCCTGCTGCAGGAAGGCTTCCATCGCCGGATACAGGTTCACGGCCTCGTCGAGCACCGGGTCGTTGCCCGGCGTATAGGCGCCGACGACGATCAGGTCGCGGTTGCGCTGGTAGCGCGCGTACAGGGACTTGAAGCGCCGCGCGCGCGCCTGCGCGTCGGGACTCGCGAGCGCGGGCATCGCTCGCGAGATCGAGGCTTCGACGTCGATCGCGGGATAGTGGCCCTGGTCGGCGAGCGAGCGCGACAGGACGATGTGGCCGTCGAGAATGGCGCGCGCCGCGTCGCCGATCGGGTCCTGCGGGTCGTCGCCTTCGGTGAGCACGGTGTAGAAGGCGGTGATCGAGCCGCCGCCCGCCTCGGCGTTGCCGGCGCGCTCGACCAGCAGCGGCAGCTTGGCGAACACCGAGGGCGGGTAGCCTTTGGTCGCCGGCGGCTCGCCGATCGCGAGCGCGATTTCGCGCTGCGCCATGGCGTAGCGGGTGAGCGAGTCCATCAGCAGCAGCACGTGCCGGCCGGCGGCGCGGAAATGCTCCGCGAGGGTGGCCGCGTAGGCGGCGCCCTGCAGGCGCAGCAGCGCCGGCGCGTCGGCGGGGGCGGCGACCACCACCGCGCGCGCGAGCCCCGCCGCGCCGAGGATTTCCTCGATGAATTCCTTGACCTCGCGGCCGCGTTCGCCGATCAGGCCGACCACGATCACGTCGGCGCTGGTGTAGCGCGCCATCATGCCGAGCAGCAGGCTCTTGCCCACGCCCGACCCGGCAAACAGACCCATGCGCTGGCCGCGGCCGACCGTTACCAGCGCGTTGATCGCGCGCACGCCGACGTCGAGCGTCTGGCGGATCGGCTCGCGGTCGATCGGGTTGATCGCCCGGCTGGTGAGCGGCGCGGTGCGCTCGCAGACCAGCGGGCCCAGCTTGTCGAGCGGCCGGCCCGCGGCGTCCAGCACGCGGCCGAGCACGGCCTCGCCCACCGGCAGGTGGCGGGCGCGGTCCTCGGCGCGGCGCCAGGGGTGCACCCCCGGATCCATCGAGGGCAACGCGCTCGCCGAGGGCTGATAGCGCACCAGTGCGCCCGGACGCAGGCCGGTGACTTCGCTGATCGGCATCAGGTACAGGCGGTCGCCTGAAAATCCGACCACTTCCGCTTCGACGCGCGAGGCATCCGGTCCGGACACGAGGCAGGTGCTGCCGACAGGCAGGCGCATGCCGACCGCCTCCATCACCAGCCCCGCGACGCGGGTCAGGCGGCCGGTGACGTCGAACGGCTCGATGCCCTCCAGGTGCACGCGGCAATTGCCCAGGTAGCGCGCGAAGCGCGACATGCCCGCGTCCTCCCGGGCCGCGGTCTCAGCCATCGGACCAGGCGATGTCCCTGCCGAAGGCGGCGAGCACGCGGCGCCAGCGGGCCGGCAGCGTCGCGTCCACCTCGCAGCTCGCCGCCGAGATGCGGCAGCCGCCCGGCTCCACGCGATGGTCCTCGACGATCGAGAAGCCGGCCATCTGCAGTTCGTCGCCGATGCGCGCGCGGATGATCTCGACGTCGGCCGGATTGAGCTGCAGCTGCGGGCGCTGCACCTGGTCGGGCAGGCAGGCGATCGCCTCGCGCACCACCGGCAGCAGCGCCTCGCGGCGCGCCTTCACGTCCGAGCGCAGCATGTGGCGCGCGATGTCGAGGGCCAGATCCAGCACCTGGCCGGCCAGGTCCTGCTCGAGGGTCGCGCAGGACCGGGCGAACTGCGCCGCGACCCCGCGCAGCTGGGCGGCCTCGGCCGCCGCCTGCGCCTGGCCGGCCCGGTAGCCCTCGCGGAAGCCGTCCTGGCGCGCGTGCGCGCGCGCGGCGTCGTCGGCCGTGCCCTGGGCCTGCGCGCTGCGGCGCTCGCCCGAGCGCCGATCCATGGCGCCGTCGCTCAGCGTGTTCATCTTGAAGCGCTGCCAGCCGGCGCTCTGCTCGCGCCGGATGAAACGTTCGTTCACGCACGGACTCCCGTTGCGAGGTCAGACATAGGCTTCGTCTCCCTTCGCGCCGAGCGCGATCTGGCCCTCTTCCGCGAGGCGCCGCACGATCTTGAGGATCTCGCGCTGCTCGGCCTCGACCTCGGAGACCTTGACCGGCCCCTTGGATTCGAGGTCGTCGCGCAGCATTTCGCCGGCCCGCTGCGACATGTTGGTGAAGATCTTCTCCCGGACCGCCTCGTTCGCGCCCTTCAGCGCCACCACCAGGGACTCGGACTGGACCTCGCGCAGCACCAGCTGGATCGCGCTGTCCTCCAGGTCCAGGATGTTCTCGAACACGAACATCTCGTCAAGGATCTTCTGCGCCAGCTCGGCGTCGAATTCCCGCACCGACTCGATCACCGCGGTCTCCTGCGTGTTGCCGAGGAAATTCAGGATGTTGGCGGCGGCGCGCACCCCGCCGAGCGTGGACTTCTTGATGTTGTCGTTGCCGGCGAGCACCTTGGCGAGGGCGTCGTTGAGCTCCCTCAGCGCGCTCGGCTGTATGCCGTCGAGCGTCGCGATGCGCAGCATCGTGTCGTTGCGCAGCCGGTCGCCGAGCTGGTCGAGAATCCCGGCGGCGTGGTCGTGGTCCAGATGCACGAGAATCGAGGCGATGATCTGGGGGTGCTCGTTGCGGATCAGCTCCGCGACGGTCGCCGGATCCATCCATTTCAGGCTCTCGATGCCGCTGGTATCGCTGCCCTGCAGGATGCGGTCGAGGATGTATTTCGCCTTGTCGTCGCCGAGCGCCTTGGTGAGCACGCCGCGGATGTATTCCGGCGAGTCTCCGCTCAGGGAGGTCTGCTGCGCGGCCTCGGCGCTGAAGCGGTTGAGTACCTCCTCGATGCTGGTGCGGCTGACCTTGTCGATCTTGGTCATCGCCTCGCCGAGCTTCTGCACTTCCTTCGGCGCGAGGAGCTTGAAGACCTCGGCGGCCTCTTCTTCGCCGAGCGAGCGCAGCAGCACGGCGGCGCGGCCGATGCCCTCATCATTCATTGCCGGCGACCCAGGATTTCACGACGTTGGCCACGACCTTGGGATCGCGGCGCGCGAGCTGGCGCGCGGCCTCCAGGCGGCCGACCTGCCCCGTCTCGATGGTCTCGAAGTTCTCGATGGCCGCCGGTTCCGGGGCCGGCGGCAATTCGGCGAGTTGCCGGACCATCGGCCGCAGGACGCCGAACACCACGTACAGGGCGAGGCCGAGGGCGAGCAGGTGTTTGCCGATCTCCTTGCCGAAGGCGACGGTGTCCGGCTGCTGCCAGAAGGCGGGCTCGGGAACCGTCTCGACCGGCTCGACGTTGAAGGCGGCGTTCACCACGTTCAGCGTGTCGCCGCGCTGCTGCGAAAAGCCGATCGCCTCCTTGGCGAGCGCGGTGATCTGCTTCATTTCCTCCTCGGACAGGGGCGTGGAGGCGGCCTTGCCGCTCTTGGCGTCGGGCGCCGCGGCGCTCTTGCGGTGGTTGACCACCACCGCTACCGACAGGCGCTTGACGGCGCCGACGTGCTGGCGTGTGTGGCGCACCGTCCGGTCGAGCTCGTACTGCAGGGTCTGGTCCTTGCGCTGCGGCACGGCGGCTGCGGCAGGGGCGGCGCCGCCCGGGGCGGCGGGTACGGCCGCAGCCTGGGAGGTGGCGGGCTGGTTCGACACCGCGCCGGGCACGCCGCCGGCGGCGCCGCCGGGCTGGCTGGACTCGCTGGTCTGTTGGCTGCGGATCGCCGCGTCCGCGCCGTCCTTGTTGGGGCGGTAGGTCTCGGCGGTGCTCTCGGTCGCGCTGAAATCGATCTCGGCGGTTACCTGGGCACGCACGTTGGCGCGCCCGAGCAGGGGCTCGAGCAGATCGACGATGCGCCGCGCGTAACTGCCCTCGATCTGCTGGGCGTGCGCGAGCTGGCCGGGGTCGAGGTTGGCGGCCGAGCCGTCGTGGGGGACGCTGAGCAGGGCGCCGCTCTGGTCGATCACGCTGACACCGCGGGGCGAGAGCTCGGGCACGCTAGAGGCCACCAGGTGCACGATGCCCGCGACCTGGCCGCGCTCGAGCTGCTTGCCCGGGTAAAGGTTGACCAGCACCGAGGCCGAGGCCTTCGCCTGCTCGCGCAGGAAGGCAGTCGCCTTGGGCACCGCGAGGTGCACGCGCGCCGACTGGACTGCGGCGAGCGATTGCACCGAGCGCGCCAGTTCGCCCTCCAGGGCGCGCTGGTAGGTGACCTGCTCCTGGAACTGCGTCGCGCCGAGCTTCTGGTTCTCCATCAGCTCGAAGCCGACGCTGCCGCCCTTGGGCAGCCCCTGCGAGGCGAGCCGCAGGCGCACGTCGTGCACCGACTCGGCGGGGATCAGGATCGCGTTGCCGCCCTCGTTGAAGCGGTACGGGATGTTCATCTGCCCCAGCGCGGCGACGATCGCGCCGCCGTCGCGCTCCTGGACGTTCGCAAACAGGATGCGGTAGTCGGGCGAGCGGCTCCACAGCCAGGAGGCGACGAGCACGGCGAACAGCGCCGCGACGACCAGCATCAGCGACACGCGGTTCTGCGGCGGCAGACGGGAGAATCCCTGCAGGATGCGGGCGACAGGCAGGTTGGCGATGGCCATGTGGCGGGCGAACGTTCCTCGCGAAATCGGATGCGGCGATTATCCCGGCGCCCGCCGGCCGCCAAACCCGAAATTAGCCGCGCTTTCGCGGCGCAGTTCGCCCGACCGCGGCGTGGCGGGGCTGCTAGCCTGCGCGCATGGACATTCCTTCAATAGAGGCCATCGCCCGGGCCGGCGGCATCGGCGCGCCCGGCGCGGCGCGCGCCACCGGGGCGGCGGGCGCCAGCGGCTTCGCCGAGGCGCTGGGCAAGGCGCTATCCGCGGTGAACCAGGCGCAGCAGCGCGCCGAGGCGACCGCGCGCCAGTTCCAGTTGAACGATCCCAACGTCACCCTCGAGGAGACGATGATCGCCCTGCAGACCGCCAACATTTCCTTCCAGTCGCTGGTGCAGGTGCGCAACCGCCTGCTATCGGCCTACCAGGAAGTCATGAACCTGCAGGTGTAGGGCAGCGCCC
Source organism: Burkholderiales bacterium (assembly GCA_049651845.1). GTDB lineage: Bacteria > Pseudomonadota > Gammaproteobacteria > Burkholderiales > SG8-39 > RBG-16-66-20. The sequence continues at coordinate 5,125 of JBASCW010000127.1, read as the reverse complement.
AACGCATCGGCCTGGCGGCCTTCAGCGCGGCAGCGTCACGAAGAACGCCGCGCCATGGTCCGGCACGGCCTCGGCGCGTATCGTGCCGCCGTGGCGCTCGACGATGCGCTTGACGTGCGCCAGGCCGATGCCGGTGCCCGGGAACTGCGCTTCATCGTGCATGCGGGCGAAGGTCCCGAACAGCTTGCCGGCATCCTTCATGTCGAAGCCGGCGCCGTTGTCGCGCACGCACAGCGTCACCGTATCGGCCTCGACCGCCACGCTCACTTCGATGCGCGCCGGGTTGCGCCCGCTCGTGTATTTGAGCGCGTTGTCGAGCAGGTTCTGCAACGCCAGGCGCAACAGCGTCGGATCGGCGCGCACTGCGGGCAGCGTGCCGATATCCCATGCCACGCGACGCGCCCCGAGACCCGCGGACAGCTCCTCCCGCAATGCCGCCACGAGCGCCTGCAGCTCGACCGTCTCCGGGCGCAATTCCTGGCGGCCGAGCTGGGCGGAGCGCAGCAGCGCTTCGATCATGCGCCCGAGGCGCCTGGCCGCGGTCTCGGTGCGCTCCACCAGCTGCATGGCCTCGGCGTCGGCACGCACGGCGGCCGACTCGCCGAGGGCGCCGACGAATCCCACGATGTGCCGCAGCGGCGCGCGCAGGTCGTGCGACACCGTATAGGAGAAGGACTCCAGTTCGCGGTTCGCCGCCGCCAGCGAAGCCGTGCGCTCGGCGACCTCGCGCTCCAGCTCGTCCGTCTGGCGCACTTCGGCGCTGACGTCGATCGTCATGGCGTAACAGCCGAGCACCCGATCGTCGGCGGCGACATGGGGCACCAGGTACGCGCGAAAATGCCTCGCTTCGCCGCCGGCGGCGGTCCGCTGGGTGCGCTGGTAGCTCACCGCGCGCCCATTGAGAGCCTCGCGGAAGTGGTCTTCGATCGGTCCGTAGTCGGCCTCGCCCACGACCTCGCGCAGGTGGCGGCCGAGGACATCCCCGGGTGCCCGGCCGAACGCTTCCTCGAACCGCCGGTTGGTGAAGCGGTAGCGCAGGTCCCTGTCGAGGTAGGAAATGATCGCCGGGACATGGTCGGTGATCAGGCGCAGCTGCGCCTCGCTTTCGCGCAACGCCTGTTTCGCGGCAAACAGCTCGGACAGGTCGTAGTACATGCCGATGTAATGCGCCACCGAGCCGCTGCCGTCGCGCACCGCGCTGATCGACAGCCACTCCGGGTAGTGGCTGCCGTCCTTGCGCCGGTTCCACAGTTCGCCGCTCCAGCTGCCGTTGTCGCGCAGCTGCCGCCACATTTCTGCGTAGAACGCCCTGTCGTGGCGGCCCGTTTTCAGGATGCGCGGCGTTTGCCCCAGCACATCCTCCGGGGCGTAGCCGGTGGTCTCGCAGAATTTCCGGTTCACGGCGCCGATGCGCGAGCGCGCATCGGCGATCACGATGCCCTCCGCGGCGTGCTCGAACACGCTCGCCGCGAGGCGCAGTTGCGACTGCGACACGCGCGTCTGCGCCGCCGTCCTGTTGAGTGCGCCGACCAGCCGGTCGATCTCGTCGGGCGTGCGGCTGACCGGCCGCTCCAGCACGAGCGACGGCGTCAGGCGCCAGGGATCGACCGTTCCCACGTAGTCGGCGATGTGCTCGAGATGCCGCGTGATCAGCCACCGCACCAGCAGAAACAGGACCGCCGCCACGATCGCGGCCTGCAAGAGGTTGGCGAGGACGGCAAAGACGATGCGGTCCCTGTTCGCCGCACGCACGCCGGCGAGGCTTGCCTGCACCGTCAGCTCGCCGACGATCAGTTTGTCGTCGCGATACTGGCGCGCCAGGGGCCAGCGCCGCTCCAGCATGTCGGCGGCAAGGCGCTCGCCGCTTGACGCGATCGCCGTTCCGTCCACCGTCACTGCCACGTGGCCGAAATAGGGCAAGCGCCCGAGCCCCTCGACCAGGATGCGCATCTGTTCCCGGTCGACGAGCCACGCGCTTTCCATCAGGCTCGGCAGGTAGCTCTCCTCCACCAGCGCGAAATGCCGCTCGAGCTCGAGAACGCCGCGCCGGTGCTCCAGCGCCACCTGCAGCGCGGATATCACCAGCGCGACCACGCCGCTGCACAGCACCGTGAGCAGGATCAGGCGGCGCGCCAGGCGATGCCGGCCGCCGGACGCAGGTTGCGGCGCGGGCGGCATCCTCATCACGGCGGCTGCGGTGTTTCCAGGCGTCCGAGCGTCGCGTTGAAGATCCGAGCGTAGCTCCCGTCTCGCTTCATGGCCGCGAGGGCCGCCGCCGCACGCGGCGCGAGCGCGGCGTGCTTGCGGTGAAGGTAGCCGAACATCTCAGCCCGCGCGAGCGGCGGCTCGAGCACGCGCACCGGCAGCGCGCGCGCGTACCACAGCGCCTGCCAGCGCTCGCATAGGCCCCCGTCCACGCGCTGCCGCCCCACGAGCTCGAACAACTGCGCCGCGTCACTCACGCGAGTGACCTGCCGATGGACGGTCAGATCGGCTTCGAAGATCTGCCAGCCGCGGATGTAGGCGATGTGGCAGGACTCGAGCGACCTCCAGTCCGGCGTCGGGAACGTCGGGCCCAGGGTGAAAGCGACAAAGTCGTTGTCGAAGATCTTCTCGGGGACGATGACGAGGCTGGGATACTGCATCTCCAGGCCGCAGATGCGCGCCACCAGTCCGTCATCTTCGCCACGGCCGGCATTGACCAGCGCGCGCGCCGACGACACGTGCGTGCGCACCTCGGCATGCACCCCGATGCGACCGAACATCTCGGCCACGACCAGGTCGAAGAAACCGTCGCGCCGCCCGGTCGCGAACGGCGCCGAGTTGCCGGTCACCAGCCGCAGCGGCTCGGCTGCGGTTGCCGCCCAGGACAGCCAGACCGATAGCGCCGCCGGCAATATAGTGCACAGAGTTCGCGTCACGACACTGGACCATGAATCGCCGACGGGCATCCCCCCCCAATTGGGAGGAGTATTTCTATCAGGATCGGATTTTGCTGTCCATGCACCGGCACTGCAGTTCATGGGCCTGCCGGCGTGGCTAGCGGCGCTGGGCGCGTTCGCGCTCCGTCTTGGTGATGTAGCGCTGCACGGCGCTCGCGAAGGCCGGCGCCAGGCCCACGAACTGGCAGCCGTAGCGCCGCAGGTTCATGCGCGCGCCTTCCTCGTGCTTGGCGGCGTTGCGCACCTCCAGCGCGGTATTGAGTACGCCGACCTCCGGCAGATCGATGCGGCAGTCCTGCAGGATCGTTCCGGGCTCCAGTGCGATCTCGCCTTCGCCCGCCGCCAGCGCGACGCCGCCGCAGGACAGATCGAGGATCCTCAAGCTGACGCGCCGCGCGCGGTCGGCGGGGTCGGGGAAGCTGGCGACGATCGGCTTCGCGACAGGCGTGCGGATGCGGAAATGGTTGCGCCGCTGCAGGCGCAGCAGCGAATCGGGCAGGCGGATGCGTAGCGCCGGCAGCTGCTCGTGCAAGGTCTGCTCGGCGCGCTGGGCCTGGAACTGCAGCCGGATATGGTCGAGGAACGTGACCACGGTCAGGCGCGCGGCCTTGAGCAGCCGGCGGTTGGCCGACTCGTCCGCGCCGAGGTCCAGGATCAGCTCCTCGAACTCCGGGTTGACGTCGAGCACGTTGGTGACGATGAAGTCCGCGCCCTGGTTGAAGTAGACCGTGACCGCGACATGCGACTCCGCGACCGCGCGCAGCAGCGCGACGATTTCGAGGCGGGAATTGACCTGGTAGCGCTCGTGATCGAGCGCTTCCTCGTCCAGGGGCCGCATGACCTCGGCGTCCACGCTCAGGCTCCCCGCGGCGCGCCGGCCCCGTGCTCGAGCCGGTGCAGCCAGGCGAGCAGTTCGGCCACCGCGCGGTACAGCTCGGGCGGAATGTGGCGATCCAGGTCCACCTGCATCAGCAGCGACACCATCTCGCGTGAGGCGTGGACCGGAATGCCGGCCGCCTGCGCGCGCCGCAGGATCTCCTCGGCGACCAGGCCGCGGCCCTTGGCGACGACGCGCGGCGCGCCGTCGCCGGCCGCATAAGCGAGCGCCACCGCGCTCGCCTTGGGCGCGTTCTCCCCCGCGCCGGTCTGGCGCGTGATTTCAGCCGCGCTCATGTCCGACCTCGATGCGGCCGACGCGCAGGTCCGCCGCGGCAAGCGCCTGAGCGAGCGAATCCCGGCCGGCGCGCAATGCGTCCACGGCCGCGGCGGCGCCACGCACGTCGATGTCGATACCGCGGGCGTTCAGGCTGAGCATGGCGTGGACCGGACCGAGCACGGGCAGCTCCATTTCCAGGTGCGCATGGAACGCTCTTTCGGGCGCCGCGGCCTGTGCAGCCGGCTCGGGCTCCCCGCCGATGGCAAGCGTGGCGTCCTGTCCCGGCCATGCGGCGAACTGGAACGTCAGTTCGCCCGTCACCAGCGAGGCGAGCTGCTGCCTTAACGCCGGCTCGCCGGCAGCCTCCGGCGCGGCGGCCAGCGTGGCCGCGCGGGCCTGCGCCTCCGCGAGCACCGGGGCGGTGTCGCGCGCGCCGCGCACCCATTCCGCCAGGTGCGATTCGAAGAACACCCCGCTGCCGGACACCGCTTTGGCGAGCGCGCCCGCGAGCTGTTGCGGCAAGGCGGGGGCGTTCGAAAGCGCGGGCGGCGGGGTCTGCAGGCGCAGCGCAAGCGGGGCAGGCGCGTCGCGCAACGCCCCCTCGAGCAGGCGCGCGGCCGCAGGAACCGACTCGCCCAGCGGCGTGGAATCCACTGGCGCGAGCGGCAGTGCGGCAACCGGCAGCGCGGCCGCCGGGGTGCGCGCGAGATGCAGGGTGGATCCCACGGACAATGGTTGCGGCCAGGTGAAACCGGCGAGCCGGCCGCCGTAGTCGATCCGGTAGGTTCCGCCGGGGGCGCGCGCAACGACGGTCGCCGTTCCAGGGAGCGACGTTGTCCGCGTATGCACCTCGAGCGCCGACAGCAACGCGGCCCAGGCCGCCGCGGGCAGCCTCAGCGTGGGGGCCTGCGCGCCGGCGTCGGCGCGCGGCGCCAGCATTTCAAGCGCGAGGGGCGTCTGCATACTCGTCGATCCGCGGCGAGTCCGGCCGCGTCGGCGAGGGACGGCGCGCCGGCGGCTTGCGCGG
>JBASCW010000126.1:0-37267 GCA_049651845.1 Burkholderiales bacterium | reverse complement strand
GCGCAGCTCCGCGTCGGGCAGCACCGCGACCTGCATCGCCAGGCGCTCGATCGAGCCGGCGCGATTGACCAGCGCGCGGCTCGCCATCGCCGCGCGCGCGGCCCCGGACACGGCGCTGCGGCCCTGCTCCGTGAGGCGCTGCGTGTGCCACGCGGAATACAGCAGCGTGCCCAGCAGCGGCAGCGCGACCAGCAGAAAGCTGGCGATCAGCAAGCCGAGGAACGAGCGCGGGAAGCGCGGAGCCGCAGAAGATGCCTCTGCGTTCATCTATCTATAATCGCACGTTAAAGAATGTCCAAATCAGGCCAAATGTCACAGTTTGGCGACAGCTTGCGCTCGCATGTGTCGCCTGTCACGAATTCCAGGACGCGCATCTATCTCGTCGTCGCCCTCGCCCGCAACGGGGTCATTGGCGCGCAGGGAAAATTGCCCTGGCACCTGCCCGAGGATCTGCAGCACTTCAAGAAGCTCACGCTCGGGCATCCGGTGATCATGGGCCGGCGCACCTGGCAATCGCTCGGGCGGCCGCTGCCGGGCCGCGAGAACATCGTCGTCAGCCGCCAGCCAGGGTTCGCGGCGCCCGGCGCGAGCGTCGCGGCCTCGGTGCAGGCGGCGATCGCGCTGTGCGCGGGCGAGCCGCTGGCGTTCGTGATCGGCGGCGCGGAGATCTACGCCGCGGCGCTGCCGCTCGCCGACGGACTGGTGATCACCGAGATCGACCGCGACTACGCGGGCGACACGCGCTTCCCGGATTGGGACCGCATGGCGTGGCGGGTCTCACAAAAAGAAACGCACACCTCGAAGGAAGGTGTGCGCTTCGATTTCGTGCTCTACGAAAGGGCTAGCGCTTAGACTCGAACACGCGGGCCTCCGGCAGCGGGAAGCCGTTGAACTGGCTCGCGTAGGCGGTGGTGTAGGCGCCGGCGTTGCGGATGTAGATGAAGTCGCCCTCCTGCAGGTCCGAGGGCAGCGGCTCGTCGCGCAGCACCACGTCCACCGAATCGCAGGTCGGGCCGGCCACGTGCCAGGGGATGTCGGGCCCCGCGCGGTCGGTGCGGATCTTGTACTTCAGGCCCTCGGTGGTCTCGATCACGCCGCCGAACAGGCCCGCGTCCCAGTGCATCCAGCGCTTGCCGCCGCGCGTGGCGGTGCCCATCACGCGGCAGACGAAATAGCCCGCGTCCGACACCAGGTAGCGGCCGGGCTCGGCGACCACCTGCACGTCGGGCGGAAAGGCCGTGAGCGCCTCGTTGACCACCTCGCCGATCACCTCGATCGAGGGAATCGGCTTGACGTGACGCACCGGAAAACCGCCGCCGATGTCGAGCATGCGCGGCCGCAGGCCCGCCTTGGCCATGGCGTCGAAGGCGGTGCGCGCCTTCTCGATGCCGACGCGCCAGTTCTCGGGGTTGCGGCACTGCGAGCCGGCGTGGAAGGTGACCCCGGCGAGGTCGGCGCCGATCTTGGCCGCGGTGTGGACGATCTCGCGCGTCTCGCCCGCGCCGGCGCCAAACTTGCCCGACAGCGGCCAGTCGCTGCCGATGTTCGGCGTGGCAATGCGCAGGTAGGCCTTCGCGTGCGCCCCGGTCTCGTGCACGCGGCGCAGTTCCTCGACGCTGTCGACCACGAACCACTCGACGCCCCGCGCGGCGGCGTAGGCAATCGATGCGCGCGACTTGACCGGGTTCGAGTAGTAGACGCCGGACGGATCGGCGCCCAGCGCGAGCAGCAGGTCGAGCTCGGCGGTCGAGGCGATCTCGAAGCTGCAGCCTTCCTGCATCAGCGCCTTGACCACGCGGCGGTCCGGGTTGGCCTTCACCGCGTAGTGCAGGCGCACGCGCGGCATCGCGGCGCGGAAGCGGCGCACTTTCTCCCTCACGAGGGCGTTGTCGAGGATCAGGAACGGCCGCTGGTACCGCTGCCGGGCGGCCTGGCGCACGATCTCGAAGTCGAGGCTCGCTTCGGGATGCGTGTCGAACAGCTGGTCTTGCGCTAGGGCGTTCTGCTTGCCGTTTCCTACGAGACTGCCAGGGCGTACGCCCATCGGATCCTTGTCGCTGCGCGGAAAATTTTGCGGATTATAGAGAGCGCGCCCCTCGCGTCAAGCGCGCGCCTGAGAAACTACTATAGATAGTGGTGCTAACCCGCGCGCACCACTACGATTAGGCTCAGATGCGCGGCAGCGTGACCCCCTTCTGGCCCTGGTACTTGCCGCCGCGGTCGCGGTAGGAGGTCTCGCAGACCTCGTCGGACTCGATGAAGATCACCTGCGCGACGCCTTCGTTGGCGTAGATGCGCGCCGGCAGCGGTGTGGTGTTGGAGAACTCCAGCGTCACGTGCCCTTCCCACTCGGGCTCGAGCGGCGTCACGTTGACGATGATGCCGCAGCGCGCATAGGTGGACTTGCCCAGGCAGATGGTGAGCACGCTGCGCGGGATGCGGAAGAACTCCACGGTGCGCGCGAGCGCGAACGAGTTCGGCGGGATGATGCACACGTCGCCGCGGAATTCGACGAAGTTCTTCTCGTCGAAGGCCTTGGGGTCGACGATGGTCGAGTTGATGTTGGTGAAGATCTTGAATTCGTTCGAGCAGCGGATGTCGTAGCCGTAGCTCGAGGTGCCGTACGAGACGATGCGCCGGCCGGCCGCCTCCTTCACTTGGCCCGGCTCGAAGGGCTCGATCATGCCCTGCGCCGCCATGCGGCGGATCCACTTGTCAGACTTGATGGTCACGCGGTTTCTCCTTGTGCGGCCCCAATCATAGCGAGAACGCCGGCATGGTTCGCCGCTGCGCCTAGAGCCCGAAGGCGCGCACCACCGCGAGGTAGACCGGCAGGCTGAGCACGTCCTGGATGATGGTGGCGAGCGGCCCGCTGCCGAGCGCAGGATCGCGCCCGCCGCGGGCGAGCCACCAGGGCAGCAGCAGGCCGAGGCTGGCGGCCACGGTGCCGGCCGCGAAGATCGCCGTCGCCACCGCGCCCGCCAGGCGCGCGTCGCCGAACACCAGGAGAACCGGCAGGAAGCTGATCAGGCCGAGGACCGCGCCGAGCAGCATCCCCGTGCGCAGCTCGCCGCCGAGCAGGTGCGCGATGCCCGTGCGCGTGAGCGACAGGCCGCGCACCGCGATCGCCTCGCTCTGCGTGCCGATGGCGTCGGCGAGGTAGACGATGCCCGGCACGAAAAACGCGACCGCGATCTGCGCCGACAGCGTCTGCTCGAACCCCGCCATCGCCGCGGTGGCGACCGCGCTGCCGGCGAGGCCCGCGAGCAGCCAGGGCAGGCGATGGCGCGCGCGGCGCACCGGCGGGTCTTCGATCGCGTGGCGCGCCATGGCCGCCTCGCGCTGGATGCCGGCGAGCACGTGCAAATCCTCGACGTGCTCGCGGCGCAGCACGTGCAGCAGCGCCTGCGCGGGCATCACGCCGAGCGGCGCGCCCGCGTTGTCGACCACCGGCAGCGCGTCGACGCTATGGTGGAGCGCGAGCGAGGCGGCGCGCTCCTGGTCGTCGTCCGGCCGCACGCGCGGGACGCCCGCGTCCATCGTATCGTCGAGTCGCGCCTGCGCGCTCGCGGCGAACAGACGGCCGATCGGCACCACGCCGGCGAGCCGGCCGTCCTTGCCGACCACGAGCACGAGTTCGACGCTCGCCGGCTTTTCCTCGGCAAGCCGCGCGAGGGTCGCCTGCACGGTTTCATCCGGGTGCGCACGCAGCACCGAGCCGACTACATGGGCGGCAACCGGCTCGTGGTTCTTCATGCGGAAGTCCGCCGCGGGTGCTCGCGGCGGCGAGCGTTCAGGTGTTCTGCACCACGATGTTCGGGAACTTCGAGGTCATGTCCTTCTGCGATTCGGCGATGCGCACCGCGCAGCGACGCGCGATCTGCCGGTAGATCGCCGACACCTTGCCGTCGGGGTCGGAAACCAGCGTCGGCTTGCCCGAATCGGCCTGCTCGCGGATGCTGATGTCGAGCGGCAGCTGGCCGAGCAGCTCCGTGCCGTAGTCCCTGCACATGCGCGCAGCACCCCCCTCGCCGAAGATGTGGCTCTCGTGCCCGCAGTTCGGGCAGATGTGCGTGGACATGTTCTCGACGATGCCGAGGATCGGGATGCCGACCTTCTCGAACATCTTCAGGCCCTTTCTCGCATCGATGAGCGCGATGTCCTGCGGCGTGGTGACGATCACCGCGCCGGTGACCGGCACTTTCTGCGCGAGCGTGAGCTGGATGTCGCCGGTCCCCGGCGGCAGGTCCACCACCAGGTAGTCGAGCTCGCGCCAGCGCGTGTCCTTGAGCAATTGCTCGAGCGCCTGCGTCACCATCGGGCCGCGCCAGACCATCGGCGTGTCGACGTCGATGAGGAAGCCGATCGAGATCGCCTGCAGGCCGTGGCCTTCCATCGGCTCCAGGCTCTTGCCGTCCTTCGATTCGGGGCGGCCCGCGATGCCGAGCATCGTCGGCTGCGAGGGCCCGTAGATGTCGGCATCGAGTATCCCGACCGCGGCACCCTCGGCCTGCAGCGCGAGCGCGAGGTTGACTGCAGTAGTCGACTTGCCCACGCCGCCCTTGCCCGAGGCCACCGCGATGATGTTCTTGATGCCCGGGATCAGCTTCACGCCGCGCTGCACCGCGTGCGACACGACCCTGGAGCGCACCACCACCGCGGCGCCGGGCGCGCCCGCGGCCTTGAGCGCGTCGATCACCTGGCGCCGGATCTCCTCGAACTGGCTCTTGCCCGGGTAGCCGAGCTCGATCTCGACCGAAACCTTGCCCTCGTCCGCGCGCACGCTCTTGACCGAGCGCGTGGCGACATAGTCCTTGGCGGTGTTCGGATCGACGAGCTTCGCGAGGACTGCGCGCACGTCCGCTTCACTCAGAGGCATGCGCGAAGTGTAAGCTAAAATTGCCCCTTTTCCCGCGCAGGTTTCCCGCCGCAGATGTCCGGCCGCAAGCTCTTCGTCACCACCGCGCTGCCCTATGCCAACGGCGCGTTCCACATCGGCCACATCATGGAGTACATCCAGGCCGACATCTGGGTGCGCTTCCAGCGCATGCAGGGAAACGACGTGCTGTTCGTGGGCGCCGACGACGCGCACGGCGCGCCGATCATGCTCGCCGCCGAGAAGGCCGGCAAGACACCCGAGGCGTTCGTCGCGGAGATCGCGCGCGGCCGCCAGCAGTACCTCGACGGCTTCCACATCGAGTACGACAACTGGCACTCGACGCACTCGCCGGAAAACACCACGCTCTCGCAGGACATCTTCCGCAAGCTGAAGCTGAAGGGCCTGGTCTACACCAGGCCGGTCGAGCAGTTCTACGATCCGGTCAAGGGCATGTACCTCGCCGACCGCTACATCAAGGGCGAGTGCCCGAACTGCGGCGCGAAAGACCAGTACGGCGATGCCTGCGAGAACTGCAGCTCGGTGTATTCGTCCACCGCCCTGAAGAATCCGTATTCGACGCTCTCGGGCGCCAGGCCCGAGCTCAGGACCTCCGAGCACTACTTCTTCAAGCTCTCGGACCCCGCCTGCGTCGCGTTCCTGCGCGACTGGCTGCAGGTGCCCGGGCGGCTGCAGCCGCAGGTGCTCAACAAGGCCTGGGAGTGGCTCGACGGCGAGGGCGACAAGGCGCTCGGCGACTGGGACATCTCGCGCGACCCGCCCTACTTCGGCATCCGCGTGCCCGACATCGCCGAGGAGAAGTACCTGTACGTCTGGCTGGATGCGCCGATCGGCTACCTCGCCAGCCTGCAGAACCACTGCGCGAAGCAGGGCCTGGACTTCGCGGCGACGCTCGCCGAGCGCGAGCAGATCCACTTCATCGGCAAGGACATCATCTACTTCCACACGCTGTTCTGGCCGGCGATGCTGGAATTCGCGGGCCGGCCCTACAAGTACCCCGACCACGTGTTCGTGCACGGCTTCATCGGCGTGTCGGGCGAGAAAATGTCCAAGTCGCGCGGCACCGGCATCGATCCCCTGCGCTACCTCCAGCTCGGCATGAACCCCGAGTGGCTGCGCTACTACATCGCCGCCAAGCTCAATGCCGCGGTCGAGGACGTCGACTTCAACCCCGAGGACTTCGTCGCGCGCGTCAACAGCGACCTGATCGGGAAGTACGTCAACATCGCCAGCCGCGCGGCGGGTTTCCTGTCAAAACGATTCGGCGGCAAGCCGGCGCCGAACATGGCGAGCGCCGTCCTCGAAGAAATCCGCGTCGCGGCGCCGGAGATCGCGCGCCACTACGAGGACCGCGAATTCGGCAAGGCGCTGCGGCGCATCATGGAGCTCGCGGACCAGGTCAACGCGTACGTGGACGCGCAAAAGCCCTGGGACCTGGCCAAGTCGCCGGGCCAGTCCGCGCGCCTGCACGAGGTCTGCACCGTGAGCCTGGAAGCGTTCCGCATGCTGACGCTGTACCTCAAGCCCGTGCTGCCGCGCGTGGCCGGGCAGGCCGAGCGGTTCCTGAACCTGCCCGCGCAGGCCTGGGCGGACGTGGCGCGCCCGCTCTCGCCGGAGCGCGCCATCAACGCCTACGCGCACCTGATGACACGCGTCGAGGAAAAGCAGCTCGACGCGCTGTTCGACATTCAACCTGCAGTGGAAACAAAGAAGGAAGCCACCGTGAACGACGGAACGATTTCGATCGACGATTTCAACAAGCTGGAGCTGCGCGTCGCGAAGATCGCCAGGGCCGAGCACGTGGAGGGCGCGGACAAGCTGCTCAAGCTCACGCTCGACCTGGGGCCCGGGGGCACGCGCACGGTGTTCGCGGGCATCAAGTCGGCCTACGCGCCGGAGAAACTTGAGGGGCAGCTCGCGGTGGTGGTGGCGAACCTCGCGCCGCGCAAGATGAAGTTCGGCGTCTCCGAGGGCATGGTGCTCGCCGCCTCGGGGGAAGGGCCGGGCGTGTTCCTCATTGCGCCGGATTCCGGGGCGCAGCCCGGCATGCGAATCAAATGATATTTACATTATAATAATATTCTAATACCATCGCGGCAAGCCTCCGGGAGTGCCGCATGGAGAACAAGACCGCCCGCTTCACCGTCCTGCTCGACCCGCGCAAGAAGCGCATCTTCGAGGAAATCTGCGCCGCGCAGGACCGCACGCCCTCGCAGGTCGTGCGCCAGCTCATCCGCGAGTACGTGATCGCCAACGCCGGCGACCGCGAACTGCCCGCCTGGCTGGTCAAGGCGGCCTCCAGCAAACGCACGCAGCCCTGAGCGCGCGCACCGGGTGACCTTCCTCGCCACGCCGATGCACGACGTGCTCGCGCTGGCCTGCGCGTGGCTGGCGATCGGCGCGCTCGGCCTGGTACGCGCGGGCAGCACCGCGTGGACCACGCGCGTGCTGTACCCGGCCGGCGCGCTGGTGGGGCTCGCGCTCGCCGCGGCCGGCCTTGCCGCGATCTTCCAGCCTGCGGCCGAAGCCGTCCTGCCGCTCGGCCTGCCCGACCTGCCCTTCCATGCGCGGCTGGATGCGCTCTCGGCTTTCTTCCTGCTTCTGCTCGGTGCGGTCGCCGCGGGCGTCTCGGTCTACGCGGGCGGCTACTTCCGGCAGCCGCAGGGATCGGCGCCAGGTCTGATCTGCCTGTACTACCACCTGTTCCTCGCCGCGATGGCGCTGGTGATGGTGGCCGACGACGCCTATTTCTTCATGATGGCCTGGGAGACGATGGCGCTGTCGTCGTTCTTCCTGGTCACGAGCGACCACCAGCACGCCGAGATCCGGCGCGCGGGCTACCTCTACCTGCTGATCGCGCACCTCGGCGCAATGGCGATCCTGCTGTGCTTCGGCGCGCTGCAGGCGGGCACGGGCGACTACACCTTCGCGCACATGCGCGCGCTGCAGCCTTCGGCCGCCTGGGCCACCGCGGCGTTTCTGCTCGCGCTGGTCGGCTTTGGCGCCAAGGCGGGCCTCGTGCCGCTGCACGTCTGGCTGCCCGAGGCGCACCCGGCGGCGCCCTCGCCGGTGTCGGCGCTGCTCTCGGCGGTGATGCTGAAGACCGCGGTGTACGGCCTGCTGCGCGTCACGCTCGACCTCATCGGTTCGCCGCTGTGGTGGTGGGGCGTGGTGGCGCTCGCGCTGGGCCTCGTCTCGGCGCTCGGCGGCATCGTCTTCGCGGCGGTGCAGACCGACATGAAGCGGCTGCTCGCCTACTCCTCGATCGAGAACATCGGCCTCGTCTTCGCGGGCTTCGGCCTCACGCTCATCTTCCACGGCTTCGGCATGGGCGCGCTCGCGGCGCTCGCGCTCACGGCGACGCTCTACCACTGCCTGAACCACGCCTGCTACAAGAGCCTGCTGTTCCTGTGCACGGGCTCGGTGCTGCACGCCACGCGCGAGCGCTCGCTCGGGCGCCTGGGCGGCCTGATCCGGCGCATGCCCTGGGTGGCCTGGTGCGCGCTCATCGGCACCATCGCCATCGCCGGCCTGCCGCCCTCGAACGGCTTCGCCTCGGAGTGGCTGCTGCTGCAGGCGTTCCTGTTCACGCCGGGGCTGCCGCACGGCTACCTGAACATGCTGGTGCCGGTCGCCGCCGCCTCGGTGGCGCTGGTTTCGGCGCTCTCGGGCTACGTGATGGTCAAGTTCTTCGGCGTGGTGTTCCTCGGCCAGCACCGCGAGGCGCGCCTCGCCGAGGCGCACGAGGCGGGCGTCTGGGAACGCACCGGCCTGGCCTGGCTGGCCGCGGCCTGCGTGGTGCTCGGCCTGGTGCCGTCCACCGTGATCGGCGTGCTCGAGCCGATCACGCGCATGCTTACCGGCCACGGCATCGGCAACCTCGCGCAGGGCTGGCTGTTCCTCGCGCCGATCAACGCCGAGCGCGCGAGCTACAGTCCGCTGCTGGTGTTCGCGGCCACGGGCCTGCTGGTGGCGGTCGCCTGGCTCTCGGTGCGCGCCTTCTACCACGGCCGCGTGCGCCGCGCGGCCGCCTGGGACTGCGGCTTCCCGGACCAGGACGCGCGCATGCAGGACACCGCCGAGGGCTTCGGCCAGCCGGTGCGCGTGGTGTTCGCGCCCTTCTTCCGCCTCGAGCAGCACGAGCCGGCGCCCGAGGACGCGCGGCCGCGCTTCAGCGCCTCGGCCGAGGACCGCCTCTGGTACTGGCTCTACCTGCCGATCGCGAACCTGGTCGCGCGGCTCACCGCGCTGGTCACGCTGCTGCAACGCGGCCGCATCTCGGTCTACCTCGCCTACAGCTTCGCGACCCTGCTCGCGCTGCTGCTGTTCATCGGATGATCGGCCTCTCGGGCCTCGCCGCGCAGTTCACCGAGCTCGCGCTCGCGGTGCTGCTCGCGCCGCTGCTCACGGGCTGGGTCAACCAGTGCCGCGCCTGGCTGCAGAACAAGAGCGCGCCGCCGCTGCTGCAGCCCTACCGCACGCTGAACAAGCTGTTCCAGAAGGAGGTCGTGCTCGCGCACGGCGCGTCGCCCCTGTTCCGCGTCGCGCCCTACCTGATCTTCGGCTGCCTGTGCGCCTCGGCGGCGATCGTGCCGACGCTCGGCACCGACCTGCCGCTGAATGCCGCCGCGGACGCGATCGCGCTGGTCGGCCTGCTCGCGCTCGCGCGCCTGTTCATCGCGCTCGCCGGCATGGACGTCGGCACCGCGTTCGGCACGCTGGGCGCGCGCCGCGAGATGCTGGTGGGCTTCCTGGCCGAGCCGGCGCTGCTGATGGTGCTGTTCACCGCGTCGCTGATCTCGAACTCCACCTCGCTCGCCACCATCGCCGCGACGCTCGCGCACAAGGAGCTGGTGATCTACCCGAGCATGGCCTTCGCCGGCGTCGCCTTCACCATGGTGTCGCTGGCCGAGAATGCGCGCATCCCGGTGGACAACCCGGCCACCCATCTGGAATTGACCATGATCCACGAGGCCATGGTGCTGGAGTACTCGGGCCGGCACCTGGCGATGATCGAGTGGGCGGCGAGCCTGAAGCTGTTCGTCTACTCCTGCATCGGCCTGGTGCTGTTCTTCCCGTTCGGCATCGCCGCCGGCGGCGACTGGCAGGGCCTGGTGCTCGCGCTGCCGGCGCTGCTCGCCAAGCTCGCGCTCGGCGGCTTTCTGCTCGCGCTCATCGAGATGCTGTCGGCCAAGATGCGCATCTTCCGCGCGCCCGAATTCCTCGGCACGGCGTTCCTGCTCGCGGTGCTCGCGATGCTGGTGCACGTGCTGCTGGAGCGCTGAGATGCTGCAGCACTACGGTCCGCAACTCGTCAACCTGCTCGCCGCGGTGATGCTGCTGCTCGCCTTCGCGATGCTCTCGCAGCGGCGCATCATCTCGCTCATCAACCTGTTCGCGGCGCAGGGCTTCACGCTGTTCCTGTCCACCGCGCTGGTCGCCTGGATGACCGGGCAGACGCACCTGTACGGCTCGGCGGCGCTCACGCTCGCGCTCAAGGTCGTCGCGCTGCCCTGGATCCTACACCGGCTGATCCGGCGCCTGAACGTGAAATGGGACGTCGAGACTCTGATCAAGATCCCGACCATCATGCTGATCGGCATTGTGCTGGTGATCCTCGCCTTCAACCTGGCGCTGCCGATCTCGCGCCTCGCGGGCACGGTCACCAAGGCGACGCTCGGCATCGCGCTCGCCTGCGTGCTGCTGTCGTTCCTGATGATGATCACGCGCTCCAAGGCGGTGCCGCAGGTGATCGGCTTCCTGGCGATGGAGAACGCGCTGTTCTTCGCCGCCACCGGCGCGGTCTACGGCATGCCGATGGTGATCGAGTTCGGCATCGCGCTCGACGTGCTGGTCGGCATGCTGATCCTCGGCGTGTTCTTCTTCCAGATCCGCGAGCGCTTCGACTCGCTCGACACGCGCCACCTCGAGCGCCTCAAGGAGCACTGATGCCGCTCGAGATGCTGCTGCTGCTCGCCAGCCCGCTCGCCGGGGGCGCCGTGCTCGCGCTCGCGGGCCACCGGCCGCTCGCGGCCGAGCTGAACGCGGCTTTCAGCGCGCTCACCTTCGCCGGCGCCGTCGCGCTGGTGATGCGCGTGGTCGCCGACGGGCCGTTCGAGGCCTTCCACGCCCAGTTCTTCGTCGATTCGCTGAACGTGTTCCTCGTCGCGCTGACCGCGTTCGTCGGCATGACCACCGCGCTGTTCTCGCGGCCCTACATGCGCATCGAGCGCAGCCACGGCCGCGTCTCCGACGGCGGCATGCGCCTCTATCACAGCATGTACCAGATGTTCAGCTTCACGATGTTGCTGGTGCTCACCACCAACAACCTCGGCATCATGTGGGTGGCGATGGAGGCGGCCACGCTCACCACCGTGCTGCTGGTCGCGCTGTACCGCACGCATGCCTCGCTCGAGGCCGCCTGGAAGTATTTCATCCTCTGCGGCGTGGGCATCGCGCAGGCGCTGCTCGGCACGATCCTGGTGTACTTCGCCTCCGAGAAGATCCTCGGCGCAGGTACGGGCGCGCTGCTGTGGACGCAGCTCGACGCCGTGAAAGGGCAGCTCGAGCCCGTGGTGATGTCGATCGCCTTCGTGTTCCTGCTCGTAGGCTACGGCACCAAGGTAGGGCTGGTGCCGCTGCATAACTGGCTGCCCGACGCGCATGCCGAGGGCCCCACGCCCGTGTCGGCGGTGCTCTCCGGGCTGCTGCTGAACGTCGCGCTGTACGCGCTGATCCGCTTCAAGGTGATCACCGACGGCGCGCTCGAGCGCCCGTTCGCGAGCAACCTGATGATCGGCTTCGGCCTGCTGTCGGTGGCGGTGGCGGCCCTCTTCCTGTCGCGCCAGCGCGACATCAAGCGCATGTTCGCCTATTCGTCGATCGAGCACATGGGCCTGGTGACCTTCGCATTCGGCCTGGGCGGGCCGGTGGCGAGCTTCGCGGGCCTGCTGCACATGACCATGCACTCGCTCACCAAGAGCGCAATCTTCTTCGCCGTCGGCCACGCCACGCAGAAGGCCGGCACCCAGGCGATGTCCGAGATCCGCGGCATGATCCGCCTGAGCCCCACGGTCGGCTGGGGCCTAACGCTGGGCACCGTCGCGATCCTGGGCATGCCGCCGTTCGGCGTGTTCGCGAGCGAGTTCCTGATCCTCACGCAGGCGATCGCGCAGCTGCCGTGGGCGGCGCCGATCCTGCTGGTGTCGCTCGGCATCTCGTTCGCTGCGATCTTCGGCAAGGTGCAGCCGATGGTGTTCGGCGAGCCGAGCGCCTCGCGCCTGCCCCATCGGCCGGCGCTGGTGCCCGTGTTCGCGCACCTCGCTCTGGTGCTGATGCTGGGCCTGTACATGCCACCCTACCTCGCCGGCTGGTACCGCCAGGCGGCGCAGCTGATCGGCTGAGCGCATGCAACCGCCCATTCCCGGATTGACGCTCGAGCCCCTGCAGGGCGCGGCACGCGCCTGGCGCGCGCGCTGCGACCGCGCGCAGTGGCTCGCGGCGAGCGAGCGCGTCGCCGCGGCAGGCGGGCGCCTCGCTGCGCTCTGGGCGAGCGACGAGAGCGATCTCGGCGGCACCGGCGCCCGCTCGGTGCACGCGCTGCTCGCCGCATACGAAGGATTGCTGTGGCTCGAATTGCCGACCTCATCGTCCGGGGGCTACCCGGACCTGTCGGGGATCTTTCCGTGCGCGCGCCGCATGCAGCGCGCCGCCTTCGACCTGGTCGGCGTGCCCGCCCTGAACGCCGAAGGCATGCGCCCGGACGTGCGCGGCTGGCTGCGCCACGGCGCCTGGCGCGCCGACGCGCATCCCCTGCGGCGCGAGATCGCGCTCGACGCGCGCCTCGAGCCGGGCAGCGCCGCCTACGCGTTCGTCGCCGTGGAAGGCGACGGCGTGCACGAGATCCCGGTGGGGCCCGTGCACGCGGGCACGATCGAGCCGGGCCATTTCCGCTTCTCGATCGTCGGCGAGCGCGTGCTGCGGCTGGAACAGCGCCTCGGCTACAAGCACAAGGGCATCGAGAAGCGCTTCGAGTCGCTGTCGCTCGCCGAGGGCGCGCGGCTGGCGGGCCGCGTCTCGGGCGACAGCACGGTGGCATACGCCTGGGCCTACGCGATGGCGCTCGAAGGCATGGCGGGCGCGCAGCCCGGTGCGCGCGCGCTGCGCCTGCGCGCGCTCCTGCTCGAGCGCGAGCGCATCGCCAACCATTTGGGCGATCTCGGCTTCATCGGCAATGATGGCGGCCTCGCGTTCGGCCTCGCCCAGTTCTCGCGCCTGAAGGAGGACATGCTGCGCACCAACGCGGCGCTATTCGGGCACCGCTACCTCATGGACCGCATCGTGCCGGGCGGCGTCGCGATCGACGTCGACGCCCACGCCGTCGACGCGATCCTGGCGGAATGCACCCGGCTGCGGGCGGAACTGCGCACGATACGCGCGATCTATTACGACCACGCGGGGCTGCAGGACCGCTGCATCAACTGTGGGCGCCTCACGCCGCAGACCGCAGCGGCGCTCGGCGTGGTGGGCCTGGCCGCGCGCGCGAGCGGCCACGCGATGGACGCGCGCGCCTTTCCGGGTTTTGCGCCCTACGACGAGTTCGCCCCGCGCGTGGCCTCGCACCGCAATGGCGACGTCGCGGCGCGCATCGTGGTCCGCTTCGAGGAGGCGTTCGAGTCGATCGAGTTGCAGCGCCGGATCGTGCGCAGCCTGCCGCCGGGCGAGCTGCGCGTGCCCATCGCCGAGCCCGCGGCAGGCGCGCGCGGCCTCGGCTGGGTCGAAGGCTGGCGCGGCGAGGTGCTGGTCGCGCTGGAGGCCGGCCCCGCGGGAGGCATACGGCGCTGCCACGCGCACGACCCGTCGTGGCAGAACTGGCCTGCGCTCGAGCACGCGGTGCTCGGCAACATCGTTCCGGATTTCCCGCTCATCAACAAGTCGTTCAACCTGTCCTACGCGGGCGCGGACCTGTAGTCATGCACAAGCTCCTCATTCAGATCACGCGCATCGGCATCCGCACCGAGGCCGCGCCGCGGCCCGACGCCGCGCTGCGCGCGGCGGCGCCGGCGCTGAGCGACGAGATCCTGAAGCTGCTCGGGCGCGCGCTGGCGATCCGCCATGTGGACGCGGGCTCCTGCAACGGCTGCGAGCTCGAGATCCACGCTGCGAACAATCCCTACTACAACCTGGAGGGCCTGGGCATCAAGTTCGTCGCCAGCCCGCGGCACGCGGACCTGCTGCTCGTGACCGGGCCCGTGTCGCGCAACATGGAGGTGGCGCTGCGCCGCACCTTGGAGGCGATGCCCGAGCCCAAGCTGGTGGTGGCGATCGGCGATTGCGGCTGCGACGGCGGGGTGTTCGGCGAGAACTACGCGAGCTGCGGGCGGGTCGCCAACGTGATCCCGGTGGACGTCGCGGTGCCGGGCTGCCCGCCCGCGCCCTCGGCCATCATCCAGGGAATCCTGACCGCGGTGAGCGCGGCCGGGAACTGACGCTCAGCCGCGCCCGCCGCAGGTCGCGGGCATCGACGCGTTCGGGTAGCCGCGGCAGGTCCACTCGACCTTGCCGCCCTCGAGCTTGGGCGTCAGCGAAATCTCGATCGCGTTCTTCTCGTTCCAGCCGCGGATCGCGCCGTTGGCTTCGACGATCCACTTGAATTCGCCGAACTTGGCGTCGGGCTTGTTGGCGACCTTGACGCCCGTGCCCGAGCCGTTCAGGTTGCCCGCCTTCGCCGCCGCGGCCGCGACCTGCTGCTTGGCCGCATCGGTGCCGGCCACCAGCGTCTGCGCCGCCTCCTTCGCCTCGGAGCCCGCCATCTGCGGCAGGACGAACGAGACCGCGACGAATCCGACCAGGGCCAGTCCGGCGATGACGAGAAGTGCGGCGCGCATATCGTGCTCCCCCTGTTGCGTTTCGCGCGACTTTACCACGGCGGACGAAACGCTACCGGGAGACGGTCCGGCGGACAGCAGGCAAAATTTGGTCATGGCCGTGACGAAACAGCTGCGCATCGCCGGTCGCGTGCAGGGCGTCGGCTTCCGCTACGCCCTGCAGCGCGCAGCGCTCGCGCGCGGCCTCACGGGCTGGGTGCGCAACCGGCGCGACGGCACCGTCGAGGCCGTGCTCCAGGGGGACGCGGCCGCGGTGGACGCGGTCACCGCCTGGGCGCGGCGCGGGCCGCCCGCCGCGCGCGTGGAGCGCGTGGATGCACGACCTGCCGAGGAACCTGGGCGAACTTACCGCGGCTTCGACCAGCTGCCTACGGAGTAGCGCTTCCGTATTGAAACTGGACCGCCTCGGGCGAAAGCCAGGCCGTCAGTTCGCCGAGCAGCAGCTCGTCGGGGCGCACGCGCCAGGCGTCGCCGAGCGCCACGTCGCAGCTCGCGCCTGAGTTCTCGTAGTGCACCAGCACCGGGCAGCCCTCGCGGCCCGGCGCGCGGTAGGGCGCGAGCAGGTCCATGAGGCGCCTGGGATCGCGCGCCGCGTCGGTGCCGCCGTTCATCTCGATGCGCAGCCGCGCGCCGAAGCGCGTGCGCAGCCCGCCCAGGTCGAGCAGGTCCTCGGCCGACACGCGCAGCCCGCTGATGAATTCGTCGCGCTGCACCTTGCCCTGGATCACGAGCAGCCGGTCCTCCCTGATCTTGTCGCGGTGCTTTTCGAACAGCTCGTTGAACACCGAGATCTCGAGCTGCGCGCTGGCGTCGTCGAGCACCACCATCATCATGCGGCCGCGGCGCGTCATCTGCACGCGCGCCGAGGCGACCACGCCGGCGATCCAGACGCGCTCGCCCGCCGAGGCGATCTTCGCCAGCGGCGTGCGCGGGAAGCCCGCGAGCTCGCGCTCGTAGACCGAAAACAGGTGCGCCGACAGGCAGTAGCCGAGCGCCGCCTTTTCCTCCGTGAGCCGCTGCTTGAGGTCCCAGGAGCGCGCCGGCACCAGCACCAGGCCCGCGTTCTGCGTCGCTTCGGCCTCGCCGAAGAGGCTGGTCTGCGAGGCCGCGCGCTCGGCCTGCTCCGCTGCCTCGATCGCGCGCCCGGCCGAAGCGAGCAGGCTCGCGCGGTTGGGCTCGAGCGCATCGAACGCGCCCGCGCGGATCAGCGCCTCGACGCAGCGCCGGTTGACCAGGCGCTTGTCGACGCGCCGGCAGAAGTCGAACAGGTCCCGGAACGGCCCTGCCTTGCGCGCCTCGAGCACCGACTCGATCGCCCCCTGGCCCGTGCCGCGCACCCCGCCCAGGCCGTAGCGCACCGTCTTCAGGTCCACCGGCACGAAGCGGTAGAACGAGGCGTTGATGTCCGGCGGCAGCACCGCGAGGCCGTTGGCGAGCGCGTCGTCGCGGAACTGGCGCAGCTTGTCGGTGTCGTCCATCACCGCCGACAGGTTGGCGGCCATGAACGCGGCGTTGTGGTGCGCCTTCATGTACGCAGTCTGGTAGGCGAGCAGCGCGTACGCGGCGGCGTGCGACTTGTTGAAGCCATAGCCGGCGAACTTCTCCATCAGGTTGAACAGCTCGATCGCCTTGCCGCGCTTCAGGCCGTTCTTCTCCGCGCCGGTGACGAACACGTCGCGCTGCGCATCCATCTCCTCCTGCTTCTTCTTGCCCATCGCGCGCCGCAGCAGGTCGGCGCCGCCGAGCGTGTAGCCGCCGATCACCTGCGCGATCTGCATCACCTGCTCCTGGTAGACCATGATGCCGTAGGTCGGCGCGAGGATCGGCTCCAGGCGCGGGTCGAGGTACTCGACGCGCTCCTCGCCGTGCTTGCGGCGGATGAAGTCCGGGATCAGGTCCATGGGCCCGGGCCGGTACAGCGCGACCAGCGCGATCACGTCCTCGAAGCGGTCCGGGCGCGCGCGCTTGATCATGTCGCGCATGCCGCGCGATTCCAGCTGGAACACGGCGGTGGTGTTGCCCGCCGACAGCAGCTTGTAGGTCGGCGCGTCGTCGAGCGGCAGCTCTTCGAGGGAGAACGCCGGCTCGCCGAGCTCGTGCACGTAGCGCTCGGCCCAGGCCAGGACGGTCAGCGTGGTGAGGCCGAGGAAATCGAACTTCACCAGGCCGACCGCCTCGACGTCGTCCTTGTCGAGCTGCGAGATCACGTGCGTCGCGCCCTCGGCCGCGTACAGCGGGCAGAAATCGGTGAGCCTGCCCGGCGCGATCAGCACGCCGCCCGCGTGCATGCCGACGTTGCGCGTGAGGCCCTCGAGCTTCTCGCCCAGCTCGAGCAGCTCGCGCACCTCGTCCTCCTTCTTCTCGCGCTGCGCGAGCAGCGGCTCCATCTCGCGCGCCTCGGCCAGCGTGATCAGCTTGCCCGGCTGGAACGGGATCAGCTTGGCGATTTGGTCGCAGAAGTTGTAGCCCAGGTCGAGCACGCGCCCGGTGTCGCGCACCACCGCGCGCGCCGCCATGGTGCCGAAAGTGGCGATTTGCGACACCGAATCCTCGCCGTACTTCTTGCGCACGTAGTCGATCACGCGGTCGCGCCCGTCCTGGCAGAAGTCGATGTCGAAGTCCGGCATCGACACGCGCTCCGGGTTGAGGAAGCGCTCGAACAGCAGGTCGTAGCGCAGGGGATCCAGGTCGGTGATGCCGAGCGAGTAGGCGACCAGCGAACCGGCGCCCGAGCCGCGCCCGGGCCCGACCGGCACGCCGTTGGATTTCGCCCAGTTGATGAAGTCGGCGACGATCAGGAAGTAGCCCGCGAAGCCCATCTGCGCGATGGTGCCGATCTCGAACTCCAGGCGCGCCTTGTAGCGCGGCGCCTCGTTGCGGCGCGCGGCCGCCTCCGGATACAGGCGCTCCAGGCGCGCCGCGAGCCCGGCCTCGGCCTGCTTGCGCAGATACTGGTCGAGCGTGACGCCCTTGGGCGTCGGGAAGGCGGGCAGCCGGCTCTTGCCGAGCTCGATCTCCAGGTTGCAGCGGCGCGCGATCTCGACCGCGTTCTCGAGCGCCTGCGGCATGTCGGCGAACAGGCGCGCCATCTCCTCCTGCGTCTTGAAGTACTGCTCGGGCGTGAACAGCTTCGGCCGGCGCTGGTCGCCGAGCACATAGCCCTGCGAAATGCACACGCGCGCCTCGTGCGCCTTGAAATCCTCGCGCTCGGTGAACTGCACCGGGTGCGTGGCGACCACCGGCAGCCCCGCGCGCACCGCGAGCGCGAGCGTCGCGCCCACGAGCGCCTCGCCGCCCGGCGCGCCCGCGCGCTGCACTTCGAGGTAGTAGCGGCCCGGAAACAGCGCGGCCCAGGCCGCCGCGAGCTTGTCGGCCGCGGCGGCGTTGCCCGCGGCGAGCGCGTTGCCGACGTCGCCGCCGGCGAAGCCCGAGAGCGCGATCAGGCCTTCGCTGCCGCCGGCCGCTGGCTGGAACCAGTCCATCGAGAGCTCCGCGCGCGCGCGATGCTGGTTGCGCAGCCAGGCGCGCGACACCAGGTCGCACAGGCGCAGGTAGCCCGCGCGCGAGGCGCACAGCAGCAGCGCACGCAACGGCTTGTCGCGGTCGGACGGGTTCTGCATCCAGCAGTCGACGCCGACGATCGGCTTGACGCCCGCGGCGCGCGCCGCGGTGTAGAACTTCACCATGCCGAAGACGTTGCTCGCGTCGGTGAGCGCGAGCGCGGGCATGCCATCGTCCTTCGCCTTCGCCACCGCGTCGTCGAGGCGCACGATCCCGTCGGTCACCGAGTACTCGCTGTGCATCCTCAGGTGAACGAAACGCGGAGCAGGCATGTCGTCAAAAGTTTACCATCGGCGCATGCGTGGTTTGCCCCTGATTGCGCTGTTCGCGGGCGCGACGTGCATCGCCTTGTCGCCGATCTGGGTGCGCGTGTCGGACGTCGGCCCGACCGCGAGCGCGTTCTGGCGCGTCGCGCTCGCGGTGCCGCTGTTGTGGATGCTTTTCGCTTTCGTTTCCAAGGAACGGAAAACCCTGGAAAAAAGGCAATTCAGACTTCTGCTCGCCACCGGCCTCGCGTTCGCGGGCGACCTCGCGTTCTGGCACTGGTCGATCCAGTACACCTCGGTGGCCAATTCCACGCTGCTCGCCAACCTCGCCTCGATCTTCGTCACGCTCGCCGCGTGGCTGCTCTGGAAGCAGCGGCCGAGCGGCCTGTTCCTCACGGGGCTCGCCGCGGCGCTGCTCGGCACGGGGTTGCTGGTGCGCGCGAGCCTGGACTTCTCGCCGACGGCGCTGCTCGGCGATGTGCTCGGCGTGGTGACGGCGCTCTTCTACGCCTGGTACCTGATGTCGATGAAAAGCCTGCGCGACCGCGGCGCGGCGACGCTGCAGCTGATGGCGGTCAGCACGACCATCACCGCGGTGATCCTGCTGCCCGTCGCCGCGGCCTCGGGCGAGGTCCTGCTGCCGCGGTCGGCGGCCGGCTGGCTCACGCTGGCCGGCCTGGCGTGGATCTCGCACTCGGGCGGCCAGGGCCTGATCGCGTTCGCGCTCGCGCACCTGCCGGCGGCATTCTCCGCGGTCGGCCTGCTGCTGCAGCCGGTGCTCGCGGCGGCCTTCGCCTGGCTGCTGCTCGCCGAGCCGGTCTCGCTGCTGCAGTGCGCGGGCGGCGCGGTGGTGCTATTCGGGATCTACCTCGCGCATCGCGGGCGCGCCTAGAGAATGACAGCCTCCGGCTCGCCCGAAGGCGTGTATTCAACGCTGCCGATCTCGTACGCCAGCTCGCCCTCGGCGCGCAGCAGCTCGATGGCCTGCGCGGCATCGCCCTTGGAAAGCGCCACCACCATGCCGATGCCGCAGTTGAAGACGCGGTGCATCTCGGCCTCCGCGACATTGCCCTCGCGCTGCAGCCAGCTGAACAGCTCCGGCCGCGGCCAGGACTTGCCGCGTATCTCGGCACGCGTGCCCTTGGGCAGCATGCGCGGCACGTTGCCGAGCAGCCCGCCGCCCGTGATGTGCGCAAGCCCCTTCACCGGCAGCGTCGCCATGAGCTTGAGCAGCGGCTTCACATAGATGCGCGTCGGCTCCATCAGCGCATCGGCCATCTCGGAGCCGATCTGCGTGTCGCCGATGATCCGCCGGATGAGCGAGTAGCCGTTCGAGTGCGCGCCGCTGGAGGCCAGGCCCAGCAGCACGTCGCCGGGATGGATCGAGCGGCCGTCGATGATGCGGCTCCTTTCGACCACGCCGACGCAGAAGCCCGCGAGGTCGTATTCGCCCACCGGGTACATGCCGGGCATCTCGGCGGTCTCGCCGCCGATCAGCGCGCAGCCGGCCTGCTCGCAGCCCTCGGCGATGCCCTTGATCACCTGCACCGCGACGCCCTGGTCGAGCTTGCCGCAGGCGAAGTAGTCGAGGAAGAACAGGGGCTCCGCGCCCTGCACCAGCACGTCGTTCGCGCTCATCGCCACGAGGTCGATGCCCACCGTGCCGTGGCGGTCGAGCATGAAGGCGAGCTTGAGCTTGGTGCCGACCCCGTCGGTCCCCGAGACGAGGATCGGCTCCTGGTACTTCTTCGGGATCGCGCACAGCGCGCCGAAGCCGCCCAGGCCGGCGAGCACCTCGGCGCGCATCGTGCGCCTGGCGAACGGCTTGATCGCTTCGACGAGCGCGTCACCCGCGTCGATGTCGACGCCGGCGTCGCGATACGAAAGAGAATCCGCCATGACGGTTAAAATGCCTTCTTTTCCATGATTTTACGATGAAGCCACTCGCATGAGGGGAACGCTCGCTAGATGAAGCAGCTCGCGTTGGGCATTTCGCCGCCGCCGCAGCCCACGCTCGACAACTTCGTTCCCGGCGCCAACGCGGAGCTGATCGCGCAGTTGCGCCGGCTCCAGGCCGGCGGCTATGCCGAAAGCGTGCTCTATCTCTGGGGCGAGGCGGGCTCCGGCAAAAGCCATCTGCTCGCGGCCTGCGCCGGAACGAAGGCCGTGGACGACGTGGAGAAGCTGGACGAGGCGGCGCAGATCGGTCTTTTCAACGCCATCAACGAGGCGCGCCAAGCGGGCGGCGCGGTGCTCGCCGCGGGCAACGCGCCGCCGGCGCAGCTGCCGCTGCGCGAGGACCTGAAATCTCGCCTGGCCTGGGGCCTCGTGTTCCAGCTCAAGCCGCTCAGCGACGCGGAACGCTCCGACTATCTGCGTGGCGAGGCCGCGCGCCGTGGCATGCCCCTGCCCGACGAGGTGATCGCCTGGCTGCTCACGCGCATGCGCCGCGACCTGCGCTCGCTCTCGGCCGTTCTCGACCGGTTGGACCGCTACTCGCTGGAAACCAAGCGTCCGATCACGCTTGCCCTCGTGCGCGAGGCACTGAAGGAATGAATCTGACGCTGTTCGATCTGGACAACACCCTGCTCGCCTGCGATTCGGACTACGAGTGGGGCCAATACCTCGTCGACCGGGGCGTGCTCGAGCGCGAGGTATACGAGGCGCAGAACGCAGCGTACTACGAGCAGTACAAGGCCGGCACGCTCGACATCCACGAGTTCCTCGGCTTCGCGCTGCGGCCCCTGGCTGCGCATACGCCGGAGGACCTCGCGCGCTGGCATAACGGCTTCATGCAGGCTCGCATCCGGCCGGCGATGACGCCGCAGGCGCGCGCGCTCGTGCGCAGGCACCTCGACGCGGGCGACCTGTGCGCGGTGGTGACCGCGACCAACAGCTTCGTCACCGGTCCGATCGCGCGCGAATTCGGCGTGCCGCACCTGGTGGCGACCGAGCCCGAGCGCAACGGCGTGCGCTTCACGGGCCGCGTGGCGGGTACGCCGTGCTTCCGCGAGGGCAAGATCGCGCGCGTGCGCGACTGGCTCGCGGCGCTGGGGCGCCGGCTTGCGGATTTCCCGGTGAGCAGCTTCTACAGCGACTCGCACAACGACCTGCCGCTGCTGGAACTGGTGTCGCGGCCGGTGGCCATAGACCCGGATCCGACCCTCGCGGCCGAGGCCGCGCGCCGCGGCTGGCCGGTGATTTCCCTGAGAGGAAAAAGGGGGTCGGAGTAACTTTTCCCCGACGAATCCCAAGCGTGCGAACATGCGTGCCGGAAAAGTTACTCCGACCCCCTTTTTCTAGATGATCAAGCGCTTCATCCGCCGCGTGCTCGGCCTGGAGGCCCCGGGGCCGCAGCGCGTGCCGCAGTCGCGCCACGGCGTGGCGCGCAGCGCGATCAGCCACGGCGCGCTCAAGGTCTGCGACGTGCTCGCCGAACGCGGCTACGCCGCCTACGTGGTGGGCGGCGCGGTGCGCGACGTGCTGCTCGGCATCGAGCCCAAGGACTTCGACGTCGCCACCGACGCCCGGCCCGAGCAGGTGAAGCCCCAGTTCCGGCGCGCGCTGCTGATCGGCCGGCGCTTTCGCCTGGTGCACGTGATGCTGGGCCCGGAAACGATCGAGGTTTCCACCTTCCGCGCCGCCGCTGACCAGTCCTCCAACGCCAAGGAGCACGCGAGCGTGCTGGACGAGCACGGCCGCGTGCTGCGCGACAACGTGTTCGGCACCCTCGAAGAGGACGCGCGCCGCCGCGACTTCACCGTCAATGCGCTCTACTACGACTGCCGCACCGGCGAGGTCATCGACTTCCACGGCGGCCTGGCCGACCTCAAGAAGCGCACGCTGCGCGTGATCGGAGACGCGGAGTCCCGTTTCCGGGAGGACCCCGTGCGCATGTTGCGCGCGGTCAGGCTCGCCGCCAAGCTGGGCCTCACCATCGACGGCGCGACGCGCGCGCCGATCAAGCGCCTCGCGCCGCTGCTCGAGCACGTGCCGCCGCCGCGGCTGTTCGAGGAGATGCTCAAGCTCCTGCTCTCGGGCCACGCCAGCGCCTGCCTGCGCCAGCTGCGTGCCGAGGGCCTGCACAAGGGCCTGCTGCCGCTGCTCGACGTGATCCTCGACCAGCCGCTCGGCGAGCGCTTCGTCACGCTCGCGCTCGCGCAGACCGACGAGCGCGTGCTCGCCGACCGGCCGGTGTCGCCCGCGTTCCTGTTCGCCGCGCTGCTCTGGCACGAGGTGCTGGCAGCCTGGAAGGCGCGCGAGAAGCGCGGCGAGCGCCGCGTGCCGGCGCTCGAGGCGGCGATGGACGAGGTGCTCGACGCGCAGAGCGGCAAGCTCGCGATCACGCGCCGGCTCACCGCCACCATGCGCGAGGTCTGGGCGCTGCAGCCGCGCTTCGAGGAGCGCGCCGGGCAGCGGCCCTGGCGCCTGCTGGAGGCGCCGCGCTTTCGCATGGCCTACGATTTCCTCGCGCTGCGCGCCGCGAGCGGCGAGGTGTCCGAGGAGATCGAGTCCTGGTGGCGCTCGTTCCAGGGCGCCGACGAGGAAACGCGCCGCGCGATGCTGCTGCCCGACACGGGGCCGCCGCGCCGCAAGCGCCGGCGCCGGCGCCGCGGCAAGAAGCCGGCCGAGGGCGCGCCTTCGCCCGCATGACGCTCGCCTTCGTCGGCCTGGGCGCCAACCTCGGCGAGCCGCGCCGCCAGCTCGACACGGCGATCGAAGCGCTCAAGGGGTTGCCCGATACGGCGTTCCTCAAGGTCTCGGCCTGCTACCGTTCCGCCCCGCTGGGATACCTCGAGCAGCCGGATTTCCTCAACGCCGTCGCGCTACTGGATACGCAGCTCTCGGCGGAGCAATTGCTGGAAGATCTTCAGGCCATTGAACGGAGGCACGGACGGGTGCGATCGTTCGCGGGCGCGCCGCGCACGCTCGACCTCGACCTGCTGCTCTACGGCGAGCGCGTGCTGTGCACGCCGCGCCTCGCGTTGCCCCATCCGCGCATGCACGAGCGCGCCTTCGTGTTGCAGCCTTTGCTTGATCTTGATTCTGAAATTTCAATTCCTGGCAAAGGAAAAGCCAGAGATTTGCTGTCTGCCTGCGGTTCGCAGGAGATCGAACGGATCGATGGATAGGCTCCGGCACATCGCGGTCGAGGGGCCGATCGGGGCGGGCAAGACCAGCCTGGCGCGCCGTCTCGCCGAGCGCCTCGGCGCCGAGCTGCTGCTCGAGCAGCCGGGCGAGAACCCGTTCCTCGCGAGTTTCTACCAGGACATGGCGCGCTACGCGCTGCCGACGCAGCTGTTCTTCCTGTTCCAGCGCGCGCGCCAGCTGGCGGTGCTTGCGCAGCCGGACATGTTCGGCCGCCCCACGGTGACGGACTTCCTGATCGAGAAGGATCCGCTGTTCGCACGCATCACGCTGCAGGCCGACGAGCTCGCGCTGTACCAGAAGATCTACGACGCGGTGCGCCCGCAGGCGCCGGCGCCCGACCTGGTGGTGTACCTGCAGGCGCAGCCGGCCACGCTGTTCGAGCGCGTGCGGCGGCGCGCGGAGGCTTTCGAGCGCGGCATCGGCGAGGACTACCTCGCGCTGCTCGCGGAGGGCTACGCGCGCTTCTTCTACAACTACAGCGCGGCGCCGGTGCTGATCGTCAATTCGGAGAACCTGAATTTCGTGGCGCGCGACGCGGACCTGGAGCTGCTGCTCGCGCGCATGCGCGGCATGAAGAGCCGCCGCGAGTTCTTCAGCCTGGGCTAGCTGGGGTAAGGCTCGAACATCATCGACTCGACCGGGCAGCCCATCGCCTTCGCGATCTTGTCCATCGCCTCGTCGGTGAGCTGCACGGCCTGGAAGTCGGCGTCGCCGCCCTTCTTGGCGATGAAGGCCTGCGCCGCAGCCTCGGTGTTCCAGGTGACGACCGGGTCCGGGCTGACGCCCGCGACCTGCTGGCAGATCGGGAATCCGTCGGACTTGTAGACAATCGCGTACATGGAAGTTTCCCCCGGAATTCCTGCGCTCGGCGACCCGAAAACTTTAACCCAAGCGCCCGGTTTCGGCTAGAACCCGGCCCGATCAATTCGTCTTGCCGCGCCTGCGCTGCGCGGTCCGCGGCGCGGGTGCCTTCACGAAAAAGCAACACCCCGGGTTTGCGCGCGGCAACCTTCAGGCGTTTAATGGATGCGGGGGGTGCCGGGGCCTGCCCGGCGCCGAAGGTAAATACTCTCCTGCAAAGGGGATTTTCTAGGGGGCATGATCATGAGCGACATGAATGACGCAACGGGCCTGCGTACGGCCTGGAAGGAGCTTCGCGAGTCTCAGTATGAGTACGAGCCTGCGACCGGCACGCTGTGGGGCTACATGAACCAGCGCGGCAACCCGTGCTTCAACCTCGGCCTGCTGAAGGAGATCCATTCGGTGGGCGCCGAGCTGGCCACCAACGACGGCCAGATTGACCTCGATGGCGCGATGCACAAGGTGCACACCTACGTGGGCGCCTCGCGCGTGCCGCGCGTATACAACCTCGGAGGCGACCTCGCGCTGTTCCTGCTGCTGATCCGCTCGCGCGACCGCGAGGCGCTCGCGCACTACGCACGGCTTTGCATCGACAACATCCACGCGCAGATCGAGCACTACCAATGCCCTACGCTCACCACGGTGTCGCTGGTGCAGGGCGACGCGCTCGGCGGCGGCTTCGAGATGGCGCTGTGCTCGGACGTGATCGTCGCCGAGGAATCGGCGATGCTGGGGCTGCCCGAGATCCTGTTCAACCTGTTCCCGGGCATGGGCGCCTACAGCCTGCTCGCGCGGCGCGCGGGCGCGCGCGTGGCCGAGGAGCTGATCCTGTCGGGCAAGGTGCTGCCGGCGGCCAGGCTGCACGAGATGGGCATCGTGGACGTGCTAGCGAAGGACGGTCAAGGCGAGGCAGCGGTGCAGGCCTGGATCGCGAAAAACGCGCGCCGGCGCAGCAGCTTCCAGGCTGTGATGCGCGTGCGCCAGCAGGTGAACCCGATCACGCGCGAGGAACTGGATGCGGTCGTCGATACCTGGGTGGATTGCGCGCTGCGGCTCGAAGACCGCGACCTGCGCATGATGAGCCGGGTGGTGCGGGCCCAGATGGAGCGCATGGAGGCGGGCGGGGCCGCTGAGAACGCGACCTTGAGCGAGCGCCTCGCGGCCGCGAACTGAGCGGCTTTCAGGATTCCGGCGGCGGCAGCCGCGCGACCAATTGGGGCCACAGGGCCAGGCCGGCCTTGCGCCCGAAGAAGCCGAAATGACCGATCTTGCGCACGCCCGCGTCGGCGGGCGTAAAGAAACCGTACTGCGGCGAAAGCCGGGGATAGTAGGCGAGCAATCGCCGCATGCCGGCTGCGGTGGCGAAGGCATCGTCGCTGATCCGGATCACGAGCGCGGGGCGCTCCAGCGCGGCGCAACGGTCGAGAAGCCGCCGGGTCCGCTCATCGCCCGGACTGGCGCCGACCGGTCGCAGGTCGGACGAGCGGCGCGCGGCCCATTGCAACGCGACGCCGGCGGGGATGTCCTCGCCAAGACTCAGGCGGCGTGCCGGGAAATAGCCGATGAGGCGTGTGAGCACCGGCATCAGCCCGTGCCAGAGCACCGCCATCGGCAGCCGGTAGCGCGGTCGATAATCGCCGTAATAGCCGGTATGGGCGCCGACCAGGATCAGGCGGGCCTGCTCGCCGGCGTTGTGCGCTCCGCCGAAGAGCAGCGCGCTGACCGAATGAGCGATTCCGACCAGTTCCGCCCGCGGAAAGCGCTCGCGCAACCAGCCGATCGCCGCGCTGCAGTCGTACTCCGCCCAGTCCTCGATGACCGACCGGAATCCCCGCAGCGTGGAGGGGCGCGACAACCCGATGCCGCGATAATCGTAGGTCAGCACCGGCACGCCGGAACGCGCGAGAAAGCGCGCGAAATGGCGGTAACGCCGCGCCGGGATCCCGGCGCCCCCGTGCAGGACGACGGCACGGCGCGGCGCGGCGCCTGCGCGCGCCGAGTAGAGCACCGCGCCCAACTCGTAGCCATCGAGGGCGCAAATCCGCAGCGGCCGCTCGTCGACGGCCGGCTCGGATCGGTCGTCGCAAGCCAAGCATGTACCCCGTGTCGTACGCGAGAACCGCATTGTCGGGCTTTTGCGCGCACCGATGATCGGCACGCCGCGCGGGCCGGGCGGGCGGGACATGCGGGAATCCTACCGCAGCCCGCGATCAACCCGTGGATTTCTTCCGTTCCTGGAGGTAGCGCTCGAGCGACTCGCGGGTCGCCGCGAGTTCTTCGCGCAGGGTCTTGAGAAGCGCCGGGATCTGCAGCTTGACCTCGGCGTCGGAAAGCCGCCCGATGTCCTTGCAGTAGGTCGTCAGGCGCTCAGCGCCCATGCTCGCAGCCGAGCCCTTCATGGCGTGCAGGTGGCTGCGGAACTCGCCGACGTTGCGCGCCGCCAGCGCGGCTTCCATTTTCGCCGTCAGGGTGACGTTGTCGGCGACGAACACGCCGATCAGCTTGTCCATGAAGGTGGGCGAGGAGCCCAGCTCTTCGAGGGTGGCGAGCATGTCGACGTTGACCACCGGGTCCGGCCCCTGCCGTTCGGGTCGTGACGGCCGCAGGCTTTCCAGCGCGACCGGTTTCGAGGCCTCCTGCGGCTTGCCGGCGCACAGGGACTGAATCTCTTCCAGCAGCCGGGCTGCTTCGATCGGCTTGGGAAGAAAGGCATCGGCGCCGGCTTCAAGGCATTCACGTTTCCCCTCGGGCGTAACGTCGGCCGACAGGATCACCACCGGTAGGCGCTCGCGCGCCCCAGTGGTAAGCCGGATCGCCTGCACGGTTTCGATGCCTCCCAAGCCCGGCATGTTGCGGTCGACCAAGGCGACGTCGAAATGCGATGTTTCCAGTGCATCCAGGGCGCGCTCGCCGTCCGCAACCAGCGTCGCCGTATGCCCGCCGCGCTCCAGGATCCGCGCCAGCACCTCCCGGTTGGTCGGGTTGTCGTCCGCGACCAGCACGTGCAGGCCTCTGGTAGCCGCGCCGCGCCGCGCGTAGTCCTGGAGACGAACCACGCCTTCGCGCGCTTCCTCGCCGGCGGTAACCGAGTGCAGCACGTTGAACAGCGGCCGCTTGTCGAACGGCATCTCGAGCACGGCGCCAAAGCCGGCCTGCAGCGCCGCGAAGCGCGGCACATCGGTCGAGCGCTGCATCGCGAGAATCACCGGCGGCGCCGGGTCGGGCGCCGCGCGGCGAAAGCGCTGCGCGAGCTGCAGATCCTTGCCCTCGGAATAGAGCAGCGCACTATGGTACGGCCGCGCAAGGCTGATCTCGGCGATGAGGCGCGTCACGCCCTCCTCCAGGCTGGCGACCGCCACCGCGGTGGCACCCCATCCGGAGAGCGCCTGCTCGAGCGCTTCGCGTTGCGCCTGCGGAAAACCGACCAGCAGTACGCGCGCCCCGGCAAGTTCTCCCGATCCCCCGCCCGCGCGCTCGGGCTGCTTCTCCAGCTCGATTTCGAACCAGAAGGTGCTGCCCAGCCCTACCGCACTCTCCAGGCCGATCCTGCCGCCCATCAACTCGACCAACTGCTTGCCGATCGTCGTGCCGAGGCCCGTGCCGCCGAAGCGGCGAGTGGTGGACTGCTCGGCCTGCGTGAAGCTCTCGAAAATCCTGTGCTGTGCCTCGGGCTCGATGCCGATCCCGGTATCGCGCACCGAGAACTTGAGGCGCACGCCGGTTTCGCTCTCGCCCTGGCTGCTGACGTGAACGGTGACGCTTCCATGCTCGGTGAACTTGACCGCATTGCCGGCGAGATTGATCAGCACCTGGCGCAGGTGGTGCGCATCGCCGTGCACCGCAGGGGGCACCTCGGGCATGATCGAAACCACGAATTCGATGCCCTTCGCCGCCGCCTGGGTGGACAGGATCCGGCAAGTGCTGTTCACCAGCGCGTGCAGGTCGAAGTCGGTGCGCTCCAGCACCAGCTTGCCGGCCTCGATCTTGGAGAAATCGAGCACCTCCTCGACCAGATTCAGCATCACGCGCGAGGAACTGCGCAGCGTCTGCAGCATGTCGGCCTGCTCACGGGAGAGCTGCGTGTCGCGCAGCAGGTCGGACATGCCGATGATGGCGTTCAGCGGCGTGCGCAGTTCATGGCTCACCACCGAGACGAAGCGGCGCTTGGCCTGGTTCGCGGCCTCGGCGCGCGCCACGGCGTCGAACATGCGCCTCACGAGCGTCAGCACGTACAGGCTCAGCACGACGAACCCGATTATCATCCCGACGCCCATGTTGAGGCGCGCCTGCCAAAACTCGCTCAGGCTGAGCACCGTCGCGAATCCGGACATGCTCAGAACCAGCGACACGATGAGGTAACGCACACCGTAGCGAAAGCCGTTGCCGTAGGTGAACCAGAGGTAGACGAGGAAGAGCGGAATCCCCAGTTCATCGAAATGCGCGATGCACCAGCTGAGGGTGGTGGCATCGAGGACCGTGCCGAAGACGCGCCGCGCCGGCGATGCGCGCGGAAACGCGAGAATCGCGCCGAAAATGGCCGTCGAAAAGGCCAGAAAGCCGATCCAAACCAAGATATGTGGCTCGTGCAAGCCCTCTGCGTGCCGATTGAGGGCTTCGGGCAGAAGGTACAGGCCGAGCAACACCCCGATCACCACGCGAATGATTGCCTGCTCGTGCTCGGTGTCCGGACGCGCGGCGAGGCGCGCGCGCGCGGCGGCGCCGAGGTTGCGCAGCCAGGCGATCACTTGGAGCCGCCCTCGCCGGCCGGGTCCTGCAGGTCGCGCTGCACCTCGAGCACGCGCTCGCTCACGCCGAGGAAGGCGTCCACCAGGCGCGGGTCGAAATGCTTGCCGCGCTGCGCGCCGATATAGTCGAGCGCTTCGGCGGCCTTCCAGGCCTTCTTGTAGGGCCGCACCGAGGTGAGCGCGTCGTAGACGTCCGCGACCGCGACGATGCGCGCGCACAGCGGGATGTGGTCGCCGTCCAGGCCACTCGGGTAGCCCTTGCCGTCGTAGCGTTCGTGGTGGCCGAGCGCGATCAGCGCGCCCATGCGCACGTACTTGGAGGCGCTGCCCTTGAGGATCTCGTGGCCGATCACCGGGTGCTTCTGCATCGTGCCCCACTCGCTCTCGTCCAGGCGCGCGGGCTTGAGCAGGATGCCGTCCGGGATGCCGATCTTGCCGATGTCGTGCAGCGGCGCGGCGAGCTCGATGGTCTCGGCCTCGTCGCGCTCCAGGCCGATGGCGTTGGCGATGAGCCGCGAGTAGCGCGCCATGCGGATCAGGTGGTAGCCGGTTTCCTCGTCGCGGAATTCGCCGGCGCGCGCCAGGCGCAGCAGCGTTTCCTTCTCGCGCTCGCGGATCTCGCGCGTCGCCTCGTCCACCATGCCTTCGAGCAGGCGCCGCTTGTCCTCCAGCGCGAGTTGCTGGCGGCGCAGCGTGAGCAGGTTGCGGCAGCGCGCGAGGCACTCGCGCGCGTCCACCGGCTTGGTGAGGAAATCGGTGATTCCGGCGTCCAGCGCCGCGTAGCGGACCTTTTTATCGTCCTGTCCGGTAACCATCACGATCGGCACGTGCTCGTAGCCGGGCAGCGAGCGCAGGCGCCCGACCAGCTCGATGCCGTCCATGTCGGGCATCATGAAGTCCACCAGCACCAGGTCGGCGACATGGCGCGTGGCCCAGACCACCGCGTCGACCGGCCGCGCGAAGCCCTCGACCACCACGCGCTCGTCGAGGCTCTTCACCACCTGCTCGAGGATGGCGCGGCCGGTGGACTGGTCGTCCACCACCATCACCGTGTTGCGCGCCGCCGGCAGCAGGTGGACCTGCGCTTTCGCCATCGCCTCTCCCCCGGAAAATTGCGCAGGAAGCCTACGCCCGGCGGCGGGGACTGTCCAGCCGCAGGGGCCCGTTTTCTGACAAACAATGACGGCTAGCGCCGGCCGGCGGCGGCGGAATCGATCCGGCTGCGAGCTGATGCCTCGCTTTCGGGCCGCACCTGATCGATACTGCGCCGATGAACGAGAGGCCGATCGTACTGATCGTCGACGATGCCCCCGATATCGTCACGATCATTAACAGTCTTCTCAGCACGCGCTACCGCACCAAGATCGCCCGCGATGGCGCGCAGGCCGTACGCGCCGCGCTCGAGGAGCCGGTCCCGGATCTCGTGCTGCTCGATATCATGATGCCCGACATGAGCGGCATCGAGGTTTGCCGGCACCTGAAGGCCGATGCGCGCGGACGGCACATCCCCGTTATCTTCATGACCGCGCTGGCCGAGCTCAGCGACGAGCAGCGGGGGTTCGAGGCCGGCGCGGTCGACTACATCACCAAGCCGATCTCGATGTCGATCCTGCTCGCGCGCGTCCAGACCCACCTGGCGCTCAAGCAGGCCGCGGATTTCCTCAAGGACAAGAATGCGTTTCTCCAGGAGGAGGTGGCGCGCCGCACGCGCGAAGTGCACGTCATTCAGGACCTGACAATCGTCGCCATGGCCTCGCTCGCCGAGACGCGCGACAGCGAGACCGGCAACCACATCCGGCGCACGCAGAACTACGTGCGCGCGCTCGCGCGCGAGCTGCAGCCGCACCCGAGATTCGCGCCCGTGCTCGGCGGCGACGCCATCGAGATGCTGTACAAGTCGGCGCCGCTGCACGACATCGGCAAGGTCGGCATACCGGACGCGATCCTGCTCAAGCCAGGCAAGCTGACGCCGGCCGAATTTACGATCATGAAGACGCATAGCGCGCTCGGGCACCACGCAATCGTCGCCGCCGAGAAGCTGATCAACGCGCCGAGCTCCTTCCTGCAATACGCGCGCGACATCGCGCACTACCACCAGGAAAAGTGGGACGGCTCGGGCTATCCGGACGGCCTCGCGGGCGAAGCGATCCCGGTTTCCGCGCGCCTGATGGCGGTTGCCGACGTCTATGATGCGCTGATTTCCCGGCGCGTCTACAAGCCGCCGTTTCCGCACGCGCAATCGGTCGAGATCATCCGCGAGGGCAGCGGCCGGCACTTCGATCCCGACATGGTGGCCGCGTTCCTGAGGATCCAGGACGAGTTCTACGCCATCGCCGAGCGCTACGCCGACAGCGAAGAGGGCATCGCCGCCAAGGCGCGCGTCTAGGCCGTCGACGCCCGGCGCACGAAATCGCGCTCGGGTGGTGCCGGAAGAGAGACTCGAACTCTCATGCCCTTGCGGGCGGCGGATTTTGAGTCCGCTGCGTCTACCGATTCCGCCATTCCGGCCGGGGTCGAGATTCTATAATGCGGCACGATGCGGCTCGCGGATTTCGACTATGAACTTCCCGATGAGCTCATCGCGCAGCACCCGGCCAGGGAGCGCGGCGCAAGCCGGCTGCTGCACCTGGACGGCGCGACGGGCGAATTGCGCGATCGCGCGTTCGCCGACCTGCCGCAACTGGTCGACGCGCGCGACGTGCTGGTGCTGAACGACACGCGGGTCATCAAGGCGCGCCTGCACGGCCGCAAGAGCACCGGCGGCCGCGTGGAACTGTTCGTAGAGCGCATCGCCAGCGAGCGCGAGGCGCTCGCGCTCTCGCACTCGGGCCATCCGCTCAAGGCCGGACACCGGCTGTCGGTGGGCGACGGCGACGCGGTGGAAGTGCTCGGGCGCGAGGCCGATTTCGTGCGCGTGCGCTTCGCCGAGCCGGTGGCCGCGGTGCTCGAGCGCTGCGGCGCGGTGCCGCTGCCGCCCTACATCCGGCACGCGCCTGCCGCCGACGATGCCGAGCGCTACCAGACCGTGTTTGCAGAAAATCCGGGCGCCGTGGCTGCCCCCACGGCGGGACTTCACTTCGACCATGCCCTTCTCGACAGTATCCGGGATCGAGGCGCCACCGTCGCGAAGCTCACCCTGCATGTCGGCGCGGGCACGTTCCAGCCGGTGCGCGGCGATACCGTGGAAGAGCATCACATGCACAAAGAGAGATATTCCATACCGCCGGAGACACTCAGGCAGGTTTCGGGAAAACGCGTTCTCGCCGTGGGCACGACGTCGTTGCGCGCCCTGGAAACCCACGCGCTGACCGGCAAGAGCGAAGGCGAATCCGACCTCTTCATCTACCCCGGCTTCAAGTTCCAGGTCGTGGAGCGCCTGCTGACCAACTTCCACCTGCCGAAGTCGACGCTGCTGATGCTGGTCGCCGCCTTCGCCGGCGTGGAGAACGTCCGCAAGGCCTACGCGCACGCGATCCGCGAGCGCTACCGCTTCTTTTCCTACGGCGACGCGATGCTGATCGAGAGGGCGGCCTGAAGTTCGCAGTCACCCACCGCGACGGCGCCGCGCGGCGCGGGCGCCTGGAGCTCGCGCATGGCGCGGTCGACACGCCGGTGTTCGTGCCGGTCGGAACCTACGGCACGGTGAAGGCGATGTCTCCCGCGGAGCTGGAAGACCTCGGCGCGCAGATCGTGCTCGGCAACACCTTCCACCTGTGGCTGCGGCCGGGCACCGCGATCATCGAGAAGCACGGCGGCCTGCATGGCTTCATGGGATGGACCAGGCCGATCCTGACGGATTCCGGGGGCTTTCAGGTATTCAGCCTGGAGACGAAGATCGGCGAGCAAGGCGTGCGCTTTGCGTCTCCCATCAACGGCGACAGGCTGCTGCTCACGCCCGAAGAATCGATGCGGATCCAGAAGAGCCTGAACTCCGATGTGGTCATGGTGTTCGACGAATGCACGCCCTACCCCGCGACCGAGAAGCAGGCGAAGAAGTCCATGGAACTCAGCATGCGCTGGGCCGAGCGCTCGAAGCGGGCTCACGAAGGCAACCCGAATGCGCTGTTCGGGATCGTCCAGGGAAGCGTTTTCGAGAATCTGAGAGATATCTCCCTGAAAGAACTGCGGGACATCCGGTTCGATGGCTACGCGATCGGCGGGCTCGCGGTCGGCGAGCCGGCTCAGGACCGCTCGCGGATCATGAACCACCTGCTGCCGGCGATGCCGGCGGACCGGCCGCGCTACCTGATGGGCATGGGCACGCCCGAGGACCTGATCGAGGGCGTGCTCGCGGGGGTGGACATGTTCGACTGCGTGCTGCCCACGCGCAACGCGCGCAACGGCTGGCTGTTCACGCGCTCGGGCGACGTCAAGATCCGCAACGCGAAATGGCGCGACGACCCGCGCCCGCTGGACGCATCCTGCGCCTGCTACGGCTGCCGCCACTTCAGCCGCGCCTACCTGCACCACCTGCAGCGCGCGAACGAGATCCTCGGCGCGCGCCTGAACACGCTGCACAACCTGCACTACTACCTGGAGCTGATGCGCGAGCTGCGCGAGGCGATCGAGGCCGGGCGGCTCGCGGACGCCGTCGAGCGCCTGCGCGAACGGCGGCGCGCCGGCGCGCGATGATATAATTCGCCGTTTTTTCAGGCACTTTCAGGAGTTTCGCGTGCTCATTTCCTCCGCATTCGCGCAGGCCCCCGCCACAAGCGGCGACGCCGGGCTGATGGGTTTCCTGCCCATCATCCTGATGTTCGTGCTGCTGTACTTCCTGATGATCCGCCCGCAGATGAAGCGCGCGAAGGAGCACAAGGCGATGGTCGAGGCGCTCGCCAAGGGCGACGAGGTGATCACCTCCGGCGGCGTGCTCGGCAAGATCACCGGCGTGAACGAGGCCTACCTCACGGTCGAAATCGCGCCCAACACCGAAGTCAGCGTGCAAAAGGGCGCGGTGCAGACGCTGCTGCCCAAGGGCACCATCAAGTCCATCAAGTAGTCCGGACCTCCTCGCCCCGCCTCCTCGAGTGAACCGCTACCCGGCCTGGCGCTATGCGCTGATCGCGCTTGCGATCGCACTCGCCTTCCTCTACACGCTGCCGAATTTCTTCGGCGAGTCGCCGGCCGTGCAGGTCTCGAGCGGCAAGACCACCGTCAAGGTGGACGCCGCGCTGCTCGAGCGCGTCGAGTCGGCGCTCAAGGCGGGCGGCCTGCAGATCACCGGCGTGCTGCTCGACGCCAACGGCCTGCGCCTGCGCTTCGCCGACACCGACGCGCAGCTCAAGGCGCGCGATCTGGTCGAGAAGACGCTCAACCCGGACCACGACAATCCCTCCTACGTGGTGGCGCTCAACCTGCTGTCGGCCTCGCCCGCCTGGCTCACCGCGATCCACGCGCTGCCCATGTACCTGGGGCTGGACCTACGCGGCGGCGTGCACTTCCTGCTGCAGGTCGACATGCAGGCCGCGCTCACCAAGCGCCTGGAGGCCTACGGCGGCGAGATCCGCACGCTGCTGCGCGACAAGGAGCTACGCCATGCCGGCATCGCGCGCGAGGGCACGACG
Source organism: Burkholderiales bacterium (assembly GCA_049651845.1). GTDB lineage: Bacteria > Pseudomonadota > Gammaproteobacteria > Burkholderiales > SG8-39 > RBG-16-66-20. The sequence continues at coordinate 2,335 of JBASCW010000126.1, read as the reverse complement.
CTGCGCATCCGCTTCCGCGACGCCGCCACGCGCGACAAGGCGGCGCAGGCGATCGGCGCGCAGCTGCAGACGCTCGACCTGGCGCGCCGCGACGACGGCCAGGACCAGCTGCTGGTGGCCACGCTCAAGCCCGAGGCGCTCAAGAGCGAGCAGGAGCTCGCCATCAAGCAGAACATCACCACGCTCAACCGGCGCGTCAACCAGCTCGGCGTCGCCGAGCCGGTGATCCAGCAGCAGGGCGCCGACCGCATCGTGGTGCAGCTGCCCGGCGTGCAGGACACGGCCAAGGCGAAGGAGATCCTCGGCCGCACCGCGACGCTGGAAGTGCGCCTCGTGGACGAGGAGGCGATGCGCTCGGGCAGCACCTTCAACGTCGACGTGTTCCCCGAGAGGAAGCGCGACGGCAGCCTGAGCATGGTGCCGGTGAAGAAGCAGGTGCTCGTGACCGGCGACCAGTTCACCGGCGCCTCCGCGACCTTCGACCAGGACCAGCGCCCCGCGGTATCGGTCGAGCTCAACGAGGCCGGCGGCCGGGTGATGCGCCAGGCAACGCGCGAGAACCTCAAGAAGCTGATGGCCATCATCCTCATCGAGAAGGGCAAGGGCGAAGCGATCTCGGTGGCGACCATCCAGGGCGAGTTCGGCGCGCGCTTCCAGATCACCGGCACGTTCACGCCGAGCGAGACCAACGACCTGTCGCTGCTGATCCGCGCGGGGTCCCTGGCCGCTCCGATGGAGATCATCGAGGAGCGCACGGTCGGCCCGTCGCTCGGCAAGGAGAACATCGAGAAGGGCTTCAACGCGACCAAATGGGGCTTCGTCGCGATCGTGCTGTTCATGAGCGCGTACTACACGCTGTTCGGCCTGTTCTCCTCGATCGCGCTCGGCGTCAACCTGCTGTTCCTGGTGGCGCTGCTGTCGCTGCTGCAGGCCACGCTCACGCTGCCCGGCATCGCCGCGATCGCGCTCACGCTCGGTATGGCGATCGACGCCAATGTGCTGATCAACGAGCGCATCCGCGAGGAGGTCCGCGGCGGCCAGACGCCGCAGGCGGCGATCGCCGCCGGTTACGAGCGCGCCTGGGGCACGATCCTCGACTCCAACGTGACGACGCTGATCGCCGGCCTGGCGCTCTTGATCTTCGGCTCGGGCCCGGTGCGCGGCTTCGCCGTGGTGCACTGCCTGGGCATCCTCACCTCGATCGTCTCCTCGGTGGTGGTGTCGCGCGCCATCGTCAACCTCGCCTACGGGCACCGGCGCCGCGTCGCCAAGCTCGCGATCGGCGACACGGCGTGGAAATGAGCTAGCGCGGTGGAATTCTTCAAGATCCGGCGCGTCATCCCGTTCATGCGCCACGCGCTGTTGTTCAACGTGATCTCGCTGGTCACGTTCCTGGCCGCGGTGTTCTTCCTGTTCTCCAAGGGCCTGCATTTCTCGATCGAGTTCACGGGCGGCACGCTGATCGAGGCGAACTACAAGCAGGCCGCCGACGTGGAGAAGATCCGCGAGGCGCTCGACAAGGCCGGCCTCAAGGGCGAGGTGCAGAATTTCGGCTCCTCGCGCGACGTGCTGATCCGCCTGCCGGCGGAAAAGGGCCAGTCGAGCTCCGAGCTGTCGCAGAAGGTGGGCGCGCTTCTCGAAGGGGCCGAGATCCGGCGCATCGAGTTCGTCGGACCGCAGGTCGGCGAGGAGCTGGCCGAGTACGGCGCGCTCGCGCTGCTGGTGACCGCGGTGGGCATCGTGCTCTACCTCTGGGTGCGCTTCGAGTGGCGCTTCGGCCTGTCGGCGATCATCGCCAACCTGCACGACGTGGTGATCATCCTGGGCTGCTTCGCCTTCTTCCAGTGGGAGTTCTCGCTGCCGGTGCTGGCGGCGGTGCTCGCGGTGCTCGGCTACTCGGTGAACGAGTCGGTGGTGGTGTTCGACCGCGTACGCGAGAACTTCCGCAAGATGCGCAAGGCGACCGTGCCCGAGGTCATCGACAGCGCGATCACCGCGGTGATCTCGCGCACCATCATCACCCACGGCTGCACGCAGGCCATGGTCACCACGATGCTGCTGTTCGGCGGCCCGGCGCTGCATTACTTCGCGCTCGCGCTCACCATCGGCATCCTGTTCGGCATCTACTCGTCGGTGCTGGTGGCGAGCCCGCTGGTGATGTGGCTCGGCGTGGACCGCAGCCAGTTCGTGCGCCCGGCGAAGAAAGTCGGCCCTGCCGACCGCAACGACGGGGCTGTCGTCTAGAAAAAGGGGGTCAGAGCAACATTTCAGACACTGAAATGTTGCTCTGACCCCCTTGTTCTATTTCAGGATTTGCACCCGGTTGGAATAGTCG
>JBASCW010000125.1:0-4907 GCA_049651845.1 Burkholderiales bacterium | reverse complement strand
TCGCCATGCAGGCACAGCTAAGCGTCTTGGAAATTGGCGACAACCCGACGCTGTTGCGCTCCTTCCTACGCCACTGCCCTCTCTCTTTGCCTAAAATAGGACATTAGTTATGCAGCAATCATTAGCCCGCGGCGCGCTTTCGCGCCGTCCGTGCTGAGCGCGATGTCAGGCCTCGCAGGTACTCGGGCATCTCCTGGCGCAACACCTGACGCAATGTCTGCTCAGTGACCGGTAGATCGGTTTCAGACAGGAACTTGCGCAGTGCGTCATTCATCATGGTCTGATACCCGGTTCCGGCTTTCTGCGCACGCCTCCGAAATTCGTCGAGGACGTTGTTGTCGATAAAGATCGAAATGCGCGTCTTTCCCTTTTGCGGGATCACCGCGCCACGCTTGCCTTTGGAAAAGTCGTATTCAGTCCTCATAGGATTTCCGTTCCTTTCGCGTCGGGCGACGCGCTGAAATGATGCGGTACTTGTCGTCGCGTTCGGTATAAACAACAACCAGCACGTCCCCCGCGCTGCCCATCCCGATCGTGATGAAGCGGGTTTCGCCCTCGGAGTCAGGGTCCTGCACGGTAAGTGCCAGCGGATCCTCGAGCACACCCTCGGCATCCGCGAACGAAACCCCATGCTTCTTGAGGTTCGCGACCGCCTTGGCGGGGTCGTACTGGAACCGCATCGGCCCATTGTATATATATGATATGCATACCGCAAGCGGCAGAGGCGGTGAGATCACCCACCCCGTCTCACCCCTCGATGCGCCACAGGCACCAGCTTTGCGCAGTCCCACGAAAATCGGGCTCTGACCCCGATTTCCACAATCAACGTCGCCCCCGAATGCCTTAATCGGGGGCCCAGGTTTTAAACAGCCGTTGCCATCGCCGCCCGCACTCGGTCCACGAATACGGACTTTGCGTGATGCGTCATATGCAGCCGATCCATCGCCCTCGTCATGGCGACGTATAGCAGCTTAGCCTCGGCAGCGACCTCCATACTGGGCGCAGGCATCGCATCCAGGCACGGGAGGAAAACGACCGGAAACTCCAGGCCCTTGCTGCTGTGCATGCTCAGGATTTTGACGCTGTCGTTGGCCGGCTGAAATCGATTCGACTGCAGAAGCTCGTACGGAATACCGGCGCGGCCGACGGCTTGCGCGAAGCGCTCGCCCTGCTTGGTGTAGCGGAAGAGAATCGCCATGTCCTTCCAGGCGGTGCCCGCCGCATGTAGCGCCCGCGCACGCTCGACGACGTAGGCAAGCTCCGCCTCCTCGCCCGTGAAGCTGCGAAGCTCAGGCAACACGCCGCTGCGGCCCGCGCTCTGCGGCGCCACGAGCGGAATGGCGTCCTCTTCCGCCTCCTTGGCCGAGAGCAGGTCGCGCGCGAACTCGCAGGCGACCGCCATGATCTGGGCCGTATTGCGGTAGTTCATGCGCAGGATCGTCGTGCGGCCGCGCGCCTGGATGCCCACTTCGGCAAAGCTGAACCCGAGCCGCGCCTTGCGGCGGTTGATGCTCTGCGCGTCGTCGTAGAGCACGAGCAGCGAGTTCGTTTCGGGATGCACCATCTGCGCCACCAGTTTCAGCCACTCTGGCTCGAAATCGTGACCCTCGTCCACCAGCACGGCGCCGTACTGCGCGCGCGGCACCTGGCCGCTATCCACGCCCTGGATCACCGTCTGCACCAGCTTCTCGACGAATTCATCTCCTTTGCCTTCGGGCCGCCGCAGGTGATACAGCCGCAGCTGGTCGTTGCACCAGCCGTGAAAACTCCGCGCGCTCACCGTGGCCGCCAGCCCGCGCTCATCCACCATCTGCTGCAGCCGCGCCGCCAGCGCGCGGTTGAAGCAAAGAATCAGAATCGGCTTGTTGGCGATCGCCTGCGCGAGGTACTGCGCGCGGTAACCCAGAATCATCGTCTTGCCCGAGCCGGCCACCCCGTGAATCACCCGATGGCCCTCCCCCATGCTCCTTGCGAGCTGCTCCTGCTGGAGATCCATCACCCGGACGATATCCGGCACCGTCTCGACTTTGCGAGCGGAGGGACTCCCCAGGTCGAAAGTCCCCTGGCTGACGCGAATCTCGGGAAACAGATGCCAGCGCACCCGGTCCACCTGCGGCAACGTCAGCAGACAGCGAAACGTCACCCCGAACATCCCCCAGAGCCGCTGCTGAAACGCCTCCGCATCCACCGACTCCACCATCTCGTCCTGGCAAATCACGCGCTCGGGCGGAATCACATTACCGAGATCCGTCCCCGCGAACGCCTTACGGGAGATATTCGCGAGCACCACCCCATAGCCCCAGGGACACACCAGCTTCCCCTGAAACGGCGTTCCCGGCTCACCCACCAGCGCGGGATCGGACTCCAGCAGCCGGCAAACCCCGAACGAGTACTGCTTCGCCTGCTCCAGCGGATTCGACTTCCTCACCTCGCGCCCATCGACCTGAAGCGTGGCCGTGAGCCTGTCCATCGCCCGGATGTTCTCCAGCTTCCAGTCCTTCACCTCGATCACCAGCAGGCCGCGCCGCGGATGCAGAATCAGAAAATCCGGATGCTGGGTCCACGCGCGGACCGGCACGTTGTACCAGCACACATAGTCGTCTTCGAGATGCGACTCCAGCCGCCGCGCGAAGCGACGTTCGCCGGAGGTCATCTTTCCGACGACACTGGAAAGCATGGGAACAAAGTGCGCCATCGAAGACCTATCGTTGGTCCCTACTTAGCTAGCTTGCCACGTTCTCTGAGCGGACGCGCCGCCGTCCACGCCCTTCAAGGGCAGCGCGGGCCGGGCAGCGAGCGAGGCACCGCGAGCGGCATCAGGAAAGGCACCAGCAACGTGTTCCTGCAGCACACCAGCGCCTCGCTGATCCTACGCGAGAACGCCGACCCCGACGTGCGCCGCGGTCTGGAGGCCCTGCTATCGCGCCTGGCGCCCGATGGCGACCCCGCTTACGTGCACGACGCCGAGGGGCCGGATGACATGGCGGCGCATGCGCGGAGTGTGCTGACGTCAAACAGCATCACGATTCCACTGAGCGACGGCAAGTTGATGCTGGGGACTTGGCAGGGTCTCTATTTGTACGAACACCGGTCGCAAGGGCACGCGCGTACAGCTGCAGTTTCTGTTGTGGATTAGTACTCCGTTAACTCTTTACGCGTCCAATCACTCTATTTGCCGCTCGAATCGCAGTGCGACGTCATGCCCTAAACACATTCTCGTTGTGCCATTGCAGGTATTCCCTTGCAGGGAGACTTGATTTGTCCGGCGGCGGAAACCCCAGCTCCTGCCCGTGATGCGCGTAGTAAACGCGACCGTTATGCCATTCTTCTCGCAAACGAGAACTAACTTCCAGTCTCAGGTCTGGCGTGACTGTGACGTACCCGAGGTCGAATAGAGAAGTGGCCCCGCTTGTTTGAACAACTTTCCCCGATTTATAAGTGGACTCCGGGCGGGTTGGGAGGTGCAGAGTTGTCCACGGCGGCGGGCGTCGCTTGCGACGAACGACCGACGCGGTGGGCAACTCGGGGCGCACCACGGGATTCATCTTACGCGGCCAACGCCATGGGCGGCAGCGCAGCCAGGTACTTCTCATCCGGCGTGAGCCGCTCCAGACTGGAATGAGCGCGATGCGTGTTGTACCAGGCGAGATACTCGGCGATGTCGGATCTCGCCGCGCTCACGCTGTCGTAGGCCCTCAGGTACACCCGTTCGTACTTCACGCTGCGCCACAGGCGCTCAACGAACACGTTGTCGCGCCAGGCGCCACGCCCGTCCATGGACAGCCTGCAGCCGCGGGCCAGCACGACACTGGTGAACTCCTCGGCCGTGAATTGGCTGCCCTGGTCGGTATTGACGATCTCAGGGGCGCCGTACCGGGCAAAGGCCTGCTCGATCACCTCCTTGGCGTGAACGGCTTCCAGCGTGATCGCCACCTTGTGCGCGAGCACGCGGCGCGAGGCGACATCCACCACGGCGGTGAGGTAGACGTAACCGCGCGCCATCGGAATGTAGGTCGTGTCCAGCGCCCAGACCTGGTTGGCGCGGACGATCGCCAGCTTGCGCAGCAGATAGGGTAGATCTTGTGTCCCGGCGCCGCTTTGCTCGTGCCCGGCTGCGGCGCCAAGGCTTCGATGCCCATGCGCAGCATCAGCGTGCCGATGTGGCGCCGTCCGGCGCGGATGCCGTGCCGGGCCAATTGGCGGCGCAGCATGCGCGCCCCCATGAAAGGGTGTTCCAGGTGCAGCTCGTCGAGCTTGCGCATGAGCGCCAGATCGGCCGGGCTCACAGGCCCGGGGCAGGTAGTACACCGTCCCGCGGCTGATCCCCAGGAGCTTCGCCTGGCTGGTGATGCTCAGGTTATGCTCACGGTCGATCATGGCTTTGCGCTCAGCAATCCGGCTTTGGTGAGCGCGCCTTCCAAAAAATCGTTCTCCAGCGCCAGTTGGCCGATCTTGGCGTGCAGCGGCGCGAGGTTCACCGGATCGGGCCGTGTGCCGGCCTCGAAGACCTCCGCTGCGCGCTCAAGCAGTTGCCGCTTCCACTCTGTAATCTGGTTGGGATGCAATTCGAATTCCTTGCACAGCTCGGCCATCGTGCGATCTTCTCGCAGAGCCGCCAGAGCTACCCGTGCCTTGAACACCGCCGTGTGCGTGCGACGATTGCGCCGCGCTGATTTCTTGACCATCAAACACTCCTTTTCGCCAGACCGTCTTCGGCCCAGCATAACGCCCGGAGTTTCCACTTATAGCGCTGTTCAGATTTGCGGAGCCACTTCTCTCGTCTAGCAGTTTGTTGAAATTCGCCGCGAATTCATGGAATTCATCGCCTCATACGTTGTCGAATGATCGTCGAGAAGAATAAAGGGAAGCCGACGATGCGTGGTGCCGATGTGACCCAGGATGGCATG
>JBASCW010000124.1:0-17274 GCA_049651845.1 Burkholderiales bacterium | reverse complement strand
TCGCCGAGCTCACGCCGCGCGAGCAGGAGATCCTGGCGTGCATCGCCGACGGCTCGAGCAACAAGATGATCGCGCGCGCCCTGGACATCACCGACGGCACCGTCAAGCTGCACGTCAAGTCGATCCTGCGCAAGCTCGGGCTGCGCTCGCGCGTGGAGGCCGCGGTGACCGCGGTCGAGCACGGCCTGGGCAAGGGACGGCGCGCGTCCGGCCCGGGCGCATGAGCCGCCGGGCTCAGGCTTCGAGCGCGCTCACCGCGAGCTGCGCGCGCGGCTGCCCCTGCTCGAGCAGCGCGAACTCGGCTGCGTTGACCCACGGCTCGGGGCCGGCGAGGTAGACATCGCAATCGTCCAGCCGCGGATGGTCTCGCCGCAGGCGCAGCAGCGCCGCCTGCAGGCCCGGCTCGGGCGGCGCGCCGCGTTCGGCCGCGATCGCGTCGTAGCGGAAATCGTCCAGCGCATCGCTCCAGGCGCGGCACAGGTTGTCCAGGTAGTGGCCGCCCGCGCCGGAGGCGACCCACACCAGGTGCAGCGATTCGGCCGCGTCGAGCGCCATGGCGTGCTCGATCAGGCTCTTGATCGGCGCGAAGCCGTCATCGGCGGCAATGAACACGAGCGCCCGGTGCGATTCCTCGTCGAGCACGAACGCCCCGCGCGGGCCGACCACGCGCACCGTGTCCGCGCCCTTGAGTCCGCCGAACACGCCCTCGCCGAAGGCGTCGCCGGCGCGCCACCGGACGTGGAACTGCAGGTTGCGGTCGTCGCAGGGGCAGCTCGCCACCGGCAGCGACGCCGCGGCGCCGTCGGGCAGCGCGAGCGACACCGACTGCCCGGCGAGAAAGCGCAGCCGGTTGCTGCGCGGGGTCTGCAGGTGCAGCAGCCGCACCTCCTCGCCGAGCGGGCTCACCGCCTTGACCTTCGCCTCGATGGTCTGCAGCGGCATGTCGGCGGCGCCGTGCGCCTCGCGCGCCTCCATCACCAGGTCGGTGAGCGCGGTGTTGCAGCACATCAGCACCACGCCGGCGTTCTTTTCGGCCGCCGTCAGGGCGTAGTCGGAACGGCGCGTGCGCTGGACCTGGCCGGCGACGACGCGCGCCTTGCACTTGCCGCAGCTGCCCGCGCTGCAGCCGTAGTCGAGCGACAGGCCGGCGCGCAGCGCCGCCTCGAGCAGGCTGTCGTTGCCGTCTACGAAGAACTCCCGGCCGCTCGGCCTGACCTGTACGTGCGCGCTCATGATCCTCAGCAAGCTCTCCTGTGCCAGCAGCGGCGCGCCGCCGTGCGCGGCCGAAGCCAGGCGCTGCCGCAGCCATTCGCGCAGCTTAGCCGGCGAGGCCGCGGGCTCGTCCAGCCGCGCCTGCAGCTGCTCGACGGTCGCCCGGTAGTGCTCGAGCTGCGCCTGCACCTGCGCCCGCTCCAGGCTCAGCTCGCTCAGGCGCGCCATCAGGGCTTCGGCGCTGGGCAGCAGCCGCTCGCGCAGGCGCTGCGCGAAGGCGCTCTCCTTGATCGCCTCGAGCCGTTCCAGCGCCGCGTTGTCCTCGAGCCTTGCCTGCGGATAGGCGCGCAGCAGGTCCTCCGCGGCGACCATGCCCTCGAACGCCGCCAGCTCGCCGCTCCTGATCTTGCTCTGCAGCGCGCCGCGCCGCACGCCCACCAGGCGCGCCGCGCGCTGCAGTGTAAGAAGCCGGGGCATCAACTCTCCCGTTTGAATCTATCATAGCAAGCTGAGCGCGCACGAGCGCGCGCGACGCGATGGACTTCCTGCCGATCTTTTTCGATGTGCGCGACCAGCCCTGCCTCGTGGTGGGCGGCGGCGAGGTGGCCGCGCGCAAGTGCGCGCTGCTGCGGCGCGCGGGCGCGCAGGTCACGATGGCGACGCAGTTCCGCGAAGAGGAGCTGGCGCGCTATGCGCTGGTGATCGCCGCCACCAGCGATCAGGAGGTCAACCGGGCCGTGGCCGCCGCCGCGAAGGCGCGGCGCATACCGGTCAACGTGGTCGACCAGCCGGCGCTGTGCTCGTTCATCCTGCCCTCGATCATCGAGCGCGCGCCGCTCATCGTGGCGGTGTCGAGCGGCGGCGCCTCGCCGGTGCTCGCGCGCCTGCTGCGCGCGCGCCTGGAGACCCTGATCCCGGCCGGCTACGGGCGCCTGGCCGCGCTGGCGGGGGCGTTCCGCGAGCGCGTCAAGGCGCGCTTCAGGCCGCAGGAGCGGCGCCGCTTCTGGGAGCGCGCGCTGCAGGGCCCGATCGCCGAGCTGGTGTTCAGCGGCCGCGACGCCGAGGCGCTGCAGGCGCTGCAGGCCTCGCTGGATGACGCGCGCCTGGCGTTCAGCGGCGGCGAGGTGTCGCTGATCGGCGCGGGCCCGGGCGACCCGGACCTGCTCACCTTCCGCGCGCTGCGCCTCATGCAGCAGGCCGACGTGGTGGTCTACGACCGGCTGGTCTCGCAGCCGATCCTCGACCTGGTGCGCCTCGAGGCCGAGCGCATCTACGCCGGCAAGGAGCGCGCGAAGCACACGCTGCCGCAGGAGGACATCAACCATCTGCTGGTGCGCCTGGCGCGCGAAGGCAAGCGCGTGGTGCGCCTGAAGGGCGGCGACCCGTTCATCTTCGGTCGCGGCGGCGAGGAGATCGACACGCTCGCCGCCGAAGGCATCCCGTTCCAGGTGGTGCCCGGCATCACCGCGGCGGCGGGCTGCGCTTCCTACGCCGGCATTCCGCTCACGCACCGCGATTTCGCGCAGTCGGTGGTGTTCGTCACCGGGCACCTGAAGAACGGCAGCATGGACCTGAACTGGGCCGCGCTCGCGCAACCGCACCAGACCATCGTGTTCTACATGGGCCTCATCGGCGTGGAAGTGCTGTGCCGCGAGCTGGTCGCGCACGGCCTGCCGGCCGCCACACCGGCGGCGCTCGTGGAGGCGGGCACCACGCCGCGCCAGCGCGTGCTCGCGGGCACGCTCGCGTCGCTGCCGGCGATCGTGCGTGACGGCGGCGTGCGGGCGCCCACGCTGATCATCATTGGCGAGGTGGTCACGCTGCGCGAGCGGCTGAAATGGTTCGAGCCGACGGCGTGAGCGAACCGTGACGCAGGAATTCATCGAGGCGGCGCAGGCGCGCGAGCTCGCGCCCGGCCGCATGAAGCGGGTCGATCTCGGCGGCCAGCGCATCCTCATCGCCAATGTGGCGGGGCGCATCTGTGCCGTGGACGACACCTGCACCCACGAGGATGCCTCGCTCTCCACGGGCGTGCTCAGGGGCGAGCTGGTCAAGTGCCCGCTGCACGGCAGCCGCTTCAACGTCTGCACCGGCAAGGTGCTCGAAGAACCGGCCGAAGCCGATCTCAGGACCTATCCGGTGCGGCTCGAGGGCGCGCGCATCCTGATCGGCTTGCCCGGACGGGAGACGCCGTGAGCTCTGCCCTGATGCACTCGATCCTCAAGCGCATCGCCACCGGGCCCGAGCTCAGCAAGGACATCTCGCGCGAGGAGGCGCGCGAGGGCATGCGCCTGGTGCTCGACGGCGAGGTCGACCCGGTGCAGGCCGGGGTGTTCCTGATCGCGCTGCGCATGAAGCGCGAGACCGATGACGAGAACATCGGCATGCTCGAGGCGATCCGCGACGCCACCCGCCGCGCTACGGCGCCGGTGGACGACGTGCTCGACCTGGGCGATCCCTACGACGGCTACAACCGCACGCTGCCGGCCGCGCCCTTCCTGCCGCCGGTGCTCGCGGCCTGCGGCGTGGCGACGGTTTCCCACGGCGTAGAGAGCATGGGACCCAAGTACGGCGTCACGCACCGGCAGGTGCTGCGCGCCGCGGGCCTGCCGGTGGATCTCGCGCCGGAGGAAGCCGCCGCGCGCCTGGGCGACGCGCGCATCGGCTGGGCCTACGTGGACCAGAAGGCGTTCTGCCCGAAGCTCTACGCGCTCACGGCCCTGCGCACGCTCATCGTCAAGCGGCCCGCCATCACCACCGCCGAGGTGCTGGCGGGGCCGGTGCGCGGCCGGCTCAGGACCCACCTGGTCACCGGTTTCGTGCACAAGCCCTATCCGCGCATCTACGCGATGCTCGCGCGCCATGCCGGTTACGACTCCGCGCTCATCGTGCGCGGGGTCGAAGGCGGCGTGATCCCCGGCCTGTCGCAGACCGGCAAGGTGTTCCGGTATCGCGGCGGCGGCGAGGAGGCCGCCACCGAGTTCAGGCCGGCCGAGCTGGGCATCGAGCAAACGCTGCGCGCGCCGCGCATTCCCGGCCAGCGCGCGGCGGATGCGGGCGGCGAAGAGCGGAACGAGGCGCCGTTCGACGCCGCCGCCGTGGCGAAAGCTGCCGCCGAGGCCGGCACGGCGGCGCTGGCGGGCCAGCCGGGCGCGACGCGCGACTGCCTGGTCTACGGCGCCGCGCTGTGCCTGTGGCACCTCGGGCGCCACGGCTCGCTCGCCGCCGCCGCCGAGTCGGCGCGCGGCGCGCTCGATCGCGGCCTCGCGCTCCGGCACCTGCATCAGACAATCTGATGAGCGCCTTTGCAACTCCAATGCGCGGAGCGCGCCCGCCACGGGAAAATTTCGCATGAGCGAAGCCACCCCCACGCAACTGGTTCCCTACGTCACCGGCGGCGCATTCGCGCTCGCCTTCATCTTCGGCGCGGTGGGAAACAAGACCAACTTCTGCACCATGGGGGCGGTCTCCGACTGGGTGAACATGGGCGACAAGAACCGCCTGCGCATGTGGCTGCTCGCCATCGCGGTGGCGCTGGTCGGCTCGAGCGTCCTGCAGGTCGCGGGCGTGGTGAATCTTTCCAAGTCCATCTACCCCGGGCCCAACTTCACGTGGCTGTCCTACATCGTGGGGGGATTCCTCTTCGGCGTGGGCATGACGCTCGGCTCGGGCTGCGGCTCCAAGACGCTGATCCGCATCGGCGGCGGCAACCTGAAGTCGCTCGTGGTCTACGTGTTCCTCGGCGTTGCCGCCTACATGACGCTGCGCGGCGTGTTCGGCGCGTTCCGCGTGGAAGTGCTGGAAAAGGCCGCGCTCACGCTGGCGCCGGGCCAGGACCTGCCCGCGCTGCTCGCGGCGGGCACCGGCATGGCCAAGGCGACCTGGACGGCGCTCCTCGCGGCGGCGATCGGCGGCGGGCTGGCGGTCTACGCCTATGCGAGCAAGGAGTTCCGCGCGAGCTTCGACTACACGCTGGGCGGGGTGGTGACGGGGCTGGTGGTGGTGGGCGGCTGGTACGTGAGCGGCGTGGTCGGCTACGTCGCCGAGGACCCGGAGACGCTGCAGGAAGCCTTCGTAGCCACCAACTCCGGGCGCATGGAGTCGTTCTCGTTCGTCGGCCCGCTCGCGTACTCGCTCGAATACCTGATGTTCTGGACCGACAAGTCGAAGATCGTCACCTACGGCATCGCCTCCGCGCTCGGCGTGATCGCCGGCTCGGCCGCCTATGCGCTCGCCACGCGCACGTTCCGCTGGGAAGGCTTTCGCGACGCCGAAGACACCGCCAACCACGTCATCGGCGGCATCCTCATGGGCTTCGGTGGCATCACCGCGCTGGGCTGCACCATCGGCCAGGCGATCACCGGCATCTCCACGCTCGCGCTGGGCTCGATCGTGACCTTCATCGCCATCGTCGCCGGCTCGGCGGCCGCGATGAAGTACCAGTACTGGCGCTTGAGTTCCTAGAGCGTTCCTGGCAACGCTCCTAGTGCGTTCCTGGCAACGCGCCTAGAGCGTTCCTGGAAACGCGCCGCCGTCCATGAGCAGGTTCTGGCCGGTGATGTAGCTGGCGTGCACGCTGCACAGGAAGGCGCAGGCCGCGCCGAACTCCTCGATGTTGCCGAAGCGCTTCGCGGGATTGGCCTGGATGCGCACTTGCTCGAGCTCGGCCTCGGTCTTGCCCAGCTTCTGCGCGTTGAACTTCAGGTTGCTGCGCAGCCGGTCGGTGTCGAACGGCCCGGGCAGCAGGCCGTTGATGGTGACGTTGTGCGCCACCGTCTGGCGCGCGATGCCCGCGATGAAGCCCGTGAGTCCGGTACGCGCGCCGTTCGACAGGCCCAGCTCGGCGATCGGCATGCGCACCGCGCCCGAGGTGATGTTGACGATGCGGCCGAACTTGTGCGCGATCATGCCGTCCACCGTCGCCTTGATGAGCTCGATCGGCGCGAGCATGTTGGCATCGAGCGCCTTCAGCCAGTCCTCGCGCGTCCAGCTGCGGAAGTCGCCCGGCGGCGGCCCGCCCGCGTTGTTGACGAGGATGTCGGGGCTGGGACACGCGGCGAGCGCCGCGGCGCGGCCCTCGGGGGTGGTGATGTCGCCCGCGACGGCGACGATCTTCGCGCCCGTGCTCTTGCGAATTTCGTCGGCGGTCGCCTCGAGCGCCTCCTTGCCGCGCGCGGTGATCACCAGGCTGACGCCTTCCCTGGCGAGCGCCATGGCGCAGCCCTTGCCCAGCCCTTTCGACGCCGCGCAGACGAGCGCGCTCTTGTCTTCGATGCCCAGATCCATGTCAGCTCCCGGTGTGGTGTGTCAGCGGCGCTTGCCGAGGATGGAGCCCAGCACGCCGCGCACGATCTCGCGCCCGACCGAGGAGCCGATGGTGCGCGTCACGCTCTTCGCGAGGGTCTGCACGAGGCCGTCGTGCCGTCCGCCGCGCGGCCCGGTCTTGCCGAAGAGGATGTCCGAAAGGACGTTCGGTGCCTGCGGAGCGCTTACCTTCTCGTCGCTCGCAGCCACCTTCTCCTCGGTTCTGCCTTTGAGCTTCTCGAACGCGGATTCGCGGTCCACCGCTTTCTCGTAGTGGCCGGCGATGGGCGAGGCGGCGATGCGCTTGCGGCGCTCCTCGGCGCCGATCGGCCCCAGCTGGCTGCCCGGGGGCACGACGAACGCGCGCTCGGTGACGTTGGGCCGGCCCTTGTCGTCGAGGAACGAGACCAGCGCTTCGCCCACGCCCAGCTCGGTGATCGCCTGGTCGATCTTCAGCTTCGGGTTCGGGCGCATGGTCTCGGCCGCGGATTTCACCGCCTTCTGGTCCTTCGGCGTGAAGGCGCGCAGCGCGTGCTGCACGCGGTTGCCGAGCTGGCCGAGCACCGACTCCGGGATGTCGAGCGGATTCTGCGTCACGAAGTACACGCCGACGCCCTTGGAGCGGATCAGACGTACGACTTGCTCGATTTTCTGCAGCAAAGCGCTCGGCGCATCGGCAAAAAGCAAATGCGCCTCGTCGAAGAAGTACACCAGCTTCGGCTTGTCCGCGTCGCCGACCTCGGGCAGGTGCTCGAACAGCTCGGCCAGCATCCACAGCAGGAAGGTGGCGTAGAGCTTGGGCGAATTCATGAGCTTGTCGGCGGCGAGGATGTTCACCACCCCCTTGCCGCCCTCGGCCTGCATCAGGTCGGCGATGTCGAGCATCGGCTCGCCGAAGAAGCGGTCGGCGCCCTGGCTTTCCAGCGCCAGCAGGCCGCGCTGGATCGCGCCGATCGAGGCGGCCGAAATGTTGCCGTACTCGGTGGTGAACTTCTGCGCGTTGTCGCCCACGAACTGCAGCATCGCGCGCAGGTCCTTGGCGTCGAGCAGCAGCAGGCCGCCGTCGTCGGCGATCTTGAACACCAGGTTCAGCACGCCTTCCTGCGTGTCGTTCAGGCCGAGCAGCCGTGCCAGCAGCAGCGGCCCCATGTCCGAGATCGTCGCGCGCACCGGGTGCCCGCTCTCGCCGTAGACGTCCCAGAACACGACCGGGCAGGCGGCGTAGTCCACTTTGACTTTCAGCGAACTGACGCGCTCGGCGACCTTGGCGTTGCCGCCGCCCGCGTTCGCGATGCCGCTCAGGTCGCCCTTGACGTCGGCCATGAACACCGGCACGCCGATCGAGGAGAAACCCTGCGCGAGCGCCTGCAGCGTGACCGTCTTGCCGGTGCCCGTGGCGCCCGTGATCAGGCCGTGGCGGTTGGCGAGCGCGGGCAGCAGGCAGAGCTCCGCCTTGGGGTTCTTCGCTACGAGGAGCGGATTGATCATGACGCTAAAATTATGACATGGCCGGTCACAGCAAATGGGCAAACATCAAGCACCGCAAGGCGGCGGCGGATGCGAAGAAGGGCAAGGTGTTCACGCGCCTGATCAAGGAGATCACCGTGGCCGCGAAGCACGGCGGCGGCGACCCGAACTCCAACCCCAAGCTGCGCCTGATGCTCGACAAGGCGCGCGACGCGAACATGACCAAGGACAGCGTGACGCGCGCGATCCAGCGCGGCACCGGCGAGCTGGAGGGCGCGTCCTACGAGGAGGCGCGCTACGAGGGCTACGGCCCGGGCGGCGCCGCGGTGATGGTGGACTGCCTCACCGACAACCGCACGCGCACGATTGCGGAAGTGCGCCATGCCTTCACCAAGAACGGCGGCAACATCGGCGCCGACGGCTCGGTGGCGTTCCAGTTCAGGCATTGCGGCCAGTTCGTCTTCGCGCCCGGCGCGAGCGAGGACAAGCTCATGGAGGTCGGCCTGGATGCGGGCGCCGAGGACGTGGTCACCAACGCCGACGGCTCGATCGAGGTGATCAGCACGCCGGCCGACTTCGACAAGGTGAAAAGCGCGCTCGAGAAGGCGGGACTCAAGCCCGAGGCCGCCGAGGTCACCATGAAGGCGCTCAACGAGACCGCGCTGGCGAGCGCCGAGGCCGAGAAGATGCAGGCGCTGCTCGACGCGCTCGAAGACCTCGACGACGTGCAGAACGTCTACACCACCGCGGCGCTGCCCTAGGTCATGCGCATCCTGGGCATCGATCCCGGCCTGCGCGTCACGGGATTCGGTGTCATCGAGCAGTCCGGGGGAAAGCTGCGCTACATCACGAGCGGCTGCGTGCGCTCGGGCGCGGGCGAGCTCGCCGAACGGCTGAAGGTGATCCTCGACGGCCTCGCCGAAGTGATCGCCGCGAATCGCCCGCAGCAGGTCGCGATCGAGAAGGTGTTCGTCAACGTCAACCCGCAATCCACGCTGCTGCTGGGCCAGGCGCGCGGGGCCGCGATCTGCGCCGCGGTGATCGCGGGCCTGCCGGTCGCGGAGTACACTGCGCTGCAGGTCAAGCAGGCCGTGGTCGGCAAGGGCAAGGCAAAGAAAGAACAGGTGCAGCACATGGTCAGGCGCCTGCTCGCGCTCCCCGGCGATCCCAGCGCCGACGCGGCCGACGCCCTCGCCTGCGCGATCTGCCATGCGCACGGCGCGAGATTGGGCAATGTGTTGATGAAGAATCTGAGAATGAAAAAGGGAAGGCTGGTTTGATCGGTCGCATGGAATCGGAGCGCCGTCCGTGATCGGCCGGCTCAGCGGCAAGCTGCTCTCGAAGAATCCACCCCAGGTACTGCTTGAGGTGGCCGGCGTCGGTTACGAGGTCGAGGTGCCGATGAGCACCTTTTACAGCCTGCCGGCGACGGGCGAGTCCGTCACGCTGCTCACGCACCTGGTGGTGCGCGAGGACGCGCACGTGCTCTACGGCTTCGCGACCGCAGAGGAGCGCGCCGCCTTCCGCCAGCTGATCAGGATTTCGGG
The DNA here is from genome assembly GCA_049651845.1 of Burkholderiales bacterium. Classification (GTDB taxonomy): domain Bacteria; phylum Pseudomonadota; class Gammaproteobacteria; order Burkholderiales; family SG8-39; genus RBG-16-66-20. Next base: position 7,744 of record JBASCW010000124.1, on the reverse strand, counting down.
CGTCGGCGCGCGCACCGCTCTCTCGGTGCTCTCGGGGCTGTCGGTCGCCGAACTGGGCAGCGCGGTGGCGATGCAGGACGCGGCGCGCCTGACCAAGGTGCCGGGCATCGGCAAGAAGACCGCCGAGCGCCTGCTGCTGGAGCTCAAGGGCAAGATCGCCGAAGGCGCGGTGAAGCCAGCCGCGGGCGCGGCGGGCGACGTCGTGAACGCGCTCGTGGGCCTGGGCTACAGCGAGAGGGAAGCGCTCGCCGCCGTGAAGGGGCTGTCGCCGGGCATCGCGGTGGCCGAGGGCATCCGCGCCGCGCTCAAGGCTCTGGCAAAATCCTGACGTGGCTGTAGAAACCGATCGCCTGATCTCGGCAAAGCCCTCCTCGGTACAGGAGGAGCAGATCGAGCGGAGCTTGCGCCCGGCGACGCTCGCCGAGTACGTGGGCCAGGAGAAGGTCCGCGGCCAGATGGAGATCTTCATCCAGGCGGCGAGAGGCAGGGGCGAGGCGCTCGATCACGTGCTGCTGTTCGGCCCGCCGGGCCTGGGCAAGACCACGCTCGCGCACATCCTCGCCAAGGAAATGGGCGTCAACCTGCGCCAGACCTCGGGCCCGGTGATCGAGCGCCCGGGCGACCTCGCGGCCATCCTCACCAACCTCGAGCCGAAGGACGTGCTGTTCATCGACGAGATCCACCGCCTGTCGCCGGTGGTCGAGGAGATCCTCTACCCGGCGCTCGAGGACTACCAGATCGACATCATGATCGGCGAGGGGCCCGCGGCGCGCTCGATCAAGCTGGATCTGCCGCCCTTCACGCTGGTGGGCGCCACCACGCGCGCCGGCATGCTCACCAACCCCTTGCGCGACCGCTTCGGCATCGTAGGGCGCCTGGAGTTCTACAACCAGGACGAGCTGGCGACGATCGTGCGCCGCTCTTCCCAGTTATTGAACATCAAGATTGAAGACCTGGGAGCACGCGAGATCGCGTGCCGGGCGCGTGGCACGCCGCGCATCGCCAACCGGCTGCTGCGCCGCGTGCGCGACTACGCCCAGGTCAAGGCCGACGGCAAGGTGACCAAGCCGGTGGCCGATGCGGGGCTCAAGATGCTCGACGTGGACGCGCTCGGCCTCGACCTCATGGACCGCAAGCTGCTGCTCGCGGTGATCGAGAAGTTCGCCGGCGGCCCGGTCGGGCTGGAGAACCTCGCGCACGTGGTGGGCGAGGAGGCCGACACCATCGAGGAAGTGCTCGAGCCCTACCTCATCCAGTGCGGCTACCTGCAGCGCACGCCGCGCGGCCGCATGGCGACGCTCACCGCCTACCGCCACTTCGGCATCGTCGCGCCTTCGGCCGCGCGCGACCTGCTCGGCCCGGAGAACGCCGGCTAGTTCCCGTCGCGGCAGGACCCGGGAAGGTTCTTGGCCGGCATGGTGCCGGGCCTGCAGGTCCACGTCTTGCCGCCGTCCGCAGAAAACATGCGGACGGTCTGGCCGCGCACCCTTCGATCGACGCCCTCGGTGCGCATCGTCGCGGTCAGCTCGATCTCGCCGGCGCCGCCCGCGCCCCTGGTGATCGCGACCGATTGCATGAACTTGCCGCTGGTCGTGCCGGCGACCTCGCCGAGCGAACGCGGCCACTTCTTGTGGTCGGAAAAGTATTCCGCCAGCGGCGTTTTCGCGCCACCGAGCAGCGACACCGCCTCGGCTGCCTGCGAGCGATTCGCGTAGTCGCCGTACATGGGCAGCGCCACGGCAACGACGATGGCTATCAGCGCAGCGAGCGCGAACCAGCTTGACCAGCTGATCTTCATCGCCGGCATTGTGACCCTTCCGGCCCGCTTTTGCGTTCAAAGCTACAATGCGCCGGTGCAGCGGGAGCCAGGCCCGGGTCGGACCTTCGCCTGCCAGGTGCGGGTCTACTACGAGGACGTCGACATCGGCGGCGTCGTCTACTACGCCAACTACCTGCGCTATTTCGAGCGCGCGCGCAGCGACTGGCTGCGCAGCCTGGGCGTGAACCAGGAGCGCATGGCCGCAGTCGAAGGGATCGGTTTCGTGGTGGCGCGCGCCGAGATCGACTTTCGCATCGGCGCACGGCTGGACGACCTGCTCGAGGTGACGGTGAAGCTGGTGGACAAGAAGAAGACCTATTTCTGGCTGGAACAGGAGGCGCGCCGCCAGGACGGCCGCGTCTGCGCCGCGGCGCGCATCCAGGCCGCCTGCGTGCGGCACAAGGACATGCGCCCCCAGCCGATCCCCGCGGTCCTGGCCGCAGTTCTCACTCACGGGCTCGCGGCATGAACGTCACGCAGGACCTCGAACTCTGGACCTTAGTAGCAAACGCGTCGCTCGTCGTTAAGGCCGTAATGGTCCTTCTCCTCTCCGTTTCGTTCATGTCATGGATGTTCATCTTCCGCAAGTGGATGGCGATCGGCAGCGCACGCAAGCAGACCGAGGAATTCGAGCGCGAGTTCTGGAGCGGCAAGGACATCAACGTGCTCTACCAGGGCTCGGTGAACGCGCGCCATTCGATCGGCAGCCTGGAGCGCATCTTCGAGGCCGGCTACCGCGAGTTCACCAAGCTGCGCGCGCAGCGCGGCACGGATGCCTCGACCATGGTCGACGGCGCGCGCCGCGCGATGCGCGCCACCTACCAGCGCGAGATGGATCTCCTGGAGCGCCACCTCGCGTTCCTCGCCTCGACCGGCTCGGTAAGCCCCTACGTCGGCCTGTTCGGCACGGTGTGGGGCATCATGCACGCCTTCCGCAGCCTGGCGAACGTGCAGCAGGCGACGCTCGCGCAGGTGGCGCCCGGCATCGCCGAGGCGCTGATCGCCACCGCGATCGGCCTGTTCGCGGCGATCCCGGCGGTGGTGGCCTACAATCGCTACTCGCACGACATCGACCGCCTGGCGATCCGCTTCGAGAGCTTCATGGAGGAGTTCTCCAACATCCTGCAGCGCCAGGCCGTGAGGCAGTGACCGTGGCGCGGCTGCACTCCAAGCGCGGCGCGATGCACGAAATCAACATCGTGCCCTACGTCGACGTGATGCTGGTGCTGCTGGTGATCTTCATGGTGACCGCGCCGCTGGTGACGCCGGGCGTGATCGACCTGCCCTCGGTCGGCAAGGCCAGCGCGCCACGGATCGCGCCGATCGAAGTCCTCATCAAGGAAGACCAGTCCCTGCTGGTGCGCGAGCGCGACCTGACGGGAAAGATCCTCAATGAGCGCGCGGTGAGGCGCGCCGAGCTGGACAAGATTCTCAAAGACCCGAAAGCCCCGGTCCTGATCGCCGGTGACAAGAATGTCCGCTATGAAGCGGTTCTCCAGGTCATGGACGAACTGCGCAAGGCGGGCGTGGAGCGGATCGGATTGCAGGTGAAGCCCGGGCAATGAGCGCGGTGGCCGTCTTCGAAGAGCGCAGCGATCCCGGCGGGCTCGCTTCGGCGCTGCTCTCGGTTGCGGTCCACCTGATCCTGCTCGCGGTGCTGATCTTCGGCGTGCGCTGGCAGAGCCGGCCGCCCGAGACCGTCTCGGTCGAGCTCTGGGAGCCGCCGCCGCCCGCAGTGGCCGAGGTGCCCGAGCCTGCGCCGCCGCTCCGGCCCGAGCCGCCCGTGGTGGTCAAGCCCGAGCCGGAGCCGCCCAAGCCCGAGATCGTCGAGAAGAAGGCGCCGCCCCCGCCGCCCAAGCCGGTCGCCAAGGCCGAGCTCAAGCCCGCGCCCAAGCCCGTGCCCAAACCCGTTGCGCCGGCGGAAGCGTTAAAGCCCAGGGTGGACGACACGCAAAAGCGCATCCGCGAAGAGCTCGCGCGCGAGCAGGCCTCGCTCGCGGGCGACCGCGAGCGCCAGATGCTCAAGGACCTGGCCGCGCGCGAGGCCTCGAGCGCAAGCAGCAAGGCGCAGGCCGCCTGGATCGACAAGGTGCGCCTGAAGATCAAGGGAAATATCGTGTTGCCGCCGGACATCAAGGGCAATCCCGAGGCGGTGTTCAGCGTCGTGCAGCTGCCGACCGGAGAGGTGCTGTCGGTGAAGCTGAGGAAATCGAGCGGCGTGGCGGCGCTCGATGCCGCCATCGAACGGGCGGTGCTGAAATCTTCGCCGTTGCCCAAGCCCGACAGCGGCTTCACGCCGCCGAGGGAGTTCGAGCTCAGGTACAAACCGCTCGATTGAATATAATCGACACGATGACCAGGCTGCTCGCGGCTCTGCTGCTCTGCTTCGCCACCGCCGCCGGCGCGCAGCTGTCGATCGAAATCACCGGCGCGGGCGCGCAGCGCATCCCGATCGCGATCGCGCCGTTCGCGGGCGAGGGCGCGCTCGGCGACGCCGGCATCAGCGCCATCGTGCGCGCGGACCTGGAGCGCAGCGGCCTGTTTCGCGGGATCGAAGTGCCTGCGCTCAACCCGCTGCCGACCGAAACCTCGAGCGTGAACTTCGCCGACTGGCGCGCGCGCCAGGCCGACGCGCTGGTGCTGGGCTCGGTGGCCGCGCGCCCGGACGGGCGCTACGAGGTGCGCTTCAAGCTGTTCGATACCGTCAAGGGCGCGGACCTGTCGGGCGTCGCCTACACGCTGTCGCGCGCGCAGGCGCGCGCGACGGCGCACCGCATCGCCGACTTCGTCTACGAGAAGCTCACGGGCGAGAAGGGCGTGTTCGCCACGCGCATCGCCTACGTGGTGAAGCGCGGCAACCGCTTCGAGCTGCAGATCGCCGACGCCGACGGCGCCGGCGCGGAGACCGCGCTCGCCTCCTTCGAGCCGATCGTCTCGCCCACCTGGTCGCCTGACGGCCGGCGCCTGGCGTACGTGTCGTTCGAGAACAAGAAGCCCGTGGTCTACGTGCATACGCTGGCCGACGGCAAGCGCCAGGTCGCGGCCAACTTCAAGGGCTCGAACTCCGCGCCCGCCTGGTCGCCCGACGGCGCGAGGCTGGCGGTGTCGCTGTCGCGCGAGGGCGGCTCGCAGATCTTCCTGATCAACGCCGACGGCAGCAACGTGCGCCGCCTCACGCAGTCGGGCGGCATCGACACGGAACCGGTGTTCTCCCCGGACGGTCAAACGATTTATTTCACCTCGGACCGCGGCGGCAGCCCGCAGATCTACCGCATGTCCGTGAACGGCGGCGAGGCGCAGAGGGTGACCTTCGAAGGCAGCTACAACGTGTCGCCGCGCGTCAGCCCGAACGGCCGCGTGCTCGCCTACATCGCGCGCAACGGCGGCAAGTTCCAGGTCGCCACGCTCGATCTCGCCACCCGCCAGACCCAGGTGCTGACCGACAGCGACAAGGACGAGTCGCCGAGCTTCGCGCCCAACGGCCGCATGATCCTGCTGGCCACGGTCAACGGCGGGCGCGGCGTGCTCTCGGCGGTATCGGCCGACGGGCGCATCAAGCAGCGGCTCACGGTGCAGGCGGGCGACGTGCGCGAGCCGGCCTGGGGACCGTTCACGAAATGACGAAGAATCGGAGGCAGACCATGCGGGCGATCTGGATGGCGGTGTTGGCAGCGGGACTGGCAGCGTGCTCGACCACACCCACCGATGAGCAGACGCCGGCGGCGGTCGAGGACCGCACGGGCACGCCCGTGAAGCCGGGCGCCTCGACGCAGCAGGTGGCGACGGTCGACGTGACCGGCAAGGGCATCGAGGGCCAGGATCCGGCGGTCAAGACCGGCGTGCTTGCGCAGCGCTCGATCTTCTACGACCTCGACCAGTACGACATCAAGGACCAGTACAAGCCGCTCGTCGAGGCGCACGCCAAGTACCTGCGCGAGAACGCCGGCCGCAAAATGCTCATTCAGGGAAACACCGACGAGCGCGGCAGCCGCGAGTACAACATCGCCCTGGGACAGCGCCGCTCCGAGGGCGTGAAGAAAATGCTGATGCTGCTCGGCGCGAGGGAAGACCAGGTCGAGTCGGTGAGCCTGGGCGAGGAGAAGCCGCGCTCCGAGGGGCACGACGAGCAGGCCTGGGCGCAGAACCGCCGCAGCGACATCCTTTACGAGGGCGAATACTAGAAGCTAGTAAGATGCGGTGATGCATCGCACAATCGCCGCACTCCTGCTGCTCTGCGCCGGCGCGATCGCGCCGCCGGCGCACGCACTGTTCGAGGACGATGTCGCGCGCTCGCGCATCGAGGAGCTGCGCAAGCGGCTCGACGCCACCGCCAAGCTCATCGACGAGCGCCTGTCGCGGCTCGAGGACCGGCGCGCGCTGGTCGAGCTGTCGTCGCAGATCGAGGCGCTGCGCGCCGACATCGCGCGCATGCGCGGCCAGCTCGAAGTGCTGCAGAACCAGGCTGAGATCGCCGAGAAGCGCAGCAAGGACCTGTACGTCGACATCGACACGCGCTTGCGCAAGCTCGAGCAGCCGAGGGAGGCGGCCGCCCCCGACAAGCCGGCGGCGGAGGCGGGCGTCACCGCGGCAGAGACGCGAGCCTACGAGGCGGCGCTCAACCAGTTCAAGCTCGGCAACTACCCGCTCGCGATCTCGGCCTTCCAGGGCTTCCTCGTGACCTACCCGTCCTCCAAGCTCGCGCCCTCGGCGCAGTACTGGATCGGCAACGCGCACTTCGCGCTGCGCGACTACAAGCAGGCGGTCGCCGCGCAGCAGCGCGTGCTGGTGTCCTGGCCCGAGGACGCCAAGGCGCCGGACGCGATGCTCAATATCGCCTCGGCGCAGGAGGCGATGGGCGACCGGCGCGGCGCGCAAAAGACGCTCGAGGGGCTGCTCGCGAGGTACCCGCAGAGCCCAGCCGCGGCGAGCGCCAGGCAGCGCATGGCACCGGCGCCGGCGCCGGCGCCGGGAGCGAAGAAGTAAAAGCCGTCGTCCTGCTCTCGGGTGGCCTGGATTCGGCGACCACGCTGGCCTGGGCGCGCCGCGAGGGCTACGAGTGCTGGTGCCTGTCGGTGGACTACGGGCAGCGCCATGCCGTCGAGCTCGAGGCCGCCGCGCGCATCGCCCAGTCTCTGGGTGCTGCCGGCCATCGGGTGCTCAAGTTCGATCTCGCCCAGATCGGCGGCTCGGCCCTCACCGACCAGTCCATCGCGGTGCCGACCGGGGGCATCGAGCCCGGCATCCCGGTCACCTACGTGCCGGCGCGCAACACGATCCTGCTTTCGCTCGCGCTGGGCTACGCCGAGGTGCTGGGCGCGCGGCACATCTTCGTGGGCGCCAACGCGGTGGACTACTCCGGCTACCCCGATTGCCGGCCGGAATTCCTCGCCGCGTTCCAGGCGCTCGCCAACCTCGCCACCAAGGCCGGCGTCGAGGGCCGCCGGATCGAGGTGCGCGCGCCGCTCGTGGACCTCTCCAAGGCCGAGATCGTCAAGCTCGCGCTCGAGCTGGGCGTGGACCCGGCGCTCACCGTGTCCTGCTACCAGCCCGACGCGCAGGGGCGCGCCTGCGGCGCCTGCGATGCCTGCCGCATCCGCAGGGCCGGGTTCGAGTCGGCCGCCGTCGCCGACACGACGCGCTACGCGCGCTGACTCTGGCGAACAGCCCGCGAAGGCTGATAAAATTCGCCCCCTTTCCAGCAATTTCCCTACGGGTCGTTAGCTCAGCTGGTAGAGCAGCGGACTTTTAATCCGTTGGTCGGCGGTTCGAATCCGCCACGGCCTACCAAAATGTCAAAGGACTAATGACAACTGCGTAAATAATGTCCTATACTGTGCGCCGGAGGTGCTCCATGAGACCCACCGGAAGCCCAGAAGAACTCGAACATCGCCGGATGCGGGCGCTGGCCTTGCTCAAAGAAGGATT
>JBASCW010000123.1:0-10531 GCA_049651845.1 Burkholderiales bacterium | reverse complement strand
GCCCTGCGGGCCGGCGAGCTTGGCCGCCTCGCGCATGCGCGGCGCCATGTAGCCCAGGCGCGCGATCTCGACCTGCGCGCGCGCGGCGCGCGAGCGCGCATGGCGGTGGAAGATCTCGAGGATCACCATGGTGCGGTCCATGACCTCGCAGCCGGTCTCCTTCTCGAGGTTGCGCGCCTGCGACGGCGAGATCTCGTGGTCGACCAGAATCAGATCGGCGTCCTGCGCGAGAAAGCGCAGTTCTTCGCGCTTGCCGGTGCCGAAGTACGCGGTCTGGTCGAACTGGGCGCGCTTCTGCGTGAAGCGGCCGACCACCTCGAAGCCGAGCGTCTTGGCGAGCTGGCGCAGCTCGGCGAGCGACGCTTCGAATTCGAGATCGCTGACGCCGGACAGCTGCACGGCCGCTACCAGCGCGCGCCTGGGCTTTTCCTTCGTATCCTGAAGCATGGGGCGCGCAGCCTACCCGAAAAAAGGGGATCCGACCCCCTTATTTCCCTGGTCCGCTATGGGTGACGGCGCCGCGGAATGCCGAACCGACTTGTGCAGCGTATTTCTCGAGGACCCCGGACAAAGACTGTTTCGGTAGTCTGGAGGTTCTGCTCCTCATCTCCCGGGGCGAAAGATCAACTGAGAGCAAACCCTTGACAGCATCAATCACGATCTTGTCCCCGCTCCTCACCAGCGCCAGCGGCCCGCCGACGCCGGCCTCGGGCGAGACGTAGCCGACCATCATCCCGCGCGTGGCGCCCGAGAAGCGGCCGTCGGTGACGAGCGCTACTTTCTCGCCTGCACCCTGGCCATAGAGCAGCGCTGTGACGCCCAGCATCTCGCGCATCCCGGGGCCGCCTTTCGGACCCTCGTAGCGGATCACCAGCACGTCGCCGGGCTGGTAGGCGCGCCTGCGGACCACTTCGACGCAGGCTTCCTCGGAATCGAACACGCGCGCGCGGCCCTCGAAGCGCAGCGACTTGAGGCCCGCAACCTTGAGCAGCGCGCCGTCGGGCGCGAGGTTGCCCTTGAGCACCACGATGCCACCGGTCTTCAGGATCGGCTTTCTGTGGACCACCTTGCCGTCCGCTCCCGGATGCGATCTGAGCTCGCTTTCCAATGAGGTGCCAAAGATCGTCAGGCAGTCGCCGTGCAATACGCCGCGCTCGAGCAGCTCCTTCAGCACCGCGTACACGCCACCGATCTCGTGCAGGTCTTTGGCCAGGTACTTGCCTCCTGGCTTCATGTCGGCCAGGTACGGCGTGCGCTTCGACACGCGCGCGAGGTCGTCGAGCGAGAACTTGATGCCCGCCTCGTGCGCGATCGCGGGAATGTGCAGCCCTGCATTGGTCGAGCCGCCGGTCGCCGCCACCGCCGCGCAGGCGTTCTCGAGGCTTTTCCTCGTCACCAGCTCGCGCGGCAGCGGACCGCCGTTTCTCAGGATATCCATGACCGTCTTGCCTGCTCCTCTTGAAAAAGCCCGTCTTTCAGGAGCAACGGCAGGCATCGTGGCCGACCCGGGCAGCGCGAGGCCGAGCGTCTCGGAGACCATCGCCATGGTGTTGGCGCTGAACTGGCCCGGGCAGGCGCCCAACCCGGGCAGGCAGACGTGCTCGAGCAGGTCGAGCTCCTTGCGCGAGACGGTGCCGGCGTAGACGCCGCCGACCGCCTCGTAGGTGTCGAGCACGGTCACGTCCCTACCGCGCAGGCGCCCGGGCAGCGCCGCGCCGCCGAACATGAACACCGCGGGCAGGTTGAGGCGCACCATCGCCATCATCATCCCGGGGAGCGTCTTGTCGCAGCCGGCGAAGCCGACCAGCGCGTCGTAGGCGTGGCCACGCGCCACCGCCTCGACGCCGTCGGCGATGATCTCGCGCGACACCAGCGAGTAGCGCATGCCGGCGTGGTTCATGGACATCGAATCCGCGACCGAGATGGATGCGAAGTCGAACGGCACGCCGCCCGCGTCGCGCACGCCCGCGCAGGCCTCCTTGGCGAGCGTGCCGAGCAGCGCGTTGCAGGGCGTGACGCGGCCGTCGGTGGAGGCGACGCCGACGAACGGGCGCCGGATGTCGCGGTCGGACAGGCCCAGCCCGCGCAGGAACGCGCGGTGCGGCGCGCGATCCAGCCCCTCGACCGTGACGCGGGACGGCAGAATCCGGATGAATTTCGCTTTTCTTGTGTTCATTTCCCGGCAGCTATTTTAAGCTTCCGCGGAGGAGGAGAACCTCATGATCCGCATTGCGTTGCTGTCGCTCAGCCTGTGCGCCTGCGCCGCGCAGGCGCAGCCCTATCCCTCGCGCTCGGTGAAGATCGTCGTGCCGTTCGGCGTCGGCGGACCGGCCGACATCTACGCGCGCTTCATCGGCGCGCGCCTGTCGGTGACCATGGGACAGCCATTCGTGGTCGAGAACCGGCCGGGCGGCGGCGCCGTCGTGGGCAGCGACGCGGTCGCGAAATCCGCGCCCGACGGCTACACGCTGCTCATGATGTCGAACACGCACACCGTCAACGAGACGCTGATTCCGAAGAAGCCCTACCAGCTGATGCGCGACCTCGTGCCGATCAACGGCGTGAACTACTCCGATCTGCTGATGGTGGTGCACCCGGACGTCCAGTCGAACAATCTGCGCGAGCTGCTCGCGCAGGCCAATGCGCACCCGGGCAAGCTCAACTACGCGTCCTCCGGCCCGGGCACGCCGTATCACATGGCGGGCGAGCTGTTCAAGGCGATGGCGCGCGTGGATATCGTGCACGTACCCTACAAGGGCAGCGACGGCGCACGCGCCGGCATCCTCGGCGGCCAGGTGCACATGATGATCGACGCCATCACCACGATGGCGCCGAACGTGCGCGCCGGCAAGCTCAAGGCGATGGGCACCACCGGCAAGACGCGCTCGAGCGTGCTGCCCGACGTGCCGACGATCGCCGAGGCCGGCGTGCCGGGCTACGAGACCGGCATCTGGCTCGGCCTCATGGCCCCCGCCGGCACGCCGCGGCCGGTGCTAGAGCGCCTGAACGTCGAGGTGACCAAGGTTCTCAACGCGGCCGACGTGAAGGAGAACTGGAGCAAGCAGGGCGCCACGCCGATGAGCATGACGATCGAGCAGTTCGACAAGTTCCTGCATGACGACATCGCGAAGTGGTCCGGCGTGGTGAAGGCGACCGGCATGAAGGTGGATTGAGCCCTTTTTTGAGACTGGCAAACAAGACCGCGATCATCGTCGGCGCGGGACAGAGCCCCGGCTCGGGACTCGGCAACGGCCGCGCGACCTGCCTGCGCTTCGCGCAGGAGGGCGCGCGCATCATGGCGGTGGACCGCGAGCTCGCGCTCGCCGAGGAGACCGCCGCGCTGGTGCGAAAGGACGGCGGCGACTGCTGCGCCTTCCAGGCCGACGTCACGCGCGAAGCCGACATGGCGGCGATGGTCGCCGAGGCGCGCAAGCGCTGGGGCCGCATCGACATCCTGCACTACAACGTCGGCGTGAGCCTGGGCGGCGGCGACGCGCCGCTCGAGGAGATCACCGAGGCCGCTTTCGACAACGTCATCGCGGTCAACCTGCGCGGCGCGGTGATGGCCGCCAAGCACGCGGTGCCGGTGATGCGCGCGCAGCAGTCCGGCGTGATCCTGATGATCTCCTCGCTCGCCACGATCGAGAAGTATCCCACCATCGCCTACAAGGCGAGCAAGTCGGCGATGGTCGCCTTCGCCAAGCAGCTGGCGATCCAGAACGCCGACCGCGGCGTGCGCGTCAATGCCATCCTGCCCGGCCTCATGGACACGCCGATGGCGGTCGATACCCGCGCGCGCAAGCTCGGCAAGAGCCGCGCCGAGGTCGCCGCGATGCGCGACGCGCGCGTGCCGCTGCGCCGCAAGATGGGCACCGCCTGGGACGTCGCCAACGCGGCGCTGTTCCTCGCCTCGGACGAGGCGAACTTCATCACCGGCGTGGACCTGCTGGTCGACGGCGGCGGCGCGCTGGACATCGGCCACTGATGCCGAGCAAGCTGCGCGCCTCGTTCCTGCGCCACATCCTGCCGGTCGTGGTCCCGCTGGCGGCGGTGCCGCTCGCGCTGCCGCTGCTGCTGTTCATCCCCAAGCCGCCCAAGCGCTGATCAGGCGTGCGCCGGCAGGATCGCGCCCGCTAAGCGTGCGCCGGCAGGATCGCGCCCGCTAAGCGTGCGCGATGCGCTCGTCGGCGAACATCAGGCGCTCGACCAGGGTGTTGAGCAGCGACTGCGACAGCTGCAGCTGGCAATTGGCCGAAAGCTTCTTCATGGCGCCGGGCCGGAACTCGGCGATCAGCGCGTCGGTGAGCGTCTCGACGGTCGCCTGGCGTGGGATGTCGCCCAGCTTCACGTGCGCCATCTCGCCGAAATAGGAGCCGCTGCGCAGCACGTTCAGCAGGCGCCCGGCCTTGACCACCTTGACCTCGCCGTGCGCGAGGAACAGCAGCTCCGCGCCCTTGTCGCCCTCCTTCATGATCGTGGTGTGCGCCGGCACGCGCACCCAGTAGCTCGCGTGCACGAGCTCCCAGATCTCGGCGTCGTTCAACCGTGACAAGGGCTGGAAGCCGCGCAGCGCGGTGAATTTCTCCCGGTCGGAGATCTCCTTCACGAACACGCTGAAGCGCCCGATCTCGGCAAGGTCGAAGGCCAGGTCGGCCCAGCTCGCGTAACGCCTGGCGGGATCCTTGCGCAGCATGCGCATCAGGATCCGGTCCACCTCGCGGTCGAGCTCCGGGCGCCACTCGCTGGGCAGCGGCGGGTCCTTCTCCACGATGTTCACGAGCAGCTGCGTGACGGTCTCGCCGGTGAACGGCCGCTGGCCGGTGAACAGGCCGTAGAGCACCACGCCGAGCGAGAACATGTCGCTCTGGAAGCTCAGATCGGCGCCGCCGCGCACCTGCTCGGGCGACATGTAGCTCGGCGTGCCGACGTCCTGGAGCTGCGTGTGCTGGGTGTTGGTCAGCAGCGCCGCGCCGAAATCGACGATCTTGATCTGCGTGCCCTCGGCGATCATCAGGTTGGCGGGCTTGATGTCGCGGTGGATGATGCCCTGGCGGTGCGCGTAGTCGAGCGCGCCGCAGCACTTGAAGGCGATCTCGAACACCTCCTCCAGCTTGAGCAGGCCGTCGGGCAACACCGCTTTCGACAGGTCGCCGCCCGGCACGTACTCGACCGCGATGTAGCCGGATTTCTCGTCGATGCTCGCCTCGAGGATCGCGGCGATGTGCGGGTGCTGCAGGCGCCCGGCGAGCGAGGCCTCGTTCATGAACTGCTGGCGGCTCATCTCGTTGATGCCCGCGCCCTGGAACAGGCCCGCGTCGAGCACCTTGAGCGCCACCTCCTGCCCGCTGAAGGTGTCGAGCGCCTTGTAGACCGTGCCCGAGCTGCCCTTGCCGAGCCGCTCGATCAGCGCGAACTTGCCGACCCGCCGCGCGTCCTCGCGGATCGTCGTCTCTATCTCGTCGTCGCCCTGCGCAGCGCCTTCCATTGCTCCGCCCTCCCGTGAGCGCAAGGCAATCATAGCCTGCCCAGGCGCCCCTAGCGCGCCTCGCCGCCGGCGACTATCCTCGGACACGCCGTCCGTCCACGGGTGATCAATCGTGAAAATCGACATTCCTTCCATCGTTGCGGAGATCGCCGCGAATCTCGATCGCTACGACCGGGCAATCGAGATCAACGATCTCGACGCGCTCGACGAGATGTTCTGGCGCAGCGACAAAACGCTGCGATACGCTGCAAACGGCAGCCTCTACGGACATGCTGCGATTTCCGCCTTCCGCCGCGGTCGCAACATCGTGAGCATTGAACGGACGCGCGGGCGCACGGTGATCTCGGCCTTTGGCGAGAACTTCGCCACCGCCGACGCAGAGTACAGCCGTCCCGGATTCCCGGGAGTGAGCCGTCAAAGCCAGGCCTGGGTGCGTCTGCCGGAAGGCTGGCGTATCGTTTCAGCCCATGTTTCGGACTTCACGCCGACTGGTTGATTCGATGTGGCAGTACTCAGCGCCGCGTTAGGCGGCGTAACCCAGCACCGCAGTGAAGTGACAGCCGGTTCCCGCCGCAACGAAGCCATGCCAGACCGCATGCGCGTACCGCAAGCGGGAGTCCAGCATGAAAAATACGACTCCCAACGTATACGCGAGCCCGCCCGCGACGAGCAATGCCACACCTGCCTTTGGCACCCGCTCGATCAGCGGCACGAACGCAATGAGCACGAGCCAGCCCATGATGAGATACAGCGCCGTTGACAGCCAGGGACGCGAAAGACGTCCAAATGACTTCAACGTCACACCCAGAACCGCAAGCGACCACACCAGCCCGAACAATGTCCAGCCCCAGGGTCCGCCAAGCACGCCCAGCGTGAACGGCGTGTAGCTGCCGGCGATGAACACGTAGATGGCGCCGTGATCGAGCTTCAGGAAGACGCGCTTGGCGCGCCCCGCCGGCAAAGCGTGATAGAGCGTCGAAACGAGATATAGAAACACCATGCTCGCCGCAAACACGCTTGCGCCAACGACGTTGGCGACGCCAAGATGGCCGATCGAAGAAAGCAGGAACGGCACTGCCACGAGAGCCGCAAGCAGCGCTACGCCATGGCTCACGCTGTTGGCGATTTCTTCACCCAGGCTCTGCGGGCGTTCGTTCATTGCGTGCATTGTTGCACTGCGGCGGAATATTCGCCAATGACCGCTCTCCCCTCGAAGCGGCGTTTCCCGCGACCGGTGCCAGCGAGTTGACCCGGGGCGCCTACCTCGCCAGTGCGCGATCCAGGAAGTCCAGCCGGTCCTGGCCCCAGAACAGCTCGCTGCCGCAGACGTAGGTCGGCGCGCCGAACACCTGCCGCGCCAGCGCCTCCTGCGTGTAGCTGTCGTAGAGCGCCTTGCCCTTCGTGACCGCGACGGCGGCGTCGCCGATGCGGTGCCGCGCGGCGATTTCCGCGAGCACGCCAGGGTCGGCGATGTTCTTCTCCCCGGCCCACACCGCGCGCAGGCAGTCGCCCGCCAGCGCCATGCGCTTTTCCTCGGGCGCAGCGCAGATCAGGCAGGCGGCCGGCGCCGGATCGGCGGGAAAGAACTTCGGGTGGATGTTGAGCGGCACGCCGAGGTGCTCGCGCCAGCGCGCGAGCTCCTGCAGGCGGTAGGCCTGGCGCTGCGGCGCGCGCTTGGCGAGCGGCAGGCCGCCCGACTGCGGAAAGATCACGCCGTAATCCACGGGCTTCACGGCCACTGTCGCGCCGTGTTTCTTCGCGATCTGCGCGAAGCGCTCGTGGCCGAGGTAGCTCCAGGGCGAAGTCGGGGTCAAGTAGTAGTCGACGAGCTTGGGCATGGTGGTATTTTCAGGGTTGTCTCGGTATGAGGTTTACAGATGAAAGCGACCATACGCAACATCGAAGCCCGCGACCGCAAACGCTGGGGCGAGCTCTGGGACGGGTACTGCAAGTTCTACGAACGCGACCTCTCGGGGCCCGTGACCGAATACACGTGGAAGCGAATCATGGATGCAGCGTCGCCCGTGCACGCGATCGTGGCAGAGACCAGGTCAGGCGGCGTGATCGGCATCGCGAACTACGTGATCCACGAGAACACCTGGACGCTCACGCCGGTTTGCTATCTGGAGGACCTCTTCGTCGACCCGAAGCAACGCGCCGAAGGCGCCGGCAAGGCGCTCATCGACTGGCTGGTTGCCGAGTGCAAGGCGCGCCAGTGGTCGCGCCTGTACTGGAACACGAAAGAGACCAACTACCGCGCGCGCGGCCTGTACGACCAGTACACGCCGCACAGCGGCTTCCTGCGCTACGTGATCAATTTCTAGGCCGGCTTGCGCTGCCAGGACGTCCCCGCCGCCTCGATCACGCCGATCGCCAGGCGGTTGATGCGGACGACCGGCGTGTTGCCGATCGTCTCAAGGATGCTTGCATGTCGCTTGGCCATGATGACTTCCCGGGTTTGCCGTTTCCCGGATAGGACCCGGCGCGGGGATAATATGCCTCCGCCCCGGAATAAGGAAAGACTTGCCATGTCCGTGCACAAGCTGTCCGCGAAGCGCGCCGCCGACCCGTTACGGGAGGCGAAAGTCCACCTCGCAGCCGCGCACCGGCTCGCCTGCCTGCACGAGCTGGAGGAAGGCATCGACAACCATTTCACCGTGACGGTGCCCGGCCATGACGACCGGTACCTGATCCTGCCCTTCGGCCTGCACTGGTCGGAGGCGCGAGCGAGCGACATGATCGTCTGGGACGAGTCGGGCCGGACGCTCGAGGGCGAAGGCGTGTGCGAGCTCTCGGCACAATGCATCCACGCGCCGATCCACCGCATCACCGGCGCGCGCGTCGTGCTGCATACGCACCAGCCGTGGGCGCTCGCGCTCAACATGCTGAAGAACAACCGCCTGCTGCCCGCCAACCAGAGCGCGGCCTTCTTCGACGGCCACATCGCCTACGACGATACCTACGCCGGCACCGCCGACACGCTGGACGAAGGCGAGCGCCTCGCGCGCCTGATGGGCGAGAACTGCGTGATGTTCATGAAGAACCACGGCGTGCTGGTGGTCGGCGAGACGGTGGCGCAGGCCTACCGGCGCATCTACATGCTCGAGCGCGTCTGCCGCACGCAGGTGCTGGCGATGAGCGCCGGCCAGCCGCTCGAGGTCCTGTCGGAGGCGATCGTCAGGCAGGTGCAGGGGCCGGCGCCCGACGACCGCCATTCACGCGCCGAGCGCGAGCGCCTGTATTTCGAGGCGATGATGCGCGTGCTCGACCGCGAGCTGCCCGGCTACGCCGATTAGCGGAGCCGCGCCGGCATGAAGCGGGACGAAGCGCCCGGCGCCGGCCTCAGGCCGCTGGCCGAGACCCCGTTCGAGAACGCCTTCGTGCGCGAGTTGCCGGCCGACCCGGTGCCCGTCAACCGGCCGCGGCAGGTGCAGAACGCGGCCTACACGCGCGTAGAGCCGACGCCCGTCGCAGCGCCGCGCCTGCTTGCCTGGTCGGCCGACTGCGGCGCGCTGCTCGGCATCGCGCCGCCCGGCGAAGAAGACCGCGCTGCGGTGGAGGTGCTCGCGGGCAACCGCGTGCTCGACAGCATGCAGCCCTACGCGGCGCGCTACGGCGGCCACCAGTTCGGCCACTGGGCCGGGCAGCTGGGCGATGGCCGCGCGATCACGCTCGGCGAGGCGATCGCGCCCGACGGCGGCCGCCACGAGCTGCAGCTGAAGGGCGCTGGCAGGACGCCCTACTCGCGCACCGCAGACGGGCGCGCGGTGCTGCGCTCGTCGCTGCGCGAGTTCCTCTGCAGCGAGGCCATGCATTGGCTCGGCGTGCCGACCACGCGCGCGCTGAGCCTGGTCGCCACCGGCGAGCCCGTGGTGCGCGACATGTTCTACGACGGCCACCCGCGCGAGGAGCCGGGCGCCGTGGTCTGCCGCGTCGCGCCCTCGTTCCTGCGCTTCGGCAACTTCCAGATCTTGGCCGCCAACGCAGAGCACGAGACGTTGCGTCGTCTCGCCGAATTCGTTTCGGAAAACTACTTCGACAACAGAACCATTCAAGAGGCGTTTCAGGAGATCTGCCGTCGCACGGCGCTGCTCATGTCCGACTGGATGCGCCTCGGCTTCGTGCACGGCGTGATGAACACCGACAACATGTCGATCCTCGGCGCCACCATCGACTACGGCCCCTACGGCTGGCTCGAGGGCTACGACCTTGCCTGGACGCCGAACACCACCGACGCCGAGGGCCGGCGCTACTGCTACGGCAACCAGCCGCACATCGCGCAGTGGAACCTCGCGCGCCTTGCCGAAGCGCTGCTGCCGCTGGTGCCGGACAAGGCGCCGCTGGTGGCGGGCCTGGAGCTCTACGCCGGCACCTTCGCCAACGCCTGGCAGCGCGCGCTCGCCGCCAAGCTCGGCCTGGCCGCGCTCGAGGGCCCGGAGGACGACGCGCTCGTGAGCGAACTGTTCGAGCTGCTCGCGGCGGCCGAGACCGATTTCACGATCTTCTTCCGCCGGCTCGAGACCCCGAGCGTCGAATCGCTGCGGCCCGCCTACTACGGCGAGGTTCCGGAAGCGAAGCTCGCTGCGTGGCTGGAGAAGTACGTGAAGCGCAGCCAGGGCGAAGACCGCAAGGGCATGAATGCGGCGAACCCGAAGTACGTGTTCCGCAACTACCTCGCCCAGCAGGCGATCGACGCCATCGAGCAGCACGGCGACACTGCGCCGCTGGAGCGGCTGATGCGCGTGCTCGCGCGCCCCTACGACGCCCAGCCCGAAAACGAGGACCTGGCCGCGAAGCGGCCCGAATGGGCGCGCCACCGGGCTGGCTGCTCGGCCCTTTCCTGCAGCAGTTGAAGGGCCAGACCGGTTGGCGGACAATGGGTCTATTGCGGGTTTCTAAGGGGACTTCTCATGAAGCGCTCTAGCAGTTTGTTGAAATTCGCCGCGAATTCATGGAATTCATCGCCTCATACGTTGTCGAATGATCGTCGAGAAGAATAAAGGGAAGCCGACGATGCGTGGTGCCGATGTGACCCAGGATGGCATG
>JBASCW010000122.1:0-16424 GCA_049651845.1 Burkholderiales bacterium | reverse complement strand
GGCGAAGGCCGCGCCCGGCCGCTAGCGCGGCGCGCGGGCCGCCGCCGTCAGGCGCGCCGCAGCACCGCCTGGCCCGTCGGTGTGGTCGCGAAGTCGATGCCCTGCCGCGCGCAGAAGTCGTGGATCGCCTTGCGCTCGCCGGGCCACTGATAGTCGTCGCAGACGATGACCGCGCCGGGAACGAGGCGCGGATAGAAGTACTCGAGCGCGCCGAGCGTCGGGTCGTGCAGGTCCAGGTCCAGGTGGACGAAGCGGTAGCGGCGCTCGGGCTGGCCCTCGAAGGAGGCCGGAATCCAGCCGGGGTGGTAGCTGACGCCCGGAAAATCGCCGAGTCCCTGGCGAACGACTTCGAGCGGCACGGCAAACCAGCCGCGCTGGGCATCCTGGAACAGGCGCGTCAGGCTCGGGTTCTCGTCCACGCCCCGGTCCACGGCCCCCGGCTCGCTCAGGCCCTCGAAGGAATCGAAGACGTGGTAGCCCTGGCCGGCGCAGGCGGGATCGGCGCGCCGGAGCCTGGAGAGGATGAGATGCGAAGACAGGCCCCGGAAGCAGCCGCATTCCGCGACCTCGCCGCTCAGGGGCAGGATCTCGCCCAGCAGGCGATAGAGCTGGTGGAAGCGGGAGCGCCTGTGCAACGGAAAGGGCGAGGTGCGGGTCGCCGCCAGCGCGTCGCGGTATGCGGCATCGAATTGCGGCTCGCAAGGCCGGATGCCTTCGGCAACGACCGCGTCATAGACCGCGAGCGCTTCCTCGAACTTGCCCTGCTCCACGAGGCTGCGCAGCAGCCGGTCGCAGGTCTTCTCGTCCCGGCGCGGTCCGGGCGGCGGTGGCGTGCGGGCGAAGATATCCCTGAGGACCCGCAACAGCATCGGCGCTCAATGCATGCCCAGCGCCGCTTCGATGTTGCGCACCATCGCCACCAGGCGCGGGCCGATGTCGTCCTCGAGCTGGCCCTTCTTCAGCGTGAAGGCCGGCACCCCGCAGTTGAAGGTGACGATCTCGCCGTCCACGTTGCGCCGCATCGGCACGCCGGTGGCGTGCACTTCGCGCCGCAGGTCGCCGATCGAGACGCAGAAGCCCTTGGTGCGGATGTCCTCCAGGCTCTTGGTGATCGAGGCCTGGTACTTGCGCAGCATGTCGGGCTCCTTGACCTTCATCTGGTTGAGCACCGCCTCGCGCTCGGGCGGCGTGCAGGCGTAGAGGAACGCTCGCCCCATCACCGACTGTGCGATCGGCACCGAGGTGCCGATGTCGGGCAGCGTCGTGAGGTTGCCGCTGCGGCAGGATTCCACGTAGACCATGCACAGCCGGTCGCGGACGCCCATGTTCACCGAGCCGTTGGTGTAGTCGGCGAGCTCCTTCATGAACGGGCGCGCGATCTGTCGTATGCTCATCGACGCGAGCAGTGGGTAGCCGATCGACAGCACCGCGGAGCCGAGCTGGTATTTGCCCAGCCGCATGTTGTGGCGCAGATAGCCGAGCTTGGTGAGCGTGTAGGTCAGGCGCGACACCGTCGGCTTGGGCAGGCCGGTGCGCACGGAGATCTCCTTGTTGCCGAGCATCGGCTCGGGCGGCGTGAAGCAGCGCAGTACTTCCAGTCCGCGCGCGAGCGTGGTCGCGAACTGGCGGTCGCCTTCGTGCTCGTAGCTGTAGGGGCCGGTCGGCGGCGAAAGCGACTCTGCGGGTTCTGATGCACCCATGGCATCTCCTCGATTGGGGCTGCGGGCGGTAAGCTCGAAAAGCAGCGGACTGTTTCGCGTTTCGATATTCCGTCCGCGCGTTCCGCATGTCAACTTAGTCATATTGGGATTCACATAGCGAAACTGCCATGACCAAGTCATTGTTTGATCTGAAGGGAAAGGTGGCCCTGGTCACCGGCTCCACGCGGGGCATCGGCAAGTCCATCGCCGAGGAGCTGGCGCTGGCCGGCTGCAGGGTCGTGGTGTCCAGCCGCAAGGCCGAGGCCTGCGAGGCGGTGCGCGCCGAGTTCGAGAAGCAGGGCCTCGAGGTGCTCGCGCAGCCCTGCAATGTTTCTCGCAAGGAAGAACTTCAGGCCCTGTACGACAAGACCATCGCCAAATGGGGCCGCGTCGACATCGCCGTGGCCAATGCGGCGGCCAATCCCTATTACGGGCCGCTCGCGCAGATCCCGGAGGAGGCCTTCGACAAGGTATTCCACAACAACGTGAAGAGCGTGCTCTGGCTCGCGGGCATCACGCTGCCCGGCATGGCCGAGCGCGGCGGCGGCAGCTTCATCACGGTGGGCTCGATCGGCGGCCTGCGCGCGAGCACGGTCCTCGGCGCCTATGCCGTATCGAAGGCGGCCGATCACCACCTGGTGCGCTGCCTCGCCGCCGAGTGGGGGCCGAAGAACGTGCGCGTGAACGCGATCGCGCCGGGACTCATCAAGACCGACTTCGCCAAAGCGCTCTGGGAGGACGAGAAGCGCCGCGCCGAGCGCGAAGCGCAGACGCCCCTGCGGCGCCTGGGCGAGCCGCGCGACATCGGCGGCATCGCGGTGTTCCTCGCCTCGGAGGCGGCGGCCTTCATCACCGGCCAGGTCATCGTCGCGGACGGCGGCGTTACCGTTTGAAGGCTTACCGCGTTCACCAGGGGAAAAGCGCGGCCGAGAAGTTCGGCGTGGGGCGCTTCGACACCATGACGCGCGCCGAGCTGGACGCGGGCGACGTGGTGGTGCGTATCGCATACGCGAGCGTCAACTACAAGGACGCGCTCACCGCGCGCGGCAAGGCGAAGATCGCGATGAAGTTTCCGCTGGTCGCGGGCATCGATCTCGCGGGCACCGTCGAGGCGTCATCCGATTCACGCTTCAAGGCGGGCGACGAAGTGATCGTGCACAGCTTCGGCCTGGGCGGCGAGCACGACGGCGGCTATGCGGAATTCGGCCGCTTCCCCGCTGACTGGGTGATCCCGCTGCCGCAGGGGCTCTCCCCCTTCGAGGCGAGCGCGCTCGGCGTCGCCGGGCACACCGCGGCGCTGGCGGTCGACCTCATGCAGCTGAACGGCCTCGTGCCGGGGAAAGGCAAAGTACTGGTGAACGGCGCGACCGGCGGCGTGGCGAGCATCGCCATCGATTTGCTCTCGAAGCTGGGTTTTCATGTGGTCGCGCTCACCGGCAAGATGGCGGAGGCCGAGTACCTGCGCGCGCTCGGCGCCGCCGAAGTGCTCGATCGAAAGAGCATGCAGTTCGGCGCGCGGCCGCTGGAGGAGCCGCAATGGGCGGGTGCGGTGGACTCGGTGGGCGGCGAGCAGCTCGCCTGGCTCGCGCGCACGCTGCACCGGGACGGCGTCATCGCCGCGTTCGGCAACGCGGGCGGCAACGAGTTCAAGGGCAGCGTGCTGCCCTACATCCTGCGCGGCGTGCGCCTGCTGGGGGTGAACGTGAACAACCCCATGGAGCGCAAGAAATTCCTCTGGCACCGGCTGGCCACGGACCTCAAGCCGCGGCACCTGGAGCGCATCGCGCGCCGCATCCGCTTCGAGGAACTCGAGAGCGCGTTCGACGACCTGCTAGAAGCGCGCGTGTGCGGCCGGCAGGTGGTGGACTTCTCCCTGCGCTAGCGCTCGGCCGAGAGCAGCGCCGCGGCCTTCTCGCCGATCATGATCGCCGGCGCATTGGTGTTGCCGCCGATCAGCGTCGGCATGATCGAGGCGTCGGCCACGCGCAGGCGCTCGACGCCCCGGACGCGCAGCTGCGGGTCGACCACCGCCAGCGCATCCGTGCCCATGCGGCAGGTACCCACCGGGTGGTAGACGGTATCGGCGCGCCGCCGTACCAGGTCCATGAGCGCCTCGTCCGCGAGACCTTCCTCGCCGAACACGTTGGCGCCGCGAAATTCCGCAAGCGCGGGCCGCCGCAGGATGTCGAGCGTCATCTTCACGCCGCGCAGCAGCAGCTTCGCATCGTCGTCATGGGCGAGGAAGGCGGGGTCGATGCGCGGCGCGGCGAGCGGATCGGCGGAGGCGAGGCCGACGCTGCCGCGGCTCTTCGGCCGCAGCACGCAGACGTGGCAGCTGAAGCCGTAGCGCGGGGTCTTGTCGCGGCCGTGGTCGGCCACCAGGCCGATCGTGAAATGCAGCTGCAGGTCGGGACGCTCGAGCGCGGCGCTGGATTTGAGGAAGCCGCCCGCCTCGGCGATGTTGGAGGTGAGGATGCCCCTGGTCTCGCGCCGGAACGGCCCGATGCCCGCCACCAGATTCATCAGTCCGCGCGGCGTCAGGCCGAGGAGCCCGGGCGCGGGTGAGCGGTAGCCGATCACGTAGTCGGGATGGTCCTGCAGGTTCCGTCCCACGCCGGGCAATTCGTGTCGCAGCGCGATACCGTGCCGCGCCAGCTCGTCGCGCGGCCCGATGCCCGAAAGGAGCAGCAGTTGCGGCGAGCCGAAGGCGCCCGCGGCCACGACGGTCTCGCGCCGCGCGTGGAACGCGCCTTGCGTCGTTTCGACGCCGGTGCATGCCTTGCCGTCGAACAGCAGGCGCAGCGCGTGCGCGCCGCTCACCACCGTGAGATTGGGCCGGTCCGCGGCGGCGTCGAGGTAGGCGCGCGCCGCGCTCCAGCGATGCCCGTCCTTCTGCGTGACCTGGTAGAGGCCCACGCCTTCCTGCATCGCGCCATTGAAGTCCGCATTGCGCGGATGCCCGGCCTGAACCGCCGCTTCGACGAAAGCGAGCGACGCGGCGTGCGGCGAGCGCAGTTCCGCGACATTCAGCGGGCCGCCCGTGCCGTGGAACGTATCGGCGCCGCGTTCGTTGTGCTCGCTGCGCTTGAACATCGGCAGCACGTCGGCCCAGCCCCAGCCCGGATTCCCGGCCGCGGCCCAGTCGTCGTAGTCGCGCGGGTGGCCGCGCATGTACACCATCGCGTTGATGGCGCTCGAGCCGCCGAGCGCCTTGCCGCGCGGCTGGAAACCGCGCCGCCCGGCGAGGCCCGCCTGCGGCGTCGTCTCGAGCGCCCAGTTGTGGATCTTGCGCGGCACGGTGACCGCAAGCAGGATCGGCGTGTCGATGAGCACCGAGCGCCCGCTGCCGCCCGCTTCCACAAGACAAACGTTCGTCGACGCGTCCTCCGAGAGGCGCGCGGCGAGCGCGCAGCCCGCCGAGCCGCCGCCGACGATGACGTAGTCGAAATCCATTGACGATGAATGAAGCAATTCTCTACATTATCGGCCAGTTCAGGGGAGGGAGAGGTCACGGATGGCAACCATGCGCGTGCGCATAGAGGCCGAGCTTTGCCAGGGGCACAACCGCTGCTGCTCGATCGCGCCCGAGTTGTTCGAGGCCGATGACCTGGGCAACGCGCGCGTGAAGGGCGACGGCACGGTGCCGGCGGCGCTCGAGGCGAAGGCGAAGCTCGCGGTGGCGAACTGCCCCGAGCATGCCGTGCGCCTCACGCAGGAATGAGGGGAAGCGCGCGATGAGCGAACGAGCGCCGGTCAAGGACTGGGCCACCGACTGGGACCATTTCAGCCCGCAATGGGTCGAGGACCCGTTCCCGATCTGGGACGAGCTGCGCGCCCGCTGCCCGGTGGCGCACAGCGCGCGCTACGAGGACGGCGCCTACTTTCCGTCGCGCTACGACGACGTGCGCGAGATCGCCTACGACAGCGAGCACTTCTCCTCGCGCCGCGTGATCGTGCGCGAGCAGAAGATCGACATCGTGCCGAACCCGCCGATCACCTCCGACCCGCCCGAGCACACGCCGGCGCGCAAGGTGCTGCTGCCGGCTTTCACGCCGCAGGCCGTGGCGAAGCTCGAGCCGCGCACGCGCAGCCTGTGCCGCGAGCTGCTGGACGCGATCGGCGAGGCGAAGGAGTGCGACGCGGCGCTGCAGTACTCGCAGCACATCCCGGTGCGCGTGATCGTGCACATGCTCGGACTGCCCGAATCCGACGGCGACCGCTTCCGCGACTGGATCCGCCGCGTGCTCGAAATCGGGCCGAAGGATCCCGCCGTGGCGATGCAGGCGCTGCAGGAATTGACGCTGTATTTCAAGGGCCACGTCGAGGCGCGCATGGCAAAGCCGGGCGACGACCTCATCAGCTTCCTGATCGCGGCAAAGATGGATGGCCAGCCGCTCACGCCGCCGCACCTGCTCGGCATGCTGCGCCTGATCCTGATCGCCGGCATCGACACCACCTGGAGCGCCATCGGCGCGGCGCTGTGGCACCTCGCGCAGCACCCGCAGGACCGGCGGCGCCTCGTGCAGGAGCCCGCGCTGATGCCGACCGCGATCGAAGAGTTCCTGCGGGCGTACGCGCCCGTCACGATGGCCCGCGAGGTGGTGAAGGAAACGACCGTGGGCGGCTGCACGTTCAAGGAGAAGGGCCAGGTGCTGCTGTCCTTCCCCGCCGCAAACCGCGACCCTGCGATGTTTGCCGATGCCGACAAGGTCCTCATCGACCGCGTGGAGAACCGGCATGCCGCCTTCGGGCTCGGCCGGCACCGCTGCCTGGGCTCGAACCTCGCGCGCATGGAGATGACGGTGGCGATCGAGGAGTGGCTGTCGCGGTTCCCTGAATTCGAGCTGGCGAAGGGCGCTCGTGTGACCTGGTCCGAGGGCACTGTGCGCGGGCCACGCCGCCTGCCGTTTGCATTGGGGCCCGCCCGCGCCGCCGTTTGAAACATCGCGGCCGGGCCTCCCCGGCGGGCTTCGGGCGCAGTAGACTTTCGCTTCCCACCGGAGGGAACCATGGACCTGAATTACTCCCAGGAAGAATCGGCGTTCCGCGACGAGGTTCGCGGCTGGATCAAGCAGAACCTGCCGCAGGACCTGCGCGACAAGATCGCCAACTACGAGGAGCTCGGCCGCGAGGACCTGCTGCGGTGGCATCGCATCCTCGCCAAGAAGGGCTGGGTGGCGCCCGCCTGGCCGAAGGAGTTCGGCGGCACCGACTGGAACGTGGTGCAGCGCTACATTTTCGAGGAGGAGTGCGGCTTCGCGGGCACGCCGCCGCTGATCCCCTTCGGCCTGTCGATGTGCGGCCCGGTGATCCTGCGCTTCGGCACCCCGGAGCAGAAGAAGCGCTTCCTGCCGCGCATCTACAACGGCGACGACTTCTGGTGCCAGGGCTATTCCGAGCCGGGCTCGGGCTCGGACCTCGCGTCCCTCAAGACCAAAGCCGAACGCCAGGGCGACCACTACATCGTCAACGGCCAGAAGATCTGGACCACGCTGGGCCACATTGCCGACTGGATCTTCTGCCTGGTGCGCACCGACTCGACGCTGTCCAAGCGCCAGGAAGGCATCTCGTTCCTGCTCATCGACATGAAGACCCCCGGCATCACCGTGCGGCCGCTGATCCTCATGGACCTCGGGCACGAGGTGAACGAGGTGTTCTTCGACAACGTGAAAGTGCCTGCAGAGAACCTGATCTACGAGGAAGGCAAGGGCTGGACGGTGGCGAAATACCTGCTCGGACACGAGCGCATGAACACCGGCCGCATCGGCGCCTCCAAGCGCGAGCTCGCGAAGCTCAAGGATTTCGCGGCAAAGCAGCCCGGCGACGACGGCCAGCCGTTGATCCAGGATGCGCGCTTCCGCGACAAGCTCACGCGCCTGGAAGTCGAGCTGATGGCGCTGGAGATCACCAACCTGAGGTTCCTGGACCAGATGCGCCGCAGCGGCAAGCCGCCGGGCGCTGATGTTTCCATGCTCAAGATCAAGGGCACCGAGATCCAGCAGGGCCTCACCGAGCTGTCGATGCAGGCGGTCGGGCCGCTCGCGCAGCCGTTCAGGTCGGTCGCCAACGACCCGCATTTCGACGAGTTCACCGCCGGCCTCGCGCCGCGCTACTGCAACTTCCGCAAGACCACGATCTACGCGGGCTCGAACGAGATCCAGCGCAACATCATTTCCAAGATGACGCTCGGGCTGTAGGAGGACACATGAACTTCGACTACAACGAAGAGCAGCAGCTGCTGGCCGATTCGGTCCGGCGCTTCCTCTCCAAGGAATACGATTTCGAGTCGCGCAGGAAGATCGTCGCCTCCAAGGAAGGCTGGAGCGCGCAGGTCTGGGCGCAGCTCGCCGAGATGGGCCTCACCGGGCTGCCGTTCTCGCCCGATCACGGCGGCTTCGGCGGCGGCGCTGTGGACCTGATGGGCGTGATGGAGGCCGCGGGCGACGCGCTGCTGGTCGAGCCCTACCTGCCGACGCTGATGGGCGGTCAGCTGGTCGCGCGCGCGGGCTCGGACGCGCAGAAGAAAGCGATCCTGCCCGCGATCGTCGAGGGCAAGCTGAGGATGGCGTTCGCGCACTCCGAAAAGGGCGCGCGCTACAACCTCGCCAAGGTCGCGACGACAGCGAAGCAGGCGGGCGGCGGCTGGGAGATCGGCGGCGAGAAGGTGGTCGTCCTCGGCGCGCCGGCTGCGGATACGCTCGTGGTTTCCGCAAAAACGGACAAGGGTTTGTCCTTGTTTCTGGTCAAGAGAGAATCCGCAAGAGTCAAGCCCTATGTGACTCTGGATGAGCAACGCGCAGGAGATCTCTCGTTCTCGAAGGCGAAAGGCGAACTGCTCGGCGCCGAGAGCGACGCGCTGGCGGTCATCGAGGAGGTGACGGATTTTGCGACCGCGCTCATCTGCGCGGAGGCCGTGGGCGCGATGAAGTTCGCCTGCGACACCACGCTCGAGTACCTGAAGACGCGCAAGCAGTTCGGCGTGCCGATCGGCACCTTCCAGGCGCTGCAGCACCGCATGGTCGACATGTACATCGCGCACGAGCAGGCGCGCTCGATGGCGTGTCTTGCTTGCAGCAAGATCGACGCCAACACCGACGCAAGAGACCGCGCCAAGGCGGTGTCGGCGGCGAAGATCAAGATCGCCGACAACGCGCGCCTGGTCAGCCAGGAGGCGATCCAGCTGCACGGCGGCATGGGCATGAGCGAGGAGCTCAAGGTGAGCCACACCTTCCGGCGCCTCACCATGATCGCGCAGCAGTTCGGCGACGCCGACCACCATCTCGCCCGCTTTGCGGCGCTGGACAAGTAACGGATGCCGCAGAACAAGGCCTGGACCGTCGCGAGCTTCCCGACCGGAGCCCTCACCGAGCAGAACTTCAAGCTGGTGGAATCGCCGGCAGCCGCGCCCAAGGAGGGCGAAGTGCTGGTGAAGAACCTCTGGCTGTCGCTCGACCCGTACATGCGCGGGCGCCTGTCGCAGGCGAAGAGCTACGTGAAGGGCCTCGAGGTCGGCGACGTGATGACCGGCGAGACCGCCGGCGAAGTGCTCGAGTCGAAGCACCCGGAATTCAAGCCGGGCGACAAGGTGACCGCGCCTTCGGGCTGGCAGCTCTATTGCTGCCTGAACGGCGACCTGCTCAACAAGGTAGATGCCTCGAAGGTGCCGCTCTCGTACTTCCTCGGCTGCCTCGGCATGCCGGGGCGCACCGCGTACTTCGGTATGAAAGACATCTGCGCGCCCAGGGCCGGCGAGACGGTGGTGGTGTCGGCCG
Source organism: Burkholderiales bacterium (assembly GCA_049651845.1). Classification (GTDB taxonomy): domain Bacteria; phylum Pseudomonadota; class Gammaproteobacteria; order Burkholderiales; family SG8-39; genus RBG-16-66-20. Next base: position 6,952 of record JBASCW010000122.1, on the reverse strand, counting down.
CCTCGGGCGCGGTGGGCAGCGTGGTCGGCCAGCTCGCCAAGGCCTGGGGCGCGCGCGCCGTCGGCATCGCCGGCGGCAAGGCCAAGTGCGATTACGTGACGAAGGAGCTCGGCTTCGACGCCTGCGTTGACTACAAGGCCGGGCGCCTGGCGGAAGACCTGAAGGCCGCGTGCCCCAAGGGCATCGACGCGTATTTCGAGAACGTCGGCGGCAAGATCCTCGACACCGTGCTCGCGCAGATGAACGTCAAGTCGCGCATCGCGGTCTGCGGGCTGATCTCCGACTACAACGCGACCGAACCCTACGGCGTGAAGATGTTCCGCTCGATCCTGGTCAACCGCATCAAGGTGCAGGGCCTGATCGTGTTCGACTGGCTCGAGCGCTATCCCGAAGGCAACAAGGCGCTGCAGGACCTGGCTGCGGCGGGCAAGCTGAAGACGCGCGAGTCGGTGTTGGAGGGGATCGAGAACGCGCCGAAGGGACTCATCGGCCTCCTCAAAGGCGAAAACTTCGGTAAGCAGCTGGTGAAGTTGGCTTAACGCGCGCCGCGCGCGCGCTCGATCCTCACGCGAATCTCAGGGTGCGTGGACAGGAAGTCGGGCCCACCGCTGCCCCCGGGCCTGGAGGCCTCGAGCCGCTCCAGCATCGCCACGAACACTTCCGGCGGGATGCCGCGCCGCTTGAGATAGTCGAGCGCGAAGTCGTCCGCCTCGCGCTCGAAGTCGCGCGAGAACTTCATCTGCAGCAACAGCGTAGGCGCGGCCGCGGCGAGCGAGGTGAGCGAGGACAGGTCGCCGACCGTCACCGCAACCAGCAGCGCCGCGATCGAGTCCTGCAGCACGTGGCGCAGGATGTGCCGCTCACGCTGATGGCCGAACTCGTGCGCGAGCACGGCCTCGATCTCCCGGTCATCCTTGGCGAGCGCGACCAGCTCGTCGGTGAGGACGATCAGGTGCGCGGGCAGTGCGAGCGCGTTGGCGCCGGCGCGGCCGCCGCGGCGCAGCTCGAGCCTGCCTTCGCCGGCGCTGCCGGTCTCGGCGGCCATGCGCGCATGCAGCTTGCGCAGCGCTTCCTGGCGCTCCGCGGGCAGCGCGCTCGGCTTGAACACGACGCGGTCGAGCGCCGCGAGCGCGTCGCCGCCGATCAGCCGCTCGGTCTGCGCGGGCAGCGCGAACGCCACCTGCTTGGCGAGCGCCGGCACGCCCCAGAAGACGACCGCCGCGGCGGCGAGCAGCGTGACCACGAGGGCGGCGATCGCGTAACGCAGCCCGCCTTCCCAGCGCGCGAGCAGGCGTGAGGCGGCGGGCGCCTGCGCGCCGAGCATGGCGTCCACGCCGTCGTTGTCGCCGGTCTCGCATTGCGAGCCGTCCGGGAAGTAGAGCCGCCGCCGGCTCGAGCCGATGCGCTCGGACGCGCGCACCTGGGCGAGCGGCCAAGTGAGCTCGCTGCCGCCGCCGCGCAGGTGCAGCACCCCTTGCGCATCCAGCTCGAGCACGACTTCGCGCCCGTCCGAGGACTTGCCGTCGAAGTACCGCGCCAGAACGCTGTTCACGCGTGCGCCCTCACGCCCTCAGAGACCGAAGTCGAAGCCGAGCAGTTCCCCGGCCTCGTCGCCGACCGCGCCCACGTTCGCTTCGACCGATGCGAGCACCTTGGCGGGCCCCTGCTCCGACAGCAACGTGATGCGCTCGAGCTTGTAGCGCGCGGTGCGGACCGCCGCCCACGGCACGAGCAGCCCCAGCGACAGGAGCACGCCGAGCGCATTGACGATGTACAGGCCCGCGAGGCCGCCCGCGGTCCAGCCGCAGTCGAAGCGGATGCCGGCGAACGTGGTGTTGCGCCAGGCGAGGCGCGCGAACACGGCCTCCGCGTAGGCGCGCAGCAGCAGGTAGAACGGCAGCAGGCCGACGCCGAAGGTGACGAGGCTGCCGGCCAGGAAGGCGAAGAAGGCGAAGGACAGCTTCATCGCCGCCATGTAGTAGTCGCCCGTGCTCGCCGCGAACGCGAAGCGCTCGCTGCCGTAGCTGCTGTTCTCGACGAACAGGCGGCGCTTCATCGCCATGTACCAGGGATAGGCGAAGCCGAGCGTCACCGGGACCAGCAGCGCGGCGATCAGCAGCACGGCGAGGATCTGCAGCTTGCCGCCGTGGAAGCCGAAGCGCAGGTTGCGGTGCAGCGAGTTGCGCGCGTTGAACTGCAGCGCGCGCTGGATGATCCAGGGCAGCAGCGCAAACATGCCCACCAGCAGCGCCAACGACAGCAGCGGCAGGAACTGCTGCGCAAGCGAGTAGACGACGAAGATCGCCAGCACGATCAGCCGGCCCTTGAGGATCGCGACCGGGTTGCCCGTGTATTCGAAGGCCGAGCCCTCGAGCAGCGTGCTGCCGTAGAAGTAGCGCTTGCGGCGCACCTTCGCCCAGGGCGAGTACAGCCCCAGCGTGACGACGGTCAGGCACAGGTTGACGATCCAGATCCGGAAATACTCGCCGGCGCTGCCCGTGAACAGCAGCGCGACGGGCGCCGGCTGCGCAGCGGCGGCAGTTCGCTCCATGCTGGTCCCCCCGGAGTCCGATCTGTTTACAATCCCGGACCTATGATCGAACTCTACACTTGGCCGACGCCGAACGGCCACAAGGTCCACATCATGCTCGAGGAGACGGGCACGCCCTACCACGTGCACGCGGTGGACATCGGCGCGGGCGACCAGTTCAAGCCCGATTTCCTCAAGATCTCCCCCAACAACAAGATGCCGGCGATGGTGGACACCGACGGCCCGGGCGGCAAGCCGTTCGCGCTCGCCGAGTCGGGCGCGATGCTGTTCTACCTCGCCTCGAAGACCGGGCGCTTCCTGCCCGAGGACCTGCGCGAGCGCTGGCAGGTGATGCAGTGGGTGATGTTCCAGATGGGCCACATCGGGCCGATGCTCGGCCAGGCGCACCACTTCCTCGGCTACGCGCCGGAGAAGATCCCCTACGCCATGGAGCGCTACAAGAACGAGGCCAACCGGCTCTACGGTGTGGTCGAGCGGCGCCTGAAGGAGTCGCGCTACCTCGCCTGCAACAGCTACACCATCGCCGACATGGCGACCGTGCCCTGGCTGCGCTTCCCGGAGCGCCAGGGCGTGAACATCGACGAGTTCCCGGCGCTCAAGAAGTGGCGCGACGCCATCCTCGCGCGGCCCGCGGTGCAGAAGGCGCTGCTGGTGCTCGCCGACCGCCGTCGCGCCGAGATGACCAAGGAGCAGCGCGAGAACCTGTTCGGCGCGACGCAATATGCCAAGCGTTGACGCGCAGGAACACGCGAGCGTGTTGAACGGGAAGGTCGCGTGGATCACCGGCGGCGGCTCCGGCATCGGCCTGGCGGGGGCCGAGGAGCTGGTGAAGGCGGGTGCGCGGGTGGTCATTTCAGGAAGAACCGAAAAAACCAATCGCGAGGCGGAAAAGAAACTCAAGTCGCTCGGTGAGGCGGAGGCCGTCCTGCTCGATGTCGCGGACAAGAAGGCGGTGCTCGCGGCCGCCGCCGACATCGAGAAGCGCCACGGCCGCATCGACATCCTGGTGGCGAGCGCCGGCACCAACATCGGCGGCACGAAGCGCAACTTCAAGTCGATGTCGCCCGAGGGCTGGGACGAGGTGGTGCAGATCAACCTGAACGGCCTGTTCTACTGCAACTACGCGGTGATTCCGGGCATGCGCGCGCGCAAGGACGGGCTGATCATCAACATCTCCTCCTGGGCGGGGCGCTACGCGAGCGTGCTCACCGGGCCCGCCTACAACGCCACCAAGCGCGCGGTGATCGCGATCTCCGAATCGATCAACATGGAGGAGTGCATGCACGGCATCCGCGCCACCTCCATCCTGCCGGGCGAGGTGGCGACGCCGATCCTGGAGAAGCGGCCGGTGCCGCCCTCGAAGGAGGAGCGCGCGCGCATGGCGCAGCCCGAGGACTTCGGCAAGGCGATCCTGTTCGTGGCGACGATGCCCGCGCGCAGCTGCGTGAACGAGCTGGTGATCGCGCCGACCTGGAATCGCTTCTACGTCGGCGGCCTGGAGGCGCCGAAGTAATCTCCGTCTTCTGGCGCGTCACCCTGCCGTTCCTGGCGGGGTATTTCGTCTCCTACGTCTACCGCTCGATCAACGCCATCATCGGGCCGGACCTCGCGCGCGACTACGGCCTGTCGGCCGCGGGCCTGGGCCTGCTGTCGGGCATCTACTTCTTCGCCTTCGCGCTGTTCCAGCTGCCGCTCGGCGTGCTGCTCGACCGCTACGGCCCGCGCAAGGTCAACGCGTCGCTGCTGCTCGTCGCGGCCTGCGGCGGGCTGTGGTTCTCGCTCGCCGGCACGGCGGGCGAGCTCGTGCTCGCGCGCGCGCTCATCGGCCTGGGCGTCTCCGGCTGCCTGATGGCCTCGTTCTCGGCCTTTGCGCTCTGGTACCCGCCCGAGCGCCTCGCGACGATGAACGGCATCGCCTTCGCCTCGGGCATGCTGGGCGCCATCGCGGTGACCGTGCCGCTCGAGGTGGTGCTGCGCGCGCTCAGCTGGCGCGAGGTGTTCTACGGCATCGTCGCGCTCAACCTCGCGGTGAGCCTGGTGCTCTATGCAGTCGTGCCGGAAAAGGCCGCGGCACGGCGCGGCGCACCGCTCGGCGAGCAGCTGCGCGGCTACGCGGTGCTCGCGCGCGACCCGGCGTTCTGGCGCCTGGCGCTGTGCGTGGGCTCGAGCCAGCTCGCCGCAGTGTCGCTCGCCACGCTCTGGGTCGCGACCTGGCTGCGCGACGTCGCCGGCTACAGCCAAGCCGAGGTGGCGCAGGCGCTGCTTGCCTTCAACGTGGTGATGATCGCGGGCTACCTCGGCTTCGGGCGCGCGGCCGACGGCATGACGCGCAGCGGACGCAGCACGCTGCCGCTGCTCGCGGGCGGCGTTACCGCGGCGGCGCTCTGCCTGGGGCTGCTCGCGCTCGGCGTGCGCGCGGGCGCCTTGCTGCTCTGGTGCGGGTTCTTCGGCTGCGCGACCGCGGTGGTGCTCTCGTACTCGCTCTTCTCGCGCCGCTACCCCAAGGAGATGACCGGGCGCGTCAACAGCGCGCTCAACGTCTGCGTGTTCGTGGGCATGTTCACCGGCCAGTGGGCCGTGGGTCTGATCATCAACTTGTGGCCGCAGACGGCAGGCGGCTATGCGCCCGAAGCCTATCCCTGGGCGCTCGGCGGGCTGTGGCTGGTGCAGGTGCTGGGCCTGGCCTGGCTCTGGCGCGGCCGGCGGCTATTTCAAAGCTGAGCGGCAAATCCGTCGTTCCCGCGAAAGCGGGAACCCAGGTTCTGCAATGCAATCGATCGGTTGCATCATCGGGCTGTTTTGCCCGGTGGGGGCCCGGCGCGACATGAGCGACGCGAGGCACGCGAAAGCTCTGGCACGGCGGACCGACGGCAAGGAGATCGAAACTCAGCCGGCGTGCTCCTTGCGGCCCTGGAAGCCGAAGGAGACGGGGACTGAGGCCTCACCGGTAAAAGACGCCGACGATTGCGAGGAACACGGCCAGGACGAACGCGAACATCGTCATGGCCTCGATCAGCTTTAAGAAGTTCTTCATGGCACTACTCCCAAGAAAACACTGCCGCTGCCGCAAAACGGATCGAGCGCACCCGGCGGCCGATCGGCCGGGCACCCCAGAACGTGCGAGCGGACCGATTCACCCTGGGGAGCCAGCCGGCCGTTCGCATAGCGGAATCGCATCGTTCATGCCCCTATTTATTAGGCGCGTACCAACGATCCAACAGAAACTGGCCGGGGGCCATGGGGGAATGACCTCTCCGACTGAAACTAGCGAGACTCGCAGAGCTCCTGAAACTCCCGGAGTTTGCGAGCTCCGAGAAACTAACGAGGCGTACGGTCATTCCCCCTTGACAGGGCACTCTGGCAGCGGGCGGTGGCGGGAGCCATCCGCACGGCATCGGCAAAGGCGCGGGCGCGCGGCTCATCAACCCGAACTTCACGGCCGACTACCTTCCGGCGCCGAAGGAGCCGAAGGCAAAGCTCGCGCTCGCGCTGTATCGCGAGGCCTTGAGCGTCAACAGCGTTGCCTACCAGTTCCTTGGTTTCGCCAAGGTACTGAACATCCTCTACGAGAAGGGCAAGGATCAGGTTGCCTGGATCAATAAAAACGTCGACCAGGTCACCGACCACCGCGCGAAAGAGAGACTCGCGGAGTTGCACAAGCAAGGCGTCGACGTCGGGGACTATCTCTACACATCGGGACGCTGCGCGATCGCTCATGCGTACGCGACGCCAGTCGTCGATCCTGAAGATCCGGAAGAGAACCGTCGGTTACATCGAGATCTTTCGCTCATCCAGGCTCTCGCCGAGGACCTGATTGAGCGCGAACTCGACATCAAATCGGCACAGACGGTTTGGCGTGAGCACCTGTACGAACTTGGCGGCTTCCGGTTGGTGATCGGCGATGAGGCCGCCGAGCGAATCAAGAATCTCCAGCCACTCGATATGCGCAAGACGCGCGTGTGGCCGCGGCCGAGCATCCGCATTAGGGAGAAACCCATCTTCCCCGCGCTCGACAAACTCAAAGTGATGCAGAGCCTCATCATCGGCAACGGCGGCGTCACGTTGAAGAGCGAAAGCGAGGACGGCCTCGTGCACACAGAGCTCTTCCTCGACTTCAAGAATGAGCGGCTCGTTATGGGCCCTGAGGGCAAAGTTCAGATCAAAGACGACGGGAGCCCGGCGGTCATCCGACACATGATCGATTGCATGCGCTTCCGCAAGTTTTACTACCTGAACGGCGAACTCGAGGTGTACGACGCCGATCACGAGACGCTGCTAGCAGTTTGTTGAAATTCGCCGCGAATTCATGGAATTCATCGCCTCATACGTTGTCGAATGATCGTCGAGAAGAATAAAGGGAAGCCGACGATGCGTGGTGCCGATGTGACCCAGGATGGCATG
>JBASCW010000121.1:0-20000 GCA_049651845.1 Burkholderiales bacterium | reverse complement strand
ACGGCCAACACCGCGACCTGCGACGCCGCGGCGCGGCGCGCGGGCGTCGCGCGACGCCGGGCTAGCCGGGCCGATTCGCCACGACGGCGCAGCAATTGCGCCACCAGATCGTCGAAGGCGCGGCGGTAGGCGCGGCGAACAGCCGCGCCACGGCGCGCGGCATCGGCGGTCAACGCGGCGAAGCTGCAGTCGCGCGAAACCACGTGCAGATGATCGGGATGCAAATAGTCGGACAGCAGCTTCAGCGTCCGGGCGTTCCAGGCCCGCGGCGTGGCGGCCTCGCGGGCGGCGAGCGATCGGATCAGGCCGTGATCGGTGGCGAGCACCGAGGCGAACAGGTCCTCCTTGGAGGCGAAGTGCGCATAGAAGCCGCCGCGGGTGAGGCCGGCATCGGCCATCACCGCGTCAATTCCCGCCGCGGCGTAGCCGGCGCGCCGGAACGCGCGCCCGGCGCTGCGCACGATGCGCTCGCGGGTGCGCGCCTTGTGCAACGGCCCCAGTGGCATGTAGCCGCCTCTCGTAATATGATAGCCATCATATATAGAATCCGAGGTTGGCGCCATGCTCGAACTGCTGCAGTTCCGCCATTCCCCGTACAACGAGAAAGTGCGCTGGGCGCTCGATCTCAAGCGCGTGCCGCACCGGCGCCGCAGCCTGCTGCCGGGCCCGCACATGGGCACCGTAAAGCGCCTCACCGGCCGGACCGGCACGCCGGTGCTGGTGCACGACGGGGGCGCGCTCGACGGCTCGGCGCGCATCCTCGAATGGCTCGATGCCCACGCCGGCGCACCGGCGCTGTTGCCGGCCGATACCGCGCTACGCGAGGAGGCGCTGCGCATCCAGCAGCGTTTCGACGACGACTTCACACCGCGCATTCGCCGCATCGTGCTCGATGCGCTGCTGCGGCACCCGCGCTATTTCGCGCGCATCTTCGCCGATGGTTCGCCGCGGCTGAAGCAGCTCGCCTACGCCTGCATCGTGCCGTTGGCGGCGCCGCTGGTACGCAAGGGCAACGGCATCAGCGGCGCGGCGGCGATTGCCGACGGCCATGCCGCGGCGACCGAAGCACTCGATTTTGTCGATACGCACAGCGCCGCCACCGGCTATCTGGCAGGCGATTCATTCAGCGTCGCCGACCTCACGGCCGCCTCGACCCTGGCCGTGCTGGTGCGGCCCGCCGATTCGCCGATGTCGTGCCCGCAACCGGTGGCGCCGGCATTTCGCGCGCTGATGGACCGCTACGCCGGCCATCCCGGCGCGGCCTGGGTGCGCCGCATCTATGCCCGGCATCGCGTCGCGCGGCACGATTTCGACGGCCCCGGAGCCGGCTGATGGCGGGCTGGAAGAAAGTACCGCCCGAACTGGCGCGCCGCTTCGACGCCGCCCTGCCCCGGACCGGCGATGTGCAGCGCCGCCAGATGTTCGGCTGCCCTTGTGCATTCGTGAACGGCAATATGTTTGCCGGCTTGCACGAAGATCGATTGGTGGTGCGCCTGCCCAGCGAGGCGGCCAGACGCCCCTGCGTGATCCTGGGCCGCACGATGAAGCAATACGCGTTGATCGCCGACGCCCCGGCGCTCACCCCCAGGGCGATGAAAAGCTGGATCGAGCGGGGCCACGCCTACGCGCGCACGCTGCCACCGAAGAAGCCGAAACCCAAGCGAGTCAATTGAATACAGGGTAAAGCCCTGATAGGATTCCTCAGACGGCGGTTCTCTCGACCGCCGTTTTGCGTTTTTGCGGCATTTTTTCCGCGTAAAGGAGTCGCGCCATGAGCCATGTGATGAACACGTACGCCCGCCAGCCGGTCGCGTTCGTGCGAGGCCAGGGCGTGTGGCTGTGGGACGAGGCCGGCAGGAAGTACCTCGATGCGCTCGCGGGCATCGCGGTGAACACGCTCGGCCACAATCACCCGCGGCTGGTCGCGGCGCTACGCGAGCAGGTCGGCGCGATCATCCATACCTCGAACCTGTTCCAGGTGCCGCTGCAGGAGCAGGCGGCCGACCGCATCGCGGAGATCACCGGCCTGGACGAGGTGTTCTTCTGCAATTCGGGGCTGGAAGCCAACGAGGCGGCGATCAAGGTCGCGCGCAAGTACGGCCATGGCCGCGGCATCGCCGAGCCGGCGATCATCGTCATGGAGAAGGCCTTCCACGGCCGCTCGCTCGCCACGCTGTCGGCGGGCGGCAGCCGCAAGATCCAGGCCGGCTTCGAGCCGCTGGTGCAGGGTTTCGTGCGCGTGCCGCTCAACGACCTGGACGCGGTGCGCCAGGTCGCCGAGCACAACAAGAACGTGGTGGCGGTGTTCGTCGAGCCGATCCAGGGCGAAGGCGGCATCAACGTCTCGCGCCTGGAGTACCTGCGCGGCCTGAAGGAGATCTGCGACCGCCACGAGTGGCTGTTCATGTCCGACGAGGTGCAGTGCGGCCTCGGGCGCACCGGCAAGTGGTTCGTCTACCAGCATGCGGGCTTCCTGCCGGATGTGGTGCCGCTCGCCAAGGGCCTGGCCGGCGGCGTGCCCGTGGGCGCCTGCGTGGTCGGCGGCCGCGCCAGGGGCGTGTTCAAGCCCGGCAACCACGGCTCCACCTTCGGCGGCAACCCGCTCGCCATGTGCGGCGTGGTGACGACGATCGACACCATGAAGGACGAGGGCCTGCTCGAGAACGCGGCCAGGGTCGGCGCTGCGATGCGCGGCGGCCTGGCCGCGGCGCTGGGCGGCCTGCCCGGCGTGGTCGAGGTTCGCGGCATGGGCCTGATGATCGGCGTCGAGCTGGATCGCCCGTGCGGCGATCTGGTGAAGGCGGGCCTCGACGCGGGCCTGGTGTTCAACGTCACCGCCGACAACGTGATTCGCCTGCTGCCCGCGCTCGTGATGAGCGAGACCGAGGGGCGCGAGGTGGTCGAGCGCCTGGTGCCGCTGGTGAAGGCGTTCCTCGCGCAGGGACAAGTAGCGCAGACCAAGGCGCACGCGCCGCATCCTGCCAGCGCCGCGGCGCGCTGAGGGTCCCATGGCCCCGGTGAAGAAGCCGCCGCTGCGGCATTACCTCCAGTTCCGCGACTTCACGCGCGCGGAGTACGAGCACCTGTTCGCGCGCACGCGCTGGATCAAGGACCGCTTCAAGCGCTACCAGCGCTACTGGCCGCTCGAGGACCGCACGCTGGCGATGATCTTCGAGAAGCAGAGCACGCGCACGCGGCTGTCGTTCGAGGCCGGCATGCACCAGCTCGGCGGCACCGCGATCTTCCTCTCCACGCGCGACTCGCAGCTCGGCCGCGGCGAGCCGGTCGAGGACGCCGCGCAGGTGATCTCGCGCATGTGCGACCTGGTGATGATCCGCACCTTCGAGCAGAAAATCCTCGAGCGCTTCGCGGGCAGCTCGCGCGTGCCGGTGATCAACGGCCTCACCAACCAGCACCACCCCTGCCAGGTGCTCGCCGACGTCTACACCTTCATCGAGCAGCGCGGCTCGATCCGTGGCAAGTCGGTGGCCTGGATCGGCGACGCGAACAACATGTGCCGCACCTGGGTGCAGGCGGCGGAGATCTTCGATTTCAAGCTCAACGTCTCCACGCCACCGGGCTACGGCATCGGCGAGGAGGACCTCACGCGTAACGTCGAGTGGTTCGGCGATCCGCGCCTGGCCGCGCGCGGCGCGCACCTCGTGACCACCGACGTCTGGACCTCGATGGGCTTCGAGAACGAGAACAAAAAGCGCAAAAAGGACTTTGCCGGCTGGCAGGTCAGCGCCGCGCTCATGAAGGCCGCGCGCCGGGACGCGCTCTTCATGCACTGCCTGCCCGCGCACCGCGGCGAGGAAGTGGCGGCGGCCGTCATCGACGGCAAGCAGAGCGTGGTCTGGGACGAGGCCGAAAACCGGCTGCACACCCAGAAGGCGCTGATGGAGTTCCTGCTGCTCGGGAAAGTCAGGGCCGGGTAGCTCTACTCGAGCGTCCTCGCGAGCCGAAAACCGGTCAGGTTGTCCCGGTAGTCGGCCGGGTTCTTGTAGCGCGTGGCCGAGCGCGCGTAGCGCGGCACGGTGCTCCAGGACCCGCCGCGGCACACGCGCTGCGCGCAATCGCCGGCCGTCCACGCGGACCCGTCCGCGGGCGCGCCCGCGTAGCTCGCGTTCCAGCAGTCCTCGGTCCACTCCCAGACGTTGCCGAGCATGTCGTAGAGGCCGAACCGGTTGGCGGAATAGCCGCCCGCGGGCGCGCTGAAGTAGTGGCCGTCGGTGCATTCGTGCCGCTGGCCGAAGCTCCAGGTCTGAAAGCGGCTCTGGTCGGCCACGTTGGCGAACCGGCAGGCCTGCACCGGATCGTCGCCCCAGAAGCGCGCAGCGGCGCTGCCCGCGCGCGCCGCGTATTCCCATTCGGCCTCGGTCGGCAGGCGGTAGCGCCTTCCGGTCTTCCTCGAGAGCCATTGCGCGTACGCGCGCGCGTCGTTCCAGCTGACGCACAGCACCGGGTGCGAATCGATCTGCGCCTGCGCCAGGCCCGGGCTGCGCCAGCTGGTGACGGCCTGCGGTCCGGGGCCGCCGGCGGCAGGATCGGCGTAGATGAATCCGGAGCAGCCCTGCGCGCGCGTGTCGCGCTCGGCCTCGGTCCGGTAGCCGGACTCCTCGACGAAGCGCCTGAACTCGGCGACCGTCACCTCGCTGCGGCCGAGCGCGAACGGCTGTGCGATCTGCACCTGCCGCTGCGGCCCCTCGTCGACCCCGCGTCCGGCTTCCGCCAAGGGCGAGCCCATGGTGAATTCGCCCGCCGGGATGACCACCATGCGCGGGCAGTCCGGGCAGTCCTGGAACACGGTGCCGGGCCGGCGCGCCGCGCGCGGCGCTTCCTTCGCCGCGGTCGCCGCAACCGCCTTCGCGCGCTCCTCGGCCTGCACCATCGCCTGCGTCTGCGCCTGCTCGGCGCTGCGCCGCGCCTCCTCCCGGGCCTTGGCTTCGAGCGCCCTCGCCTTCTCCGCCGCCGCCTTCCTCGCCTGCTCCGCGGCGTCGGGCGCGGGCTCGGCCGCCGCCCTGGCCTCGGGCTGCGCGCGCGCCTCGGTGCTCGCGGACTCCGCCGCCAGCTTCGAGCGCGCCTCGTCCTCCCGTCGCACCCGCGCTTCGGCCGCGATGCGCAAGGCCTCGGCCTCGGACAGCAGTTCCTGCACCGGCTCGGGCACCGGCCGCGTGTTGTAGAAGATCGCGCCAAACACGACCGCGGCGATCAGCAGCGCTGCGGCGACCGCCTGGACGCGGCGCGACCTGCGCTGGTCCGTCTGGTCCTTCAGCTCGGCGACGGCGCGGTTGTACTCCTCCTGCTCGCGCCACGCCTTGTCCAGGACCTCCCGCCGCGCCTGCTCCTCGCGTTCGGCCCCTGCCTCGCGCTCCAGCGCACGGTGTTCGCCCTCCCTCGCGCGCGCGTCCGCCTCCAGCCGGGCGAACTCCTCGGCGTCGATCTTCGCCAGATCCAGCGCCTCGGGCTTCTTTTCCATTGCGCGGGCGGCGCCGGCGGCTCAGTCCGGCCGGGGCTTGGTGTCGCGCAGCACGATGGTGGAGCCCTCGACCTCGATGTGGCCGCTCGCCTGCAGGTCGCCCATCACCTTGCTCACCATCTCGCGCGAGGCGCCGACCATCTTGGCGATGTCCTGCTTGGTCAGGCGCTTGGTCACGACCCTGCGGCCGTTCACGTCTTCCGACATGTCGAGCAGCAGGCGCGCGACGCGGCCGTAGACGTCGAGCATGGCCAGGCTGCCGATCTTGCGGTCGGCCTCGCGCAGGCGCCGCACCAGCACGCGCATCACGGCCATCGCCAGGTCCGCGTTCTCGACCAGGCATTTCCTGAACGCGCGCTTGCCGACCGCCAGCAGCTCGCAGGGCTCGATCGCCACCACGCTCGCCGAGCGCGGGTTGTCGTCGATCAAACCCATCTCGCCGAAGAAATCGCCCGGGCCGATGATGCTGAGGATGGTTTCCTTGCCGTCGGCCTCGCCCATCATCACCTTGAGCCGCCCAGAGATCACGATGTAGAGCGAATCGACCGGGTCGCCCTCGCGCATGACCGCCGAGCCGCGCGGCGCGCTGCGGCGCACGGTCATCGCCACCAGCGCGCGCAGCTGGTCCGCGGAGAAGGTGGCGAACATCGGCACCGACTTCAGCACCGTGGTCGACACCGCGGTCGATGCGACGGACATGCGGCCCTAGCGCTTGCGCTTGCCGCGGGCGCCCGACCCGAGCAGCGCCACGCCGCTCGTCTGCGCGTCGCCGAGCAGCCCGGCCTCGCCGTAGACGCGCAGCTTGTCGCGCGTGTCGGTGATGTCGAGGTTGCGCATCGTCAGCTGGCCGATGCGGTCGGCCGGCGTGAAGTGCACCTGCTTGCCCCGCTCCATCGTCAGGCGCTCGGGATGGTAGGCCAGGTTCGGTCCCCGGGTGTTCAGGATCGACCAGTCGTTGCCGCGGCGCAGCTCGAGCATCACCTCGCCTGTGACCGCTTTCGCCACCCAGCGCTGCGCGGTCTCCCGCAGCATCAGGGTCTGCGGGTCGAACCAGCGCCCCTGGTAGAGCAGCCGCCCGAGCCGCCGGCCGTTTAGCCGGTACTGCTCGATCGTGTCCTCGTTGTGGATCGCGGTCACCAGGCGCTCGTAGGCGACGTGCAGCAGCGCCATGCCCGGCGCCTCGTAGATGCCGCGGCTTTTGGCCTCGATGATGCGGTTTTCGATCTGGTCGCACATGCCGAGGCCATGCCGGCCGCCGATCGCGTTCGCCTCGGTGAACAGCGCGACCGCGTCCGCGAAGCGCTGGCCGTTGAGCGCTACCGGCTGGCCCTGCTCGAAGCGCACCGACACCTTCTCCGCCCTGACTTTGACGTCCTCACGCCAGAAGGCGACGCCCATGATCGGCTGCACGATGCGCATACCCTTGTCGAGGAACTCGAGGTCCTTCGCCTCGTGCGTGGCGCCGAGGATGTTCGAGTCGGTCGAGTAGGCCTTCTCGGCGCGCATCTTGTAGCCGAAGCCCGCCTTCGCCATGTACGCAGACATCTCCCGGCGCCCGCCCAGCTCGTCGATGAAGCGCTGGTCGAGCCAGGGCTTGTAGATCTTCAGGCCCGGATTGGCGAGCAGGCCGTAGCGGTAGAAGCGCTCGATGTCGTTGCCCTTGTAGGTGCTGCCGTCCGACCAGATGCCGACGCCGTCCTCGCGCATCGCCACCACCAGCATGGTGCCGGTGACCGCGCGGCCGAGCGGCGTGGTGTTGAAGTAGGTCGCACCGCCCGTGGCGATGTGGAACGCGCCGCACTGGATCGCCGCGATGCCCTCGACGACGAGCTGCGGCCGGCATTCGACGAGGCGCGCCTTCGCCGCGCCGTAGGCGAGCGCCTTCCGCGGAATCTCCGCGTAGTCCGATTCGTCGGGCTGACCGAGATTCGCGGTGTAGGCGTACGGGATCGCGCCCTTGGCGTGCATCCAGTGCACGGCGGCGCTCGTGTCGAGTCCGCCCGAGAACGCGATGCCCACTTTCTTGCCCTTGGGGAGCTTGTCTAAAATCGTCGCCAAATGCCGGTTCTCCGTAAACTTGGGATGATACGTAGAATGCTGCTCATGCGCATGTTCGCCTGCGTGCTTGCCGCCTTCACGCTCAACTGCGCCGCGGCCCCGTTCGCGGTGCGGATCGGCGTGGAGAAGATCGTGCTCGAGGCGCCGCCGGGCTTCACCGACACCGTCAACCTGGCCTCGCCGCGGCTGCAGGATTTCGCCGAGAGCGTCAACTCGCCGTCCAACCGCGTGCTGCTGTTCGGTCTGACCGACGCCGACCTGCGGCGCTTCACGCTCGGCGACAAGATCGAGGTCGACCGCTTCGTGATGATCGCGGCGCCGCGCGTGCTCGAGCAGCAGCGCGTGACGCCCGAGAAGTTCGCGGCGTACGTCAGCGAAGCGATGGGCGCACTGGGCAAGCCCGTGCAGTTCACCGACCTGGTCAAGTACCTGGAGAGCCAGCCGGTGGGCCGCAGCAGCGTGCTGGCCGAGCTGCGCCGGGAGCCGCACGTGGTGTCGGTGCTGCAGGGGACGCGCCTGGCGCCGCTGCCCGCCTATCGATTCTTCGAGCGCGACAAGCCGCAGTATCTGGTCTTCACCACGAGCCTGTTGCTGGTGCGCGACAAGGTGCTGCAGATGTCGGTGTTCTCGCTCAGCGAAACCGCGGCGGACGTCGGTTGGATGCGCGACGCCACGCAGCTCTGGGCGGACGAGCTGCGGCGGCTCAATCCGCGCTAGGGCGCCGGGCGATGCCCTCGTTCGACATCGTCTCGCAGGTCGACCGCCAGGAAGTGAAGAACGCGGTCGAGCAGGCCAACAAGGAGATCGCCAACCGCTTCGACTTCAAGGGCTCGGATGCGCGCATCGAGCAGGCGGAGCTGGTGCTGACGGTTTTCGCCGACGATGATTTCAAGCTCGGCCAGGTGACCGACGTGCTGCGCGGCCGCATGGCCAAGCGCAATGTCGACGTGCGCTGCCTGGAGCTGGGCACGGTCGAGAAAATCTCGGGCGACAAGGTGAAGCGGCCGGTCACCGTCAAAGTCGGCGTACCGCAGGACAAGGGCAAGCAGATCCAGAAGCTGCTCAAGGACGCGAAGCTCAAGGTCGCGGCCTCGATCCAGGGCGACGCGGTGCGCGTGCAGGGCGCGAAGAAGGACGACCTGCAGGCGGCGATCCAGCTCGTGAAGAAGCAGGTCGCCGACCTGCCGCTGCAATTCACCAACTTCCGCGATTGAGAAAAAGGGGGTCAGAGCAACATTTCAGAATCTGAAATGTTGCTCTGACCCCCTTTTTCTATGATTTGGCCAGGCCTTCGGTCCAGCGGTCGTAGATCCGGTCGGCGACCGCGTGCAGCGCGGCGACGCGCGCGGCGAGGTTCTTGCCGATTTTCGCCGGCGACTGCACGCCGGGCGAAGCCTTCGACGCCTCGATCTCCTTGGCGCCGCCCCTGCACCAGGCGCGGATCAGGTCCTCGGTCATCTCGACGTGGCACTGCATGCCGAGGTGCTTGCCGAGCGCGAAAGCCTGGTTCGCGCAGTGCGCGTTGCCGAGCACGCGCGTGCCGCCCGGCGGGATGCTGAAGGTCTCGCCATGCCAGTGGAAGGTCTCGAACTCGCCGAGCGCGCCGAACCAGTCGCGCGCGACGGCGTTGTCGGCGACCTCGACCTCGCCCCAGCCGATCTCCTTGACGCGCGCGCGCGTGACCTCGCCGCCCAGCGCCTTCGACATCAGCTGGCCGCCGAGGCAGTGCCCGAGCGTCGGCAGGTCCTTGCGCACCGCCTCGCGCGCCAGCTCGAGCAGCGGGCGCAGCCAGGGCAGGTCGTCGTTGACGCTCATCGGGCCGCCCATGAATGCCAGGCCCGAGTAGCGGCGCACGTCCTTGGGCACCTTGCGGCCCTCATCGAGCGCGATCAGCTTCCAGGGGATCGCCTTGCGCTCGAGGTAAGTGGCAAAATAGGCCGGTCCTTCGCTGCGGACGTGCCTGAAGATGGCGACCGGTTTCATGATGAGACATTCTATGGTGCTTCTCGCCGTGCTCGCGAGCCTGCCCGCCGCGGCGGCCGAGGTCGCGCTGATCGGCACTTTCGGCACCAGCGCAGCGATCCTGTCGATCAACTCGAGCGCGCCCAGGACCGTCAAGGTCGGCCAGAGCGTGAGCGGCGTCACGCTGATCTCGGTGGAGAACGACCGCGCGACGATCGAGGCCGATGGCAAGCGCCGGGTACTGCAGCGCGGCCAGACCTACAGCACGAGCGGCGGGGGCGGCGGCGCGCAGAAGGTGACGCTCGCCGCCGGCGCAGGCGGCCATTTCTACGCCGATGGCCAGATCAACGGCGGCGCCATCCGCTTCGTCGTGGATACCGGCGCGACCGCGATCGCCATTCCGGCGGGCGACGCCAGGCGCCTGGGCATCGACTACCAGAAGGGCCGCCGCGTCGCCACGCAGACCGCGAGCGGCACGGCGCCCGCCTTCCTGGTCACGCTCACGACCGTGCGCATCGGCGACATCGAGCTGCAGGGCGTCGAGGCGATCGTCATCGAGCAGGGCCTGAGTGTCGCCCTCCTCGGCAACAGCTTCCTCAGCCGCACCGACATGCGGCGCGAGGGCGAGACGCTGACGCTAACTCGGCGATTCTAGCGGCCCGGGACGAGCGGCACGAAGCGCACGGGAATCACGCGTCTCTCGCGCACGGTGCCGTTGTCACCCTTGGTCACCAGCAGCAGTTCCTGAACGCCCCCGGCCGCGCCCACCGGAATCACCATGCGGCCGCCGGGCTTGAGCTGCGCGACGAGCGCGGGCGGCACCCGCGGCGCGGCGGCCGTGACCACGATGCCGTCGAACGGCGCCTTCTCGGGCAAGCCCTGATAGCCGTCGCCGATGCGGATCTCGATGTTGCGATAACCGAGCTGTTTTAGTTTTTCCTCGGCATCCTTTGCCAACGAAGGGATGATCTCGATCGAAAAGACCTTCGAAACGATTTCCGCCAGCACCGCGGCCTGGTAGCCCGAGCCCGTGCCGACGTCGAGCACCACGTGGTGCGGCTCCGGGGCGATCAGATCGGTCGAAAGCGCGACGATGTAGGGCTGCGAGATGGTCTGGCCCGCGCCGATCGGCAGCGGGCGGTTCTGGTAGGCCTGCGCGGCCTGGCCGGGCGAGACGAGGCGGTGGCGCTCGACCTTGCCGAGCGCCGCGCGCACGCGCGGCGACATCGCCGGCAGACCGGTCTCGGCCTGCGTCTCGGCGTAGGTCGCCTCGACATCGGCCACCATGCGCATGCGCTGCGCCGCGTAGTCCTGCGCGCGGGCTTCTTCGAGCAGGAAGAACCCCAGAAGGAAACGAGCGAGGAAGCCCGCGTTCGTCGTTACGCCCCCTTGTCCTTCTCGATGAGGGCGTAGGCGGAGTGGTTGTGGATCGACTCGAAGTTCTCCGACTCGACCGTGTAGGCGGTGATGCGCTCGTCGAGGTTGAGGATCGCCGCCACGTCGCGCACCATGTCCTCGACGAACTTCGGGTTGTCGTAGGCGCGCTCGGTCACGTACTTCTCGTCGGGGCGCTTGAGCAGCCCGTAGAGCTCGCTCGAGGCCTGCTTCTCCACGAGGTCCACGATCTCCTCGATCCAGACGAACTCGCTGGTGTGCGCGGTCACCGTGACGTGCGAGCGCTGGTTGTGCGCGCCGTAGTCCGAGATCTTCTTCGAGCAGGGGCACAGGCTGGTTACCGGCACCAGCACCTTCATCGCGAAGCACTGCTTGCCCTTGCGGATCTCGCCGATGAAGGTGACCTCGTAGTCCATCAGGCTCTTCACGCCGGACACCGGGGCCTTCTTCTCGATGAAGTAAGGGAAGGTCATCTCGATGCGGCCTTCCTTCGCGTCCAGCCGCCCGACCATCTCCTCGATCATCGCCTTGAAGCTGTCTACCGTGAGCTCGCGCTCGTGCGCCGAGAGGATCTCGACGAAGCGCGACATGTGCGTGCCCTTGAAATGGTGCGGCAGGCTGACGTACATGTTGAAGCTGGCGATGGTGTGCTGCACCGTCGGCGAGGCGCGTTCCGCCGTGGGCCTTTCCATCACGCGCACGGGGTGGCGGATGGACTTGACGCCGACCTGGTCGATCGCGAGCTTGCGCGAGTCGGGCGTCGATTGAACGTCGGGAATGTTCTGCAGGTCCTTGGCTTTCATCCGCGCATTATATCTCCGAGTGTTTTACTCGGGTATTACGTTTCGAATCGATTTGCGGATGCCCTCGGCATCCAACCCTACTGCTTGCAGGAGTTTCGCCGAGTCGCCGTGCTCGATGAACCGGTCGGGCAGGCCGAGCAGCAGCGTCTTCGTGCCGCTGTCGGCGAGCACCTCCAGGACCGCGCTGCCGGCGCCGCCCATGATCTGGTGCTCTTCGACCGTGACGATGAGCTCGTGGCTGGCCGCCAGCTCGCGCACCAGCGCCGCGTCGAGCGGCTTCACGAAGCGCATGTTGGCGACGGTGGCATCGAGCGCCTCGGCCGCCTCGAGCGCCGGCTTCAGCATCGAGCCGAACGCGAGGATGGCGATCTTCTTTCCTGTTCGCCGCATTTCAGCTTTGCCGATCGGAATCGGAGAAAACTCTTTCTGCAGAACGACCCCGGGTCCGGAGCCGCGCGGGTATCGGACCGTCGCTGGCCCATTGAGCTGAAAACCAGTGAACAGCATCTGCCGGCACTCGTTCTCGTCCGCAGGCGCCATCACCACCATGTTCGGCACCGCGCGCAGGTACGCGTAGTCGAAGGCGCCGTTGTGGGTCTGGCCGTCGCCGCCGACCAAGCCGCCGCGGTCGAGGGCGAACAGCACCGGCAGGTTCTGGATCGCCACGTCGTGGATCAGCTGGTCGTAGCCGCGCTGCAGGAACGTGGAATAGATCGCCACCACGGGCTTCAGTCCCTCGCAGGCGATGCCCGCGGCGAAGGTCACTGCGTGCTGCTCGGCGATCGCCGCATCGAAATAGCGGTCTGGGTGCTCCTCCGAGAAGCGCACCATGCCCGAGCCTTCGCGCATCGCCGGCGTGATCGCGACCAGGCGCTGGTCCTGCTTCGCCATGTCGCACAGCCAGTCGCCGAACACCTGGCTGTACGTCGGCTTGCCGCCGCCGGCCGGCTGCTTGATGCCCTCGGCGGGGTCGAACTTGCCGGGGCCGTGGTAGGTGACCGGGTCTTCCTCGGCAAGCTTGTAGCCGTGGCCCTTGCGCGTGAGCACGTGCAGGAACTGCGGGCCGCGCAGGTTCTTGCGGATGTTGGTGAGCGTGGTGACCAGCGTATCGAGGTCGTGGCCGTCGATCGGGCCGATGTAGTTGAAGCCGAACTCCTCGAACAGCGTCGAGGGCGTCACCATGCCCTTGACGTGCTCCTCGGCGCGCCGCGCGAGCTCCCAGGCGATCGGCAGGCGTTTCAGGATGTGCTCGCTCGCGCGCTTGGCGGTGTCGTACATGCGCCCAGAGAGCAGCCGCGCGAGGTAGTTGGTGAGCGCGCCCACCGGCGGCGAGATCGACATCTCGTTGTCGTTGAGAATCACCAGCAGGTCCACCTCCATCGCGCCGGCGTTGTTGAGCGCCTCGAAGGCCATGCCCGCGGACATCGCGCCGTCGCCGATCACCGCCACGCTTTTCCTTTTTTCTTTTTTTAACTTAGAAGAAACAGCCATACCCAATGCGGCCGAGATCGAGGTCGAGGAATGCGCGGTGCCGAAGGCGTCGTACTTCGACTCGCTGCGCCGCGGGAAGCCGGAGATGCCGTCCATCATGCGCAGGCTCGCCATCTGCTCGCGCCGCCCGGTGAGAATCTTGTGCGCGTAGGTCTGGTGGCCGACGTCCCAGACGATACGGTCCTCGGGCGTATTGAAGACGTAGTGCAGCGCAATGGTCAGCTCGACCGTGCCCAGGTTCGACGACAGGTGGCCGCCGGTCTTCGACACCGAGTCGAGCACGTAGGCGCGCAGCTCCTCGGCGAGCCGCGGCAGCTGCTTGCGGTCCAGCTGCCGCAGTTCGGCCGGGTCGTTGACCGTCTTCAGCAGTTCGTACATCGAGGGATTGTAGCCCTCGGCTACTTGCCGTCCGGGCAGGTCGCCAGTGATGGTTGCCATATGTGAACGAACAGGGAAACCCGAGTTTCCCCGTAACCCCTTCCTAGAATTTTCTCAGAACTATGAAGTCGGCGAGCTGTTTCAACCGCAACGCGCGCTCGCCAAAGCCTGCCAGCGCGGCATGCGCGGCCTGCCGTAGCTCTTCGGCGAAGGCCTGGGCGCGCGCCGCGCCCATCGCCGAAACGTAGGTCGGCTTGCCCTGCCTGGAGTCCTTGCCCGCGGTCTTGCCGAGCGTGGCGGTGCTCGCCTCGGCGTCGAGCACGTCGTCGACGACCTGGAAGGCGAGGCCGACCCGATTGCCGTACTGCTCCAGTGCCGCCGGGCAGGGCCCGGCGCACAGCGCGCCCAGCTTCACCGCCGCGCTGATGAGCGCGCCGGTCTTGCGCACGTGCATGAACTCGAGCTCTGCCTGCGAGAGGGCCTTGCCCGTCGCCTCGAGATCGATCGCCTGCCCGCCCGCCATGCCGCGCGATCCGGCGGCGACCGCGAGCGTGCGCACCATCTCGAGCTGGCGCGCCGGCTCCATCTGCCGCATCGGCTCGGCGAGCAGCTGGAACGCGAGCGTCTGCAGCGCGTCGCCCACGAGCAGCGCCGTGGCCTGGTCGTACTCCACGTGCACCGTGGCCTTGCCCCGGCGCAGGACGTCATCGTCCATGCAGGGCATGTCGTCGTGCACCAGCGAATAGGCGTGGATCGTTTCGACCGCCGCCGCCGCCAACTCGAGCCGGCCGGGATCCGCGTCCACGATCTCGCCCGCGGCGAAGGCGAGCAGCGGCCGCACGCGCTTGCCGCCCTCGAGCGTGGCGTAGCGCATCGCCTCGTGCAGGCGCGCGGGCGCGAGCTGCGCTGCAGGCAGGCTGCGCTTGAGGGTTTCCTCTACGCGCGCCTGGATGCTGCCCATCCAGGCGGCGAAATCCGCCTCAATCGCGGTCGCCGCCATCGGAGTCGCCCACGAGCGGTTTCACTGCTCGTCCTGCAACGGCTTGAGGACCTCGCCCTCGAGCACCTTTACCTGCTGCTGCGCGGCGTCGAGGCGCGCGCGGCATTGCCTGGCAAGCTCCAGGCCGCGCTTGTGCGCCGCGAGCGACTGCTCGAGCGTGAGGCCGCCGTCCTCCATCTTCGCGACGATGCTTTCGAGCTCCGCCAGCGCCTTCTCGAAGCTGGGCTCCGCGGCAGCGGATTCTTTCTTGGCCATAAGGGGGCTGCCACCTTAACCGAGCGCGGCTGGCGGGTCAAACCCTTCATCGTGTAAAATCCCGCGCTTTTAAGCACTTACCGCATGTCAACCCTCGCCACGCCGGCGCAGTTGCGCCCTGCACAATCCCAGCTGCCGGTCTCCTGGTACCTCGACCCGGAACTCTTCGAGCGCGAGAAGAAACTGCTGTTCGACGCCGGCGCGAACTACGTGGGCCACGAGCTGATGGTGCCGGAGATCGGCGATTACCAGACGCTCGCCTGGATGGACCATGCCAAAGTCCTCGTGCGGAAGTCGGCAGACCCGGTCAGCGGCGTCTCGCTCCTGTCCAACATCTGCCGCCATCGGCAGGCGATCATGCTCGAGGGCCGCGGCCGGCTCGACAGCATCGTCTGCCCGCTGCACCGCTGGACCTACGACCTGAAGGGCGAGCTGCTCGGCGCGCCGCGCTTCGCCGAGAGCCCCTGCGTGAAGCTGCCCTCGACCGGGCTCACGAGCTGGAACGGGCTGCTGTTCGCCGGTCCGCGCGACCCGCGCCAGGACCTGGCGAAGATGACCACGGCCGCGGACTTCGATTTCTCCGGCTACGTGCTCGACCGCATCGAGACCACGGACTACGCGTGCAACTGGAAGACCTTCGTCGAGGTGTACCTCGAGGTCTATCACGTGGACTTCTTCCACGCCGGCCTCGGCAACTTCACCGATTGCGACGGCTTCCACGCCGACTTCGGCGAGCACTACTCGGTGCAGATCGTGCCGGCGAAGAACGCGCTCGCCGCGCCGGGCACGCCCGTCTACCGGCGCTGGCACGAGGTCTGCCTCGCGCAACTGCGCGGCGCGACGCCCAAATACGGCGCGCTCTGGGCGACCTACTTCCCTGGACTCACGCTCGAGTGGTACCCGAACGTGCTCGTCGTCTCCAACCTGATCCCGCGCACGCCGCAGCTCACCACCAACGTGGTCGAGTACTACTACCCCGAGGAGATCGTGCACTTCGAGCGCGAGTTCGTCGAGGCGCAGCAGGCGGCCTACGCCGAGACCGCGCGCGAGGACGACGAGATCCAGCAGCGCATGGACCGCGGCCGGCGCGCGCTCATGCTCCAGGGCCGCGACGACGCCGGCCCCTACCAGTCGCCGATGGAGGATGCGATGGTCCATTTCCACGAATGGCTGCGCCGGCAGTTGAACGGCGGGCTCGGCGCTTGAGCCCGCTCGTTTCGACCGGGGAGCTCGCGCTGCATCCCGAGTGGCGGGTGTTCGACTGCCGCCACGATCTCGCCGACCCGGCGGCAGGCGAGCGCCAGTACGCCGAATCGCATATCCCGGGCGCGCTGTTCGCGCACCTGGACCGCGATCTGTCGGCGCCGAAGACCGGCAAGAACGGGCGCCACGCGCTGCCCGAGGCGAAGACCTTCATCGCCTGGCTCGGCAAGCAGGGCCTGAAGGCCACCGACACCGTGGTGTGCTACGACGCCGGCCCCGGCGCGATGGCCTCGCGCCTGTGGTGGATGCTGCGCTGGGCCGGCCACGAGCAGGCCGCGGTGCTGGACGGCGGCTTCGCCAAGTGGCAGCGCGAAGGCCGGCCGGTCACGGCCGAAGTGCCGGCGTTCGAGGCGCTCGTCTATCCCGGGCGCGCGCGTGCCTCGATGCACGCGAGCCTCGCCTACGTGGAGAAGAAGCTCAAGCGCGCCGCGCTGCTGGATGCGCGCTCGCCCGTGCGCTACCGCGGCGAACAGGAGCCGCTCGATCCGGTCGCCGGCCGCATCCCGGGCGCGAAGAACCGCTACAACACGGAAAACCTCGCTGCCGACGGCACGTTCAAGAAACCCGAAACGCTGCGCGACGAATTCGAGAAGGTCCTTGCAGGCAGGAATTCGAGCGAAGTGATCCACTACTGCGGCTCGGGCGTCGCCGCCTGCCACAACGTGCTGGCGATGGAACTCGCCGGCCTCGCCGGCTCGCGCGTGTACATCGGCTCCTGGAGCGAGTGGTGCGCCGATCCAACCAGGCCGATTTCGCGAAGCGCGTAGTTGCTCGCCGATCTACTTCTCGTTCTTCATTTCTTAATTGCCGGTTTCATCGTCCTCGGTTTGATCCTGGTCTGGGCCGGCGCGCTCGCAGGCTGGCGCTGGATCCGCAATCCCTGGTTCCGCTACCTGCACCTCGCGGCGATCGTCTTCGTCGCCGCCGAGGCACTGCTCGGCGTCGCCTGCCCGCTCACGCTCTGGGAAGACGTGCTGCGCGGCGGCGTGCGGCCCGAGTCTTTCATCGGGCGCTGGGTCTACCGGCTGCTCTACTACAACGCGCCCGAGTGGGTGTTCACGTCCGTCTACGTGGCCTGGGCGGCCGCCGCGCTGCTCACGCTGCGGCTCGTCCCGCCCAGGCGAAGAGCTGGCTGAACACGGCGTCGCGGATCTCGCGGCGCGAGAGCACCAGGTCGTGCAGGCCTCCTGGAAACGCGAGCACCGAGACATCCGGTCCCAGATTGCGCGACCAGCGCGCGATCGACTTCCAGGCGAGCACGATGTCGGCCTCGTCTGAGTGCATCGACAGCACCGGGATGCCGAGCTTCAGACCCGCGTGCACCTTCGCATGCGCATCGAATATCGCCCGCACCCAGCCGAAATAGGCCGGAAAGCCGTATTCGGGCTTGAGCGCGAGATCGAAGTCCCATTCGCCGCCCCAGTTGCGGTGCAGGCTGCGTACGTACTCGGGCAGCACCGCCTTGGGGTCATTGAGGAACGGGTAGAACCATCCCAGAAGCTGCGCGACACGCAACCTGCCCTTGTGCGACTCGCGCCAGTCGAAGAACGGGCTGTTCAGCCACAGCGCGCGGACATGGTCCTTCAGTTTCCCTTCATGGCAATACAGAGAACAAACCAGTCCCCCCGTCGAATGCCCGGCCAGCAGCACCGGCCCGCCGATCGCGTCCAGCGCGTGCGTGAGGTCGTCGTAGTACTCCGAGAGGTCCTTGCAGAAGCACCGGTGCTGGTGCGGTAGCAGCGAGCGGCCGTGCTTGCGCAGGTCGAGCGCGTAGAAGGCGTAGCCCTCGGCGGCGAAGCGCTCGGCCATGTGGCGCTGGAAGAAGTAGTCGATGAAGCCATGGACGTAGAGGACTGCGCCGCGCGGCGCATCGCCGACAGGCAGGCGCACCAGCGTCGCCACCACGCGGCCGTCGTAGTCGTCGGGCGCCGGCAGCTCGAGCGCCTCGAAGCCCGGCAGCAACCGGTCAGGCTGCCACGCCATGGCGCCTCAGAGCCCAGTTCACGTGCTCGCGCACCAGCGCGGAGGAATCATCTTGCCGTTTTTTCAAGGCGTCCTTTATTTCATCAGAAGTTGGCGCGTTCCCCAATCCTACCGCCAGGTTCCGCAGCCAGCGCTCGTAGCCGATGCGCCGGATCGGCGAGCCGCGCAG
Source organism: Burkholderiales bacterium (assembly GCA_049651845.1). Lineage (GTDB taxonomy): Bacteria > Pseudomonadota > Gammaproteobacteria > Burkholderiales > SG8-39 > RBG-16-66-20. The sequence goes on along the minus strand of JBASCW010000121.1, from coordinate 1,764 downwards.
CCGCTCGTCGAACTCGGCCTCGGTCCAGGCGAACAGCTCCACCAGCGTGGCACGGTCAAGGCCATTTCGCGTCTGGAAATCCTTTTCCGGTGAAATCCTTGAAAATCCGTTCCAGGGGCAAACCAGCTGGCAGTCGTCGCAGCCGTAGACGCGGTTGCCGATCAGCGGGCGCAGTTCCTCGGGGATCGCGCTCTTGTGCTCGATGGTGAGGTAGGAGATGCAGCGCCGCGCGTCGAGCTTGAAGGGCGCCGTGATCGCGCGCGTCGGACAGACTTCGATGCAGCGCTCGCAGGTCCCGCAATGGTTTTCCTTTTCGGAATCGATCTGCAGATCCAGGTCGCAATAGATTTCCCCGAGAAAGAACCAGGAGCCTTCGCGGTCGAGCAGCAGCGTGTGCTTGCCGCGCCAGCCGATGCCCGCGCGCGCGGCCAGCTCCACCTCCATCACCGGCGCTGAGTCGGCGAACGCGCGGTGCCGGAACGGCCCGTGCTCGGCGGCGATGCGCTCGCACAGCCGCTGCAGCCGGCCGCGCATGACCTTGTGGTAGTCGCGGCCGCGCGCGTAGCGCGCGACATAGGCGCGCTCCCGGTCGGCGAGTTCCTCTGCCACCGGCGCCGTCTCGCTCGCGAGGTAATCCATCCGGCAGGTGATGACGCGCACCGTGCCCGGCACGAGCTCGGCGGGCCGCGCGCGGAGGCCCGCGTGGCGGGCCATATAATCCATCTCGCCGTGCCACCCCAATCCGAGCCACTCGGCGAGCCGGCTGCCGGCGGCCTGCAGGTCCGCATCCGCGATGCCGACGGCCTGGAAACCGAGCTCGGCGCCCCATTGCTTGATGTTTTCGGCGAGCCCTGCCATGGCCGTCGAGCTTAGCCTGCCCGACGAGGCGGCGACGCTGCGCCTGGGCGCCGCCTGCGCGGCGGGTGCCGCCAGGGGCCTCGCGCTGCACCTGCGCGGCGAGCTCGGGGCCGGAAAAACCACCCTGGTCAGGGGCTTGCTGCGGGCTCTGGGCTACCAGGGAAGGGTCAAGAGCCCCACCTACACGCTGGTTGAACCTTATGCGGATTTGAGATTAAACTTGTATCACTTTGATTTTTATAGATTCAAGGACTGGTCCGAATGGCTGAGCTCCGGCTTCCGCGAGCACTTCAATCCGGAATCGCTTTGCATCGTCGAATGGCCCGAGCGGGCGGGCGACCTGATTGCCCCGCCCGACCTCGACATCTTTCTCGAATACCAGGGCGAAGCGCGCAAGGCGACGCTGAACGCGCGCACGCCTTCCGGAGAAGCCTGGCGGGATTCGGTCTTGTCGCACTGGCGCTCTTCGTAGCGACCGCACAAGCGCAAATCGTCTCGACGCGGATCTGGCCGGCCAAGGACTACACCCGCGTCACCCTGGAATCGAAGTCCGAGATCAAGTTCCAGCTGTTCGCGGTGAAGGACCCGGAGCGCCTGGTGCTCGACCTGGAAGGCGTCGAGATCGGTCCCGCGCTTGCCGAGCTCAATAACAAGGTCGCCACCGGCGACCCCTACATCGACAAGCTGCGCGTGGCGCGCAACCGCCCCGGCGTGGTGCGCGTAGTGCTCGACCTCAAGGCCGAGGTCAAGCCGCAGGCGTTCACGCTCAAGCCCATCGGCGAGTACGGCCATCGCCTGGTGCTGGACATCTACCCGCTGGTGCCCGTGGACCCGCTCGCCGCGCTGATCGAAGCGGCCGGCAAGCTGCCCGCGCGCGCCGAGCCCGCCGGGCCGCAGGCGCCGGCG
>JBASCW010000120.1:0-42180 GCA_049651845.1 Burkholderiales bacterium | reverse complement strand
GCACAGGTCCTCGAGGGCGCGCCGCGCCAGCGCCTCGAGGGCCGCGCGCGTCGCATCCTCGTCCGCCGCGGGCTCGGCGAGCACGCCCGGCCAGCGCAGCAGCTCGGCCACGCTGAGCGTCGCGGCGGCCGGAAAGCTTTTCGAGATTTCCTTCTCCAGGATCCGCAGGCGCTCCAGCGCCGGTGCGTTCAGCCGCGCAACGTCCGTTTTCGGCGCGGCGCCAAGCGACAGGCGGCAATCGACCTTGCCTCGTGCGATGCGCGCGCCGATCAACTCGCGCAGCAGCGGCTCGGCGGCGCGCAATTCCTCGGCGACGCGGAACTGCAGATCGAGGAAGCGCGAATTCACCGAGCGCAGCTCGAGCTGCAGGGCGCCACGCGGCGAATCCGCACTCGCGACGGCATAGCCGGTCATGCTGTGGATCATGGGGATGCCGGTATCATATTAAAGAATGTCCTCGCAAGCCAACCAGCCGTTGCCGGAAGGCTTCCAGCTCGAAAATTACAGGGTGCTGCGAGTGATCGCATCGGGCGGATTCTCGTTCGTGTACCTCGCGCACGACGAGAACGAGACGCCGGTGGCGGTCAAGGAATACCTGCCCGCGACGCTGGCGCTGCGCACCGCGGACCAGGCTGCGCCGGTGGTGCCGGAGGAGAATCTCGCCACCTTCCGCTACGGGCTGAAGTGCTTCTTCGAGGAGGGCCGCACGCTCGCCACGCTGCAGCACCCGAACGTGGTGCGCGTGCTCAACTTCTTCCGCGCCAACGACACGGTGTACCTGGTGATGCGCTACGAGCGCGGCCGCACGCTGCAGGAGCACATCCACAAGAAGACTGGCCCGATCAAGGAGGAGTGGATCCGCGGCACCTTCTCGCAGCTGCTCAACGGATTGCGCGAGGTGCACACCAACAAGCTGCTGCATCTGGACATCAAGCCGGGCAACATCTACGTGCGCAACGACGGCAACCCGGTGCTCATCGACTTCGGCGCCGCGCGCCAGACGCTCACGGTCGACGGCCTCAAGCTGCCGCCGATGTACACGCCTGGCTTCGCCTCGCCCGAGCACCACCGCGAGCGCGGGAAGCTCGGGCCCTGGAGCGACATCTACTCGATCGGCGCCTCGATGTACGCCTGCCTGGCGGGCGCCGGGCCGCCGACGGCGACCCAGCGCCTGGAAAAGGACAAACTGACAAGCGCGCGCAAGGGCTGGGCGGGCAAGTATTCCGCTGAACTGCTGGACACCATAGACTGGTGCCTGCGCCTGGACCATCTGCAGCGGCCGCAGAGCGTGCTGACGCTGCAGAAGGCGCTGCGGGGGGAAACGGCGCCGGGATTCCGCGGCGAGGCGCCGATGCTGGACCAGTGGAAGGACGCGATCCTGCGCCGTCTGAAGCGCTGATTCGCCACTCATGACCGAGATATGAAATACACGATCTTCCAGGATTCGCGCATCGGCAAGCGGCCCTACCAGCAGGACCGGCTTGCGCACTGGCACACCAAGGAGGCCCTGTTCATGGTGGTGGCCGACGGCATGGGCGGCCACGCGCACGGCGATGTGGCCGCGCAGGTCACGGTCGATTGCCTGGGCGCGGCGTTCCGCAGCGAGGCCAAGCCGACGGTCGCCGACCCGGACAAGTTCCTGTTCAACACGATCACGCGCGCGCACGCGATGATCCTGCATCAGACGCAGCGCCAGGGCCTCAAATTCGATGCGGCCAATTCGCCGCGCACCACGGTGGTGGCCTGCCTGGTGCAGGGCGGCTATGCGTTCTGGTCGTTCGTCGGCGACTCGCGGCTGTACGCGATCCGGGACGGCCGCATCCTCACGCGCACGCGCGACCACACCCCGGTGCAGATGCTGATCGACGCCGGGCGCATTCGCGAGGAAGCGGCGGTGAACCATCCGGACAAGAACAAGCTGCTGCAGTGCCTCGGCGGGCCGCGCCCGCCGCGCGTGGAGCCGACTGCGCAGGCGCGCCTGGCCGAGGACGACGTGCTGCTGTTGTGCTCGGACGGCTTCTGGGGGCCGCTCACGCAGCGCCAGCTGCTGATGGGCCTGCTCGGCAAGGACCTGAAGAAGGCCCTGCCCGAGCTGATCACGCTGTCCGAGACGCGCGCCGGCCCTCGCTGCGACAACATCTCGGTGCTCGCGATCCACTGGCACGACAAGGCCGTGCCCGCGCCGGCGGAGCCGATGACCGTGCCGATGGACGAGCCGCCCACCGACGTGCGCGATTTCACCGCCACCGAGCCCGATTTCCTGCACATGACCGACGCCGACATCGAGCGCCAGATCGCCGAGATCAAGAAGGCGCTCGCCAAGCACGATCCGGCGAAGAAATGAGCGCGCCCATGCGAGCGGGCGGCAGGCGGGCGGACGAGTTGCGGCCGGTGCGCCTGACCCGCGGCTACACGCGCCATGCGGAGGGCTCGGTGCTGGTCGAATTCGGCGACACCAAGGTGCTGTGCACCGCGAGCGTCGAAGCACGCGTGCCGGGCTTCCTGCGCGACCAGGGCCGCGGCTGGCTGACCGCCGAGTACGGCATGCTGCCGCGCGCGACGCACACGCGCGGCGACCGCGAGGCGGCGCGCGGCAAGCAATCCGGCCGCACGCAGGAGATCCAGCGCCTCATCGGCCGCGCGCTGCGCGCCGTGGTCGACCTGCAGGCGATCGGCGAGAACACGCTTCAGGTGGATTGCGACGTGCTGCAGGCCGACGGCGGCACGCGTACCGCCTCGATCACCGGCGCCTTCGTCGCGGTGCACGACGCGCTCGCCTGGATGCGCGCCAAGGGCATGATCGCCGTGCTCCCGGTGCGCGACTTCGTGGCCGCGGTGTCGGTCGGCCTGCACGAAGGCCGGCCGGTGCTCGACCTCGACTACGCCGAGGACTCGGCCTGCCAGACCGACATGAACGTGGTCATGACCGGCGCCGGGCGCTTCGTCGAGGTGCAGGGCACCGCCGAGGGCGAGCCCTTCGCGCGCGCGGAGCTCGATGCGCTGCTCGCGCTCGCGGGCCGCGGCATCGCCGAGCTCGTGGCGCAGCAGCGGCGCGCGCTGGGGCTGTGACGCGGTGAAGAGCATCGTCCTTGCTTCCGGCAATCCGGGCAAGAAGGCGGAGATCGAGCAGCTGCTCGCGCCCTTCGGCACCCGCGTGGTCACGCAGACCGAGCTGGGCATCACCGAGGTCGAAGAGCCGCACGAGACTTTCCGCGAGAACGCGCTCGCCAAGGCGCGCCACGCCTGCTTCGCAACGCGGCTTCCGGCGCTCGCCGACGACTCGGGCCTGTGCGTCGATGCGCTCGGCGGCGCACCGGGCGTGCACTCGGCGTACTACGCGGGACGTGAAGGCAGCCGCGCCGAGCGTGACACGCGCAACAACGAGAAGCTTCTTTCTGAATTGAAAGAAGAAAACAATCGTAGCGCGCGCTATGTGTGCGTGATGGTGCTGATGCGCGGCCCCGGCGACACTGCGCCGCTGGTGGCCGAGGCCGAATGGCGCGGCGAGATCGCGCGCGCGCCGCGCGGCGGCAACGGCTTCGGCTACGACCCGTATTTCTGGCTGCCCGAGCTGGGCAAGACCGCCGCGGAACTCGCGCCCGAGGAGAAGAACCGCCTCAGCCATCGCGGCCAGGCGATGCAGAAGCTGCTCGCGCTGCTGAAGGGCCCGTGAGCGCGATCCTGCGCGACATGCGCGATGCGGGCCAGGTGCGCTTTGCCGCGCTGCCGCCGCTCGCGCTCTACGTGCACCTGCCGTGGTGCGTGAAGAAGTGCCCCTACTGCGACTTCAATTCGCACGAGCGGCAGGGCGACCTGCCTTTCGCCGAGTACACCGCTGCGCTGGTGCGCGACCTGGAGGCGATGCTGCCCTCGGTCTGGGGGCGGCGCGTGCAATCGGTCTTCATCGGCGGCGGCACGCCGAGCCTGTTCCCCGCGGCGCAGATCGACGCGCTGCTCGCCGCGGTGCGCGCGCGCCTGCCGCTGGAGCCCGATGCCGAGATCACGCTGGAGGCCAATCCGGGCGCCGCGGAAGCGGGGCGCTTCCGCGGCTACCGCGAGGCGGGAGTGAACCGCGCCTCGCTTGGCGTGCAGAGCTTCGACGATGCGATGCTGCACTCGCTCGGCCGCATCCATTCCGCCGACGAGGCGCGGCGCGCGATCGACCTCGCGCTCGAGACCTTCGGCAACGTCAATATCGATCTCATGTACGGCCTGCCGGGCCAGACGCTCGCCATGGCGCGCGCCGACATCGAAGCGGGCGTGCGCATGACAACCCCGCACCTGTCGGCCTACCAGCTCACGATCGAGCCGAACACGGTGTTCTACTCGCATTCGCCCGCCTTGCCGGGCGACGATGCCGCCGCGGACATGCAGCAGATGATCGAGGAGACGCTGGGCGCCGCCGGCTTCGGGCACTACGAGACCTCCGCGTTCGCGCAGCCGGGCCGGCGCTGCCGGCACAACCTCAACTACTGGGAGTTCGGCGACTACCTGGGCATCGGCGCCGGCGCGCACGGCAAGCTCTCCTTCGCCGACCGCGTCACGCGCCACGAGCGCGTCAAGCAGCCGCGCGAGTACCTGGCGGCGAGCGGCGAGGTGCCGCAGCGCGAGATCGCGACGCGGGAGCTGCCCTTCGAATTTGCGCTCAATGCGTTTCGCCTGGTCGACGGATTTGCCCTCGAGCTCTTCTCGCAGCGGACCGGAATGCCATCGGTGGCTCTTGAAGCAGGCTTGCGCGCGGCCGAAGCGAACGGGCTCATCGCGCGGGATCTGCAGCGCATCCAGCCGACGCAGAAAGGCCGGCGCTTCCTCAACGACCTCGTGGGACTATTCCTCGCGGCGCCGGAATAGCAGGTCGCGCACCGGGTGGCCGAGTCCGCGGCCGCGGCGCTCGAACTTGGTTTCGGGCCGCTGCTTGGGTTGTTCTCTTGTGAAACAAGAACTCGAGGTCAGAACCTCGTCGATCTGCACCGCATAGTCCGGCCAGTCGGTGGCGGCATGGAAGTAACTGCCGGGCGCGAGCTTGCGCGCGGCGAGCGCGGCGAAGGGCGGCTGCACCAGGCGGCGCTTGTGGTGGCGCTTCTTCGGCCAGGGATCCGGGAAGAACAGGTGGATGCCCGCAAGCGACGCATCCGGAATCATCCGCTCGAGCACTTCGACCGCGTCGTGGCGGATGACGCGCAGGTTCGCGAGCGCGAGCGCTTCGATCTTCCTCAGCAGGCTGCCCACGCCGGGACCGTGCACTTCGACCGCGAGGTAGTCGATCCCGGGATGCGCCTGCGCGATGGCCGCGGTGGTCTCGCCCATGCCCGAACCGATCTCGAGAATGAACGGGGCAGTTCTGCCGAAAATCGACTTTGCTTCTACAGGGTGAGGCGTGAAAGGCAGACCATACTTCGGCAAAAGCAAATCAAGTGCCCGCTGCTGCGAGGGCGTGATCCGGCCCTGGCGCAGGACGTAACTGCGAATTTCGCGTTTCAAGCAGCCTTGGGCTGCGAGGAGGCGATCACGCCTTCGGCGGGCGAGGAGGGCGCCGCGCTGTAGAGCTTCTTCGGCATGCGGCCGGCGAGGAAGGCTTCGCGCCCGGCCTCGACGCCCTTTTTCATGGCGCGCGCCATCAGCACCGGGTCCTTAGCCGCGGCGATCGCCGTGTTCATGAGCACGCCGTCGCAGCCGAGCTCCATCGCGATCGCGGCATCCGAGGCGGTGCCCACGCCCGCGTCGACGAGCACCGGCACGCTGACGCGCTCGATGACGAGCTGCAGGTTCCAGGGATTGAGGATGCCCATGCCCGAGCCGATGAGGGAAGCGAGCGGCATCACCGCGACGCAGCCGAGCTCCTCGAGCATCTTCGCCTGGATCGGGTCGTCGGAGCAGTACACCATGACCTTGAAGCCCTCGGCGACCAGCGTCTTCGCGGCCGCGAGCGTCTCGGGCATGTTCGGGTACAGCGACTGGGGGTCGCCGAGCACTTCCAGCTTGACCAGATCATGGCCATCGAGCAGCTCGCGCGCCAGGCGCAGCGTGCGCACCGCGTCGGCGGCGCTGTAGCAGCCCGCGGTGTTCGGCAGGTAGGTGAACTTGCAGGGGGGCAGGTACTCGAGCAGCGAGGGCTCGCCTGCGGTCTGGCCGATGTTGGTGCGGCGGATCGCCACCGTGACGATCTCCGCGCCCGAGGCCTCGATCGCCGCGCGCGTCTGCGCGAAGTCCTGGTACTTGCCCGTGCCGACCAGCAGGCGCGAGCCGTAATTGCGGCCAGCGATCTGCAGCGCGTCCGTCATTTCGTTCAGCCTCCGCCCACGGCGACGACGATCTCAAGCCGGTCGCCCTCGGCGAGCAGTGTCGAGGCATGCGCCCCGCGCGGCACGATCTCGCCGTTGCGCTCGACGGCCACCTTTTTGCCAGCCAGGGCCATGTTCTGTAGCAGGTCGGCAACAGCCAAGGGTCCTTCGTAAACCCTCGTGCTGCCGTTCACAGTGATTTGCATCACATTTGAATAATACAATGCCGCCAAGCACTTGTGGCGATTGCTGCGGCGCGGAAAGAGTTCAGGTAATACATTAACTACGGCATTATTTCCTACCCATTTTAGGACAGAGGGAGTAAATTGCCATCAATTGAGCTGCAGTAGGAGAACAACAATGACGACGAGACTGCTGACGATGTTGCTGGTGGCCGCCGCCTTCGCAGCGGGTGGCTGCACGACGCTGACCGACTACGGCAGCGTGCGCAGGGAAGCGCTGCGCAACGATCAGGGCCACGTGGTCGGCTACAAGCAGATGCTGCGCAACGAGCGCACCGGCGAAGTCATCGCCCAGGTGCAGATGTACACGCCGCTCTACGACCATGCCGGCGCCATCATGGGCTACGAAGAGCAGGTGCGCGACGGCACCGTGCTGCGCGACCTCAACGGCACCGGCATCGGCGGGCGCATGGCCGACCTGCGCAGCCGCGGCACCAACGCCAAGAACAAGGGCCTCATGATCGTGATGCGTACGGCCGACTCGCAGCAAGTCGCGGCCGCGCGGCCGAAGATCTGGCAGCTGATGGCCTCGCTCTCGGCCTCGGACCTGCGTCGTATCCAGTAAGGTCCCGCACTCCCGAAAAAGCCGCGGCTCGCCGCGGCTTTTTTGTTTTCTGCCTTAGAATTTCGCGCGCGGGCGGGTGTAGTTCAATGGCAGAACGGCAGCTTCCCAAGCTGCATACGAGGGTTCGATTCCCTTCACCCGCTCCACCGACCCGCGCGCCTGCGCTAGCGGGCGAGCCCGGGGAACAGGGCCTTCAGGCCTTCGGCCATCGTCTGCACCGCCATCGCCGCCAGCAGCAACCCGAGAATGCGCGTGGCGATGTTCAGGCCGGTGATGCCGAGGCGCTCCTCGATCAGGCGCGCGCTGCGCAGCGTCACCCAGGACAGAAGACACACCACGCCGATGCAGCCGACGACGGCGAGCTGGTGCGCGAAGCCGCCTGCCTCGGCTGCGATGATCGAAGTGCTGATGGCACCGGGACCTGCCAGCAGCGGCATCGCGAGCGGCACCACGCCGCTGAACTGTCCGCTTTGCAGCTCCGCGGCTTCCGCGTCGGACTGGCGCAGGCCGCCGGCTTGCGCGTTCAGCATCGCCAGCGCCATCAGCAGCAGCACCAGCCCGCCGCCGACCCGGAACGCGGGCAGGCTGGCGCCGATGGCGAGCAGCAGCGCTTCGCCGACGAATACCGAGATCGCGAGCACCAGGAACACGCTCGTCGCGACCAGCCGCGCGAGCTTGCCGCGCTCTTGGTCCGTGCGCGCCTGCGTGAAGGCGAGGAAGAACGGCACCGCGAGGAACGGGTCGACGACCGCGGCCAAGGTGATCACGAAGCGCAGATATTCGCCGGCGGACGCGAGGCCCTGCATCGGCGCATTGTAGGCGAGCGACTCCCACGGGCGTAGAATTCGACGATTGCGGGGACTCTGGCGATGCCCTACTCGGTCGAAGGCAAGCTGGTCGTGGCGATCTCCTCGCGGGCGCTGTTCGACTTCGAGGAGGAGAACGGCGTCTTCGACGCGCAAGGCGAGCGCGCCTACATCGATCTGCAGTATGCGCGCCTCGACGTCCCGGCCAAGCACGGCGTCGCGTTCCAGCTGGTCAAGAAGCTGCTCGCGTTCAACAGCCGCGAGGCGCAGCGCGTGGAGGTCGTGATCCTGTCGAAGAACGACCCGGTGTCGGGCCTGCGCGTGTTCCGCTCCGCGCAGCGCGCGGGCCTGAATCTCGAGCGCGGCGTGTTCACGCGCGGTCGCAGCCCTTACCGCTATCTCGACGCGCTGCGCGCGAACCTGTTCCTGTCGGCCAACGAGCAGGACGTGATGGCGGCGCTGGACGCCCGCTTTCCGGCGGCGCGCGTGGTGCCCGAATCGGCGCAGGCCGCGGGCCGGCATGCCGACGAGGTGCGCATCGCCTTCGACGGCGACGCGGTGCTGTTTTCCGACGAGGCCGAGCGCGTCTACCAGCGCGACGGCCTGGACGCGTTCACGCGGCACGAGACCGCGCACGCGCACAGGCCGCTGCCGCCCGGGCCGTTCAAGCCGCTGCTCGAGGCGCTGCACCGGCTGCAGGCGGCTTCGGGCACCGACGTGCCGATGCGCGTGCGCACCGCGCTCGTGACCGCGCGCAGCGCGCCCGCGCACGAGCGCGCGGTGCGCACGCTCATGGACTGGAACATCGCGGTTGACGAGGCGCTGTTCCTCGGCGGCCTCGACAAGGGCGAATTCCTCAAGGCGTTCCAGCCCGACTTCTACTTCGATGACCAGCGCCGCCACGTCGAATCGGCGCAGCGGCACGTCGCCACCGGGCACGTGCCCTTCGGCATCGCCAACAAGGACAAGGCGGCCTGATGAAAATCGTCAAGATTGCGCTCTACGGATTGCTCGGCCTGGTGGTGCTCGCGCTCCTGGGCCTCGGCGCCGCGGTCATGATCGTCGACGGCGCCTTCGTCAAATCGCGCCTGGAGCGCGAGATGAAGGAGAAGAACCGCACGCTGCAGATCGAAGGCACGCCCGCGCTGCGCCTGTTCCCGGTCGCGGGTATCGTGCTGGGCAAGACCAGCCTGAGCGAGCCGGGCAGCGGCAAGCCCTTCATCGCGCTGGAGTCGGCCGAAGTCGCGGTGCGCGTAATGCCGCTGCTGTCCGGGGAGGTGGCGGTCGAAACGCTGAAGCTCTCCGGCCTCAGGGCAAACGTGGTCCGGCGCAAGGACGGCAGCATGAACTTTTCGGACTTGGCCGGCGGCGCCGAAAAGGCGTCGGACAAGGCTGCCGAGGCGCCGAAGCTGCGCATCGCGGAGGTGAACGTGTCGAACGTTCAGATCGCCTACCACGACGAGGCCACAGGGCAGCAGATCAGCGTCGTGGATCTGGACCTGAAAACCGGCCGGCTCGACGGCCAGACGCCCGGCGAGGTGTCGCTGTCGGCGCGCATCACCGGCAGGAAGCCGGAAATCGACCTGCGCGCGCAGGCCTCAGGCGCGCTGCTGTTCAACATCGGCCGCGAGCAGTTCGCGTTCGACAAGTTCATCGCCCAGCTAAAGGGGCGGCTCGACCAGGACACGCTTGCGGCGGAGTTTTCCGCGCCCCGGATGGAAATCACCCCGTCCAAGGCATCGGGCTCCGAGGTCAAAGGCTCGGTCCAGATCAAGGGACCGCAGCGCAGCGTCAATGCGCGGCTCCTGATCGCGTCGGTCGAAGGCTCCGCCACGGCGCTGTCCATCCCGAAGATCCTGCTCGATCTCGATGCCGCGGTATCGGGCATTTCCACCAAGGCGAGGCTCGAGGCTGCCTTGAGGGTGAACCTTCCCAAGCAGGACCTCGAGACGGACGTCGCCGGAAAGCTGGACGACTCGACGCTCAAGGCGAAGGTTGCGCTGACGAACTTCGCGCCACTAAAGGCGGCCTTCGACCTCAGCGTGGACCGGCTCAACGTCGACCGCTATCTGCCGCCGGAGCGCAAGGAGGCGAGGGCGGAGGAGCGCATCGACCTCTCGGCGCTCAAGGGCAAGACCGTCACGGGCAAGCTCGCGATCGGCGCCCTCACCGTGAAGCGCGCGAAGCTGGAGAACCTCAAGGCCGAGGTCAAGCTCGCCGACGGCAAGCTCGAGATTGCGCCGTATTCGGCCAACCTGTACGGCGGCACGCTCGGCGGCGCGCTGAGCGTCGACGCCAACGGCAACAAGGTGCAGCTCAAGGAAAGCGCGCAGAACGTGGCGCTCGGTGCGCTGCTGCGCGACGTGGCGCAGAAGGACATGCTCGAGGGGCGCGGCAACGTGACGGCCGACCTGCAGACGGCCGGGCCCACGCCGGGCGCAATGCGCAAGGCGCTGGCGGGGAACGCGCGCGTGCAGATGAAGGACGGCGCGATCAAGGGGATCAACCTCGCCGAGAGCGCGCGCAACGCCAAGGCGGCGCTCGGCGGCAAGCAGGCGAAGGCCGATCCGTCGCAGAAGACCGATTTCTCCGAAGCCGGCGCGACCTTCAACATCAAGAACGGCGTCGCGCGCAACGACGACCTCAAGGTGCAGTCGCCGTTCCTGCGCATCGGCGGCGCGGGCAACCTGGACATCGGCAACAACGGCATCGACTACCTCGCCAAGGCGACGCTCGCGGCGACCAGCAGGGGGCAGGGCGGGCGCGACGCGCAGAACGTGACCGGCGTCACCGTGCCCGTGAAGCTGTACGGCGCGCTCGACAACCCGAGCTGGAGCGTGGACTACTCGGCGATTCTGGGTGGCGCCGCGGGCGGCGTCACCGAGACGGTGAAAAAGGGCGCGAGCAGCGTCGGCGACGCGGTGCGCGGCCTGTTCAAGCGCTAGCTCAAATCCGCTTTTCCTCGACGGCGTGGCAGGCGCTGGCGGTGCCGCCGCGCCAGGCGAGCGCGGGCAGCTCGCTGCGGCAGCGGGCGTCGGCATGCGGGCAGCGCGGATGGAAGGCGCAGCCGGGCGGCGGCGCGAGCGGATTGGGCACCTCGCCCGCCACGGGCGTGCGCTGCCGGCCGCTCATCTCCAGGTCGGGCACCGCATCGAGCAGCATGCGCGTGTAGGGATGCTGCGGGCGCGCGAACAGGTCCTCCGCGCTCGCGAGCTCGACCAGCCGGCCGAGGTACATCACGCCGATCCGGTCGGCGACCTGCGACACCACGGCGAGGTTGTGGGAGATGAACAGGTAGGTCAGCCCGAGCCGCGCCTGCAGCTCGGTCATCAAGTTGAGGATCTGCGCCTGCACCGAGACGTCGAGCGCCGAGGTCGGCTCGTCGCAGACCAGGAACTCCGGGTTTCCCGACAGTGCGCGCGCGATCGAGATGCGCTGGCGCTGGCCGCCGGAGAACTCGTGCGGGTACTTGCCGCCATCCTCCGGTGCAAGTCCGACCTGGTTCAGTAGCTCGGCAACGCGCTCATGGATCTGATTCTTGCTTTCCAGGGTCTTCAAGGCAAATATCGGCTCCGCGACGATTTCACGCACGCGCCAGCGCGGGTTGAGGCTCGCATAGGGGTCCTGGAAGATCATCTGCATGCGCCGGCGCATCGGTACGGCCTTGGCCTGCAGGTCCGGATGGGAGATCTCGACGCCGTCGAACTCGATGCGCCCGCGCGAGGGCGCATACAGGCCGACGATCAGGCGCGCGAGCGTGGACTTGCCGCAGCCGGACTCGCCCACCAGCGCGAGCGTTTCCCCCTTGCGCACCTCCAAGCTGACGCCGTCCACCGCGTGCAGCAGCTGCCGCGGCTGGCGCTCGATGACGCGATTGAGCCAGGGTCGCGAGACGTCGAAATCGCGGCCCACGCCGTCGAGCCTGAGCAGGAGCGGGGGCTTCTGCGATCCTGCGTGCAAGGCCTCAGTCATACAGCCAGCAGGCGGCGAGGTTGGGCCCGGTGGCGCGCAGGTCCGGGCGCTCGGCCCGGCAGCGCTCGAAGCTCTTCGCGCAGCGCGGGTTGAAGGCGCAGCCCGCGGGAATCGCGTTCAGGCGCGGCATCGCGCCCTCGATCTGCACCAGCGGCGCGCGCCGCACTCCGGAGCGGCGAATCTTCGGGATCGAGCCCATGAGGCCCGCGGTGTAGGGGTGGCGCGCGGCGCTGATGACCTCGCGCACCGGTCCGATCTCGGCGATGCGGCCCGCGTACATCACCGCGACGCGGTCCGCGGTCTCGGCGATCACGCCCATGTCGTGGGTGATCAGCATCACCGCCGTGCCGTGCTCGCGCGCGAGGCGCTTGAGCAGCTGGATGATCTGCGCCTGGATCGAGACGTCGAGCGCGGTCGTCGGCTCGTCGGCGATGATCAGCCGCGGCTCGGCGCACAGCGCGAGCGCGATCACCACGCGCTGGCGCATGCCGCCGGAGAACTGGTGCGGGTAGTGGTCGATGCGCGCCTCGGGCGCGGGAATGCCGACCTCGCCGAGCAGCGCGAGCGCGCGCATGCGCGCTGCGGCCGCGTCCACCGCCAGGTGCGTGACGATGGTTTCGACGAGCTGCGCGCCGACCGTGTAGAGCGGGTTCAGCGAGGTGAGCGGGTCCTGGAAGATGGCGCCGATGCGCCGGCCGCGGATGCGGCGCATCTGCTCGTGCGGCAGCTGGTCGATGCGCTCGCCTTCCAGCCGGATCTCGCCGGCGGCGATGCGCCCGGGCGGCTCCAGCAGGCCGATGATCGCCGTGCCGGTGAGCGACTTGCCGGCGCCGGATTCGCCGACCACGCCGAGCACCTCGCCCGGCGCGATGGCGAACGACACGCCGTCTACCGCGACCAGCGGGTCCTTGCGGGTCGGGAACTCGACGCGCAGATCCTTGACTTCCAAAACCGACGTCATCGCAACTTTGGGTTCAGGGCGTCGCGCAGCCAGTCGCCCAGCAGGTTGACCGACAGCACCAGGATCACGAGCGCGATGCCGGGGAACACCGTGATCCACCACTCGCCGGACATCAGGAACTCGTTGCCGATGCGGATCAGCGTGCCGAGCGAGGGCTTGGTCGGCGGCACGCCCACGCCGAGGAAGGACAGCGTCGCCTCGGTGATGATCGCCGTGGCGATGTGGATGGTCGCGATCACCAGCACCGGCCCCATCACGTTCGGCAGCACGTGCTGCATCATGATCGCGAGCGGATGGCGGCCGATGACGCGCGCCGCCTGCACGTACTCCTTGCCTTTTTCCACCAGCGTCGAGCCGCGCACCGTGCGCGCGTACTGCACCCAGCCGGAGATGCCGATCGACAGGACCAGCACCGGGATCGCGATCTCGTCGTGCGTGCCGGAGGGCAGCGCCACGCGCGCCACGCCGTCCACCAGCAGCGCTATCAGAATCGCCGGGAACGAGAGCTGGATGTCGGCGATGCGCATGATGAAGGCATCGATGCGGCCGCCGAAGTAGCCCGAGACGAGGCCCAGCGTCACGCCGAGCAGCATCGCGAACAGCACCGAGGCGACGCCCACGCCGAGCGAGATGCGCGCGCCGTACATGATCGTCGACAGCAGGTCGCGGCCCTGGTCGTCGGTGCCGAGCAGGTGGCCGGTCGTGCCCCGCGCGACCCAGGCCGGCGGTGCGAATGCCGCGTTGAGGTCGAGCGAAGCGGCGTCGAACGGGTTGGTGGGCGCGAGCCAGGGGGCGAACAGCGCGCCGCCGACGCACACCAGGGTCAGCGCCGCCGCGGCGATGGTCACCGGCGACCTGCGGAAGCTGTACGCGAGGTCGTGCTGCCAGATCGTGCGGAGGTCCAATGGTGCGGTTCGGGCGCGTACCGGTCGGCGCGTCGCGCCGTTACTTCTTCCTCAGCGGCAGCGATTCCTCGACCAGCGCGGCGAGGTAGCCGGCGCCCAGCGGGATCACCTCGTCGTTGAAATCGTAGCCCGGGTTGTGCAGGAAGCAGTTGTTCGGCCCGCCGCCCTGGCCGAGGAACACGTATGCGCCCGGGCACGCCTGCAGCATGTAGGAGAAGTCCTCGCCGCCCATGGTCGGCTCGGCGTCGGTGAACACGTTCTGCTTGCCGAACAACCGCTCGCCCACCCTGGCGGCGAACTGCGCTTCGCGCTCGCTGTTGATCGTCGAGGGATAGCCGCGCTTGTACTCGAGATCCGCGCGTCCGCCCATGGCGAGGGCGATGCCCTCGACGATCTGCAGGATGCGCGCCTGCGCGAGGTCGCGCGTTTCCGGGCGGAAGCTGCGCACCGTGCCGACGAGCTTGACGAAATCCGGGATGACGTTGAACACGTTGGTCTGGCTGGTCTCCATCGAGGCCACCGTCACGACGATGGAGTCGAGCGGGCTCACGTTGCGGCTGGCGATGGTCTGCAGCGCCGAGATCACCTGCGCGGTCACCACCACCGGGTCCACCGTGAGGTGCGGCATCGCGGCGTGGCCGCCTTTGCCGCGTATCGTCACCACGATCTCGTCGGTCGCCGCCATCACCGGCCCGGGCCGCACCGCCATCTGTCCCGGCGGCAGTCCCGGCCAGTTGTGCACCGCATAGACCTGATCGGCGGGAAAGCGCTCGAACAGGCCTTCTTCGACCATCACCTTGCCGCCGCCGCCGCCTTCCTCGGCCGGCTGGAAGATCAGGTAGGCCGTGCCATCGAAGTGCCGCGTTTCAGCCAGATAGCGCGCGGCGCCCAGCAGCATCGTGGTGTGGCCGTCGTGGCCGCAGGCGTGCATGCGGCCGGCGTGCGTGGAGCGGTGCGGGAAATCGTTGGTTTCGTGCATCGGCAGGCAGTCCATGTCCGCACGCAGGCCGATGGAGCGGCCGCTCGCGGCCTGCTTGCCCTTGACCACGCCGACCACGCCGGTCTTCGCCAGGCCGCGGTGCACCTCGACGCCCCAGGCCGCGAGGCGCGCGGCGACGAGATCGGCAGTGCGGGTCTCCTGGAAGGCGAGCTCGGGATGCGCGTGAATGTCGCGGCGCAGGGTGCGCAGCTCCGCGTGGAAGGCGCGGATCTTCTCGACCGGGCTGCCGAACTTCTCGCTGGGTGCGTTCATGTCATTTCCTCGTGTTCAGCCGGCCGCCGTCGCGCGGTCGATCCGCAGGCGGGGATCGACCGCATAGTAGAGCAGGTCGACGACCAGGTTGATGATGACGAAAAACAGTGCGATCAGGCACAGGTAGGCCGCCATCACCGGGACGTCGGCGAAGCCCACCGCCTGGATGAACAGCAGCCCCATGCCGGGCCACTGGAACACCGTCTCGGTGATGATCGCGAAGGCGATGATCGCGCCCAGCTGCAGCCCGGTGATCGTGATCACCGGCACCAGCGTGTTCTTGAGCGCATGGCCGAAATGCACCGCGCGGTCCGAGAGGCCGCGCGCGCGCGCGAACTTGATGTAGTCGGTGCGCAGCACTTCGAGCATCTCCGAGCGCACCAGGCGCTGGATCAGCGTCATCTGGAACAGGCCCAGCGTGATCGCCGGCAGGATCAGCGATTTCAGGCCCGACGGCGTGAGTAGGCCGGTGCTCCACCAGCCGAGCTGCACCGTGTCGCCGCGCCCGAACGAGGGCAGCCAGCCGAGCAGCACCGCGAACACCAGGATCAGCAGGATGCCGATCAGGAAGGTCGGCAGCGAGACGCCGACCAGCGACAGCCCGAGCAGGAACTGCGACAGCCAGGAATCGCGCCGCAGCGCGGTATACACGCCCATCGACACGCCGCCCACCAGCGCGAACAGCGCCGCGACCGCGGACAATTCGAGCGTCGCGGGCAGGCGCTCGGCGATCAGCCGCGACACCGGCTGCGCCTGGCGCAGCGACAGGCCGAACTCGCCGTGCAGCGCGTTGTTCACGAACTGCGCGTACTGCACGTAGAACGGCTGGTCGAGGCCGAGCAGCTGGGTAATGCGCGCGCGGTCCTCGGGGGTGGCGTCCTGGCCGAGCATGAACAGCACCGGGTCGCCGACGAAGCGGAACAGCGAGAAGGCGATGAGCCCGACCGCGAGCATGACGAGCGCGGCCTGGGCCAGGCGGCGGAGGATGAAGGCGAGCATGGGTGGATGAAAGTGCGGCCCTTACCTTGCCATAGAATCGGTCCGATCTCACGAAGATGGCGGAATTCGCGCGCAAGCTCGTTCGCTGGCAGCAGCGCCACGGCCGGCATGGCCTGCCCTGGCAGGGCACGCGCGACCCGTACCGCATCTGGCTCGCCGAAGTCATGCTGCAGCAGACGCAGGTGGCCGCCGCGATCCCCTACTACGAGCGCTTCCTCGCGCGCTATCCCGGCGTGGCCGCGCTTGCCGCGGCCTCCGAAGACGATGTCCTGCGGCTCTGGAGCGGGCTGGGCTACTACGCGCGCGGCCGAAACCTGCACGCGGCGGCGAAGATCCTCGCCGCGCGAGGATTTCCAACGTCGCCGGACGAAATCGAGGCCCTGCCCGGCGTTGGGCGCTCGACGGCCGCCGCGATCGCGGTATTTGCGTTCGGCCGGCGCGCGGCGATTCTCGACGGCAACGTGAAGCGCGTGCTCGCGCGCTGCTTCGGCGTCGAGGGCGAAAAGGAACAGTGGGCGCTGGCGCAAAGGCTGCTGCCGGAGCGCGGCCTGCCCGCCTACACCCAGGCGCTCATGGACCTGGGCGCGACCGTCTGCACGCGCGCGAAGCCCGCCTGTAAACGCTGCCCGGTGGCGAAGGGCTGCGTGGCCTTGCGCGAGGACCGCGTCGCCGAGCTGCCGGCGCCGCGCAAGCGCACACCGCTGCCGCTCAAGCGCACCACCTGGCTGGTGCTGCAGCACCAGGGCGCCGTGCTTCTGGAGCGACGCCCGAGCAGCGGCATCTGGGGCGGGCTCTGGGTGTTTCCGGAAGGTCCTGCGCGAGACCTGCGGCTTTATTGCAGAAAGGCCTTTTCAGTCGATATCGGCGGCACACGCAAGCTGCCGGTCATCGAGCACGGATTCACGCATTTCCGGCTGAACATCCAGCCGGTTCTTTGCGGCGTGCGCAAGATCCTGCCGCGCGCAGAAGCGCCAGGCCGGATCTGGCTGGACGTCGAGGACGCGGCGCGCGCCGCGGTACCCGCGCCGGTGAAAAAACTCCTGGCTACCCTAGGCGCCGCCGCGCGACCACGCGCGCGCTAATGAGTACTGCGTAAGTATTGTCCTAGGTACGCCAAGCGGAAGGATGGGACATTACTTGCGCAGGTATCAATAACGTTGCGTCAACCGGCGCGCCGATCGCGGCGCGTCCGGGTTGCGCGCCCGGCAGGACGGGCGGCGCCCTTGCGTGCGCGAATCAGGCCACGCAAAGCAGAATTCACAGCCCGATCGTTTGGAAAGGCGCGTGCGACGCCCGGTTCGAGAACGACAATATTCGTGGCCTCGGCCGCGCGCTGCGCGTACTTGCCGCGCACCAGCGTGCCGAAGTCCGAGCGCTTGTACTCGGGGCGGAGATCGTCCGGCTGTTTGGCGCTAGCCTTCTTCATAAATTGTCCTTTCGCCCGGTGTCGCGGGACGTGCGCTGATGATTCGGATTGTATCGCCACGTTCGGTATGCGCCACGACAAGCAGCCTGCCGCTCGTGGAAACGCCGAAGATGACGAGACGTTCCTCGCCCACGGAGTGGTCCGGATCGAGACCGGTTTGCGACAGCGTGTCGCGGAAGACCGTCGCTGCCTCCTCGAACGAGACGCCGTGCTTGGAAAGATTCTCGGCAGCCTTCGCGGAGTCCCATTCAAACCTCAATCAAAGCCCCTCGGATGTCCGCCACCCAACGTAAAGTTGAGGGGCGCGCCGCTTTTGGCGCGTCCCTCTCGAACGCCATGTTAGCCCTCAATTCTTATATCCTCCGATGGAACGGTTGTTATCGTGGGGCTCATTGATAATGTTAAATTGTGGTGCTCCCGGATTTTCATTGCTGAAAGATGCTTCTTTTCATGGGTTGTGTGACCATCGGAAACGAGTTGCACGGTGTAACCTAGGCCGGTGGCTCTACGCGTTGTATTGTCAACACAAAACTCCGAAGCATAACCACAGATAACAAGATTGGTGATATTGAGTGATTTTAATTTTTCTTCGAGGTTGGTCCGAAGGAATGAATCTCCTGTAGTTTTGCGCACGCGAATATCGTTGTCTTTTACAACCAAATCTTTCTGTAATTGCCAACCTTCGCTTTCATGATCCAAATAGCCTGGCACTTCGTGTTGGATCAAGAAGATTGGAATACCCGCAGTCCTCGCCAGCGTGGTTACGTGATTAATTCGTTTCACGATTTCGTCAGCTTCAAACGGTCGTGGACTGGTATCAAAGAGCTTGGTCTGAACATCTGTTACCAATACGGCTGATTTCATTCTTTAGTTTCTCTTTAATGAGGGCTATTGATACCTGCGCAAGTAATGTCCCATCCTTCCGCTTGGCGTACCTAGGACAATACTTACGCAGTACTCATTAACGTCGTGCTGTGCGGCCGGCCGGCACCGCCCGCTGATTGGACGCTGCGCTGGCGGCCGGTCCGCACCAGCTACGGGTTAGCGTGCAAGGTATAGCAGCCATTGCGTGAGCCATCCGGCGAGGTACAGCACGATAAGCGCGCCCAACATGAGAAGGCCCCTGACGCCCCGCGTGCGCCAAAAGTAGTACGGCAGGTACGGTACCCAATAGAGAAGCACGAGTTGCGCATACTCGAAAGGTCGGTAAATCCGGGGTTGCTTTCGACTGTCCGCATTGATCCAAAGGACGACCAGCAGTACGAACGCTGCACCCCACAGATTTAACAGTCGTTCGTTGGGCTCGAGGTCGTACCAAGAGAGAGTGCCCTCGTAAATTACCGAGAGAAGAGACAGGCCGCCGAGTGAATACAGGAAGATGGCATTCGCGCCCATGGTTCTCTTGCACGCTAACTTGTGATTGAACAGCTCATGGATGATGCTAGGACGATCCATTGGTAGATGCAACGATATATGGGTAGATCGCGCGATATGCGGGCAGATTCGCGATGAGGACCTGCAACGAGGCGGCTGCTCGTCCCGATCGTTGTCCGAGCGAGCGATCAGCGATTCAGATCGGAAAGATAGCGCTGCAGGATTTCCAGGCGCTGCACGCTGTCGTCGAGCTCGAGCATCTGCTGCTTGAGCGCTTTGGGCAGCGGCAGGATTTCCGCGAGGCGGGCGCTGACCCAGGCGCTGGAATCGAGGTGCCACGGTCTTGCGAAAACGCGCTCGCCGTGTTCGGCGGCCAGGCGCTCCAGCAGTTGCGGGCATGCGGCATGGCGCTCGGGCACGGGCTCGTCCGTCTCCGGCGGCAGCAGCTCGACGCGCGCACGCGCGAGGCCGTCGTCCTGCAGCTGGCGCTCGAGGATGCGAAAGCGCTGCTCGCCGTGCGCGACGATCTGCAGCAGCCCCAGCTGCTGCATGTCCCACTGCGCGATGCGCGCGGTGCAGCCCACCGGCTCGGGCGTCGCGGGCGCGCCCACTTCCGCGCCCTCGCGGATCAGGCACACGCCGAAGGGGGTGCCGTCGCGCAGGCAGGCCTTGGCCATCTCGAGATAGCGCTGCTCGAACAGCCGCAGCGGCAGCAGGCCGCCGGGAAACAGCACCGTGCCGAGCGGGAAGAGCGGGAGGTCCGTCACCCGGTTGCGCCGGGCTGTGCGTCGCGGTCCGCGGTATCGGCCAACCCGGCCAGCGCGCGGTGGCGCACGAGCACGCGCCAGTCGGCGCCGAACGACTGCGCCAGGCGCTCGGCGAGGTACACCGAGCGGTGCCGCCCGCCGGTGCAGCCGATGGCGACGGTGAGGTAGCTGCGGTTGTCGCGGCGCACTTCGGGCAGCCAGCGCGCGAGGAAGGCGCGCAGGTCCTCGAGGAACGCGCGCACCAGCGTGTCGCCCTCGAGGAACTCGATCACCGGCGCGTCGCGCCCGGTGAGCGCGGCGAGCCCCGGCTGGTAGTGCGGGTTGGGCAGCATGCGCGCGTCCACCACCCAGTCGGCGTCCAGCGGGATGCCGTCGCGGAAGGCGAAGGACTCGAATAGCAGCGTGAGCGCGCCTTCGCCCGCGCCCACCAGCTCCTTGATCCACTGGTGCAGCACGCGCGGCTGCAGGTTGCTGGTGTCGATGCGATGGCCGAGCTCCGACAGGCCAGCGAGCAGGCCGCGCTCGCGCTCGATCGCCTCGGCGAGCGTGAGGCGCGCCGCGGACTCCGGCCCGGCGAGCGGGTGGCTGCGCCGCGTCTCGGCAAAGCGGCGCAGCAGCGCCTCGGTGCCCGCTTCGAGGAACAGCACGCGGGTTTCGGCGCCCAGCGCCTTGACCTCCGCCAGCTGCTGCGGCAGCGACGACAGCGCGACGCTGCGCGCATCCACGCTCACCGCGACGCGCGGGTAGCCGCCGTCGCGCAGGAAGCGCACCACCTCCAGCAGGAGCGTCGCGGGCAGGTTGTCGACGCAGTAGTAGCCGCTGTCCTCGAGCACGTCGAGCGCAATGCTCTTGCCCGAGCCGGACAATCCGCTCACGAGCACCAATTGCACGCTAGTCTTCTTCCTCCATCGCCTGCCTCTGCCGGGCAAGGAACTCCCCGGCGGAGTCCTTGCCGCGCAGCTGCAGGATGTAATTGCGCACCGCGGCCTCGAGCAGCACCGCGAGGTTGCGCCCGGCCGCAACCGGGATCACCACCTTGCGCACGGTGACCCCGAGGATGTCCTCCGACAGCTCCGACAGCGGCAGGCGCTCGCTGGCGTCGCGCGCGCTGCCCTTGGCCGGCTTCTCCAGGTGCGCGACCAGCTTGAGCTTCATCTTCGGCCGCACCGCGGTCTCGCCGTAGATGGCGCGGATGTTGATCAGGCCGAGGCCGCGCACCTCGAGGAAGTCCTTGAGCAGCGGCGGGCAGCGCCCTTCGAGCGTGGTCGCGGCGACGCGCGAGATCTCCACCACGTCGTCGGCGACCAGCCCCTGGCCGCGGCTGATGAGCTCGAGCGCGAGCTCGCTCTTGCCCACGCCCGAGTCGCCGGTGATCAGCACGCCCACGCCGAGCACGTCCATCAGCACGCCGTGGCGCTCGGTGGTGTCCGCCAGGCGCTTGGCAAGGTAGTTCGCCAGCTTCTCGATGACGCGCGCCGCGGGCAGCGGCGAAGTGAACAGCGGCGTCGCGCTGCGCTCGGCTCCCTCGAGCAGCTCGCGCGGCGGCGCGATGCCGTCGGCGACGATGATCGCCGCCGGCGTGGCGGCGAACAGGCGATCGGCGTGCCCGGCGATGTCGCCGGACACGTAGGCGCCGATCACCTGGACGCTGTTGGGGTGGGTAAGGTTGAGGTGGCCGATCAGCGCCGCGGCGGCGGCCGATTCGCGCCGCACCGCGGTGCGGCCTGCGCGCCCCGCGACCCAGGCGAGCGAAAGCGCATCGCGGTTGTCGTCATGCAACTGCGCGACGTTGACCTGCAGCATCCGGCTGCCAAGCGGAGATGAGCTGATGCAGCGATTGCGCGTCGGCGGCGCCGGCGAGCGCCTCGCGCTGCGCGCGGTCGCTGAACATCTGCGCCAGCTCCGAGAGGATCTCCAGGTGCTTCTCGGTGGCGTGCTCGGGCACCAGCAGCGCGAACACCAGGCTCACGGGCTTGCCGTCGGGCGCGTCGAACGGCACGGGCTGCGCGAGGCGCACGAAGGCGCCGAGCGCCTCCTTCAGTCCCTTGATGCGCCCGTGCGGGATTGCCACGCCCTGGCCGAGGCCCGTCGAGCCCAGGCGCTCGCGCGCGAACAGGCTCTCGAACACCACGCCGCGCGCGATGCCGTGCCGGTTCTCGAACAGCAGGCCGACCTGCTCGAACAGGCGCTTCTTGCTCGAGGCGGCGAGGTCCGGCAGGACGTTCTCGGGGGGCAGGAGCTTGGCGACCAGGCTCATAGGCGGGTGCGCGCAGGGCGCAGTGGGCGCGGATTATAGCCCGCCATGCCTCTACAGGGCCTTGCGCTGATTGACGGGTGGAATCTGCAATGATTCCCGGTACTTAGCGATGGTCCGGCGGGCGACCACGATGCCCTGCTCGCCGAGAATCTGCGCGATGCGCGAGTCCGACAGCGGCGCCTTGGCGTCCTCGGCCGCGACCAGCTGCTTGATGAGGGCGCGGATGGCCGTGGAAGAGGCGGCGCCCCCGGTGTCGGTGGCCACGTGGCTGCCGAAGAAGTACTTCAGCTCGTAGGTGCCGCGCGGCGTGGCCATGTATTTCTGCGTGGTGACGCGCGAGACGGTGCTCTCGTGCACGCCGAGCACATCGGCGATCTCGCGCAGCACCATCGGCCGCATCGCCACCTCGCCGTGCTCGAGGAAGTTGCGCTGCCGGTCGACGATCGCCTGCGAGACGCGCAGGATCGTGTCGAAGCGCTGCTGCACGTTCTTGATCAGCCAGCGCGCTTCCTGCAGCTGCGCGGCGAGCGCGTTGCCGCCCGCGCCGCGCGGGCGCGCGGCGAGATCGGCATAGAGCCGGTTGACGCGCAGCCGCGGCATCGCCTCCTGATTCAGGCTCGCGCGCCACACGCCCTTGACCTTGCGTACCACCACGTCGGGCATCACGTAGCGCGTCTCGATGCGCGCGAACGCGGCGCCCGGCCGCGGGTTGAGGCCGCGGATCAGCTGCTGCGCGGCGCGCAGCGCCTCGTCGTCGGCGCCCGTGAGCTGCTTCAGGCGCACGTAGTCGCGGCTCGCGAGCAGCTCGAGGTGCCGCTCGCAGATGGCGAGCGCGAGCGCGGCATGCGGCCCGGCCTCGTCGACATTTCTCGCCTGCATCGCGCGGATCTGCAGCGCGAGGCACTCGCCCGGTGAGCGCGCGCCGACGCCCGCGGGCTCCAGGTTCTGCAGGTGGCAAAGCGCGATCGACAGCTCTTCGGCGCCGACTTCGGCCTCCGGCGGCAGCAGCGCCGCGATTTCGGCCAGCGGCTGGGTCAGGTAGCCGTCGTCGTCGAGCGCGTCGATCAGCAGTCCCGCGAGCGTGCGGTCGCGCGCGCCGATGTTGAGCAGCGAAAGCTGGTTGTTCAGGTGATCGCGCAGCGTCGGCAGGTCCGGCGCGGCCAGGGTGCGGTCGCCCTCGTCGCCGCCGCCGTCCTCGCTGCCGCGCCAGGGCGCCGCATAGTCGACGGGCAGCTCGGCGGCCGCCTCCTGCTGGGCGCGCTCGCGCGATTCGGCCTGCGCCTGCTCCGACGGCGCACTCGCCTGGGCCTCGGCACTGCCTTCGGCCGCCGCGGCGGCCGCGTCGCTCTCGCCGTCCTCGCGCTCGAGGATCGGGTTCTCCATGAGCAGGCGCTCGATTTCCTGGTTCAGTTCGACCGTCGAGAGCTGCAGCAGCCGGATCGACTGCTGCAGCTGCGGCGTCAGCGTGAGGTGCTGCGAGAGCCGGAACTGCAGGGTGGGCTTCATCTGGACTTCGAGCCTGCGCTACATGCGGAAGTTCTCGCCGAGGTAGACGCGGCGCACGCTGTCGTTCTCGACGATCTCGTCGGGCCGCCCGTAGGCGAGCACCGCACCCTCGTTGATGATGTAGGCGCGGTCGCAGATGCCCAGCGTCTCGCGCACGTTGTGGTCGGTGATCAGCACGCCGATGCTGCGCGCCTTGAGAAAGCCGATGATCTGCTGGATGTCGCGCACCGCGAGCGGATCGACGCCGGCGAAGGGCTCGTCGAGCAGGATGAACGCCGGGCGCGTGCCGAGCGCGCGCGCGATCTCCAGGCGCCGGCGCTCGCCGCCCGAGAGCGACAGCGCGGTGTGCTTGCGCAGGTGGGCGATGTTGAGCTCGGCGAGCAGCTCAGTGAGGCGCAGCTGCACCTCGTCCCGCGACAGGCCCTGCAGCTCGAGCACGGCCTGCACGTTCTCCTCGACCGAGAGCTTGCGGAACACCGAGTTCTCCTGCGGCAGGTACGAGATGCCGAGGCGCGCGCGCCGGTGGATCGGCAGCTGCGTGAGCTCGCGCGCGTCCAGGTGGATGCGGCCCGCGTCGGCCGGGACCAGGCCGACGATCATGTAGAAGCAGGTGGTCTTGCCCGCGCCGTTGGGGCCCAGCAGTCCGACCACCTCTCCGCTCGCGACCTCGAGCGATACGCCGTCCACCACGGCGCGCGACTTGAAGCGCTTGCGCAGGTTCTGCGCGCGCAGGACGCTCATTTCCAGTTCGGCGCCGGCTGCGGCGGCGGGCAGTGCGGCGCGGCCGCGGCCTTGCCGGGCTCGGCCGCCACGGCCTTCGGCTGCAGCACCGCGGTGACGCGGCCCGCGGGGACGGCGGGCGCCGCGCCCTTGGCGGTGCTCACCGAGAAGAACTCGGTGCGCTGGTCGAGGAAGATGTAGTCGCCGTGCACCACGTCCTGGTCGCGCGTCACGCGCGCCTTGTCGAACAGCTCGACCTTCTGGTTGCGGTCGTCGATCTCGATGCGCAGCGCCTCGCCGTCGGTCCACGCGCCTTCGCAGCCGCCCTTGGGCTCGCCCTTCTGCCGGAAGCGCACCGGCTTGCCGGTGGCGGTGGACAGGTGGAAGCCGTCCGCGTCCTGGCGCACGACGATGCGGTCGGCGCGCACCAGTACCGTGCCCTTGGAGAGCACGACGTTGCCCTCGAAGATGGTCATGCGCCGGGCGTCGTCCGAGCTCATCTTGTTGGCCTCGATGTTGGTCGGCTTGTCGCGGTCGGCTTTTTCGGCTGACGCTGAAAGAGCCAGAGACAACAGGATCACCGCCGCCAGGGTGGCGGTGACGGGTGCCTTCGCTGGCAAGAACTTCACTGTTCGTCCTCTGCCTTCTTCTTCGCCGCGTAGCGCCCGCGCACCCGCTCGCGCAGGAACAGCTCCTGCGAATCGTTGCGGTACTCCATGCCGCGGCCCGAGAGCACGCGCTCGTCTTCCGTGATCACCACCTCGCGGTCGGTGCTGATCACCGAACCGCCGCGCGCCAGATGCAGGAAACTGGTGCTCATGCGCGTCTCGGGGCGCTCGCCGCTGCCGTCGCGCACCAGCAGCACGTTGTCGTAGAGGAACACCTCTTCGCCGTCCTCCGACACCGCGCCGCGGTCCGCCGTCACCGTCACGCGGGGCTCGCGGGGCTTGGTCTGCACCACGCGCGGTGCAATCAGGTCGGTCGTGTCGTCGTCCGGGTAATGTAGCATCTTCGCCGCGGCGAGCGTGGATTCGACGGCGCCGGCCGCGTTGTAGCGCGTGTGCTTGAGGTTTTCGACGATGTAGTCCGGGTCGTGCCGCCGCAGCGAGGGGTGGACGCCTTCCTCCTCGCGCACCATGCGCTCGAGCCAGAACGTCAGCCCGGCGAGCGCCAGCATCAGCACTAGCGGGAACAGGCGCGCGGACGAGAGCTTCACGGGCGCGCGCCTCAGGCCAGATAGCGCGCGAGCGCGGCGTCGAGCCGCCCTTGCGCGCGCAGCACGAACTCGCAGACTTCACGCGCCGCGCCGCCACCGGCGGGCGCGCGCGCGACGTAGTGCGCGTGCGCGCGCACCAGCTCGTGGGCCTGCGCCGGCGCGCAGGCGAAGCCGCAGCGCCGCAGCACCGGCAGGTCGACCACTTCGTCGCCCATGAACCCGGCCTCCTCCGCGGCGATGCCGAGCTGCGCGGCGAGCGCCTCGAACGCTCCCTGCTTGTCCTCGATGCCCTGCAGCACGTGCGCGATGCCGAGCTCGGCCGCGCGCGCGGCGACCGCGTCCGCGCGGCGTCCGCTCAGCAGCGCCACCGCGGTGCCGGTCTGCGCGAGCATCCTGATGCCGTGGCCGTCCAGGACGTGGAACACCTTGAACGCTTCGCCCGCGGCGCCGTACCAGAGCCTGCCGTCGGTGAGCACCCCGTCCACGTCGAAAAGCATCAATCGCACGCGGCTCGCGCGCCGCGCCGCATCGCGGTTGTCGTCGCCCACGTCAGATGACTTTGGCGTGGAACAGGTCGTGCATGTTGAGCGCGCCGACCAGCTCGCCGCGGCCATCGACGACGAGCAGCTGGTTGACCTTGTGGGCTTCCATGATCTGCACCGCCTCGGCGGCGAGCGCCTCGGGCCGGATCGTGCGGGGGCCGGTCGACATCGCGTCACCGACTCGCACTGAACTCACGTCGGTGGTCTTCTGCAGGGTGCGCCGCAAATCGCCATCGGTAAAAACTCCGCAGACGCGGGACGCCGCGTCGACGACGGCGGTCATGCCGATTCGACCGCGCGTCATTTCCATGATCGCCTCCCTGAGCGTCGCTTGCGCCGGAACCTTCGGCACATCGGCGCCGCTGCGCATCACGTCCTTGACGTGCAGCAGGGCCTGACTGGCGAGCGCCTGGCGCGGCAACTGGCCGCGCGGATGATGCAGCGCGAAATCCGCGGCCGAAAAGCCGCGCGCATCGAGCAGCGCCACCGCGAGCGCGTCGCCGAGCGCGAGCGCGGCGGTAGTGCTCGCGGTCGGCGCGAGATTGAGCGGGCAGGCCTCCTCGGCCACGCCGGCGTCCAGGTTGACGTCGGCCTCGCGCGCGAGCGTCGAGGCGGGATTGCCGGTGATCGCGATCAGCTTCGCCCCCAGGCGCCTGACCAGCGGCAGGATCTCCACGAGCTCGGCGCTTTCGCCCGAGTTCGAGAGGGCGATGAACACATCGCCGCGCCCCACCATGCCAAGATCGCCGTGGCTCGCCTCGGCCGAGTGCACGAAATAGGCGCGCGTGCCGGTGCTCGACAGGGTCGAAGCGATCTTGCGCGCGATGTGGCCGGACTTGCCGATGCCGCTGACGATGACGCGGCCCTCGCAGGCGAGGATCAGCGACACCGCGGCGAGGAAGCGCTCGTCCAGGCGCGCGATCAGCGCGCGCACCGCATCGGCCTCGACCGCGAGCACCCGCCGCGCGAGCTCGAGCGCGGAGCCGGTGGCGTCCTTCGGTATCATGGCGCCAGAGTATAGCCCAAGCCCTTAATTTTCCTGAACAATGGACGCTGCCGGAACCACGCTGCTGCCGATCCTGATCCTGCTCGCCGCGGCGGTGGCGGCGGTGGTCGCGTGCCGTCTGCTCGCGCTGCCGCCGATCATCGGCTACCTGGTGGTGGGCCTCGCGCTAGGTCCGCGCACACTGGGCGCGGTTCCCGACGACGCGCTCACGCACCGGCTCGCCGAATTCGGCGTCGTGTTCCTGATGTTCTCGATCGGCCTGGAATTCAGCCTGGCCAAGCTGCGCGTCATGCGCCGCGAGGTGTTCGGCCTGGGCCTCGCGCAGGTGGCGATCACGATCGCCGCCACCGTGGCACTCGCGCTGCTGCTGGGCGGCCACTGGCAGGCGGGCCTGGCGGTTGGCGGCGCGGTGGCCATGTCCTCGACGGCGGTGGTCATGAAGCTGCTCGCCGAGCGCATGGAGCTCGACACGCCGCATGGCCGCTCGATCGTCGGCGTGCTGCTGTTCCAGGACCTCGCAGTGGTGCCCCTGCTCATCGTGGTGCCGGTGCTTGGCCAGCCGGCGGCCGACATCTGGCCCGCTGTCGCCGCGGCGCTGCTCAAGGCGGCGTTCGTGCTCGCCGCGCTGCTGCTCGCCGGCCCGCGCGTGATGCGCGCCTGGTTCGGCCTGGTCGCGCGCCGCAAGTCCACCGAACTGTTCGTGCTCAACGTGCTGCTGGTGATTCTCGCGTCCGCGTCGCTCACGGCGCTCGCCGGCCTGTCGCTCGCGCTGGGCGCCTTCCTCGCGGGCATGCTGATCTCCGAGACCGAGTACCGCTACCGGGTCGAGGACGAGATCAAGCCGTTCCGCGACGTGCTGCTCGGCCTGTTCTTCGTCACGGTCGGCATGGCGCTCGACCTGCGCCTGGTGCTGGCGGAGGCCTGGCTGGTGCTGGCGATGGTCGCGGGGCTGGTCGTCTTCAAGTTCGCGCTGGTGGGCGGGCTCGCGCGCGTGTTCGGCGCGGCGCCGGGCTCGGCGCTGCGCGTCGGGCTCGCGCTCGCGCAGGGCGGCGAGTTCGGCTTCGTGCTGCTCGCGCAGGCGGGCGCCGTGGGCGCGATCGACGAAGCCGTGCACCAGCCGCTGCTCGCGGCGATGATCCTCTCCATGATCGCGACGCCGTTCCTGATCGGCGCGAGCAACCGCATCGTGCTGCGCTTCGCTACCTCGGAATGGATGCTGCGCTCGCTCGAGATGCACCGGGTCGCCGTGCGTTCGCTCGAGACCGAAGGCCATGTCATCATTCTCGGCTACGGCCGCAACGGCCAGCATGTCGCGCGCCTGCTGGATGCCGAGGGCGTGCGCTACATCGCGCTCGACCTGGATCCGGAGCGGGTGCGCGAGGCATCGCAGGCCGGCGACACCGTGGTCTTCGCCGACAGTTCTCGCCGCGAGTCGCTCATCGCCGCAGGCGTACTGCGGGCGGCCGCCGTGGTGGTCACGTTTGCGGAGTCGGCGGAGTCGGTGCGCGCCGTGGCGCACGTGCAGTCGCTCAATCCGTCGATCCCGGTGATTGCGCGTGCGCGCGAGGACGGGGACATTGCCCGCCTGGCGGCTGCGGGCGCCTCAGAGATAGTGCCCGAAGCGCTCGAATCGGGGCTGATGCTTGCGTCGCACACGCTGGTCTGGGTCGGCGTGCCGCTGAACCGCGTGGTGCGCAGGGTGCGCGCGGTGCGCGACGAGCAGTATGGCCTGCTGCGCGGGCTCTTCCATGGCCTGGGAGACCAGGCTGACGATGCCGATGACGCGCAGCCGCGGCTGCGTGCGGTTACCTTGAGCGGCAACGCGCGTGCGCTCGGCAAGACGCTCGCCGAGATCGATCTCGAAGACCTCGGCGTGCAGGTACGCGCGGTGCGGCGGCCCGGTGCCGCGCTGCGGCTGGCGCCGCAGGAAGCCGGCCCGCTGCAGCCCGGCGACGTGGTGGTTCTCTTCGGCGTGCCCGAACTGCTGGCGGCCGCCGAGTTCAAGCTGCTGCAGGGATAAAAAAGCCGGCCCGAAGGCCGGCTTTTGAGGTTTCCCCCCGACGTTTTTGTTAGAACGTGCGGCAGAGCGTATAGAGATTCGTGCCCGTTTCCGCGTACAGATTTGCGGCGGGTGCCGTTGCCGCGATGTCCGGATTCAGGCCGACGTTCAGCTGGCCGCGCACCGCGCCCGAGCTCATCACTCCGTCATCCATCTGCACGTCCAGCGCGATCGCCACTTTGTCCGGCAGGTTGGACGAGCACATGATGATGTTGGTGAAGCCGCCGTTGGCGTTGACCAGCACTGGCGCCGGCGTCGCTGCGCCGTCGCCCGTCTGCACGCCGAGCAGGCCGTTGAACGCGTTGGTCGGCTGCTGCGGGCCGGCGCCCGAGACGAAGCCCGAACGGCGCAAGTGTTCCCACCACAGGCAGGTTTCCGGAGTCGCGGCCACCGCGGTCGCGGGGCAGGCCTCCTTGTAGGTGCCTTCGAGAATGCGGTCGCCATCGCCAGCGATGACGCCGGCGCCCCAACGCGCCGCCTGGAGGTCGTCGCCCGGGGTGGCCCGGTAGCGGTCCTGGTAGCCGAAGTAGGCCGCCGAGACGCCCGAGAAGTCGGTGATCGCGTTCTTGATCTTCGCCTGGGTGATCATCTCCTGGCCCTTCAGGATGCCGCCCAGCAGCAGCCCGATGATCACCAGGACGATTGCGATTTCAACCAGGGTAAAACCCGTTTGCTTGCGTTTCATGATTCCAGCCTCCCTTGGAGACTCCAAGTGGCTCTTAGGACGCAAGCCCTGTACCAGGGGGAAAAGCCTTTAAAAACGGGGGTTTTAATCAGAAACCGTCAAAAAATCGACGGAATCCCGACACACATGACGAAGACTCAACGCTTCGCGCCCGCCTCGGCGCCCTTCAATCGCTCCTCCAACTGCTCCAGCCGCCACTGCAGGAAGCGCCGCTCCTCGGGGTCCCGGATGCGGCCGGTCGCCAGCAACCCCCCCAGCATTACCTTGGCAGCCGCCAGCTCGTTCATGTCTTCGAGGATGAAGGCCACCATCTGCGTGGCCCAGCCGGGCACCGAGGGGTCGGTGGTCCGCTGCTGGATGGCTTGCGCATAGCGCTGCGCGAGCGGCAGGTCGCGCAGGCGGTGCTTGGCGAGCAGCGTTGCGTGCGCGAGCGCCGGCCAGCGCGCATTCGGATCGTGATCGAACTCCGTGTAGATGAACTCGAGCACGCGGCGCGTCTTGGCAGGATCAGCGTTTTCCGCATACACCCGCGCCGCCGCGAACAGCGGATAGCCGCTGCGCGGGTCGGTCGCGAGAATTGCGGCAAGCCACGCGACCAGGCGTTCGTAGTCGAGCTTCTGGAAGGAGATGGCGTTGTCGCCGCGGGAGTCGAAGGCCTGCAGCCACAGCATCGCCAAGCGCGAGAACGCAGCGGTTTCGCCAAGGCTGGCGATCCGCAGCGCAGCCGCCGAGGGCGCGCCCGGCAGGTCGCTGGCCTCGGGCACCCCGGAGCGCTGCGTGAACCGCGAACCGACCTGCACCGCCAGCGCGAGCGCGAGCAGGCAGAGGATCCATGCAGGAACCGTGGCCAAGGGGCGTTGCGCGCCGGAGGAAGAAGAATCCCTCACAGGTTCTTGCGACTGAAATCGAACAGCCCGGCTGCCGCGAGCAGCACGAAATAGATCGCCAGTCCGCCAAGCGCGCGCGCCAGCACGGCGGCGGGCGGTGCCCCGTATAAAAGCCAGTCGCCGCGCGCCAGCTCGTCGAGATTGGGCAGCAACAGCGCGAGGCCGTTTACCAGCCAGCGCGACGCCTGTCCCGCCGCGCCCTCATCGGCGAGCGAGCCGCCGGCGATGGCCTGGATGGTGGAAATCGCACGCGCCAGCAGGTAGAGCCCAAGGGTGGCGGTCATCGCGGTCACCGTTTGCCCGAGTGCCGAAGCGAAAAACAGCGCCGCTGCTGCGACCACCGCGGCCTCGGCCGCGAGCGCCAGCCACCACGAGACGAGGTCCAGCGGCTTTGCCCAGGCGAACAGCGGCAGCGCAAACAGCGTCGCGATCAAGGCGCCGGTGGCGGCGAAACCGAGCAGCCTGCCCAGGTACCAGGCGGGGCGTGACAAGGGCAGGGCGAGCGCGAGTTCCAGGCCCTTGTCGTTGGTTTCGCGCACCACGCTCGCGACCACGTGCGCTGCCACGAGAAAAACCGCGCAAGCACGCAGCAGCGCGGCGCAGGCCGACGCCTGCAGCGCAGTGGCTTCGGTGATCGCGAGTCGCGACAGGAATCCGGCCAGGCCGAGTGCCACGAGCAGGCTCGCCATCGCCAGCCAGGGCAACGGGCTGCGGCGCGCTTCGATGAGCACATAGCGGGCGACAGTGGCGATCTGGCCATGCATCGGCGGGAGCGGGCGAAGGAGTGAGGGAGAGTGTGTGGAGGGTGCGCTAGACTAGTCAGCACTGTACGCCCATGCAAGCTTCAAGCCGGGCTGAGCCCGCTCCCCTTCCCGTTTCGTCACGGCTTGCCGGCTCAATCTGGAGCTTGAGCCAGCGGCACTGGCGCTTCGTCGTGATCGCCATGCTCGTGCTGCTGCACGTCGCCGTGCTGCGCGGTACCGCCGACGGCTGGGCACGCGCGCTGCTGGTCGCGCACCTTGGCCTGCTGCTGCTGTGGCAGCCCTTCCTGCGCGGCGAGCACAAGATCAGCGCCACGCAGGCGGTGTTCATCTGCGCGGCCGCCGTTGCCGTGATGCTGTGGGTAAGCTGGTGGCTGCTTGCGTTCTGGGTGGTGGTGCTGGCCGGCCTGGTCGGCGGCAAGGTGTTCCTGTACCAGGCGCGCTGGCAGCGGCGCTGCTACCTGCTGGTGCTGATTTACCTGCTCGCGCTGCTGGCGATCCTGATCCTGCCGGAGATCGCGCCGCGCCGCGAGGTGTCCGCCGAGATCCGCACCGCGGCCGAGTACGGCCTGCCGGTGCTGCTTCTGCTGATGGCGTTCCTGCCGGCCGAGCCCGAATCGCCCGAGGCGCCGCAGGTGATCGATTTCTTCTACAGCATCTTCCTGATGCTGGTGCTGGGCACGGTGATCCTCGGCAGCTTCACCTTCATGACGCTCAACCGCGTGCCCTACCTGGAGGCGCTCGCCAACACGGTGTTCCTGATCGCCGGCACGATGTTCCTGCTCGGACTTGCCTGGAACCCGCGCACCGGCTTTGCCGGGCTGAACGTGTTCTTCTCGCGCTATCTGTTCTCGATAGGGCTGCCGGTGGAGAAGTGGCTCTACTTCCTCGCCGAACTGTCGCAGATGGAGGCGCGGCCGGAACGCTTTCTCGCCGAAGGCGTGGCAGGCCTCGCGCGCCTGCCGTGGATCGCGGGCGCGGGCTGGCGCGCGGCCGGTCAGCAAGGGGAGACCGGCGTGCGCACCGAGTATGCCGTTCTCTACGAAAGCCCGGACCTGCAGCTGACCATCTTCTCGCGCTACCGCACCAGCCCGGCGCTGCAGTGGCACATGCACCTGCTGGGCCAGCTGCTTGGCGAGTTCTATGCCGCCAAGCTGCGCGAGCAGACGCTGCGCCAGGCGAGCTACCTGCAGGCGGTGCACGAGACCGGCGCGCGCCTGACGCACGACGTGAAGAACCTGCTGCAGTCGCTGAACGTACTGTGCTCGGTTGCCGCCCAGGACGATTCGCCGCAACTCCAGGCCCTGATTCGCAGGCAGTTGCCGGCGATCACGCAGCGCCTGCAGGCGACACTCGACAAGCTGCAGCGCCCGGGCGACGAGGAGTCGCCACCAGTGCCGCTGCGTGACTGGTGGGAATCGCTCGCGCGCCAATACCAGGGCCAGAACGTGGAGTTCACAGCCGCGGTTCCGGATTCGCAGGCACAGGTGCCGAAGGCGCTCTTCGACAGCGTCGCGGACAACCTGTTGCAGAACGCGATCGCGAAGCGATTGGTTGGAGGCGATGTGCGCATCCGGGTTTCGGTAAGCAGCGCGCCGGGCCCCGAGCTGCTCGTGCAGGATAGCGGCGTTGCCGTGCCCGCCGACATCGCCGGAAATCTCCTGAATGCGCCGGTGCGCTCCAGCACCGGCCTGGGCATCGGGCTGTATCAGGCGGCGAGGCTCGCCGAGAAGAGCGGCTACGCGCTGACGCTGGCCGAGAATCGCGACGGCGCGGTGTGTTTCAGGCTTTCGCGCGTGAGCGGCTGAGCTCGCGAATCAAGGCAGCTGCCCTGCCGCGATGAGCTTGCCGTAGAGCTCGCCGACGGTGATCCAGATCATCTGATCGTCGAACTCACCATTTGTAGCGCCGCTCGACGACGGAGTGTGATACACGAAGATCGGATCGGCGTTGCCGGCGCCGTTCAGGTTCGCCGCCTCGTCCAGACCCGTGCCTCCGCTTGCGCTGTTCTTGCCTGTCGAAAAGAAAATGGCAACCACGAGGCTCTGCGACATGATCTGGTTGGCCGCGCTCCCGCAGGCGCTCGAGGTAATGCCGGTCGCCGACTTGCAGACCAGCAGATCACCTGGCTGGCAGGCAATCCCGTTGGCTTTCATGTTGGCTGCATTGACGAAGTGCGGATTGACGAATGTGCCGGTGCAGGTACCGCTGGCCACTGACTTCGTGACCGCGTAGCGAATGCGATTCTGCCAGGCATCCACCGCAAACCCGGCGCTGTCGACCTGCTGGTAGCCGATCGTCTGCGCGGGCAGCAGTCCTCCCGTCGCGCCGCCGGACAGGGTGCCGCCGTAGTAATCCTCCACGCCGCCGCTCGTGCACTGCCCGGTGGCGGCATCGCGAGCTTCCGCGCCGCCGCTGGTGCTGCGCGCCGGGCACGGCAGCCGGCCGTTTACCACGGTGAACGCGAGAACCAGATCGCGCGCCATCTCGAGCCGGCGGCGCGTCTCTTCGATGCTGCGCTGCTCGGTCTGCGCCGAAAGCGTGAACATCAGGCCGCCCAGCAGAAACGCCACGATCGCCATGACGATGGCCAGCTCGACGAGCGAAAAGCCGCGCGAGATGCGGTGGAGGCGGGCGGTCATGGGTTAGTTCGAGTCGATCACTGCGAAACGATCGTTGAACGTCCGGTTGGGCAATAGCGTGGCCGAACGAGTTTCGAAGGGCGAGGCGCCGTCTGCGTTCGCCCCCTCGAAGAGATCAGCCAAAGCCGTGGCAGGGCGGACCTGGGTGCCGAGCTTGGGGCCGCCGATGGCAAGAATGCTGCGATGCTTGCCGGCGTCCGGATGGTTGGTCAGCTGCAGACAGGTGCCCGAAGTCGTGCACGAGCGGGCGCCGCTTGGCAGGATTCCGGATGCGACCGCGTAGTACGAAACTTCGTGCCACCGGTTGCGGTAGAACCAGTTGTAGGTCGAGCTTGAAGCCGAAACCACCGGGTTGTCCGCAAGCACACCCATGGGGACGGTGACGGTGTATTGGTAGCACAGCGGGATGCCGAAGAACGTGCAGGTCAGGGAGCCGAGCACGGCCAGTATTGAACCGCTGCCAGAAGCGAACCTGGCATTGATCGCCACGGTCGCGGAACCGTCGCTGTTGATGGTCGACGCGTTGCTCGGCAGGCTGTAGCCGATCGGAGTGGTCGCGTAGCCGGTGTCGATCCCCGTTATCTGAGGGGCCCTGGAACTCGCGCCGGGGCTGGCTGCCTGTCGAAGCGCCATGCCGGCATTGGCAGCAGTCGCATTCAGCCGGAACGTCATCGAGGTGTTGCCGGACAGCACGTCGAACAAGCTCGCCGACGCCCGCAGCACGCAGGTAAGCATCGTAGGTGTCGTCGCTGTGCCCGCCACAGTGCAGGTGTAGGACTGCAGGGTCGCGCCGGCCGTCGACACCGCTGTGGTGCAGAACGCGGCGCCGCAGGGCGCGGAGCTGCGCCAGGCGACGAACGAAGGATCGCAGCGGGAATCGGTGCCGGTCGTGCAGGGCTCCAACGACCGCTGT
The DNA here is from genome assembly GCA_049651845.1 of Burkholderiales bacterium. GTDB lineage: Bacteria > Pseudomonadota > Gammaproteobacteria > Burkholderiales > SG8-39 > RBG-16-66-20. The sequence continues at coordinate 7,436 of JBASCW010000120.1, read as the reverse complement.
CCCTGGGTGTTCACCTTGCACACGCATGGCGGAGTATCCGGGGAATCGCAGGTGCAGGTCTCCTCGGAGAACGCGTAGCTTCCCGGCAACAGCCCTGCTGCCGTGCCTGCGCTGCCCTGCAGCCTGTTTGCCGGACTCGCGGTGGGGTCGGCGAACGCCACGGCGAATGGCGATACGGGCGTCGCGGCCCAGACGCCCCCCGAGTAGGCCGTTCGGATCTGCGGCGCGAACTCCTTCTGGAACCGGTCGGCTATCGCCGCCTCGATCGCCGGCAGGACTTCGGCAGCCGTGATCTTGATGACCTGATCGTTGAAGGAGCGGCTGGGACCGGTGGTGACGAAGTTCGCGTCGGCAGGGCTGGTCGCATTCTCGCATTCCAGCCAATTCGCCAGGTTAGGCGGCCCGGTGACTGGGCGAACCTGATTCACAGCGGTGCAGCCGGCCGCCGCCACGGTGTTCATTGTGGGCCCGGGCGCGATGATGAGCGCTACCGCGGCGTTTGCCTGGCCATCGACTGTGAGCTGGCCGGTCCAGCATGTCATCGCCGAGGTCGCATCGGTGCAGTTGGAATTGATGATGGTGTTGCCGCTCGAGCTGGGCTTCGACCATCCGCTCGCGACCACGTACCAGAGCGGCTCGCCGTAGGCGTCGACCAGCTTGTCGGTGCCGATCGTGCGCCACGGAAAGCGGCCCACGGCCGGCAGCGTGCACGAGGGCGTTTGAACTCTGCCGTCGGTTCCAGTGGTGCTGTCGTAGCCAGCGGGCGCCTCGGGGCAGGGAAAGGCGCCGGGATTGTCCTCGCCGCTCACCGCCGCCTGGTGGGCGACGTAGCCGATCAGCGCCCGTTTCGCCTTGCTCAGTACTTCGGCGGTGCGTTGCTTGCGCGCCGCATCCAGGCCGCCGCTCTCCAGATTCAGCTGCTTGACCAGGAACCAGGAGGCGACGAGGCCGACGACCGCCACGAAGGCCAGCAGGGCGACGCCGCGATCGCGTTTGGCGCTGTGCCGCCTCATTTCTTCTTCGTGGCGGGGTGAGGATTGATCTTGATTTCGCCCTCGCCGATCACGTCCCTCACTTCGCCGCTGCCGCGATCGAGCGATTCGCCCACGCGCAGGTCGTAGCGCTGCGCGCCTTCGCCTGCCGGCAGCGTCACGCGGCCCTGGCTGTGGGGCTGCGCGCCGCCGGGAGCACCCTCGGGAATCGCCTCGCCGTTCACCCATACCGTGGAGCGTCCGCCGCTGCGCTGCACCGCGCCCTGGACGCGCGTGATCGGCGATTCGGCCTGCGGCGTGGCGGCGGGCTTGTCGGGCACGCGCGCCTTGCGCCGCGCATCCAGCGCGGCGCGCTGCTCGGGTGTGAAGAACAGCCTGCCGAGTTCCTGCGCGCCGGCGCCCGTGGCGCCCGCGCTGCCGGCGATCAAGGCCAACAGTATGGCGGCGGTTCTCATGCCTTGGCCGCCCGGTCGATGATGGTGATCAGGTCGATATCGCAGACCGCACGCAGCCGCGGCACGATCGTGGTGCCCGTTCCCGCCGTGCCGGTGCGGTTGATCTGGCAGCGCTTGACCGAGTAGAAGGCGTTGCCAGAGTCGCGCAGGTCGCGCAGGAAGGCGAGCAGGTCGCCTTCGTGCAGCAGCGCGATCTCCACTTTCATGGTGCTCGCGTTGAAGTCCACGTTCGCAGGTTTGCCGGCCACTGAATACAGCACCCGCTGGCGCTCGACGATGTAGCGCAGGTCGAGCAGCTCGCGGCTGGTGCGGATGCGCGTCATCGCGTCGGCCCACTCCAGGCGCTGCTCTTCGCCGAGGATGCGCAGGCTCTTCAAGCGCCGGTAAACCTCGAGCTTGTCGTTGACTTCCTTCTCTTCCTCGGCGATGCGCGTCAGCCGCTCGCGCGCCTGCGAGCGCTCTGTGCGCGCGGCGGCGAGCTGCTGCTCGGCCTTGCGCTGTTCCTGCTTGGTCCAGAAGATCGGGGCGGCGCCGGCGGCAGCCAGCACCAGCAGCATCACCAGCGCCGGCCCCAGTTTGCGCAGTTCGGCAGAGGAGAAGTTCATTTGCCGAGCGCTCGCCCCACGGTGACCGAGAATCGCGGCGCTTCGTTGCCTTCGGCCGAGCCGATGTCGCCCGAGAGCGTGCCGTCCGGCGTGACGTCGAAGGGCAGCTGCGTGCGCAGGATGCGCCAGGCGGGATCGCTGCGCAGCGCCTCCGCGAACTGCTGCACCTGGCCGGTGATGCCGCGGTAGTCCGAGCGTCGCGTTGCGTTCACCCGGCCGGAGACCTCGAGGATCTGCAGCTCGCCGCTCGCATCCTCCGCGGGCGTGCCGGCCGCAGCCGGCGGCTTGGCTGCGGGCTTCGGCGCCGCTGCGCCGTCTTCGCGCGCGCCCGGCTTGCCGACGCGCCACTGCACCGACTCGATGTCCATCTGCGGGAACTTCTCCACCACCTGCGACAGGTAGACCAGCGCCGGCTCCGGAGAGGCCGAGCGCGCAGCGATCTTGGTGAACTCGACGACCGTGGCCTTCAGGTTGTCGGTGGTGGTCTGCGTCACCGGGAAGGACGCGGTGATGCGCTCGTACTGCTGCGTCGCCTCGCGCGCGCCGCGGCGCTGCGTGTCGGTCTCCTGCTTGGTGCTCCAGAGTCCGAATCCCTGCCAGCCCGCATACAGCACGCAGGCGGCAAGGGCCGCAGCGCCCGCGGACATGATGCCGCGCTGCAGCTGGTAGAGGAAGAAGCTGCGCCGGTCCTCGCCGCGGGCAAACTGGTCCTTCGGCGGCCGGCGCACCGCGAGCTGCAGGAACAGGTGCTCGCCCGCGGCACCCGCGGGCAGCTGCCGGATGCCGACCTTGCGCGCCGCCTCGTCGATGACCACGGTGCGGAAGGTCAGGCGCGCATCCGACACCAGCACCTCCTCGAACGCCGCGCGCTGCGCGCCCGGCGCAATCACCAGGACCTGGACCGGCGGACCTTCGCGCGGCAGCACGCGCAGCGTGCTCAGGTACTGCGCGAGGCGCATGGTCTCGGCGCGCACGAACGCCGCCAGCGCATTGGGCGCCATGTCGGCGGTGCGCTCCAGCCGCGCGAAGCGCAGCCGGCCGTCCTCGAGGTAGCACTGGCGCAGGCCGGTGCTGTTGGCGGTGACGACGAAGACGCGGCCGCCGCGCAGGCCGAGCCGCGCGGCGAGCGCCGGCGCGAGCAGCGGCACCGAGTAGACGCCCGACAGGCGCGTGCCGGCCTCGACCAGCGCGTCCAGCCAGGCGGTGAACTGCTGAGTGTTGGTGAACGAGGCGAGCAGCAGCCGCTCGCTGCGGCGCTCGCCGGTCGCGTAGCCGAGCGACAGCGCGGCCGCGAGGCGCGTGTCGCGGTAGCGCTGCGCGATGCGCCGGTCGACCACCGCCTGGCGGTCGCCGCCGCGCAGGTAGGGAATCTGGTCCTCGTGGAAGTCCTCGCCCGCCAGGTCCGCGAGTACGTACACCAGCGCGCCGCTGCGGCCGCGCAGGCGGCCGCGGAACTCCTCCAGCCCGGCGTCGTCGGGCGTGAAGCGCGACTCGAGCTCGAGCGCGCCGCCGGCCCAGCGGTACAGCGCGTGGCCGTTGGCGGTGAAGTAGATGACCAGCTTGGCCGACATGGCGCGGGGCTCTCGTGCGGCTAGAACTTCATCTTCGAGATCGAATCGTAGACCGGGCCGAGCACCGACAGCATGACCCAGCCGAGGATCAGGCCGAGCACCATGGTCATCACGGGCTCGATCAGCGCCTGCACCTTGCCGATGCTCTCGCGCACCTCGCGGTTGTAGAAGTAGCTCACGTTGAGCAGTGCGCGGTCGAGCGCGCCGGTGTTCTCGCCGATGCGCAGCATGCGGATCACGAGCGGCGGGAACAGGCCGACGTCGGTGAACGCCATGGTCAGGCCCTTGCCCTCGGCGATCTGCTGGCCCGCCGAGCGCAGCGCGTTCTCGAGCGGCCGGTTGCCGACGATCTCCTCCGAGGAGCGGATCGCGTCGAGCACCGTGATGCCGGCGCCGTACATCATCGCGAAGCTGGAGGCGAAGCGCGACAGGATGATCTTGCGCAGGATCGGCCCGATCATCGGCACGCGCAGCTTCATGTCGTCGAGCGCGTAGGCCACCGCCGGGTTGACCTTGGCCGCGGCCTTGATGCCGAACCAGGCCGCGATCGGCGTTGCCACCACCAGCCACCAGAAGTTGACGAAGAAATTCGAGACGTGGATCAGGATGCGCGTTTGCAGCGGAATTTCCTGGCCCATGTTGCGGATGAAGCCGGTCATCTGCGGCACTAGGTAGATCATCAGGAAAAAGGTCACCAGCAGCACGATGCTGCCGACGAAGAGCGGATACATCATGAGCTTCTTGGTCTGCGCGGCGAGCTCGTCTTCCCACCTGAGCGTGTCGGCCAGGCTCTTCAGGACGTCCGGCAGCTTGCCGGTCTGCTCGCCCGAGCGCACCAAGCTGCTCATCACCTTGCTGAACACCTCCGGGTAGTCGGCGAGCGCCTGCGACAGGCTCTTGCCGCCCTCGATGGTTTCCACCAGGCCGCCCACGACCTCGCGAAAGCGCAGGTTCTCGGTGCTCTCGCGCAGGTCGATGAGGCCCTCGACGAGCGGCACGCCGGCACCGGCCAGCTGCTCCAGGTGGAAGCAGAAATTGATCAGGTCCTGGCGCGGCACCCTGCTGCCGCCGATGAGGCGGCTTTTCTGCGCCGTCGGCGCGCCGCTGACCAGGTCCAGCCCCATGCGTGCGAGGCGCTGTTCCAGGTCGAACACATTGCCCGCATCGACGCGGCCGATCACCGACTTGCCGTTGGCGTCGATCGCCTTGTAGGTGTAAAGAGGCATAAGTGGGGTCAGAGTAACTTTTCTCGTGCGCGTTCGAGAGGTCTCATGGCCGCGGTACTGAGAAAAGTTACTCCGACCCCCTTTTCTACGCCATCCGATCCGTAAGATCGGCGACGCGCATCAGCTCGTCCACGCTGGTGACGCCGGCGCGCACCACGCGGATGCCGTCTTCGGCGAGCGTCTTGAAGCCCTTGGCGCGCGCCGCCGTGAGGATCTCGCGCGCGGTCGCGCGGCGCGCGACCAGCTCGTCGATCGCCGCATCCATCTTCAGTATTTCCATGATGCCGAGCCGGCCGCGGTAACCCTGGTAATCGCACTGCTCGCAGCCCACGGAGCGGAACAGCGCCGCCGGTTCCGTCGGCGTCAGGCCGAGCAGGCGCCGCTCCTTGACGTCCGGATCATAGGACTGCCGGCAGGTGCGGCACAGCTTGCGCACCAGGCGTTGCGCGATGATGCCGATGATGTTGCCGGCCATGATGTCCGGCACGATGCCGATGTCGAGGAGGCGAGGGATCGCGCCGACCGCGGAGTTGGTATGCAGCGTGGTGTAGACCTGGTGGCCCGTCATCGCGGCGCGAAACGCCATCTCCGCGGTTTCCTCGTCGCGCACTTCGCCGACCAGGATCGCGTCCGGATCCTGGCGCATGAGCGCGCGAATGCCGTTGGCGAAGTCGAGCTTGGCTGCCTCCGCCACCGAAGTCTGGCGAATCAGAGTCATCGGGTACTCGACCGGATCCTCCAGCGTCATGATGTTGACGCCGTCGGAGTTGATGTGGTTCAGGATCGAGTAGAGCGTCGTGGTCTTGCCGCTGCCGGTGGGGCCGGTGACCATGATGATGCCCTCGGGGCGCGCGATCATGAGCTTGAGCAGCTCGAGCTGCGATTCTTCCAGGTTCAGCTTGTCGAGCGGCACGATGCCCTTCTGCCGGTCGAGGATGCGCAGCACCACGTTCTCGCCGTGCGTGGTCGGCAGGCTGGAGACGCGGAAGTCCACCACGCGGCCGGCCATGGTCGCCGAGATGCGGCCGTCCTGCGGCGCGCGCGTCTCGGCGATGTTCATCTTCGCCATCACCTTCAGGCGCACCGCCATCGCCGGCCAGTAGGTCTTGTGCAGCGAGCGAATCTGGCGCAGCACGCCGTCGATGCGGTAGCGGATGCGCAGGAAGTTCTGCTCGGGCTCGAAGTGGATGTCGGACGCGCTGCGCTCGACCGCGTCGGCGAGCAGCGCCGAAATCAGGCGCACCACCGGCTGGCTGTACTCGTCGCCCTCCGAGATCGAGGTGTAGTCGACCTCGCCGGTCTCGATCTCGCGCAGGATGCCGTCGATCGAGAACTCGTGCCCGTAGTAGTGCTCGATCGCGCGCTCGATCTCGGAGTCGCCCGCCAGGCGCAGCTCGACTTCGAGGTCGCCCTTGAGGTGAGCGCGCAGCTGGTCGACCGCGACGATGTTGTTGGTGTCGGCGAGCGCGACCAGGAATTTCTTCGCCTGGCGGTCGAGCGCGACCGGGAACATGCGGTAGCGGCGCGCGAGCTCCCTCGGCAGCATCTTCAGCGCCGCCGGATCGACGATGATGTGCGCGAGGTCGACCGACTGCAGGCCGAGCTTCTCCGACAGCGCGTCGCGCAGCGTCGCTTCCGACACGAAGCCGAGCTGCACCAGCAGCCGGCCGACCGGCAGGTGCGACTTCATCTGCTCGAGCAGCGCGATCCTCAGCTGGTCCTCGGTGAGGATGCCCTGGTCGATCAGAATCTGGCCGATGTGCCGCTTGGCCTGGGGATTCGTGGGCGAATTCATCCAGCCTCCATGATACCCGGCGCGCCAACGAGCGGGCTCGTTACGCTCGGTCGCCGCACTGCAAACATATGTCAGCGAGAAAGCTGCTGCACCCGCGAGTTCGCCGCGTCGAGCGCGAAGCCCGCGGTGCGCTTTTGCGCGAGCGCGAGTGCGCGCCGGTAGTACTCGAGCGCGAGGCTCGTCTGGCGCAGCTGATCGAGGCTCACCGCCAGGTTGAACGCGAAGTCCGGATTCTCGGGGTCCGCGGCGAAGGCCTTGAAGTAGGCCTGCTGCGCCTCGGGCCAGCGGCCCTGCTGCGCGTACTGGTTGCCGAGCGTGAAATGCAGCACGGTCGCGCTGCGGTCGGCGGCGATCAGCGACTTCATGCGGCTCTCGACCTGCACCGGATCGAGCTGCTGGCCGCGCAGCGCGATCGCGCCGGCCTGCGCATGCGGATCGCGCGGATCGGACTGCAGGACGCGCTGGTAGTACGAATCGGCGAGGTCGTAGCGCTGCGAGCGCATCTCCACCGCGGCGAGGCCGAGCAGCGCGTCGCGGTTCGCGGGCTCGTCGCGCAGCGCCTGCTGGTAATCGCCGCGCGCTTTCGCCAGGTCGCCCGCCTGGTACGCAGCATAGCCGGAGGCGACCAGCGGATGGATCTGCGGCCCGCCGCGGCTGACGCTCACTGCGCGCTCCTCGCTGCGCGGCGCCGGTTGCGAGCGCTCGCGCGGCGCGGCACTTGCCGCAGGCTTGGCGGCGGGTTTCTCTGCCTGCGCGGGCGCCGCCGTCGGCGCCGCGGGCGCGGTGCTGGCG
>JBASCW010000119.1:0-48211 GCA_049651845.1 Burkholderiales bacterium | reverse complement strand
GGCACCGCGACGCTGATCCTGCCCGCCGATTGCGCCTGGAACGAGGGCAGCGAGCCCGGCAAGCCGTCGCCGCCGCCCGCCGCGGCGCAGGTCGCATCGGAGACGGTGCAGGCGATCGCGCGCGCGCTGCGCACGCGCGCCCCCTCGATGCTGGTGCTGTCGAACGCGGCGCTCAGCGAAGCGGGCCTGCGCGCGGCCAACCGCATCGCGCACGCGACCGGCGCCAAGCTGCGCACGCCCACGCAGGTGCCGCGCATGCCGCGCGGCCGCGGGCGCGTGCCGGTGGACCGCATTCCCTACGTGGTCGATGCGGCGCTCAAGATGCTCGAAGGCACCAAGCACCTCGTGCTCGCGGGGGCGAAGGCGCCGGTCGGCTTCTTCGCCTATCCGGGCAAGCCGAGCACGTTGTGGCCGGAGGACTGCGCCGTGCACACGCTCGCCACGCCCGAGACGGACGTGGTCTGCGCGCTCGAAGCGCTCGCCGACGCGCTCGGCGCGCCGCGCGATGCGCCGATGCGCGACGATGTCGCCAAACCGGAATTGCACGGCGGGCCGTTCAAGCCCGAGGCCTTCGGCCTGACGCTCGCGGCGCTGCTGCCGGAGAACGCGATCGTCGCCGAGGACGCGGTGACCTCGGGCCGCGCGTTGTTCCCGCTCACTTGGGGCGCGGCGCCGCACGACTGGATCCAGATCACCGGCGGCGCCATCGGGCACGCGTTCCCGGCTGCCACCGGCGCCGCGGTCGCCTGCCCGGACCGCAAGGTCGTCTGCCTGCAGGCTGACGGCGCGGGCATGTATTCGCTGCAGGCGCTGTGGACGCAGGCGCGCGAGAAGCTGGACGTCGTCAACGTGGTGTTCGCCAACCGCCGCTACGCGATCCTGCAGGGCGAGCTGGCCGCGGTCGGCGCGCAGCCGGGACCCGCGTCGAAAGAGCTGTTCGACCTCGCGCGGCCCGAAATCCGCTGGACCAAGCTCGCCGAAGGCATGGGCGTGGAAGCCGTGCGCGTCGAGACGCTGGAGGCCTTCACCGACGCGTTCACGTCGGCCCGCGCGCGGCGCGGACCCTTCCTGATCGAGTTCTCGATCTAGTCGCCGCCGGTCGCCGGACTAGTCGCCGCCCGCGGCGACTGCGGGCGTGGCCGCGGCCCTGCGCCGTTCGGCAAGCCACTGCTGCAGGCGCTCGAAGTACAGATACACCACCGGGGTGACGTAGAGCGTGAGCACCTGCGACAGCAGCAGGCCGCCGACCACCGCGACGCCGAGCGGCGCGCGCGCGCTGCCGCCCGCGCCGAAGCCGATGGCGATCGGCAGGCTGCCCATGAGCGCGGCGGCGGTGGTCATCATGATCGGGCGAAAGCGCGTGATGCCGGCGTCGTAGATCGCTTTCTCGGGCGCCATGCCTTCCTTGCGCTGCGCCTCGATCGCGAAGTCGATCATCATGATGGCGTTCTTCTTGACGATGCCCACGAGCATGATGATGCCGACGAAGGCGTACATGTTGAGCTCGATGCCGAAGGCCATCAGCGTGACGAGCGCGCCCAGGCCCGCGGTCGGCAGGCCAGACAGGATGGTGAGCGGGTGGATGAAGCTCTCGTACAGCACGCCGAGCACGAGGTAGATGACGAAGATCGCGAACACCAGCAGCAGCCCCATGCCCTGCAGCGAGTCCTGGAAGGCCTGCGCGGCGCCCCGGAACGAGCCATTGATGCTCGCCGGCACCTGCAGCGTGGCCATCTCGCGGTTCACCTGGGCGATCGCCTGCGACAGCGCCACGCCCGGGCGCAGGTCGAAGGAAATCGTCACCGAGGGCAGCTGCCCGAGGTGCGTGATCGCCAGCGGCCCGACGCTGTAGGAGAGGCGCGCGACCGAGGTGAGCGGCACCAGCGCACCGGTGTTCGCGCGCACGTAGAGCATGCCCAGCGCCGACGGGTCGCGCTGGTAGCGGGGCTCGAGCTCGAGGATCACCCAGTACTGGTTGGTGGCGGTGTAGATGGTCGATACCTGCTGCGAGCCGAACGCGAAACCGAGCGTGTTCTCGATCGCCTGCGGCGAGACGCCGACCGAGGCGGCCTTCTCGCGGTCGATCTCGACGTTGACCTGCGGGCGCGCGATCTGCAGGTCGCTCGAGACGTCGATGATGCCGGGCAGCGTGCGCAGCTTGCGTTCGATCTGCGGCGCCCACTGGTAGAGCTGCTCGGTGTTGGCCCCCTGGATCACGTACTGGTAGGGGCTCTTGGTGAGCGCGCCGATGCGGATCGTCGGCACGTTCTGCGGGAAGGTCTTCATGCCGACGATCTTGGCGAGCTTGGGCCGCAGCTCGCGCACCACCTGGTCGGCGGGCTTGCGCTGGCCGTAGGGCTTGAGCGCGATCGTGATGCGGCCGCCGTTCATCGCCGGATTGAAGTTGCTCGCGCCGACGAAGGACATCAGCGCCTCGACGTTCGGGTCCTGGCGCACCACTTCGGCGACCTGGCGCTGCAGCTCCACCATGCCCTCGAAGGAGACGTCCTGCGGCCCCTCGGTGAAGATGAACAGCTGGCCGGAGTCCTCGCTCGGCAGGAAGCCCTTGGGCGCGCGCGCGAACAGCACGCCGGTGGCCACGCAGATGGCGAGGAACACCAGCATCGTGAAGCGCTGGTGCGCGAGCACCCAGCGCAGCGTGCTGCCGTACAGGTCGCGCCAGGCGTCGAAGCCGCGCTCGAAGGCCATGTACAGGCGGCCGTGGTGCCGGTTCGGATCGTGCGGCTTGAGAATGCGGCTGCACATCATCGGCGTGAGCGACAGCGACACGAAACCGGAAATCAGCACCGCGACGATGATCACCACCGCGAACTCGTGCAGCAATCGCCCGAGGATGCCGCCCATGAAGAACACCGGGATGAACACCGCGGCGAGCGAAATCGTCATCGACACGATGGTAAAGGCGATCTCCTTCGAGCCGTCGAGCGTGGCCTGCATCACGGTCTTGCCCATCTCGATGTGGCGGCTGATGTTCTCCAGCATCACGATCGCGTCGTCGACCACGAAGCCGACGCACAGCGTGAGCGCCATCAGCGAGATGTTGTCGATGCTGTGACCGAGGACGTACATCAACGAGAACGTGCCGACGATCGACATCGGCAGCGCGACGCTCGGAATGATCGTCGCCGGAATATTGCGCAGAAAGATGAAGATCACCATCACCACCAGCGCGAGCGCGAGCATCAGCGTGAACTCGACCTCGGCGACCGAGGCGCGAATCATGACCGTGCGGTCGTAGAGGATCTCGATGTTGATGCTCGGCGGCACCTCGGCGCGGAACGTGGGCAGCAGCTTCTTCACCGCGTCGACCACCTCGATGGTGTTGGTGCCCGGCTGGCGCTGGATCGCGAGCACGATGCCGCGCTTGTCCTTGAACCAGGCCGCCACCTTGTCGGTTTGCACGCTGTCGATCACGCGGCCGACTTCGCCGAGGCGCACCGGATTGCCGTTGCGGTAGGTGACGATCACCGACTGGAAGGCCTTGGCGTCGTAGAGCTGGCCGGTCGCCTGCACCGCGAACATGCGGTCCTTGCCGTACAGCGTCCCGGTGGGCAGGTTGACGTTGGCGCCGGAGACCGCCTGCTGCACCTCGTTGATGCTCACACCGCGCGCGGCGAGCGCGCTCGGGTCGACTTGGACGCGCACGGCGTACTTCTGCTGGCCGAACACCTGAACCTGCGCCACGCCGCTGATGGTGGAGATGCGTTGCGCCAGATAGGTTTCGGCGTACTCGTTGACGGTCGAGATCGGCAGCACGTCCGAGGTGAGCGCGAGGAAGAACACCGGGAAATCGGCCGGGTTGACTTTGCGGAACGACGGCGGCGTCGGCATCGCGGGCGGCAGCAGGCGCGCGGTGGCCGCGATCGCCGAGTTCACGTCCTGCGCGGCCGCGTCGATATCGCGGCCGAGGTTGAACTGGATGGTGATCGAGGTCGTGCCCTGGCCGCTGATCGAGGTCATCGAGTCGATGCCCGCGATGGTCGAGAACTGCTTTTCCAGCACCGTCGCCACGGCCGACGCCATGGTGTCGGGCGCCGCACCCGGCAGCTCGGCGGTGACCTGGATCGTCGGGTAGTCGATGTTCGGCAGCTGGCTCACCGGCAGCAGCCGGAAGGCGACGATGCCGAAGATCAGGATCCCGGTCATGACCAGGATGGTCATCACCGGGCGGCGGATGAAGATCTCCGAGATGTTCACGAGGACGGCGCGGCGTCGGTGACCGTGACGCGTGCGCCGGGGGCAAGGCGCAGCGCGCCGCGCACCACGACCTGGTCGCCCTTGGCGACCGTGCTCTCGGACAGCACCGCCATCTCGCCTTCACTTCGCGCCACGACGACCTTGCGCATCTCCACGGTCATGTCCGGCTTGACGACATAGACGAACTGGCCGTTCGGGCCGGTCTGCACGGCGCGCGAGGGCACGAGGATCGCGTCGTCCTGGTCGTAGAGCCGCACGCGCACGGCGTAGAACTGCCCCGGCCAGAGCGCGGCGTCGGCGTTGTCGAAGATCGCGCGCACCTTGATCGTGCCGGTGGTCTGGTCGACCGCGTTGTCGAGGAAGGCGATACGGCCTTCGGCCAGCGCCTTGTCGCTGCCCGGCGCCGCGACCTCCACGCTCAAGGAACCCTTGCGCATCAGATCGCGCACCGTCGCGAGCTGCTGCTCCGGGATCGCGAAGCTCACGTATGTCGGCTTCACCTGGTTGATGATCACCAGCGAGACCGTGTCGTTCGCTTTCACCATGTTGCCGGCCTGCAGCAGCGCGCGGCCGACGTAGCCGTCGATCGGCGCGCGGATCACCGTGTACTCGAGGTTCAGCTTCGCGCTCTCGAGCGCCGCCTGGCTCGCCCTCGAGGTCGCGTCGGCCGTCTGCGCGTTGGTGCGGTACTGCGCGTAGGCTTCCTTGGACACGAAGTTCTTGTCGAGCAGCTCCTGGTAGCGCTGCGCCTGCGAAGCGGCCTGGTCACGGCTCGCGACGTCACGCAGCGCCTGCGCCTCGGCCTGCCTGAGTGCCGCCTCGAACGGGCGCGGGTCGATCCGGAACAGCACCTCGCCCTTCTTCACTTCCTGGCCTTCACGGAATTGCACCTCGAGGATCTGGCCGTCGACGCGCGACTTCACCGCCACCGAGCTGTAAGCCTCGACGTTGCCGATCGCCTGCAGGCGCACCGGCACGCTTTGCTGCAGCGCGGCTGCGACGGCGACCGGCGCCGGCGGCACGCCTTTGGTGGCAGGCTTCGCGCGCGCGCGCGAGTCGGCGCTGAAATAGGCGACGAGCGCCCCGGCCGCGATCACCACGGCGAGGCCGGCGACGAGGGCGTAGCGCGAGCCGCGGCTCATGAAGAAGGACACCCTAGGGCAAAAGCCGCTCGCCGGCAAAGAGCTGTGGCACCGTTTCGCGCTCGCGGACCAGCATCGCCTGGGCGCCCTGCACCATGACCTCGGCCGGGCGCGGCCGGGTGTTGTAGTTCGAGCTCATCACCATGCCGTAGGCGCCGGCCGACATCACTGCAAGCAAGCAGCCAGGGCGCACGGCCAGACGCCGCTCCCGGGCGAGAAAGTCGGCGCTTTCGCAGACCGGGCCCACGACGTCGTAAACACCGGCCTGCACGCCGGATTCCGCTTTGCGCACTGCACGCACCTCGTGCCAGGCGTCATACAGCGCCGGGCGGATCAGGTCGTTCATCGCGGCGTCGACCACGGCGAAGTTCTTTGCTTCCCCGGTCTTCACGTACTCCACGCGCGTGAGCAGAACCCCCGCGTTTCCCACGATCGATCGGCCCGGGTCGAGCAGCACGGTCTCCTTGCGCGCGCCGAGCGCGTCGAGAGCGCCGTGCACGAAGGCGGCGATCGGCGCCGGATCCTCGTCCTCGCGGTAGCGGATGCCCATGCCGCCGCCCAGGTCGATGTGCGAGAGCGCGATGCCCGCGCGCTCGAGCCGCTCGGCCAGCGCCACGATGCGCTGCGTCGCGGCGACGAAGGGCGCGCTGTCGGCCATCAGCGAGCCGATGTGAAAGCCGATGCCGCAAACACGCAGGTGCGGCAGGCGCGCGGCCTCGCGGTACAGGCGCTCGGCGTCGGTGTAGGCGATGCCGAACTTGTTCTGCTTCAGGCCGGTGGAGATGTAGGGATGCGTCTTCGCGTCGACGTCGGGGTTGACGCGGAACGCGACCGGCGCGCGCAGGCCCAGCTCGCCCGCGATGTGGTTCACACGCGCAAGCTCGGCCTCCGACTCCAGGTTGATCGAGCGCAGGCCCACGGCGAGCGCCTGGCGGATCTCCGCCTCGCTCTTGCCGATGCCGGAGAACACGACTTTCGCCGGGTCGCCGCCCGCCGCGAGCACGCGCGCGAGCTCGCCGCCCGAAACGATGTCGAAGCCCGCGCCCAGGCGCGCCATCAGCTGCAGCACGGCGAGGTTGGAGTTGGCCTTCACCGAATAGCAGACCAGCGCAGGCCGGCCCGCGAGCTCGTCGGTGAACTCCCCGTAGGCGCGCTCGATGGCGGCGCGCGAGTAGACGTAGCAGGGCGTGCCGAAGCGGCGCGCGATTTCCTCCAGCGAGACCTGCTCGGCGCACAGCACACCGCCGGCGTAGGCGAAAGCCATCGGTGCTTACTTCTTCGCGCCGCCCGCGCTGTCGTCCTCGCCGGCGTCCTTCGGGTAGGGCACGGGCTGGTAGGGCTCGGGCTTGGGCGGCTTGACGCCCGCGGGCGGGCTGTCGCGGAAGTACAGCGGCCCTTTCTGGCCGCAGCCGGCGGCAAGCGCGGCGAGCAGCAGTAGCAGAAGCGCGGAGCGCATCAAGTCTCTGAGCCGGCGACTAAAATAATCATGTTAGCAGGAACCGAGCAGATGACCGAAAGCGAATTCGAGGACCTCGCGGGCGCGACGCTCGCCGCGCTGGAAAGGGCGTTCGATGCGAGCGCGCCGGACGCCGACGTGCAGGCGAAGGGCGCCGGCATGCTCGAAGTCGAATTCGACAACGGCTCGAAAATGATCATCAACCGGCACACCGCGGCGCGCGAGATCTGGGTCGCGGCCGCCTCGGGCGGCTTTCACTTCCGCCATGACGGCCGCGTCTGGCGCGATACGCGCGACGGCGCGGAACTGTTCGCGGCGGTCTCGCGCCTCGCCTCGCAGCAGGGCGGCACGCCCGTGGTGCTGAGCGCAAGCGCCTAGGCGGGCGGCCGCTCGCCGGGCGCGGCCGGCGCGGAGGACGGCGGCGCCTCGCCGCGGTCGTCCTTGAGCGGCGCGAACTCCCGGTAAAAGAAATCCGAGGCACGTTGATTGGTGCCGGCCGCCGGGTCGGCATCGACGGGGGCCGCGACCACGCCCCCGGGCACGCTGCGCATCTCCTCGGGGACGCCCTGCAGTACCTTGCCCATGTACTCGATCCAGATCGGCAGCGCGACCCGGCCGCCGGTCTGGTTCTTGCCGAGCGTTTTCGGCTGGTCGAAGCCGAGCCACGCGACGCCGACCAGGTCGGTCTGGTAGCCGCAGAACCAGCCGTCGACGAAATCGTTGGTGGTGCCGGTCTTGCCCGCGAGGTCGCGCCGGCCGAGCTTGGCGGCGCTGGCCGCGGTGCCGAAGCGCGTGACGTCCTGCATGATCGAATCCATGATGAACGCGTTGCGCTCGTCGATCACGCGCAGCGCTTCCTCGCCGGCACGCGCAGGATTGGCGGCGCCGAGGGGGTTGCCGCGGTCGTCGACGATCTTCTGGATGAAGTGCGGCTGGATCAGGTAGCCGCCGTTGGCGAACACCGCGTAGGCGCGCGCCATCTGCAGCGGCGTGACCGCGCCCGCGCCCAGCGCCATCGTCAGATAGGGCGGGTGCTTGTCGGCGTCGAAGCCGAAGCGCGTGACGTAGTCCTGCGCATATTTCGGATCGATGCTCTGCAGGATGCGGATCGACACCATGTTCTTCGATTTCGTGAGCGCCGTGCGCAGCCGCATCGGCCCCTCGAACTTGCCGTCGTAGTTCTTCGGCTCCCAGCGCTGGCTGCCGGTGACCTCGGCCTCGACCACGATCGGCTCGTCGGCGATGACGGTCGCCGGCGTGAAGCCCTTCTCGAGCGCCGCCGAGTAGATGAAGGGCTTGAACGAGGAGCCCGGCTGGCGCCAGGCCTGAGCGACGTGGTTGAACTTGTTGCGCTGGAAATCGAAACCGCCGACGAGCGCGCGGATCGCGCCGCTCGCAGGGTCGAGCGACACGAACGCCGCCTCGACTTCCGGCAGTTGCGCGATCTGCCAGTTCTTCTTCTCGTCCTTCTGCACCCGCAGGATCGCGCCGCGGCGGATGCGCCGCTGCTGCGGCGCCTTGTCTTCGAGCGCGCGCGCGGCGAAGCGCAGGCCATCGCCCGCGAGCGTCACCACGTCGCCGTTGCGCAGCGCCACCTTCACCTCGCGCGCGCTCGCCGCGAGCACCAGCGCCGCTTTCAGGTCGTCGATGTCGCCATGCTCCGCGAGCGCTTCTTCGATGTGATCCTCGCTGGCATTCGCCGGCAGCTCGACGAAGCCCTCGGGGCCGCGGTAGCCCTGGCTGCGGTCGTAGGCGAGGACGCCGCGGCGAATGGCCTCGTAGGCGGCCTCCTGGTCGGCTTTTCGAATCGTCGTGTAGACGCGGAACCCCTTGGTATAGGCCTCTTCGGGGTATTGCTCGAAGACCGCCTGGCGCACCATTTCGGCCAGGAACTCGCCATGAAGTCCCGCAAAATCATCGACTTCCCTGCGTACGAGCAAGGGAGACTGTATGGCCGCGGTCAGTTGCTGCTCGCTGATATGCCCGAGTTCTTTCATGCGCCGCAACACGTATTGCTGGCGTTGTCTGGCCCGTTGCGGATTTGCAACAGGGTTGTACGCCGAAGGCGCTTTGGGGAGGCCGGCGAGGATCGCAGCTTCGCCCAGGGTCAGTTTGCCGAGCGCTTTGCCGAAGTAGATCTGCGATGCGGCGGCGAATCCGTAGGCGCGCTGGCCGAGATAAATCTGGTTGACGTAGAGCTCGAGGATCTGGTCCTTGCTGAGGTTGCTTTCGATCTTGAAGGCGAGCAGCGCTTCGTAGAGCTTGCGCGTCAGCGTCTTCTCGGACGACAGAAAAAAGTTGCGCGCGACCTGCATGGTGATGGTGCTCGCGCCCTGCCGTTTTCCCCCTTGCGTGAGGTTCGCGTAAGCCGCACGCACCACGCCCAGGTAGTCCACGCCGGTGTGCTGGTAGAAGCGCTCGTCCTCGGCCGCGAGGATCGCCTGCTTCAGCTGCTCCGGCACGTCGCGGATTGCCACCAGCAGGCGCCGCTCCTCGCCGAATTCGCCGATGAGCGCGCCCTCCGCGGTGTATACGCGCAAGGGAATCTTGGGCTGGTAGTCGGTGAGCGCCTCAAGCGAAGGGAGGTTGGGGTAGGCGAGCGCGACGACCAGACCGGCCAGGCAGGCGCCGGCAGCGGCCAGGCCCGCCAGCAATACCAGCGGAAAAGCCAAAAAACGTAGCCAATTCAAATGGGTTACGCTACTTCTGCCGGGAAGTTGCACGCGGGCCGGGACACGGCGCATTATAGACCTCCCCCTTCGTGGAGGATTCACTAGACACTCGGGGTAGTTGTTGTTAGCATCTAACGCAAATTCTGCGTATCGCGCCTAACTAGCCGATGCGAAAGGAAAAAAGGGAACCTGAGCATGGATTTCGACTTCTTCAAGCCGAAAGCGCCGCCGTTGTTCGGGCTGGATATCAGCTCATCCTCGGTGAAGATGCTCGAGATCGTGGACGCCGGTAAAGGTGCCTACCGCGTTGAGCGCTACATCATCGAGGCGCTCCCCAAGGACGCCGTGGTGGACGGCAACATCAACATCCTCGAGGCCGTCGCCGACGCCGTCGGGCGCGGCTACAAGCGCCTGGCCACCCGCACCAAGCACGTCGCCATGGCGGTGCCCTCGGGCGCTGTGATCACCAAGAAGATCATCGTCGCTGCGGGCTTGCGCGAGGAAGAGCTCGAGACGCAGGTCGAAAGCGAAGCCAACCAGTACATCCCGTTCGCCCTTGAAGAGGTGAACCTCGACTTCCAGGTCGTCGGGCCGTCGCCCACCAATCCCGAAGAGCAGGAAGTTCTGATCGCCGCGACACGCAAGGAGAAGGTATCGGACCGCTACGCGGTCGCCGAGAACGCCGGCCTGAAGCCGCTGGTGATGGACGTCGAGTCCTTCGCGCAGATGTCGGCGCTGCAGCTCGTGATCAAGCAACTGCCGGGCGGCGGCAACGACCAGAACGTGGCGATCGTCGACGTCGGCGCCAACGTGATGCAGGTGAGCGTGGTGCGCAACGAGCAGTCGGTCTACAACCGCGAGCAAGCGTTCGGCGGCAATCAGCTCACCGCAGACATCGTCTCGCGCTACGGCATGAGCCCGGAGGAGGCGGAGAACGCCAAGCGCTCGGGCGGTCTGCCGGACGACTTCGAGACCGAGGTACTGCGCCCGTTCATGGAGAACCTGTCGCAGGAGGTGCAGCGTGCGCTGCAGTTCTTCTTCACCTCGACGTCTTACAACTCCGTGGATCACATCCTGCTTGCGGGCGGCTCGGCGGTGATTCCGGGCCTGGACGAGGCGGTGCACACGCGCACGCAGGTACCGACCGTGGTCGCCAACCCGTTCGGCGCGATGCAGGCCTCGCCGAAGATCCAGCTCAAGCGCCTGGTGCAGGACGCGCCGTCGCTGATCGTGGCCTGCGGCCTGGCGATGCGCCGGTTCGACCCGGTCTGAGCCAGAGGCGAGTCGAGCCATGAGCGCCAGAATCAATCTACTGCCGCACCGCGAAGAGCGGCGCAAGCGCGCCCGCACGCATTTCGCCGTGCTCGGCGGGATGACGGCCGCACTCGGCGTCGTCATCGTCGCTGCGGGCTGGCTGTTCTACTCCGGTGCCATCAGCAACCAGGAGGACCGCAACCGCTTCCTGAAGTCCGAGATCGCCAAGCTCGACAAGGAAATCGACGAGATCAAGGAAGTCAAGGACAAGATCCAGGCGCTGCTCGCGCGCAAGCAGATCATCGAGACGCTGCAGACCGACCGCGTGCAGACGGTTTACCTGCTCGACGAGCTGGTGCGGCAGATGCCGGAGGGCGTGTTTCTGAAATCGGTCAAGCAGGCCGGACCCAACGTCACCGTGATCGGTTACGCCCAGTCGAATGCCCGCGTTTCGACGCTGATGCGCAACGTCGAGTCCTCGCCCTGGCTCGCCAATCCGAATCTGGTCGAGATCAAGGCGGTGAACCTCGGCAAGATGCGCATCTCCGAGTTCAACATGAAGCTCGCGCTCAAGCGCCCCGCGGCGCCAGATGCCAAGGGCGCGGCCAAGCCCGGCGCGAAACCCGCTGCCGAAGAGAAGAAGAGCTAGGCCATGGCGATCAACTTCAACCAGATTGCCGACGATTTCAAGCGCACCAACTGGAAGGATCCGGGCACCTGGACCTTCGCGCCCAAGCTGCTGGTGCTGGTGGCGATCCTGGTGGCGATCCCGGTGGCCGGCTATTTCGGCGTCTGGCAGGGCCAGCTCGAGGAGCTGGAGAGGGGCGTCGCGCAGGAGGATTCTCTCAAGAAAGACTACCTGGCGAAGAAAACGCAGGCGATCAACCTCGACCTGCACAAGCAGCAGCTCCGGGAAATCGACACGCAGTTCGGCGCGCTGCTCAAGCAGCTGCCGAACAAGGCGCAGATGGACGCGCTGCTCGTGGACATCAACCAGGCGGGCCTGTCGCGCGGCCTGCAGTTCGAACTGTTCAAGCCGGCGGCCTCCGAAGCGGCCAAGGAGTTCTACGCGGAGCTACCGATCAGCCTCAAGCTGATCGGCACCTACCACGACATGGGCGGATTCGCCGCCGACGTCGGCCAGCTGCCGCGCATCGTGACGTTGAACGACGTCGCGATCGAGGCCGGCAAGGACGGCAACCTGACGATGGACGTCACGGCGCGCACCTTCCGCTACCTCGACGAGGACGAGCTCGCGGCGCAGCGCAAGGCCGCGGCGAAGAAGGGCGGCAAGAAATGAGGAAACTCATCGCACTGGCCGGCATTGCGCTGCTCGCCGCTTGCGCCGGCGAGGAGCAGGGCGAGCTGCGGCAGGAGCTCGCGGCGATGACCAAGGACCTGCGCGGCAAGGTCGATCCGCTGCCGCAGGTGCGCACCTACGAGCCCGTGCCTTACAAGGGCGAGAGCCTGATCGACCCGTTCGTGCCCGGCCGCATCGTGGTTGCGACCACCGCCGGCGGCGTCGGCACGGGCGGCGGCGGCGTGCAACCCGACCTGAACCGGCCGAAGGAGCCGCTCGAAGCGTTCCCGCTGGATGCGATCCAGATGGTCGGCACGCTCTCGCAGAACAAGGACATGTACGCGCTGGTGCGCGCCGGAACCAACCTGTTCCGCGTCAAGAAGGGCAATTACATGGGCCAGAACTTCGGCCTGATCACCGCCATCGAGGAAGCGCAGATCAACCTCAAGGAAGTCGTCCAGGACAGCGGCGGCGACTGGGTGGAGCGCAGCACCACGCTGCAAATGTCGGAGGGCAAGAAATGAGCATGCTCAAACAACTGAAAGCTCTGGGCGCGCTGGCCGCTCTTTGGCTGGGCGCAGTCGCCGCCGCGCTTGCGCAGGGAAACAGCATCGAGGCCTTCGACGTCGCGCAGCAAGGCGGCAACATCGTGGTGCGCATCGCCACCAAGGATCCGCTCAAGGCCGTGCCGCCGAGCTTCACGGTCGCCAATCCGGCGCGCATCGTGTTCGATTTCGCCAACACCACCAATGCGCTCGGCCGCAACTCGCAGGACGTCGGCCAGGGCGAGCTGCGCAGCGTCAATCTGGTGCAGGGCTCCGACCGCACGCGGCTGGTGCTCAACCTGCGCCGCTCGGTGTCGCACCAGGTCGCGCTCGACGGCAAGAACATCATCGTCACGCTGAGCGCGGCCACCGCCGCAGCCGGCGCGTCGCAGACGTCGCATTTCGCCGAGGGCAGGGGCGACACCAAGCACGCCATCCGCGAGGTCGATTTCCGCCGCGGCACGGGCGGCGAGGGGCGCATCCTGGTGGACCTCACCGACACCTCGACGGGCATCGACATCCGCCAGCAGGGCCAGAACATCGTCATCGAATTCCTCAAGACCTCGCTGCCGGAGAACCTGCGCCGCCGCCTCGACGTGGTGGACTTCGCGACGCCGGTGCAGACCGTGAACACCTTCCAGCAGGGCGAGAACGTGCGCATGGTGATCGAGGCGAAGGGCCAGTGGGAGCACAACGCCTACCAGTCCGACACCCAGTTCGTGGTGGAGGTGAAGGCGGCGGCTCAGGACCCGTCCCGGGCGGCGCAACGCGGCCGCTACACGGGCGAGAAGCTGTCGCTCAACTTCCAGAACGTGGAAGTGCGCGCCGTGCTCAACGTGATCGCGGATTTCACCGATCTCAATATCATCACCAGCGACACGGTGGGCGGCAACATCACGCTGCGGCTCAAGGACGTGCCCTGGGACCAGGCGCTCGACATCATCCTGCAGACGCGCGGTCTCGACATGCGCAAGTCCGGCAACGTGATCTCGATCGCGCCGCGCGACGAGCTCGCGACGCGCGAGAAGCTCGCGCTCGAGTCGCAGTCGCAGATCAACGAGCTCGAGCAGACGCGCACCGAGTCGTTCCAGATGAACTACCAGAAGGCGGCCGACGTGCAGAAGCTGCTGTCGGACACCAACCAGCGCATGCTGTCCAAGCGCGGCAGCGCGGTCGTCGACGCGCGCACCAATACGCTGTTCGTGCAGGACACGCCGTCGCGGCTCGAGGAGGTGCGCAAGCTGATCGCCAAGATCGACGTGCCGGTGCGCCAGGTTATGATCGAGGCGCGCATCGTGGAGGCGAGCGAGCTGTTCAACAAGAACCTCGGCGTGCGGCTCGGCTTCAACGACCGCAACGGCCAGGGCCACCGCATCCTCGGCAGCAACAGCCCGCGCTGGCTGACCAGCGGCAACACGATCGGCGGCACCGGCGAGCGCACGGGCCAGACCACGCCCCAGTCCTCGGGGTTTTTTCCGGACTCGTTCAACGTCAACATGCCCGCCGCGGGCCTGAACTCGTTCAGCGCCGGCCAGTTCGCGTTCACGCTGTTCAACTCCGCGATGACGCAGTTCCTGAACATCGAGATCTCGGCGCTGGAGGCGGACGGCAAGGGCAAGACCATCTCCAGCCCACGCGTGCTGACCGCCGACCAGGTCGAGGCGGTGATCGAGCAGGGCACGGAGATCCCGTACCAGCAGGCGACCTCGTCGGGCGCCACCAGCGTCGCCTTCCGCAAGGCCAACCTGTCGCTCAAGGTCAAGCCGCAGATCACGCCGGACGGCAACATCATCATGACGCTGGACGTCAACAAGGACGAGCCGGGCGCGACCACGCCGGCGGGCGTGTCGATCAGCACCAAGCACATCAAGACCGAGGTGCTGGTGGAGAACGGCGGCACGGTGGTGATCGGCGGCATCTACGACCAGCGCGACCGCACCGACAACACGCGCGTGCCGTTCTTCGGCGACCTGCCCTACATCGGCTTCCTGTTCCGCAACCAGGTGAACACCTCGAGCAAGACCGAGCTGCTGGTGTTCATCACGCCGCGGATCGTGACCGAGCGCATGACCGTGCGCTGACCGGCACCACCGGAAACACCGGACGGCCGGGCCCTCCCGGCCGTTTTTGTTTCCACCTGCCCATTTTTCCACCTGCGTAGAATGACCGCGTGAGCGAAGACGGCGACAGGCGCAGCGGCAACCTGATCCTGGTCGGCATGATGGGCGCGGGCAAGACCACCGTCGGCCGGCTGCTCGCGCGCCGGCTCAAGCGCGCCTACTACGATTCCGACGAAGAGGTCGAGCGCCGCTGCGGCGTGCGCATCTCCGTGATTTTCGACATCGAAGGCGAAGAGGGCTTCCGCGCGCGCGAGTCGCAGGTGATCGCCGAGCTCTGTGCGCTCGAGGGCGTCGTGCTCGCCACGGGCGGCGGCGCCGTGCTCACCGAGGCGAACCGCCGCTGCATGGCGTCGCGCGGCACGGTCATCTACCTGCACGCGCGTCCCGCGCACCTGTGGCAGCGCGTGCGCCACGACCGCAACCGCCCGCTGCTAGCGACGTCGGACCCGCAGAGGAAGCTCGAGGAGCTGTACGCGGTGCGCGATCCGCTGTACCGGGAGATCGCCGACATCGTGATCGACACCGGCAAGCAGAGCGTGCAGACGCTCGCGCGCGACCTGCTCGCGCGTCTGGACGCCGCATGCAGACTCTCCGCCTAGCGCTCGGCGAGCGCTCCTACCCGATCCACATCGGCGCGGGCCTGCTCGGCGAGCCCGGCCTGTACGCGCCGCATGTGCAAGGCAAACGCGTCGCCGTCGTGACCAACGCGATCGTCGCGCCGCTCTATCTTGAACGCGTGCGGCAGGCGCTCGCGCAGGCGGGCGCCCAGTCCTTGCCGGTGCTGGTCGACGACGGCGAACAGGCCAAGAGCTGGATCGTGCTCGACCGCGTGTTCGACGCGCTGCTGGCGGCGCGCCTCGGGCGAGACGGCCTCATCGTGGCGCTCGGCGGCGGCGTGGTGGGCGACCTTGCGGGCTTCGCCGCGGCGGTCTACCAGCGCGGCATCCCGTTCCTGCAGGTGCCGACGACGCTGCTCGCGCAGGTCGATTCCTCGGTCGGCGGCAAGACCGCGATCAACCACGCGCGCGGCAAGAACATGGTCGGCGCCTTCCACCAGCCGCTCGCGGTCATCGCGGACGTCGCCAGCCTCGACACGCTGCCCGTGCGCGAGCTGCGCGCCGGCATCGCCGAGGTGATCAAGCACGGCTTCATCCTCGACCGCGCGTTCGTCGAGTGGCTCGAGGCGAACATCGAGCGGCTGCTGGCGCGCGAGCGCGCCGCGCTCGAGCACGCGGTGCGCCGCTGCTGCGAGCTGAAGGCGCAGGTGGTGGCGGCCGACGAGCGCGAGTCGGGGCTGCGCGCGATCCTGAACTTCGGTCACACCTTCGGCCATGCCATCGAAGCAGGCGCGGGCTACGGCGAATGGCTGCACGGCGAGGCGGTGGCCGCCGGCATGGTGATGGCGACCGAACTGTCGCGGCGCGCGGGCACGCTGCGCGCCGAGGAAGCCGAGCGCGTGAAGGCGCTCATCGCGCGTGCCGGCCTGCCGTTGCGCGCACCGGCGCTCGCGCTCGAGCGCTACCTGGAACTCATGCAGGTGGACAAGAAAGCGGCGGGCGGCCAGCTGCACTTCGTGCTGCTCGAGGGCCTAGGCCGTGCCGCGCTGCACGGCGGGGTCGACGCCCAGCTGATTCGCGAGAGTCTCGCTGCTGCAGTGCAGTAGGCGGCACGAGTCCGCCAAACTCTTGTAAGTCCGTGGTTCTACGCGTATATTTCAAAGCTCGCCCTCAATTTTTGTGCGGCGCGGCGGAAACGCTGGCAACCCTCTTTAAATCAGGCGTTTAAGTATGAGTTCGCGATTTCAACCGGGTGCGCAGGGTCTCTACGACCCGGCCTATGAACACGACGGCTGCGGCGTCGGCTTCGTGGCGCACATCAAGGGCAAGAAATCGCACGCCATCGTCGACCAGGGCCTGACGATCCTGAAGAACCTCAACCACCGCGGTGCGGTGGGCTGGGACCCGAAGCTGTCGGACGGTGCGGGCCTGCTGATCCAGATGCCGGACCGCTTCCTGCGCGAGGAAACGGCCAAGCGCGGCGTGACGCTGCCTGCGGTGGGCCAGTACGGCGTCGGCATGGTGTTCCTGCCGCGCGACCCGGCGAGCCGCTTCGCCTGCGAGTACGAGATCGAGCGCGCGATCAAGGACGAGGGACAGGTACTGCTCGGCTGGCGCGACGTGCCGGTGGACAACAGCGACCTCGCCGAGCCGGCGAAGCAGCTGGAGCCCGTGATCCGCCAGGTGTTCATCGGCCGCGGCGCCGGCGTCACCGTCACCGATGCGCTCGAGCGCAAGCTCTACATCATCCGCAAGAGCTCGGGGCACGCGATTCAGGCGTTGGCCCTTGAGCACGGCAAGGAGTTCTATGTGCCGTCGATGTCGGCGCGCACGCTCTGCTACAAGGGCATGCTGCTCGCCCATCAGGTTGGCGAGTACTACCTCGACCTGAAGGATGCGCGCGTCGAGTCGGCGCTCGCGCTCGTACACCAGCGCTTCTCGACCAACACCTTCCCCTCGTGGGACCTCGCGCACCCGTTCCGCATGATCTGCCACAACGGCGAGATCAATACCGTGCGCGGCAACGTGAACTGGATCCGCGCGCGCCAGGGCGCGATCTCCAGCCCCGTGCTGGGCGAGGACCTCGCCAAGATCTGGCCGCTCATCTACCCCGGCCAGTCGGACTCGGCGTCGTTCGACAACGCGCTGGAGCTGCTCGTGATGGGCGGCTATTCGATCGCCCATGCGGTGATGATGATGATTCCCGAGGCCTGGGAGAACCACACGCTCATGGACCCGGCGCGGCGCGCGTTCTATGAGTACCACGCCGCCATGATGGAGCCCTGGGACGGCCCGGCCTCGATCGCCTTTACCGACGGCCGGCAGATCGGCGCGACGCTGGACCGCAACGGCCTGCGGCCCTCGCGCTACATCGTCACCGACGACGACCTCGTGATCATGGGCTCGGAGTGCGGCTGCCTGCCGATTCCCGAGGAGAAAATCGTCAAGAAGTGGCGCCTGCAGCCGGGCAAGATGTTCCTCGTCGACCTCGAGAGGGGCCGCATCGTCGACGACAAGGAGCTCAAGGAGTCGCTCGCCGGCGCGCGGCCCTACGCCGAGTGGATCGAGCGCATCCGCGTCAAGCTCGACGAGGTCGAGACCGAGAAGACCGCGCCGCTGAAGTCCGCGGTGTCGCTGCTCGACCGGCAGCAAGCCTTCGCCTACACGCAGGAAGACGTCAAGTTTCAGCTGCTGCCGATGGCGCAGGCGGGCGAGGAGCCGACCGGCTCGATGGGCAACGACGCGGCGCTCGCGATCCTGTCGAAGAAGGACAAGACGCTCTACCACTACTTCAAGCAGATGTTCGCACAGGTGACCAATCCCGCGATCGACCCGATCCGCGAGGAGCTGGTGACCTCGCTCGTGTCCTTCATCGGCCCCAAGCCCAACCTGCTCGGCATCGACGAGATGAACCCGCCGCTGCGACTCGAGGTCAGCCAGCCGGTGCTGGATTTCTTCGAGATGGAGAAAATCCGCCACATCGAGCGCTACACCGGCGGCAAGTTCCGCTCGCTCGAGCTCGACATCACCTATCCGGCGGCCTGGGGCAAGGACGCGGTCGAGGCGCGCCTCGCCTCGCTGTGCGCGCAGGCCGAGGACGCGGTACGCGGCGGCTACTCGATCGTCGTGATCTCCGACCGCGCGGTGGACGCCGAGCGCGTCGCGATCCCGGCGCTGCTCGCGCTGTCGGCGATCCACCAGCACCTGGTCGCCAAGGGCCTGCGCACCTCGACGGGCCTGGTGGTCGAGACCGGCTCGGCTCGCGAGGTGCACCACTTCGCGCTGCTGGGCGGCTACGGCGCCGAGGCCGTTCACCCGTACCTCGCGCTCGAGACGCTGCTCGCGCTCTCCGGCGAGGGCGGCTCCAAGGCGATCCGCAACTACGTCAAGGCGATCGGCAAGGGCCTGAAGAAGGTGATGTCCAAGATGGGCATCTCGACCTACATGTCGTACACCGGCGCGCAGTGCTTCGAGGCCGTCGGCCTGTCTCGCACGCTCGTCGACCGCTATTTCAACGGCACCGCGTCCAAGGTGAGCGGTATCGGCATCCTGGAGCTCGCCGAGGAGGCGCTGCGCATTCACCGGGCGGCTTTCGATGAGCAGGACCCAGTGCTGCAAGGCATGCTCGATGCGGGCGGCGACTACGCCTGGCGCGTGCGCGGCGAGGAGCACGCCTGGACGCCCGACGCCATCGCTAAGCTGCAGCACTCGGCGCGCCAGAACTCCTCCCAGACCTACAAGGAGTACGCCGCGCTCATCAACGACCAGTCGCGCCGGCAGATGACGCTACGCGGCCTGTTCGATTTCCGCTTCGAGGCCTGCAAGCCGGTACCGCTCGGCGAGGTCGAGCCCGCCGCCGAGATCGTCAAGCGCTTCTCGACCGGCGCGATGTCGCTCGGCTCGATCTCCACCGAGGCGCACACCGTGCTCGCGATCGCCATGAACCGCATCGGCGGGCGCTCCAACACCGGCGAGGGCGGCGAGGATCGCAGGCGCTACGCGCCCGTGAAGGCGGGCGAGAGCCTGATGTCGCGCCTCGGCAAGGAACGCGTCGAGGTCGACATTCCGCTCCGGGAAGGTGACTCGCTCAAGTCCAAGATCAAGCAGGTCGCCTCGGGCCGCTTCGGCGTGACCGCCGAATACCTAGCCTCGGCCGAGATGCTGCAGATCAAGATCGCGCAGGGCGCCAAGCCCGGCGAGGGCGGCCAGCTGCCCGGCCGGAAAGTCTCGGAATACATCGCCGAGCTGCGCTATTCGACGCCAGGCGTGGAACTGATCTCGCCGCCGCCCCACCACGACATCTATTCGATCGAGGACATCGCGCAGCTGATCCACGATCTGAAGAACGCCAACCCGGCGGCAGCGGTCAGCGTGAAGCTGGTGTCGGAGGTCGGCGTCGGCACCGTCGCTGCGGGGGTATCGAAGGCGAAGTCCGATCATGTCACGATCTCGGGCCACGACGGCGGCACCGGCGCCTCGCCCTGGTCCTCGATCATGCATGCCGGCACGCCCTGGGAGCTCGGCCTGGCCGAGACGCAGCAGACGCTGGTGCTCAACCGCCTGCGCGGTCGCATCGCCGTGCAGGTGGACGGCCAGATGAAAACCGGACGCGACGTGGTGATCGGCGCGATGCTGGGGGCGGATGAGTTCGGCTTCGCCACCGCGCCGCTCGTCGTCGAAGGCTGCATCATGATGCGCAAGTGCCACCTGAACACCTGCCCGGTGGGCGTGGCGACGCAGGACCCGGTGCTGCGCCGCAAGTTCACGGGCAAGCCCGAGCACGTGGTGAACTACCTGTTCTTCGTCGCCGAGGAGGCGCGCGAGCTGATGGCCAAGCTCGGCGTGCGCAGCATGGACGAGCTGATCGGCCGCGCCGACCTGCTCGACACGCGCAAGGGCATCGCGCACTGGAAGGCGAAGGGCCTAGACTTCTCGAAGATCTTCCACCTGCCCCAAGTGCCTGCCGAGGTCGCCAGGCGCCACTGCGAGACGCAGGATCACGGCCTCGACAAGGCGCTCGACAACCGGCTCATCGAGCTCGCGCGCCCGGCGCTCGAGCGCCGCGAGAAGGTCACGATCGAGACGCCGATCCGCAACATCAACCGCACCGTGGGCACCATGCTCTCGGGCGAGATCGCCAAGCGCTATGGCCACGAGGGCCTCGCCGACGAGACCGTGCACGTGCGCCTCGCGGGCTCGGCTGGCCAGAGCTTCGGCGGGTTCCTCGCGCGCGGCGTCTGGCTGGACCTCATCGGCGACACCAACGATTACTGCGGCAAGGGCCTGTCGGGCGGCCGGATCTCGGTCCAGCCCTCGCCCAAGTTCCGCGGCGAGCCGACCCAGAACATCATCACCGGCAACGTCGCGCTGTACGGCGCGATCGAAGGCGAGGCCTATTTCCGCGGCGTCGCGGGCGAGCGTTTCGCGGTGCGCAATTCCGGCGCCGAGGCGGTGGTCGAGGGCGTGGGCGACCACGGCTGCGAATACATGACCGGCGGCACGGTGGTGGTGCTCGGCGCTGCCGGCCGCAACTTCGCTGCCGGCATGTCCGGCGGCATCGCCTACGTGCTCGACGAGCGCGGCGACTTCGAGAAATACTGCAACACGTCGATGGTGACGCTCGAGCCGCTCGTCGCGGAATCCGAGCAGGAAGCGAAGCTCGCGCGCGAACTCTGGCACAAGGGCCAGTCGGACGAGGCGCATGCCAAGCGCCTCATCGAGCGTCACGCCCGCCTGACCGGCAGCGTGCAGGCGAAGCGGATTCTCGAGCGCTGGAACGAGGTCCGCGCGAAGTTCGTCAAGGTGTTCCCGAACGAGTACCGGCGCGCGCTCGGCGAGCTTGCCGCCAGGCACAAGCGCGCGGCCTAGGGGCGCCATGGGGAAAATCACGGGCTTCCTGGAATACGAGCGCCTCGAGGAACCGCACGAGGACAGCCACGCGCGCAAGCAGCACTACCGCGAGTTCACGCTGCACCTGTCCGACGCGGACGCGGGCGTGCAGGGCGCGCGCTGCATGGATTGCGGCATCCCGTTCTGCATGCAGGGCTGTCCGGTCAACAACATCATCCCGGACTTCAACGATCTCGTGTACCGGCAGGACTGGCAGCGCGCGATCGAGACGCTGCACTCGACCAACAACTTCCCGGAGTTCACGGGCCGCGTCTGCCCGGCGCCTTGCGAGGAAGCCTGCGTGCTGCGCATCGACGAGGACCCGGTCGGCATCAAGTCGATCGAGCATGCCATCGTCGACAAGGCATGGCAGGAAGGCTGGATCAAGCCGCAGCCGGCCACGCACAAGAGCGGCAAGAGCGTCGCGGTGGTGGGCTCGGGGCCCGCGGGCCTGGCCTGCA
The DNA here is from genome assembly GCA_049651845.1 of Burkholderiales bacterium. Classification (GTDB taxonomy): domain Bacteria; phylum Pseudomonadota; class Gammaproteobacteria; order Burkholderiales; family SG8-39; genus RBG-16-66-20. The sequence continues at coordinate 26,597 of JBASCW010000119.1, read as the reverse complement.
CGCAGCAGCTCGCGCGCGCGGGGCACGCGGTCACCGTGTTCGAGAAGAACGACCGTATCGGCGGCCTGCTGCGCTACGGCATCCCGGACTTCAAGCTCGAGAAGCGCGTGATCGACCGGCGCCTGGAGCAGATGCGCGCCGAAGGCGTCGAGTTCCGCAGCGGCGTCTGGGTCGGCAGGGCGCGCCCCGGCAAGGGCGTGCCCAATGACGCGACGCGCACGCTCGCGCCCGAATCGCTGCTCGCGGAGTACGACGCGGTGGTGCTCTCCGGCGGCGCCGAGGTGCCGCGCGACCTGCCGATCCCGGGGCGCGAGCTGGACGGCGTGCACTTCGCGATGGATTTCCTGCCGCTGCAGAACAAGCGCGTCGCGGGCGACAAGGGCGTGACCGAGCTCTGGGCCAGGGGCAAGCACGTGGTGGTGATCGGTGGCGGCGACACCGGCTCGGACTGCATCGGCATCTCGAACCGGCACGGCGCGGCCTCGGTGACGAACTTCGAGCTGTTCCCGATGCCGCCGGAAGTCGAGCGCAACCCGGTCTGGCCGTACTGGCCGACGCGCCTGCGCACTTCTTCCTCGCACGAGGAAGGCGTGGAGCGCGACTGGGCAGTGGCCACGAAAGCGTTGATCGGCGAGGGCGGCAAGGTGAAGCGGCTCAAGGCGGTGCGCCTCGATTGGAAAGAGGGCAAGCCCGCCGAGCTCCCGGGCACGGAATTCGAGATTCCGGCCGACCTGGTGCTGCTCGCGATGGGCTTCGTGTCGCCGGTGCAGTCGCTGCTCGAGGAATTCGGCGTGCAGAAGGATGCGCGCGGCAATGCACTGGCCGACACCGAGGGTGCGCGCGCCTACGCCACTTCGGCAGGAAAGGTGTTCGCCGCGGGCGACATGCGCCGCGGCCAGTCGCTCGTGGTCTGGGCCATCCGCGAGGGCCGGCAGTGCGCTCGCGCGGTGGACGAATTCCTGATGGGTTTCTCGGAGCTTCCGCGCTAAGCACGCGCATGGGCGCCGGCAGCCGACGCAGCGGGACGCTCTCGGATGCCGACCTGATGGCCGTGGTGACGCTGGAGCCCTCGCGCTTCCTGGTGGTGCCGCTCATGGACTTCCGCGACTTCGTGGTCGGCAACCCGGCCTTCGCGCTTAGTCTCGTCGAGAAGCTGATTGCGCGCGTGCGCTCGCTCACCGAGAGCGTGAAAAGCCTGGCGCTCATGGACGTCTACGGCCGCGTCGCGCGCCTGCTGCTCGAGCTGGCCGAGGAGTCCGGCGGCACGCTGGTGATCTCGCAGCGCCTCACACAGCAGGACATCGCCAGCCGCATCGGTGCCTCGCGCGAGATGGTGAGCCGGATCCTCAAGGACTTGTCTACCGGCGGCTACCTGACCCAGTCACGCACCGGAATCGTGCTGCACCGCAAGCCGCCTGCGCACTGGTAGGCAGTTTTCCGGGCGAATGTGCTTGTCGCACAGCCGCCGCCTGCATTCCTCCGCTGCCTTCCCGACCGTCCCTGACTACTCTGTCGCGGTAGTCCTTTCGATGGGAGGGCGCCATGATCTTCAAAGAGCACCTGCAGTTGCTCCTGATGATGCTCCCGACGCTGCTGCCGGTGATCCTGGTAGTCGCCATGCTCGTGCTGCCCGCGCAGGGCACGTAGGCGGCGTGCGGCGCGCCGGCGCCTCGCCTCCGGCGGAAATCCAAGAAGTATCAAGGGGTTCTGACGGGCAGTGCTAGAATCCGGGGCCCGACCCCGAATGCCACTTCACGTCGTCATCCTCGCCGCAGGCCAGGGCAAGCGCATGCGTTCGGCGCTGCCCAAGGTGCTGCACCGGATCGCCGGCCGACCGCTGCTTGCGCACGTTGTCGACGCGGCGCGCGCGCTCAAACCGGAACGCATCCACGTCGTCTACGGGCACGGTGGCGAGCGGGTGCGCACCGCGCTCGCGGACGCAACGCTCGAATGGGTCGAGCAGGCGCGCCAGCTCGGCACCGGGCATGCGCTGATGCAGGCGCTGCCGCGCATTCCGCGCGCCGCCACCGTGCTGGTGCTGAACGGCGACGTGCCGCTCGTGCGCCGCGAGATGCTGCGCAGGCTCGCGCGCGCATCGGGCAAGGGCATCGCCATTGCCACCAGCGACCTGTCGGATCCCGCCGGCTACGGCCGCGTGGTACGCGATGCAAGAGGCAAGGTGCAGCGCATCGTCGAGCAGAAGGACGCGACCCCGAAGGAGCGCGCGATCCGCGAGTGGTACGCCGGCTTCCTTGCGGGCAACGCCTCGCGCCTCGCCGGCTGGCTCGCCAAGGTCGCGAACCGCAATGCGCAGAAGGAGTACTACCTCACCGACGTCATCGGCATCGCGGCTGCGGCGGGCGCGCCCGTGAGCGCCGTGAAGGCGACCGATCGGATGGAAGTCGCGGGCGTGAACTCGCGCGAGGAGCTGGCGATCCTCGAGCGCGCCCACCAGAACGCGCAGGCGAGAAAGCTGCTCGCCGCGGGCGTGCAGCTCGCCGATCTCTGGCGCGTGGACGTGCGCGGCGAGCTCGCCTGCGGCGAGGACGTCGCGATCGACGTGAACTGCGTGTTCGAAGGCCGCGTGCGGCTAGGCGACCGCGTGACAATCGGCCCGAACTGCGTGCTGCGCGACGTCACGATCGCCGCGGACACGCAAGTGCTCGCCTTCAGCCTGCTGCAGGATGCCGAGGTCGGCGCCGGCTGCCGCATCGGCCCCTATGCGCGCCTGCGGCCCGGCGCCAAGCTCGAGGAGGGCGTGCACATCGGCAACTTCGTCGAAGTGAAGGCCAGCCGCGTCGGCAAGGGCTCGAAGGCCAATCACCTTGCCTATATCGGCGATGCCGAGGTGGGCAGCGGCGTCAACATCGGCGCCGGCACCATCACCTGCAACTACGACGGCGCGGCCAAGCACCGCACGGTCATCGAGGACGGCTGCTTCATCGGCTCGGACGCGACGCTGGTGGCGCCGGTGCGCATCGCCAGGGGCTCGTATATCGGCGCGGGCTCGACCATCAGCAAGGACACGCCGCCCGGGCAGCTCACCGTCGCGCGCGCGAAGCAGGTGTCGATCGCGCGCTGGACGCCGCCCAAGAAGCCGGCAGGGAAGAAATAGCCATGTGCGGCATCGTCGGCGCCGCCGCCCGGCGCGACATCGTTCCGATGCTGGTCGAAGGGCTCAAGCGCCTCGAGTACCGCGGCTACGACTCCGCCGGCGTTGCCGTCAGCGACCACGGGCTGAAGCGCGTGCGTGCGCTCGGCCGGGTCGCGCAGCTGACCGCGCAGATCGACCGCGAGCGCCTCGTCGGCAACACCGGCATCGCGCACACGCGTTGGGCCACGCACGGCGCACCGTCGGAAGCGAACGCGCACCCGCACGTGTCGGGCTCGCTGGCGGTGGTGCACAACGGCATCATCGAGAACCACGACCCGGTGCGCGCGCGCCTGAAGGGCGAGGGCTACAAGTTCACTTCCGAGACCGATACCGAGGTGATCGCGCACCTGATCGAGCACTATCGCAAGACGAGCCCCGACCTGCTGGCCGCGGCCAGCAAGGCGGTCGCCGAACTGGAGGGTGCGTTCGCCATCGCCGTGGTCTCGGGCGAGGCCCCGGACACGGTGGTGCTGGCGAAGAAGGGCGCGCCCATCCTGCTCGGCTTGGGCGAAGGCGAGAATTTCGCCGCCTCGGACGTGTCGGCGCTGCTGCAGGTGACGCGGCGCGTCATCTACCTGGAGGACGGCGACTGCGCCGAGATCACCCCCAAGGGTTTTCGCATCCTCGACGCGGACGGCCATCCGGCCGAGCGCAAGCAACACCTGTCGGAGCAGTCGGCGCAAGCGGCCGAGCTCGGCCCGTACCAGCACTTCATGCAGAAGGAGATCTTCGAGCAGCCAGTGGCGATCGCCAACACGCTGGAAACGGTGCTCGGAGCGAGCTCGCTGCAGACGGGACTATTCGGTACGGAGGCGGGCGACCTACTGAAGAACGCCACGTCAGTGCACATCGTCGCCTGCGGCACGAGCTACAACGCCGCCCTGATTGCACGCTACTGGCTGGAGGCGATCGCCGGCATACCGACGCGCGCCGAGATCGCCAGCGAGTACCGCTACCGCCGCTCCGTGCCGGATCCGAAGGGCCTGTTCATCACCATCTCGCAGTCCGGCGAGACCGCCGACACTCTGGCGGCGCTGGAGCACGCCAAGTCGCTCGGCTATGGCGCCACGCTGTCGATCTGCAACGTGCCCGAGAGCTCCCTGGTGCGCGCCTCCAAGCTGCGTTTCCTCACGCGCGCGGGCCCGGAGATCGGCGTCGCCTCGACGAAGGCCTTCACCACGCAGCTCACCGCCCTGTTCCTGCTTGCCCTGGTGACCGCGCGGGCGCGCGGGCGCCTGGACTTCGACACCGAGCGCGCCTACCTGAAGGCGCTGCGGCACCTGCCGGCCGCGATGAAGCGGGTCCTGGGCGTCGAAGAGGAGATTCTCCTCTGGGCCAAGCGCTTCAGCACGAAGGAGCATGCGCTGTTCCTCGGGCGCGGCATCCACTGGCCGGTCGCCATGGAAGGCGCGCTCAAGCTCAAGGAAATTTCCTACATCCACGCCGAGGCGTACGCGGCCGGGGAGCTCAAGCACGGCCCGCTCGCGCTCGTGGACAAGAACATGCCGGTGATCGCGGTGGCGCCCAGCGATGCGTTGATCGAGAAGGTCAAGTCGAACCTGCAGGAGGTGCGCGCGCGCGGCGGCGAGCTGTTCGTGCTCGCGGACGTCGGCAGCCGCATCGAGCAAAGCGAGGGGGTGCACATCATCAAGCTCGCCGAGCACGCGGGGCCGCTGTCGCCGATCCTGCACGTGGTGCCGCTGCAGCTGCTCGCCTATCACACCGCGCTCGCGCGCGGCACCGACGTGGACAAGCCCAGGAATCTCGCGAAGTCCGTCACCGTAGAGTGAGCACGGGCGTCGCCGACGTCGTCGTCATCGGCGCAGGACACAACGGCCTCACCTGCGCCTGCTACCTCGCGAAAGCGGGCCTCAAGGTGCGCGTGCTGGAGCGCCGCGGCGTCGTCGGCGGCGCCGCGGTCACCGAGGAGTTCCACCCCGGTTTTCGCAATTCCACCGCGGCTTACACCGTCAGCCTGCTGCAGGCCAAGGTGATCCGCGACCTGGATCTCGCGCGCCACGGCCTGCGCATCGTGGAGCGGCCGCTCGCGAATTTCCTGCCGCTCGAGAGCGGCTACCTCAGGGTGGGCGGCGGCCTCGAAGCGACGCAGAAGGAGTTCGGCAAGTTCTCCGCGCGCGACGCGAAGAACCTGCCGGACTACTGGACGAAGCTCGAGCGCGTCGCCGACGTGCTGCGCGCCACGGTGCTCGAAACGCCGCCGAATGCCGGGGGAAGGCTTTTCGACTTTCTGGAGTTTCTTCGTTTCGGTTGGAAGATGAAAAATCTACCCATCGAAACCCAACGCGATCTGTTCGGCCTGTTCACACGCAGCGCGGCCGAGTGGCTGGAGGACTGGTTCGAATCGGCGCCGGTGAAGGCCGCGTTCGGCTTTGATGCGGTGGTGGGCAACTACGCGAGCCCGTACCACCCCGGAACGGCCTACGTGCTGCTGCACCACTGTTTCGGCGAAGTGAACGGCAAGCGCGGGCAATGGGGCCATGCGATCGGCGGCATGGGCGCGATCAGCGAGGCGCTCGCCGCCGAGGCGCGGCGCCTGGGCGTGGAGATCGAGTGCCAGGCGCCCGTCGCGCGCGTGCAGCCCGGCAGCGTGATGTTGGAAGATGGCCGGGAAGTCGCGGGGCGCGCGATTGTCGCCAACGTCGATCCGAAGCGACTGTTCCTCAAGCTCGTGGACGCGAGCCTGCTCGAGCGCGATTTCCGCGAGCGCATCGCGCGCTACAAATGCGGCTCGGCGACCTTCCGCATGAACGTGGCGCTGTCGGCATTGCCGCGCTTCGCGGTAGTGCCCGAGCCGGGGCCGCACCATGCCTCGGGCATCATCATGGCGCCCACGCTCGAGTACATGGATCGCGCCTATCTGGATGCGCGCGCCGGGGGCATTGCCAAGTCACCCGTCGTGGAAATGGTGATCCCCAGCACGCTCGACGACAGCCTGGCGCCCAAGGGCGCGCATGTGGCGAGCCTCTTCTGCCAGCATTTCGCGCCCGACGCCGATTGGACGAGCCGCAAGGCCGAAGCCGTAGAGCGGATCCTCGCGGTCGTGGAATCGCATGCGCCGGGATTCCGCGAAAGCGTGATCGCGCACAGCGCGCTCTCGCCCGCGGACCTCGAGCGCGAGTTCGGTCTGACGGGCGGCGACATCTTCCACGGCCAGCTCTCGCTCGACCAGCTCTGGTCGGCGCGGCCCGTGCTCGGGCACGCGGACTACCGCACGCCGATGAAGGGCTTGTACCTCTGCGGCTCGGGCGCGCACCCCGGGGGCGGGGTGACCGGCGCCCCCGGCCACAACTGCGCCCGCGAAGTGCTGCGGGATTTCGGCCGCCGCATGCCCGCCTGAAGGGGGCGCTTGACCCTTCCATGATGGGAGGGTTCAATCTGCGTGCCATGGACACCCTGACCGACCCGGTTTGCGGCATGCAGGTCGATCCTGCGACGACCGCGCACAAACTCGAGCACGAAGGCCGCCTGTATGCCTTCTGCTGCGACGGTTGCCTGGAGATGTTCAAGGCGAATCCGTCGAAGTACACCGCCGCCAAGGCGCCGGCCGCGTGCTGCGGCGGGCACGACCACCATAGCCACCACGATCATGCCGGCCATCATCCGAGCCACGCGACGGCGCCTGCCGCCGGCGCGCGCTATACCTGCCCGATGCACCCGGAGGTGCTGCGCGACGGGCCGGGCGACTGCCCACTCTGCGGCATGGCGCTGGTGCCGATCGCCGGCTCCGGAGCGCAGGACGATTCGGAGCTGAAGGATCTGGGGCGCCGGCTGTGGATCGGCGCGACGCTCTCGCTACCGCTGTTCCTGCTCGCGATGGCACCGATGGCGGGTTTCCACGAGCCGCTCGGCCTGGAGCCGCGCCTGCGGGGCTGGATCGAGTTCGCGCTCGGCACGCCGGTGGTGCTGTGGGTCGGCTGGCCGATCCTGCGCAAGTTCTGGCTGTCGCTCGTGCATCGCGCGCTCAACATGTACACGCTGATCGGGCTGGGTGTGGGCCTGGCGTACCTGTTCAGCCTGGCCGCGGTCCTCGCGCCCGGCCTGTTCCCGCCCGAGTTCCAGGAACACGACGGCGCGGTCGGCACCTACTTCGAGGCGGCCGCAGTGATCGTGACGCTGGTGATCCTGGGCGACTACCTGCAGCTGCGCGCGATGGGCCAGACCAGCCGGGCGATCCAGCAACTGCTTGAGCTCGCGCCGAATCTTGCCTGGCGGCTGCGCGCGGACGGCTCGGAAGAGCAGGTGCCGCTGGAAAGCGTCGCGGTGGGCGAGCGCCTGCGCGTCAAGCCGGGCGAAAAGATCCCGGTGGACGGCACGGTGCTAGAAGGCTCGAGCCGCGTCGATGAATCCATGATGACCGGGGAGCCCGTGCCGGTGGCCAAGGCCGCGGGCGCGAAGGTCGTCGGTGCGACCGTGAACGGCAACGGCTCATTGCTGATCCGCGCCGAGCGCGTCGGCTCGGACACGCTGCTGGCGCGCATCGTGCACATGGTGGGCGAGGCGCAGCGCACGCGCGCGCCGATCCAGCGGCTCGCCGATCTGATCGCCGCCTGGTTCGTGCAGATCGTCGTGGCCATTGCCGTGGTGACGGCGCTGGTCTGGTGGTTCTTCGGCCCGGAGCCGCGCTTCGCCTACGCATTCCTCAACGCGGTCGCGGTGCTAATCATCGCTTGTCCCTGTGCGGTCGGCCTCGCCACGCCGATCTCGATGACGGTGGCGATGGGGCAGGGCGCGCGCTCCGGCATCCTGTTCCGCAACGCCGAGGCGATCGAGCGCATGCGCGACATCGACACGGTGGTGGTGGACAAGACCGGCACGCTCACGCTCGGACGCCCGGCGCTCACCGACGTCGCCGCGGAGGGACTGGGCGAAGACGAGGCGCTCTCGCTCGTCGCTTCGGTGGAGCAGCTCTCGGAGCACCCGATTGCGCTGGCGATCGTAGAGGGCGCGAAGTCGCGCGGCCTGGCGCCGCGCGCCGCGAACGCGTTCAGCGCGCTCAACGGCCTCGGCGTGCAGGCCCAGGTCGACGGCCGGCTGGTGCTGGTCGGCAGCCGCGGCTTCCTCGCCCAGCGGGGAGTCGATGCGCAGAAGTGGGACGCGCGCGCCGAAAGCTGGCGCGCGCAGGCGAAGACCGCGGTGTATTTCGCCGTGGACGGTGTGGCCGCGGGGGTCGCCGCCGTGGCCGATCCGATCAAGGACAGCACGCGTGAAGCGATCGCGGCGCTCCGGCAATCGGGCGTGCACGTGGTGATGCTCACCGGAGACTCACGCAGCACGGCGCAGGCCGTCGCGCGCCAGCTCGGCATCGATGAAGCGCTCGCCGAGGTGCTGCCGCAGGATAAGGCAGGGCACGTGAAGCGCCTCCAGGCGGAAGGGCGCAAAGTGGCGATGGCGGGCGACGGCATCAACGATGCGCCGGCGCTCGCGCAGGCCGACGTCGGCATCGCCATGGGCACGGGCACCGACGTCGCGATGGAGAGCGCGGGGGTGACACTGGTAAAAGGCGACCTGCGCGGCATCGCGCGCGCGGCGACGCTCTCGCGCGCGACGATGCGCAATATCCGCCAGAACCTGGCCTTCGCCTTCGGCTACAACGCGCTCGGCATTCCGGTCGCGGCGGGCGTGCTGTACCCGGCTTTCGGCCTGCTGCTGTCGCCGGTTTTCGCCGGCGCCGCCATGGCGCTGAGTTCGGTTTCGGTGGTCACCAATGCACTGCGGCTCAACCGCGTGAGGCTCTGACATGGGAAGAAGCGAACCGCAACTCGAACACGCCGAAGCGCTCGACCAGGGTCTGCTCGACATCGGCCGCGCCTCGACGGCAAGCGGCGTCTCGGTGAAGATGATCCGCCACTACGAGGTGATCGGCCTGCTGGGCAAGGTGGCGCGCACCTACGCCAACTACCGCGTCTACTCCGACGCTAACGTGCACACGCTGCGCTTCGTCAAACGCGCGCGCGCGCTCGGCTTCTCGGTCGACGACATCCGCGAGCTGCTCTCGCTCTGGCAGAACAAGTCGCGTCCCAGCGCGTCGGTGAAGAAGGTCGCCGCAGCCCACATGGAGGACCTGAAGCGCAAGATCGCCGAGATGCAATCCATGCTGACGACGCTGCAGCACCTCACCCACCACTGCCACGGCGATCAGCGCCCCGATTGCCCGATCCTGGAAGACCTGGCGCGCGCTTGACCTACCCATAGGGTCAAACTTGAGGCTGCGGCCATAGAAGTCGCGATTTGCATGAAGTCCTCGTTCGCCGCGCGCGATCCGCTGGCCATCTCCGGCTGCTTCCGGCACTGCCTATCGGCGGGACGGCGGGACTTCGTTGGCATGCACCGGCAGTTGGGTTAAGATTCACCGCGTGAAGCGAATCGTACGCGTCGTTTTGCTGGTCATGCTGTTCGCAGCCCTGCCGCTGCGCGGCTATCCTGCCGCGCTAATGGCGCTGTGCGGGGGATTCCACGACGGCGGCACCGCAGCGGCGGAGCACGTGCGCGAATCTGGCGACGAACATCGCCACGAGCCATCGGACAACGGTGGCGGCATTCTCACTCATGCAGCGTCGGTGTGCAGCGTCTGCGCCTCGTGCTGCGCCAGCGCCGGCCTCGCCCCACGGTTGATCCAGGGGGTGATGTTTCAGCCTCCGGGGGCCTTTCGCATCCCTTTCCTCGACTACCGGTTCTCGGGGTTCGTTCCCGAGAGCCTCGATCGCCCGCCTCTCGTCTCCTGACGTTCTGACAGCGTAGCGGGGCCGCTGACCAGGCCACCGCGTGCGCACGCGCACCGCGCTTGCGCCAGTACGAACAGAGGAAGACCTATGCTGAAGAAAACTGCTATTGCGCTGGCGGCGCTTGCTGCAAGCGCCGCGGCTGCACAAGTTCCGGCGCGGCCCGACCCGGCCGATCCGAAGGCGGGTGGGGCCATTCGCCCCACCTATGAGTCCGCGTTCAAGGGATATCGTCCCTATGCCGACCCTGCAATTGCGCGCTGGCGCACCTCGAACGAGGAAGCCGGCCGATTGGGGGGGCACATGGGTCATGTCCCGCAGGCGCCGGGTGGCTATGAAAAGCCGGAGGCGAAGCCGCACGCGCCTGGCGCCCACGGGGGGCAAAAATGACCAAAGTCGTCGTGCTGCTGCTAGGTTCCGCTCTGCTCGCGGGCTGCGCGACCTTCTCCGAGGACGGCGGTTTCGGGACGGTGCAGCGCACAGTCAAGGAACGAACCGGACAGGAGGCGCGCTGGGCGCGCACCGAAGAGGAGAAGGGCGCAGTGCACGCGCGGACGCGCGAGATTCTCCGCCGGCCCCTGAGCGCGGATGACGCAGCACAATTGGCGCTGCTCAACAATCTGGGACTGCAAGCGACGTACGCGGAGCTCGGCATTTCGGAGGCCGATCTCGTCCAGGCCGGACGCATGACCAATCCTCACTTCGCCTATTTGCGTACACGGCAGGGTGACGAGAAGAAGCTTGAGTGGGCGCTGACCTTTCCCATCGTCGATCTGCTGACTATGCCGCTGCGCACGAAGCTGCAGGGCCGGCGGTTTGAAGAGGCCAAGCTCGCTGTCGCGGCGGCCGCGGTGGGCGTCGCGCTCGACGCGCGCCAGGCATGGCATCAGGCCGTTGCCGCCGAACAGACCGCCAGCTATATGGCGCAGGTCAAGGAAGCGGCAGAAGCGAGCGCCGAGCTCGCGCGGCGTATGACCGGGGCGGGCAACTTTCCCAAGCTCACGCTGATGCGCGAGCAGGCGTTCTACGCCGAAGCTGTCGCGCAGCTCGCACGCGCCAGGCAAGCCGCGGTCGCGGATCGCGAGCGCCTCGCGCGCGTGCTGGGCGTGTTCGGTGAGGATCTTGCGTTTCAACTTCCGGCGCGTCTGCCCGATTTGCCCGCGACCCTGCCCGATCTGGGGGATGTCGAGGCAGTTGCGATTCAGCAGCGCCTCGACGTACAGGCCGCCAAGCGCAGCACCGAAGCCCTTGCCGAATCGCTGGGGCTCAGCAAGGCCACCCGCTTCATCAACGCGCTCGAATTCGGCCCCGCGAGTACCAGGGAGGGCGCGGACGCCTGGAAACGCGGATACGAAATCAGCCTGGAGCTGCCGATTTTCGACTGGGGCGGCGCCCGCGTCGCCAAGGCCGAGGCGATCTACATGCAGTCGGTGCATCGCGTAGCCGAAACTGCGGTGAACGCGCGCTCCGAGGTGCGCGAGTCGTATTCCGCCTACCGCACCGCGTACGACACCGCGAAGCATTATCGCGACGAGATCGTACCGCTGCGCAAACGCATCTCGGAAGAGACCCTCTTGCGCTACAACGGCATGTTGATGAGCGTGTTCGAGCTTCTCGCCGACGCGCGCGAACAGGTGGCGAGTGTGAACGCGGCGATCGAAGCCCAGCGGGACTATTGGCTGGCCGAAAACGCGCTGCAGGCGGCACTCAACGGCGCGCCGCCGGATATCACACGCGGCCTCGCCGGCAAAGGTGGCAGGCGCATGGTTCCCAATCCAGCGCTCGCTGGTCATTGAACCACGACAGGATACGGACCATGACGAATTCCACGAGAAGACGTTTTCTTGCGACAGGCGCGGCGATGCTCGGTGCCGTGGCGGTGAGCCGCACCGCGCAGGGCGCAGTGCCGGAAGCGCCGAGCATGGACAAGGCGGCCACGCAGCCACCGCTCGCGCCTCCCGGCGGGCGCCCCTACAACCCGGTCGTGACTCTGAACGGCTGGACGCTGCCCTGGCGCATGAAGAACGGCGTCAAGGAATTCCATCTGGTGGCAGAACCTGTGGTGCGCGAAATGGCTCCCGGCATGAAAGCCCACCTCTGGGGCTACAACGGCCAATCGCCCGGCCCCACCATCGAAGTAGTCGAAGGCGACCGAGTGCGACTGTTCGTGACCAACCGATTGCCCGAGCACACTTCCATACACTGGCACGGGCAGCGGCTGCCGAACGGCATGGACGGCGTGGGCGGCCTCAACCAGCCGCAGATCCCGGCCGGCAAGACCTATGTCTACGAATTCACGGCCAAGCGCCCCGGCACGTTCATGTATCACCCTCACGCCGACGAGATGACGCAGATGGCGATGGGCATGATGGGCTTCTGGGTGACGCACCCGAAAGATCCCGGATTCATGCGCGTGGACCGGGACTTCGTGTTCCTGCTCAACGCCTACGACATCGACCCCGGGAGCTACACGCCGAAGATCAGCACCATGCTCGATTTCAACCTATGGGCGTGGAATTCGCGGGTATTTCCGGGCATCGATCCGCTGGTGTGCCGGCTTGGCGACCGCGTGCGGATTCGCATCGGCAACCTCACCATGACCAACCACCCGATCCACCTGCACGGCCACGAGTTCGTGGTCACCGGGACCGACGGCGGCTGGACCTCGCCGGGATCGCGCTGGCCGGAAGTGACCGCCGACATCGCCATCGGACAGATGCGCGCGATCGAGTTCGACGCCACCGACCCCGGCGACTGGGCCTTTCATTGCCATAAGTCGCACCACACCATGAATCCCATGGGGCATGATGTGCCGACGATGATCGGAGTCGATCACCGCGGCGTCGCCGAGAAAGTCCTGCGCCTCGTTCCCGAGTACATGGTGATGGGCGAGCGCGGCATGGCGGACATGGGCGAGATGGAGATGCCTCTGCCCGACAACACGCTGCCGATGATGACCGGCACCGGCCCTTTCGGCGCGATCGAGATGGGCGGCATGTTCACCACGGTGAAGATCCGGCAGGGCCTCGGGCGCAACGATTACAAGGACCCCGGCTGGTACGAGCAGCCCGCCGGCACGGTGGCCTACGAATGGAAGGGCGAGCCGCCGCCGACGCAGCGCAAGGCGGCGTCCAACTCAGGCGGGGCGGCGCTGAAGGTAAGGAAGCCTGGTGCGCATGGAAAGCATTGAAGGTTCTGAACGATGACAAAAAAGGAGAGTCCAATGGTTCGAGTCTTGATCGCAGCGCTCTTCGTGGCTTTCGCTTTACCCGCGCAGGCGCATGGCGACGCCACACACAAAAAGAAAGCCGCTAAAACGATCTCAACAGAGGAGAAGGAGTTCGGCCGGGAAGGCGACCCGAAGAAGGCCTCTCGCACGGTACGGATCGACATGAGCGATAAATTACGCTTCACGCCAGCCAGCCTTTCGATCCAGCAGGGCGAAACGGTGAAGTTCGTCGTCAAGAACAGCGGCAAGACGATGCACGAGATGGTTCTCGGCACGATGAAGGGGCTTCGCGAACATGCCGAGATGATGAGAAAGCACCCGACGATGGAGCACGACGAGCCTTACATGGCGCACGTCGCGCCGGGCAAGACCGAGACCATCGTCTGGCAGTTCACGAAGGCCGGCGAATTCAACTTCGGCTGCCTGGTGCCGGGGCACTTTGAAGGCGGAATGGTCGGCAAATTGACGGTCAAGTAGCCCATATTTCGTTCTTTCCTTGGAGGAGATTCCATGAATCGAGTTTTTGCGTTGACTTTCGTGATCGTCGCGGTCCTTGGCGGTGGCCCCGCTGTTGCCGACGATAGCCACGCGAAGCATCACACCGGCATGCCGAACAAGTCCGGTACGTCGGGCATGTCCGAAACGATCGAGGGCGAGGTGCGCAAGGTGGACAAGGATGCGAAGAAGATCACGATCAAACACGGCCCGATGAAGGGCTTTGACATGCCAGGGATGACGATGGTGTTCCAAGTCAAGGACCCGGCGATGCTCGAACAAGTGAAGGCTGGAGACAAGGTGAATTTCCAAGTCGAGAAACTCGGCGGCGCGTTCACCGTGACCGGGATCGAGGCCGCAAAGTAGGAGAGCCCGGACGTGCGCAGGCTGATGGTCGTGTGCGCTTTTTGGGTTGCGGCGCTGGCCGCCGGCGGCGCCCAGTCGCACGGCGGTCATCAGGGAGCCCATGCGTTCGGCGCCTCGGGCGACCCGCGCGCGGCCGCGTTCGGGCGGCCGGGAGACTCGGCCAAGGTCTCGCGCGTGGTGCCGGTCGAGATGGACGACCGCGAGTGCCGCGTGCAGCCGCTGGTGCGGATCCGGCTGGGCGATACGGTCCGCTTTGCGGTGCGCAACGCTGGAACCCGCATGCACGAACTGGTGATCGGAACGTCGCATGAGATCAGGGAGCACGCGACGGAGGCTCCTGCCGACGAGGACGCCGACCACGACCAGTACTACATCCTGCATGTCGAACCGGGCGCCCAGGAATCTCTGGTCTGGCGATTCACGCGCGTCGATCTCCTGGGCTATGGATGCCTGATCCACGGTTCCGGTCGGACGGCGATGAACGGCCGGATCGTTGTGGAACGGTGACGGTCGCGATACAGAAGTCCCATCACACTGCACCGGGGTGTGCGCGATCTTGTTGCGCATCCATGCGCGTCGCCCGGACATGGTGCAGCGAGTGCATCGGTGAGCGTCAGACGGGAGGGAAGAGATCGCGTGCTCAAGCACGGAATTTGATTTCGATCAAATATGCGCGAATATCGCGCAGCAAACTGCAGTCTCCTAGTTAACGGGGGCGTGACCATGAAATTGCACCAAGTGACTGGCAGGTCGATTGCACTGGCCGCAGGACTGGCCTTGGCGATGAGCGCCTATGCGCAAACGCGGCACGACGAGAAGCCTCACGGCACTCCGAAGAAGGCCGAGGTCGAGAAGAAGTAGCCCCGTTCCGGGCCGCTCCCCGCGCCGCGTCGCGCGACTGGGGCGCGGCTTGGCACTGAACGCAGCGGAGCCATGGCAGTGACGCCCACGGATCGCCCTCGACTTGTCTGCGAGCATTGCGGTTCCGCGGTGCCGCAGCCGCCCTTTGCGCTGCGGGCGGGAAGGTGCACGTGCGAATCGTGTCTCCTCAAGGAGAAGGAATTGCGTTCGGCCGAAGACGAACGCGACGCAAGCTATCGCGCGCTCGGTGAGTCGCTAGCGGCGGCGCTTGATGCACGGGAGCACGAGACGGGCCTGCATTCAAAGCGCGTTGCGTGCCACACGCTGGTACTGGCGAAGCGGTTCAGTGACGATGCCGCGTATTTGCGCCAGATTTACTGGGGGGCGTTGCTCCACGACATCGGCAAGGTCGGCATTGCCGATGCCATCCTGTTGAAGGCCGGGCCGCTCGACGATCGCGAACGCGCGGTGATGCGCACCCACCCCGAGATCGGCCACGCGATCCTGAAGGACGTTTCGTTCATGCACGACGCGGCGCAGATCGTCTTGTGCCACGAGGAGCGCTTCGACGGCAAAGGCTATCCGCGCGCGCTCACCGGAGATGCGATTCCTCTGGGCGCGCGTCTGTTCGCCGTCATCGATACGCTCGACGCCATGACATCGGACCGGCCATATCGATCCGGACTGCCGTTCGACAGCGCGAAGGCCGAGATTCAGCGATGTTCCGGCACGCAGTTCGATCCGGTGGCGGTCGAGGCCTTCCTGGCAGAGGAAGTCGTGCTTCGCGAGATGGTTGCGGCGAAGTGCGGCACGGAATTGCCACGATCGTCGCGGGTTCATGGAGCTTAGCCGTGCACCCTTTCGGGGCCGGTCGTGCACACCGTCGGTGTACCAGCCGGCCCTACCAAAGCCTGTGCCTTGTTTGATCCCAATCAAATCGCCAAGGAAACACCGGGGCTAACGTGGCGAACATGTGCGTCAGGCGTATTTTGTTCTTCGTCCTCTTGCTCGGGATTTGGGCTCAGGCAGCGAGTGCGTGCGAGCAGGAGCGTGTTCCGTCGATGGCGGCGCCGCAAGCGGTCGAATTTGGTGCTCCTGTGACTATTGACGCTCTAGCGGCAATCGGCGTCGACCAGCGCTGCGAATGTCCCGCCATCGTGCAAGACGTGCAGGCGGCCCTCCCGGAATCCGGCAGATCCTTTCTTCTCGCGCACGAAGCGGGCGCAGGCGCCGTCCTCAGTTCGTCGAACCCAAGATCGGTGGCGCTCGCGATGCACGCCAGTGCATCCAGTTTCATCGCGCGCCGCTCCGTCCAGCCGCCTTACCTCCTCATCCCGCGCCTGCGCCAGTAGGCGCGCTCCTCGGATTTTATGGCGGCGGAAAGGCCGGCCTTCGCGCCGCGCCTTTCCGAATCGGGCAATCATTTGCGGCGGCTCCAAGATAGGCACGGGCGTACAACCATGAATGGGGATCGCGAGAGTCACGCGGGTTTTCCAGGATCGCGGTGGAACTTCGTATGGATCGGCTTCGCCCTAGTGGCGGCGTTCTTCTGGATGACCGAGCACGCGGCGCATGTTTTCGGCGCGCTGCCCTACGTGCTGCTGCTCGCCTGTCCGCTGATGCATCTGTTCGGCCACCACGGCCGCCATGGGCCCGGCGCAAACAAGACAGAGTGCCGCGGCGATGAGAGTGCTGCGGCCCGGAGCGAAGGCCCGCGCCCGCACTCGAGTTGATCATCGAAGGAATGGTGCATGGAATCCACACACTCCGAATCCGCCTATGGACTCTGGTCGCTGGTGGTGATCAATTCGCTGGCATTCATCATCTTCGCGTTCAGCTTCGTGAAACCGAAGACGGCGCGGGACTGGCGCTCGTTCGGCGCTTTCTCCGCGTTTCTCGTCGCACTATTCACCGAAATGTACGGCTTCCCTCTCACCATTTACCTGCTTTCCGGCTGGCTGCAGGCGAGATTTCCAGACGTCGAGTTTTTCTCGCACGACGCGGGGCACCTGCTCGAGGTGATGTTCGGCTGGAAGATGAATCCGCATTGGGGGCCCTTTCATATCGCGAGCAACGTTCTCATATTCGGTGGGTTCTGGCTGCTCGCGGTCGCGTGGAAAGTACTGTACGGCGCGCAACGGAACGGCCGCTTGGCGACAGCCGGGATCTACGCCAGGATCCGGCATCCGCAATACCTCGCTTTTGTCCTGATCATGTTCGGCTTTCTGCTGCAGTGGCCGACGATCTTGACGCTCGCGATGTTCCCGATCCTCGTCGTCATGTACGGCTATCTCGCCGCCCGCGAGGAAGCGGACATGGCTGCCCAGTTCGGCAAGGAGTACGCGATATATGCAGCAAGAACGCCCGGCTTCATACCGAGGTTTAGCACGACAGCAACCGCTTCTGAATCCTGACAGGAGGTTCACCATGAAAGCGCAATTCGCCACATTTCTCGCTGCTGTTGTTTTCGCACTGCCACTCGCCGCCATGGCCGGCCCGGATGCCGCACAACAAGCGCTCGTGCAAAAGGCGCACGACGCCAAGAGAAAGCTCGCCGCGGCTCAGGCCGCTGCTGGCGCCGAGCGCCAGAGAATGATGCAGGAGCACATGAAGATGATGCAGGACGTGCTGACGCAAATGCAGAAGGCCAAGCCCGCCGACGGAATGGCGCCGCAGCAAATGCGCGAGTGGATCGATGAGCACATGAAGCTCATGCGGGAAATGATGGGACAGATGATGGACCAGGATCACATGATGATGCAGGGGATGGATATGTCCGGGATGGGCATGCACGGCATGGGCAAGAAATGAGCGGTGAGGACGGCAGAGGCAGTGGCCTGAGCCCGGTTACCGGATGACCGAATCGCTCGATTCGGTGCGCGCAACGCCGAAGCGGCATTTTGCGCTTTCGGCGTGGCCGCTCGTCGCGTTCGGCGTGC
The DNA here is from genome assembly GCA_049651845.1 of Burkholderiales bacterium. Lineage (GTDB taxonomy): Bacteria > Pseudomonadota > Gammaproteobacteria > Burkholderiales > SG8-39 > RBG-16-66-20. The sequence goes on along the minus strand of JBASCW010000119.1, from coordinate 8,813 downwards.
TTGGCGCGTTTCTCGCCGTGGGCCTGACGCTCAATCCGCGCGAGATCCCGTCGCCGCTCATCGGAAAGCCGGTTCCGCAGTTTCAGCTTGCGCCGGTCAAAGGGCGGACGCTCGGGCTCGCGAGCGGCGATCTGCGCGGCGAGGTTTCGTTGGTCAACGTATTCGCGTCCTGGTGCACCGCTTGCCGGGACGAGCATCCGCTGTTGATGGAACTAGCGCGCCGGGGCGGACTTCCGATCCACGGCTTCAACTACAAGGACAATCCCGACGCTGCGGCGCGCTGGCTCGACGAACTGGGGGATCCCTATACGCGCACCGGCGCCGATCTCGACGGGCGCGTCGGAATCGACTGGGGCGTGTACGGCGTGCCCGAAACGTTTGTCGTCGACAAGCGCGGCGTGATCCGCCACAAGGTCATTGGCGCGATCACGCGTGCCAAGCTCGACGAGCAGGTGATGCCGCTCGTGCGCCGGCTGCAGTCGGAATGAGTTGCCTCGCCGACATGGCGTTGCGGGCGGGGTACAGGCCGTGACCGAGGCCGCAGCGATCGGAGCGTTCGCCGCGTTCGCCGCCGGGATCGTTTCGTTTCTTTCGCCCTGCGTGCTGCCGCTCGTTCCCGCTTACGTGTCCTATGTCGCCGGGGAGAGCTTCGAGCGGCGGCGGCGCCTGCATGCGGAAGAGAGGCTTGCGGCGCTGGGCATGAGCGCGTTTTTCGTAGCCGGCTTCTCCACGGTATTCATCGCCTTCGGCGCCAGCGCGACCGCGCTCGGACAGCTTTTCCTTCGCTACCGCTATGAAGCGAACCTCGTGGCCGGCGCGATCGTGATTGGCTTCGGACTATTCATGCTGGGGCTATGGAGGTGGACGCCGTGGTTGCAGCGCGACCTGCGCCCGCATCCGCGGCTAGGCGGAGGGAATCCGGTCGCGGCGTTTCTGCTCGGCACCGCATTCGCGTTTGGCTGGACGCCCTGCATCGGGCCGGTGCTCGGCGCGATCCTTGCAATCAGCGCGTCGGGCGCGAGCGCAGGCGGGGTCGGGTTGCTCGCGGCGTATGCCATGGGTCTCGGGGTGCCGTTTCTGCTTGCCGCGCTGTTCGCCGATCGGGCCGCCAGGGTGCTTGGCAAGCTACGCGGCATCGGCGCGGCGCTGCAGATCGGTGGTGGCTTGGTGCTGGTCGCATTTGGGGTCGCGATGATCACTGGCTGGGTTTCCGTGATTGCGATCTGGCTGCTCGACGCCGTGCCCGCGCTGGGCCGCCTGGGATGAGGCCGCAACGGGTTTCGCCTGCGGTAGGAGCAGACGCATTCGATTCATCCTGTAAATTTTGTCCAATCATAGGGAGAAAGTCGTGAATACTCGACGTTCCTTCGTTTTCGCCGCGAGCGCGATCGTGGCGCTCGGTGCCTTGCCCGGCGCCCGGGCGCAACAGGCGTTGCCGCCGGTGACCGTGTACAAGAGTCCGACCTGCAGCTGCTGCGGGGAATGGGTCAAGCACATGCAATCGGCCGGCTTTCGCGTCGAAGCCCACGACATCGCCGACGTGAAGCCGATCAGGCGCAAGTACGGCGTCCCGGACGACCTGGCGTCCTGCCACACGGCCAGCGTGGCCGGTTACGTGATCGAGGGGCACGTGCCCGCGGCGGATATCAAGAGGCTGTTGCGTGAGAAAACCAAGGCGAAAGGCTTGGCGGTGCCAGGCATGGTGGACGGTTCACCCGGAATGGAACAGCGGTCCCCCAGGCCGTACGCGACGATCGCGTTCGACGAGCGCGGCAGCAGGGTGTTCGAGCAGCATTGACCGGCCTCGGTACAAGCTACAGGCAGATGGCGATGCACCGAACGGCAACCGTCGAACCGCCGATGACCCGACCGCCCATCGAACACGGAAGCGGTTATCGATGAACACCACCGATATTCCGGCAAGCGGTTATCGATGAACACCGCCGATACTCCGGTGCGCGCGGGCAGCGACGCCAGCGCATGGACGCCGATCTTTAGCGCCTGGCTGGTCGCCAGCGTGTCCACGCTCGGCGCGCTGTTTTTCAGCGAAGTGATGCGCGTGCCGCCATGCGTGCTCTGCTGGTACCAGCGCATCTTCATGTTTCCGCTGGTCCTGATACTGCCGATCGGCATGTTTCCGTTGGACCGGAACGTCGCCCGCTACGCCCTGCCGATGGCCGCGTTCGGCTGGCTGTTCGCCGCCTTTCACGTACTTCTGATGTCCGGGGTCGTTCCCGAGGATCTCAAACCCTGTACGCAAGGCGTGCCGTGCTCGGAAAAAGTCATCGAGTGGTTCGGCTTCGTGACGATTCCCCTGATGGCGCTTGTTGCATTCACGTTGATCATCATATTTCTTGTTTTTGCACATCTCAGGAGTTCAAGATGAAGCAAAAGACGTTTTTCATCGTTGTCGCAGCAGGATTGCTGCTGGCGTTCCTGCTAGGAGCGCGGTTCTATAAGAGCCAGAAAGAGGATCTTTCCGCGCAAGTACCGGAGCGCGATCGCGCGCGTCTTGTGCGCCTGCATTCGCCCACGCTCGGGAGCGATAGCGCGCCGGTCGTGATCGTCGAGTTTTTCGACCCGGCTTGCCCGACCTGCCGGCAGTTCTATCCCCTGGTCAAGCAGATGATGGAGGCAAACCCCAATAAGATTCGCCTGGTCTTGCGTTTCGCGCCTTTTCACGAAGGCTCGGATAAAGTGGTGGCGATACTGGCAGCGGCGCGCAAGCAGGGGAAGTTTTGGCCTGCAATTGAGGCCGTACTTGCTGCCCAATCCGATTGGGCGCCGAACCACAAGCCGCAAGCGATGCTGGTCTGGAAACATCTGGAAGGGCTGGGATTGAATCTCGAGCAGATGCGCTACGACGTGACGGCGCCGGAAATCGCCAGCATGATTGCGCAGGATCTCGACGATGCGCGCGCCTTGAATGTCAGCCAGACGCCGGAGTTTTTCGTGAACGGCAGGCCGCTGCCGAGCTTCGGCTACGATCAACTGAAAGCGCTCGTGGACAAGGCACTGGCGTCCGCCCGGACCTAGCCGGCGCATAAGAAAGGGCGCGGGTGTCCGACCGTTCGCGCGATACTGACGGGGCGAATCGAGGACGACGATGGACGGTCCCGGCGCCTGCCCGGATTCGCGATCGGCGCCGCGCGTCACGGCGCCGCCCGGCACCGCGTATCCCTGGTACGTGCGGTTGATCTTCGCATTGCAGCGCAGGAAGTATGGCGCGGAGCTGGAGCCGGCGAGGCTCTGGGGACGCATGCCACGGACCTTCCTTCTGCTCACGCTGCTTTACCGTTCGATCGACCGGGCCGGCTCCCCGATCGAGGCGGGCTTGCGGGCGCTCGTGCAGGTGCGGATCTCGCAAATCAACGGGTGCGGGTTCTGCACCGACCTCAACGCCGCCACCGCGCTCGAGCGCGCGGTCGCGCCGGCGAAGCTTGCGGCGCTGGCGGAATACGAGTCCTCAGGCCTGTTCACGGAGCGCGAGCGGGCCGCACTCGCCTATGCCGAAGCCGCGACCGATCCGGCGAAGCGGGTCGATGACGCGCGTTTCGCGCGTCTGCGCGCGCAATTCAACGAGCAGGCAATCCTCGAGCTCACGGCGCTGCTGGCGTTCCAGAATCTGTCGAGCAAGTTCAACGCCGCGCTCGCGGTGCCGGCGCAGGGGTTCTGCGTGCCGCGCGAGCGTGAGGCACGGCGATGACGGGCCGCGCAAGCATCCGGAAATCCAGGCCCGGAGTCGCGCTGTGCGCAGCCCTCGGCGCTGCCGCGGCGATCGCCAACGCGCAGCCTATGCAGATCCCGAAACCAAGCGCCGGCCTGATGCCCAGCCCGGTTGCCGGCAAGAAGCTCTTTGCCGCGGCCTGCGTGCAATGCCATGGCGTGGACCTGCGCGGCACCAAGGAAGGGCCTTCGCTCGTGCACCGCATCTACGAGCCCGCGCACCACGGCGATGTCGCGTTCCAGATCGCGGTGAAATACGGCTCGCGCCAGCATCACTGGAGATTCGGCGATATGAAGCCCGTGCCGGGCCTGAGTCCGGACGAGGTGGCGCATATCACCTCCTACGTGCGCGCGGAGCAGCGCAAGGCGGGGATTCGGTAGAAAGAAACGAACCTGAACCGACTGTCAGGCAGTGGAAGCTTCCGGAAATCGAAGCAGGGCATCGCGTGGTGCGTGTTTTTCGGGCTTGCGGCCTGCGGCGAGGCGCCCGCCCCCGGAGACGATCCGCGCGCCGATGCGCGCAACCCGGAAATCGTGGAGCTTGGGGCGAAGGTATACGCGCGGCAATGCGCGTCGTGCCGCCCTACGCGCCGAAGGGCTACGAGAGCGACATGCCTGCGTTCGGCGGCAGGCTCTCGGACGGGGAAATCTGGGCCGTGCTCGCCTACATCAAGAACCACTGGCGCGCGGCCGAGGTGCTCGCCGCGCGCGCCGAGATGACACGCAACACGAGGCCGCCATGAGACGCATCGTGATGGCGGTGGCCGGTGTCGCGTCCCCGACATGGTTCCTGGAAAACGGCGAACGCTACAGCGGGGCGATGCCGCTCGAGCAGGTGCGCGCGCTGCTCGACGCTGCCTCGCCGGCCGCGAGGGACGGCGGGGGCAAGTGAGCGCGGCGCCCTGGTATCGCGACCGCGAAGCGCGCCTGCTGATCGGGTTCCGGTACCTGCCGTGGCTCGCCGCGCTGAACCTCGCCTGGGAGATCGCCCATCTTCCGCTGTACACGCTCTGGTCCGAGGGCGAACCCGCCTTCATCGCATTCGCCGTGGCGCACTGCACTTTGGGCGACGTCGCGATCGGAATCGGAGCGCTGCTCCTCGCCTTGATCGCGACCGGGGCGTCCGCCCCCGTGCACTGGCGGTGGGGCCTGATCGCGTCGATCGCCGCGTCCGCCTCGATCGCATACACGGCGTTCAGCGAATGGATGAACACGGTTGTCCTGCAGAGTTGGAGCTACTCCGATCTGATGCCGACGGTAGGGATCATGGGGATCGAAATCGGCGTTTCGCCGCTGCTGCAATGGCTCGTGATTGCGCCGCTCGCCTTGCGATTTGCGCGCGCTCATGGCCGCGGTACGCAGGCCCGCTGACGGCTCCGCGTCAGGCGCCGAATTTCAGGTGGAACGTCGTCATTCCGCTGGGCGTGCTTGTCGCCTCGACCGACCCGCCGTGCAGATCCGTGATCGCTTTCACGATCGCCAGCCCGAGCCCGGTCCCGCCCGCGGGGTCGCCGCGCGCCGGGTCCGCCCGGTAGAAACGATCGAATATCCTCGCGAGTTGCTCCGGCGGGATCGCGGGCCCCGGATTGCTGACCTCCAGGCACGCCGATCCGGCTTCCGCGGACCGGATGCTCGCGCGGACCGTCTCGCCGTTCGGCGTGTGCCGAAGCGCGTTCGAAAGCAGATTGCCGATCGCCCGCTGGATCATGGCGCGGTCCGCCAGCACCTGCGCCTGTCCCTCGCACGCGAAGCGTATCCCCCGCTCGTCGGCTAGCACGTCGAAATACGCCGCGACGCTGTCCAGTTCCGCGCGCAAATCGAAACGCTCCTTGCGCAGCGTCGCCGTGGCGTTGTCCGCCTGGGCGAGAAACAGCATGTCGCGCACGATGCGCGCCATGCGCTCGCCGTCCTCCACCACCGACTCGATTGCCGCCCGGTACTCCTCGGCGCCGCGCGCCTTAGACAGCGCGACCTGGGCGTGGCCGAGCAGGCTGTTGATCGGCGTGCGAAGCTCGTGCGCCAGGTCGGAGGAGAAATTCGACAGGCGCCGGAACGAATCGTTCAGGCGGTCGAGCATCGCGTTGAAGGCCGCGACCAGCCGCACCAGCTCAAGCGGCGCGTCTTCGAGCGGGATCCGGGTATCCAGACTCGTGGCCGAGACACGCTCGGCGGCGCCGGCGATCCGCGTCATCGGCGCGAGGCCCGTCCGGATGACCCACAGACCGCCGAGCGCAGCGAGCGCCGCTCCGAGCGAGAGCGAAATCAGCATCGCCCGGCCGTGCGACGTCAGCACGACGCGTTGATCGCGCAGGTCGTGCGCCATCGCGACCCAGACGGGCGCTTCGGCGCCGCCGATCCGCGCTTTTGCGCTCCTGGCGAGAAATCCGTCCTGGCCCCGGTGCTCGAATTCGCCTTCGAGCCCCGCCGCGGCCCGCTCGCGGATCCGCTCGAGCAGCCTCGGGTCCGAGTCGGCGAACCCGGGCGAGCGGTACAGCACGCCTCCCTCGGCATCGACGATCGCCAGCAGGAGCCGGTGATGGCCGACGAGAAAGCCCTCGAGGTCCTCGCTGCGCGCGGCGAGGTCGCGCGCCGAGCGCAGTTTGCCGAGCATGCGCCGGACGGGCTCGGTCCTGCCGTCGAGCTCGGTGCGCGCGCGCGCCGTGAAATCGCCGTCGAGGATCTGGTAGAAGTGCACCCCGATCCCGGCGAGCACGAGCACGAACACGGCGATCAGCATCAGCGACAGCCGCGCCGCGATCGAGCGCCGCGCACGATGGATCGCACGCGACAGCGAGTTCATCGGCGCTCCTCGCAGACGTAGCCGACGCCCCGGATGGTGTGGATCAGTTTGTTCGGAAACCGGTCGTCCACCTTCGCGCGCAGCCGCCGAATCGCGACGTCGACGACGTTCGTATCGCTGTCGAAGTTCATGTCCCAGACCTGCTCGGCGATCAAGGTCCTCGACAGCGCCTCGCCTCGGTGGCGCATCAGCAGATACAGCAGCACGAACTCCTTCGCGGTGAGGTCGATCCGTTGTTCGCCGCGGGTCGCGCGCCGCCGCACAGGGTCGAGTTCCAGGTCGGCGAGGCGGAGTATTTCGGGCCGGACGACCTTGCCTCGTCGAAGCAGCGAGCGGATGCGCGCAATCAGTTCCGAAAACGCGAAGGGTTTCACGAGGTAATCGTCGGCGCCGAGTTGCAGCCCCTTCACGCGGTCCTCGACCTTGTCGCGCGCGGTGAGGAACAACACAGGGGTTTCCTTGCGCGCCCGCAGATTCTTGATGACCTCCCAGCCGGAGCGGCCCGGAAGCATCACATCGAGCACCACGAGGTCGTAGTTGTCCGAGAGCGCGAGGTGCTCGCCTTCCGTTCCGTCGGCTGCCAGGTCGACCACGAAGCCGTGTTCGGTGAGCCCCTTCTTGAGAAATGACGCGGTGCTTTTCTCGTCTTCGACCACCAGCAGTTTCATGTTCCGGCCCTCTGTTGGCAGGCAACTGCCGCAGGCGAACTATAGCCCCGCCGGCGGCCGGTGGCGCTGCAGGATGAAATCGGCCGTAGGTTACAACTCCGTAAGGTCCCGGTAATCGTCCCGCAATCATTCGCCCTTTAGCATCTGCGTTGCACAGTCGGCGCCGGATTCGGCGGTTTCATCTCGAGAGGAGATTGACATGCGAAAGAAACTTTTGGCGGTCGCAGTGGCCGGCGCTTTTACGCTGCCCGGCGTGGCGCTCGCGCAGTCGAACGTGACGATCAGCGGATACGTCCACATGAGCGTCGACAACCTCAAGATCAACCAGCCCGCGGCGGGGCGCACGACGACGAGCGAGTCCCGCCTGAACGACGAATCCTCCAGCGCGGTCATCTTCAGCGTCCGGGAGGATCTCGGCGGCGGCAATGCGGCGCTCGTCCGGGTGGACGTGAAGATAAATCCCGACACTTCGGCCATCGCCGCGTCCGGCGAGTCGTACGTCGGCCTCTCGATCCACAACGCGGGCCGGTTCACCGCCGGGCGGCACAACCTGCACTTCTTCAAGACGTTCCCCGACGCCTGGTTCCAGGGCGTGACCCTCAGGGTGCATCCCAGCTCGATCATCGACTTCGCAGGCGGCGGGGTCGTGGCGATCGCCAACGCCACCCGCACGCCCAACTCGCTCAGGTGGTCCTCGCCCAACTGGGGCGGCTTCGCCGCGGACGTCGCTTACTCGTTCAACCCGTTGTCGGGATCGGAAGCCGATCTGAGCGCGACCAACACCGCGCGCAAGGGCCGCGCCTGGAACCTCAACCCGGCGTACACCGGCAACAACTGGCTCATCGCCTACAGCTATTGGAACGCCAAAAACGACGCGCCCGCGTTGGCCACCGTGACCGGCGCGACGGCCCCGAGCGCGGCGCATCAGCTCGCGATCGCCGACCAGCGCAGCGACACGCTCTACGGCTGGTACACCTGGGACGGCTTCAAGGTCGGGCTGACGTGGAACAAGTCGAAGCTGAACGCCGCCCACACCGCCCCGGGTCTCGCGGCGACGGGCACCGCGATCGGCAACCGCACGGCGTGGTCGCTCCCGATCAGCTACAAGACCGGCCCGCACTACTTCTTCGCGTCGTACACCAAGGCGGGCGACGACAAGGCGACCGCCGTGGCCGACAGCGCGAAGATGTGGGGGGTGACCTACATGTACAACTTTTCCAAGCGCACCATGGCAGGGCTGAGCTACGGGAAAATCACCAACGACGTCGGCGCGGCGTACAGCCCGTACGGCGACCGCGGGATCGGGATCGGAACCGTCGCCCTCACCTCCGGACTGGGATCGGTCAATTCCGGCGCGGCGCCGGGCGAGGATTACCGCACGATCTCCTTCAACATCCGTCATAGTTACTAATAAATGAGCGCAATGGGGGATGAATTGAATGTGAATAAGAAACTTTTGGCTGTAGCGATCGCGGGCGCGCTCGCGGCGCCGGGCGCGGCGCTCGCCCAATCGAGCGTGACGATCAGCGGGTTCATCGGGGTTACCGTCGATAACCTGAAATTCAGCCAGCCGGCCGCGACGCGCACGACCGCGAGCGAATCGCGCATGAGCGACGATT